>JBPBPU010000137.1:0-120352 GCA_050954465.1 Janthinobacterium lividum
CAACACCCAACTCCTAATTCTTACCTCATGCCTACTACTCTACCCGCCAAATTTGCCTACCTGGCCACCGAGCCCGGCCCCAAGGTGCTACTCGAAGCCCTGAAGTGGTTGGGCGTACACGAGGTGCCCGGCCTGGGCAACAACCCCGTTATCATGGACGCGGCCCAAGCCGTGGGCGCGGCCGACTACTACCCTAACGACGCGACACCCTGGTGCGCGTTGGCTATGACCTACTGGGTGAAGCAAGCGGGCTTCCCGGTGGCCCGTGACCCGTTGGCTGCCCGCAGTTGGGCTACGTGGGGAACCCCCGCGCCGGGCAACGTGCCGATGCTTGGCGACGTGCTGGTGTACTCCCGCGTCGGGGGTGGGCACGTCACGCTCTACGTGGGCGAGTCGAAGGACTACTACTACTGCCTGGGAGGAAATCAGGGCGACTCGGTGTGCATTGTGGGCTTCCCCAAAACCCGGCCCATGACCGTGCGCCGCTGCCCGTGGAAGGTGGCCCAGCCTGCCAACGTAGGCCGCCGCATTCTTGACGGTGCGCCCGTGGCGGCTGGCGTCAGCGAGGTGTAGGGTGGCTGCCGTGGCGGGCGCGGGTGGCTTAGTTTTGCGGGCCTTCCGTTCTATTAGTGAAGCCTCGGCCGGTGGTCGGGGTTTTTTGCTGTTTACTGCGTCTCAGAGCGTTATAAGTTGGTTGGGAGAGGAAGCCACTGAAGAGGGCACCCGATTACAGTGCCTGCCCTCTTTTTGCCCTGTTTCCTTTGGAATTGAATTTCGTTGCTTACCTTCGTGATATGAATCAAGAAGAACACATCGCAACAGGGCTAAGCGGATTAGGGCAATTCGAGCTTGACGTTGTTTTGCGTTCTTGCTTAGAAAGGCTGCCGGCTATTGAAGCACAGCATAAGGATGCTGGTGCAGCTTTTACAGAAGCAACAAGAGTTTTGGCAGAAGCTCAGCGTGTATTCGACCAGACACTGCAAGAGCGAGATGGACTTGAAAGAGTTATTAACTCTATACGTAGCAGAGCCAGCGAAGCCAGCGATTCAACACGCCAAGCAGACACCCATTCTCCTACGCAGCCAGAAGAATTAAAGCAATCTGAGGAAGCACTGTTAGCATTATCTTCTCAAAAAGAGCCAGAAGAGGATGAAGACGAGGGTTCCCCTCAAACGGGTCAGGGCCAGGGAAAGAAGCGTCTCAATGTGCGCACAAGATTGGTCGACATAGTAGAGAGCGGCAAAAAACTCCTTTCTACTAGAGAGATTTTTGAATTAGCCTGCGCGTACTTCAATCTTGTGCTTCCTTTATCAACTGTTAATAGTGGATTGTCTATGTTAGTCGTCCAGAACCGTCTTATACGGTTCTTGAATGATGAGGGCAAGAGTCTGTACGGGCGTCCAGATTGGTTTGTAAATGGCAAACCGAAGCCAGAATACTTTGCGAGCTTACTTAAAAACCCTGCTGAACTAGAATTTGCTCCTGCTGCACAGCAAGAGCATGAAGAAATAGATAAGTTATAAAAAAACAGCCCCCACGAGTGTGGGGGCTGTAAAAGAAAGGGCTTTCCACCTACCGGCCCCTCACCCAGCATGGATTCCAAATCCACGACTGAAAGCCGTTAGAGGGAAAGAGGCGCGGATTCCAAACCTGCGCCGCCCCTATGATTGTGTTCCGCCGAGCTTGAGCTCTCGGCGGAACATTCGGTGACGGCCGCACCCACCGTGATAAAGTGAAGCGCAACAATCAACCAACTCTTTAATCGCGCACATCATGCAAATTCCACGCGACGACCAAGAGTATATCTACACGCCCTACATCACCAAGAAGGGCAAACGGGTATACAAAAAGGGTGGCGGTGTGTTTCGGATTCCGGTAGACCGGATGAAGAAACGCTAACTACCACTTTACTATCTACTATCAGGAGTTAGTCAATGGCTAAATCTTGATTGGAACCTCGGAACAGCACCGTTTGGTGCTGGGTAGGCCGTTGTGCGCAAGCATAACGGCCTTTTGTGTTTGCAAAGGTACGAAAGTTTCTGACAGTTTTCTTAACTGCTCTACGCCCAAACACCGAGTGGCTTTTTATAAAAAACGCGCACTCCCGTTCAGTTATAGTGGGGCACTAGCTTACCGCTGGGGCCGCAGCCGCCACTCCTGGCTCCCCCCGTCGTCCGCATCCGCATCGCGCAGGTCGTCGGCATAGTCGGGGTCGGCTCCCTCACTACCACCGGCCTGCGGGGCGTCGTCGTAGTCGGGGTCGCCGCCCTGTTCATACTCCTCGTCGGCGTAAAATTCCTTGGGCTTCTGGCTGGTGAAAACTTGAAGGGACATAACAGAGCGGGTTGAAAGTTTCTGCTAAGGTAGTTGGTACTACTATAATTGGCAACACTACCTATGCCTCGCCCCACCCGGCGAGGTTTTTTCGTGCCCAATTGCACCGTGCAAGTCGACAACTTGAACGTTCATGGAATCGCTTGAAAACGAGTTAATTAACTTGACTTGTGGGGTCGGTCGATGCGTCCTTTGTCCTACTAAAACGCACGAAACCAACGCCTTACGAACATGACCGCCGCCCAAATCCTTGCCACCGTAGGTACTACCAAAACCTGGAAAATGCAGCAGCTTTTCGCCCTCGGGCTGAGCCGCCGCGAAGTAGCCGGCCTGCTCGGCGTAGGCTACGGCTTCGCCCAGAACGTGTACGCCGCCTGGAGCGCCACCGGCCGCCCCGCCACGGCCCCGGTAGCCCCCCGCACCCTGGTAACGCCCACCCCTTTCACCCCCGGCGCACTCACCCGCACCTTCGGCGTAGAAATCGAAGCCTTCGGCGTAACCCGCGCCGCCCTGCTGGCCGAGCTACGCGCCCAGGGCCTCGAAGCCCAGGACGCAGGCTACACCCACAGCACTACCTCCCACTGGAAAATCGTAAGCGACGGCAGCATTACCGGCGCTAACAGCTTCGAACTGGTAAGCCCCATCCTGCGCGGCCTCGAAGGGCTGGCCGAACTAGAGAAAGCCTGCCGCGCCCTCAAAATTTGCAACGCCCAGGTAAATAGCTCCTGCGGCCTGCACGTACACTTCGGAGCCACCGACCTAAGCCTTGAGCCCCTGCGCCAACTAGTACGCAACTACCTGGTACTGGAGCCCACCATCGACCAGCTCATGCCCGCCGCCCGCCGCGCCAACAACGCCACCTACTGCCTCGGCCTGCTACGGGGCCGCACCCAGGCCGAAGCCGAGCGGGCCATCCTGACCGCTACCTCGCCCGAGGCGCTGGCTACGGCTGCCAACGGGGGCAGCCGCTACCACAAGGTCAACCTGCAGAGCTACTTCCGCCAACGTACCGTAGAATTTCGCCAACACAGCGGCAGCACGGACTACGAGAAGATTAGCATGTGGGTGAAATTTTTGCACAACCTCATCGACTATTCCTGCCAACACCTCGCTACCCCGGCCCTGCCGGTCGAGCAACTCACCACCTTCAACCAGCGCGATATTGCTACCTACTACCAGCGCCGCCGCACGGTGCTGGCCACCCGCTAAACCCTAAACCCTTCACCACTACAGCATGAAATACGACATCCTGGGTGGCGGCCAACTTGAGGCCGCCACCCCATTAGAAGTAGCCGAGGCCCTGCGCCTGGACGGCATGGCCTGGAACCCCACCGTGGGTATCGAGGACTTTATGGAAAACATGGCCGAGGGCTGCTACCGCCAGCGCGAAGTAGTGGTACGCACCGACTCGGTCGACCACTTCGTAGCTGACCTCGTGCAGCACGGCTTCCTTACGCCGGTGCCCGGCGCGTAAGTCCTGCCAGCACCGATTTTCGGGCAATGTTTTGCCCTTGTTGTACAGCCGTTGTACTGCTAAAACAGAAAGGCCGTGTAAACGCTTGGTTTACACAGCCTTCTGTCAACAATGAGTAGCGGGGACTGGACTCGAACCAGTGACCTTTGGGTTATGAGCCCAACGAGCTACCAACTGCTCCACCCCGCATTGTTTGGGAGTGCAAAGGTAGTACTATTTCTTGGCAAAGCAAACGTAAGTGTGCGCAAAGCTTGGGTAGCCGTCATTACATGCTGAATTTCAGGCACAAATTTTTTGATTTGATGGGCTAAAATACCCGCAACCCCTGACTGACTGCCGTTTCCTTGCCAGCTTTGTGGTGCTATTCATTCCTGCACCTATGTCACCTAAACGCCCAGCCGCCCTGGCCTTTATTTTCGTTACCATTCTCATTGATGTCATTGGGCTGGGCGTCATTATTCCGGTGGTACCCAAGCTGATAGAGCAGCTTACGGGCGCGGGCGTGAGCCGGGCTTCACAGGTGGCGGGGTGGCTGGCGTTTGCTTACGCGGGAGTGCAGTTTTGCTCGGCGCCGGTGATGGGCGCGCTCTCCGACCGGTTTGGGCGGCGGCCGGTGCTGCTGGCCTCGCTGCTGGGGCTGGGGTGCGACTACGTGTTTCTGGCCCTGGCCCCGAGTTTGGGTTGGCTGTTTGTGGGGCGCATTATTGCGGGCATCACGGGGGCCAGTTTCACCACGGCTACGGCCTACATCGCCGACATTAGCACGCCCGAGAAGCGGGCGCAGAACTTCGGGCTGGTGGGTGCGGCATTTGGGGTAGGCTTTATTATCGGGCCGGTGCTGGGCGGGATATTTGCGCACTGGGGGCCACGGGTGCCGTTTCTGGTGGCGGCGGGGCTGAGTTTGGCCAACTTCCTTTACGGGCTGCTGCTGGTGCCTGAGTCGCTGCCCGTGGCCCAGCGCCGGGCCTTCGAGTGGCGGCGAGCCAACCCCGTGGCTTCGTTGCTGCGGCTGGGTAAGTACCCGCAGATACTCGGGCTAGTAGCGGCGCTGGTGCTGCTGTACCTGGCCGGCTCGGCCACGCAGTCGGTGTGGACGTTTTATTCCATCCTCAAATTCAAGTGGGATGAGAACCTGATTGGTTACTCGCTGGGCATAGTGGGCCTGGGGGCGCTGGTAGTGCAGGGCGGGCTGGTGCGGGTGCTGCTGCCCCGGCTGGGCGCGGCGCGGGCCATTGTGGTGGGGATGCTGTTTTATGTGCTGGGTTTTGTGCTGTTTGCGTTTGCTACGCGGGGCTGGATGATGTTTGTCATCACGGGCATCTACTCGCTGGGCGGGCTGGCGGGGCCGGCTATGCAAGGGAGCATTTCGGGGCAGGTGCCCCCCAACGAGCAGGGCGAGCTGCAAGGGGCGCTTACTTCGCTCGTGAGTGCCACGGGCGTAGTGGGGCCGCTAGTAATGACGCATTTATTTGCCTGGTTTACGCGCCGGGGGGCGCCACTTTATTTTCCAGGGATGCCGTTTCTGGCGGGTGCCGGGCTCACCTTGCTGGCGCTGCTGGTAGCGCTGGGGCCGTTGCGGCGGCTGCCTACTACTGAGCCAGTGCTGACCGGGACAGCCAGTGGGCACTAATTTTCGTTAGCTATACCGCGCCCTTTGGTTTCTTCCGCTGCCCCCGCTGTATGTCTGCCCACCTGCCTGTCCCGTCCTTGCTGGAACTAACCCTGCGCCCCGACCTGGATGTGCTGCTGGGTCGCTGGCACTACCAGCCCGATGACCCCGCCGAGCTGCGGCCCTGCTACCAGCGCCTGGCCGATATGGCTTTCAGCACGGGCTGCCGCTTCTGGCTGCAGGATTTGCGCCGCCGGGCCTCGCCCGACGACGAAACCAAGCGCTGGCTGCTCACCGAATATTACCCCGGCATAGTTCGCCATTTCGGGGAGCGGCTGTTCGTGGCCTACTTGTTCAGCCCCGAAATGCACCGCCAGATTATCGAAGCCCCCGACTACGCACCCCCCGAAGCCTACTCAGCGGCCCCGTATGCCCTGGATTTTTTCGGCGATGAGGGAGCCGCCATCAAGTGGCTGCAAGCGCATCAGTGAGGCAAAAAGCCAGACGACCTACCCCGCCATTTTTCGCCGTTACCTGATGGATGTCAACGAACCCATCACCAACCCGGTCCTAGTGGCTGCCTTCGATGCCCTGGTGCGCCACGATACCCCCGACACCCGCCTGCAAGTGGGGCTGGAACTGGAGAAAGCCAATTTCCTGGTGGCTATGTTCGACGATGAACTAAAATTAACCAAAGAGAGAGGGTCGCCGGGTGTAAGCATAGCTGCGGGTTCGTTGCTGAAAGTGCTCACCTGTATCACCCCCGACGGCAAGGTTTTACTCCCGCTTTTCACCGATTGGGAGGCCCTACGGGCGTACACCACCGAGCCACTTGCCGGCTGGATAATGCCTGCTGCCCAAGCCTGGGAATTTGCCTTGCAGGATGACACCTATGCCGGGGCGGTAGTAAATCCGGCTACCCACGACATCGTACTGCCACGCCAGGCTTTGGAGAATATTGTTCGGCCGGGTCAGGCGGCGGGCTAGGCATCGCATTGGCAAACCCAAGTTGCGGCGCGCTGGTATGCGGTCAACTCCCCTCCTTGGCTAAGGAGGGGAGTTGACCGCATACCAGCGCGCCGCAACTTGGGTTTGCTATCCCATGTTACCCGGTTCCGGCAACAAGCCAAACCACTAGGCGAACTCATGTTACGAATTTTTCGTATTATTACGAAAAATTCGTAATCACCCCTCATGGAACGCCTCACCCAACCCGAAGAAGACGCCCTGCGGGCGCTCTGGCTTACTGGCCCCGGCTTCGTTAAAGACCTGCTGGAGCAGCTGCCGCAGCCGCGCCCGCCCTACACCACCCTGGCCTCAACACTGCGCAACCTGGAGCGCAAGCAGTACATCGGGGCCGAAAAGCTGGGCAATTCCTTTCGCTACACCGCCTTGGTGAGCGCCGAAGACTACCAGCGCCGCTCGCTGGGCCAGCTGGTGCGCGAGCACTTCCGCGATTCCTATAAGGAGTTGGTATCCTTTTTTGCGAAGGAGGAGAAAGTCAGCGCGGCTGACTTGCAGGAGATTATCCGCCTCATCGAAACCAAAAAGCCGGAGTAGCCATGGAAGCCGCTTTTCTGTACTTGATGAAGGCTAATGGGGTGCTGGCGTTGTTCGCGGTGGCGTATTACGGCTTGTTGCGCCGCCTCACATTTTTTGGGCTAAACCGAGCTTATCTGCTGCTGGCGCTGCTGTTTGCGGCCGTGTACCCAACGCTGCCGGTACCAGGGCTGCTGCCGGCTGAAGTCGGGCCCGCCCACCTGCCAGTGGTGTGGATAATGGCTGGGCCAGTTGTATCCCCGACTGCCTCTCTACCAGCTACTAGCGGCATTTCCTGGCTCGCCGTATGCCTGAGCCTGTATGCTATTGGCACCGTGCTGCTGCTGGGCCGCCTACTGGTGCAGCTGCTGGCCCTGGCGCGGCTGCACCGGCGGGCGGTGCCCGCCACTACGGCAGCGGGCGTGCCTTACCGGCGGCTGCCAGTTCCCGGCGAGCCGTTTTCGTTTGGGCACACCATTTACCTCTATCCCAGCCAGCACACCGCCGCCGAGCTGGCAGTGGTGGTAGCCCACGAGCAGGCTCACGTGCACCAAGCCCACACCGTGGATGTGCTGCTGGCGCACCTGGGCACGGCCTTTTTCTGGCTAAACCCGGCCGCCTGGCTGCTGCGCCGCGCCCTGCTCGACAACCTGGAGTTTCTGGCCGATGCCGCCACCCTGCGCACCGGCCTCGACCGGCGGGCCTACCAATATTGCCTGCTGCAGCTTAGCCAGGGGTTGGCGGGCCCGGCCCTGGCGCTACCCTTCACCTTCTTCACCCTCAAAAACCGCGTGGCCATGATGAATACGCCGCTTTCTTCGACCGGGCAGTTGGTCCGTTATTTATTGGCCGGGCCGCTAGTGGCAGTGGCCGCCCTGGGCTATGCTGCCGCCCACACCCACCGGGCCGCGCCGGTCGGTAGTCCAGCTTGGCTGTTGCCCAACAAACTAGTAGCTACTCCGGCACCTGATGATGCTAGGAAAACCAGCGAGTCTCTGACCCCAGGCCCGGTAGATGCTGATGCAGCTTTACCTGCCGCCGTGCTTAGCCAGCAGGCCCCGGCAGCAGCGCCGAAGCTGGAAGCTTCGCCCACCCAGACCCGGCAAGCTGGCCCGTCTCCGCTCTACTACATCGACGGAAAGCTGGCGACGGAGGCGGCTGCGAAAGCTCTCAACGCCACTGCCATTGCGAACATGCAGGTGCTGCTAGGCGAAAAAGCCATCCAACTAATAGGTGGGCAGGGTGCCAATGGCGTAGTTGTTATTACGACTAAAGCCGGTCAGAACCTGCCGGCGGCCGTGGCGCTCAACCAGCGCGTGTCGCAGCTGGCGCCTATGCCAGTTGCTCAAGCCAATGGGTCGGCCATTTCGCGCGGCCTGGCGGCCAGTAAAAGCCTGCCCGACGACGTGCCCTACTACCTCGACGGGCAGCCTAGTACAAAGGCGGCAGTAAGCAACCTAAACCCCGACGATATTTTCAGTGTTAACGTCGTGAAAGACAAGGTTAACATCGTTCAAGACAAGCCAGACCACGCACAGTCGCCGGGCCTGAGCAACCAGCCTGCCCAGCGAGGCATCTTCATCACCACCAAGGCCCACAACGCCACTGCCAGCACCCATGTGAGGCAGCCGGCCGAGGCAGCAGCCGACTATGCGGTGCGCTCCGTGGGGGTGTACTACTTGCTGCCCGCCACGCTCGCCTACATCACCAGCCATTACCCCGACTCGCGCCTGGGCGAAGTGAATGAGATGACGCACAAGACTACCGGAGCCGTGAAGCTTCAGGTGCAGCTTATCACGGGCCGGCGGCCGTTTTACGTGTACTTCTCGCCGCAAGGAGGGTTTTTGGGCGAGTAGTCGCCGCTGCTTATGCGCTTCCTACCACTTAGGGGCTGGCTCGGTGGGGCCTGGCTGGTGCTGGGTGCCCTGGCGGCCCACGCCCAGATGCGCCCCAACCTACCCCTGGAGCCCCGCGCCAACCACGGCTACCCGCTGGCGCTGTGGGCGCAGCGGCGCACGCCGGGCGTAGTGGTGCAGCCCGACAGCACCGTCTTTCACCAGGGCCGCGGCAGCCTGCGCCTGACCTTGCCGGAGGAAGACGAGCGGGTATTCATGGCCTTGCTTACCACTGCTTTTCCGCTGGATTCGGTGCGCGGGCAGGTAGTGACGGTGAGCGGCTGGATACGCACGCGGGGGTTTCGGGGCCGGGCGGGTATTTACACGTTTTCGCACACCACCACCAGCGAAGGCTACGGCGGCGACCACGCCGAAGCCTTCGACTCGCTGGCTTCCGATACCGACTGGCGGCGCCTGGAACTGCGCCTGCCGGTGAACGCCATCGCCGATGGCTTCGGCCTGGGTATGAAAGCCTGGGGCAGCGGCCATGTATGGTTTGATGACTTGCAGGTGCGGGTAGGCGGCAAACTGCTGGGCCAGGGCGACTGGCCCGGCAGCGAAGTGCTAGCCCTGCCGCTCGCCGAAGCGCTGGCTCCCAACTGGGACTTTGAGCGCCCCCTGCCCCGCGCCACCCGGCCCAGCCCCGCCCGCGCCACGGCCGCCCCCGACAGCGCCCAGCCCCAGCACGGCCGCCGCTACCTGCACCTGGCGCGGGTTGGGGCCGCTACTGGCCCCGCGCCGCTACTCTACCTGGGCTCGGTGCGGCTGACTCCGGCTATGGAAGGCAAGCAGCTGCAAGTGAAGGGTTACTGGCGGCAACCTGCGCCGGGCGAAGCGCCCACGCTCTGCTACGCCCTAAAAGGCGACGGCCAGGGCAGCGACTACCGCTTCCCGTCGCCCGTAGGCTGGGGCGGCGACGACCTGCCCCGCATAGTCCCGACTTCGCCAGCGCCGGGGCCGCAGTGGACGGAGTTTTCGGCCCTCATTCCGATTCCTACCACTGTGCAGGCGCTGGTGCTAAGCCTACGCCTGCCGGGCGGCGAAGTGGATGTCGACAACCTCAGCTTCGCCCTCGATGGCACGCCCTTCGTGCCCAGCGGCCCACCCACGCCACCCGCCCCCACGGCTACCGAAACGGCTTGGCTTCGCACCGCCCTCAAGCCGCTGCGGCTCGATGCGCCGGCTACCGACTTCCTGGATTTAGCGCCGCTGGGCAGCCTGGTGGGGCCCGCGCGGCTGGTGGGCCTGGGCGAGGCGGCCCCCGGCTCGCACGAGGATTTTGCCGTGAAAAGCCGGCTGGTGCGCTACCTGGTCACCCAAAAAGGCTTTACTGGCCTGCTGCTGGATGCCAGCCCCGCCGCCAGCACGGCCCTGAACGACTATCTGCAAACCGGCCAAGGCGACCCCACCCGCCTGCTAGCCGCCTTGGGCAATAGCTGGAACACGGCCGGGGCCCTCGACCTGCTGCGCTGGCTGCGTACCTACAACCAGGCCCACCCGGCTGGCAAGGTGCTGCTGGCGGGCCTGGACGTGCAACGGCCCGACCTCGCCCTCGCCCAGCTAACCCTGACGGTGGATGCGACCGACGACTTTGCCCAAACCCGCCTGCGGCAGCTGCGCCAGCTGCTGCCCGCCACGTTCCGGCCCGCCTCCAACTACCCCGACCTGCGCCGCCACCCCGACCAGCCCCAGGACTCGCTGCTGCCCCAGGTACACCGCCTGCTCACCGAGCTAGCCACTGGCCTCGACACCCGCGCCAAGCTGCTACGCGGCCTGCCGCTCAACCTGCGCACCCTGGCCCGCCAGCAGCACTACCTGCGCCTGATAGCGCAGGGCGCTACATTCCGCCGCTTGCCGCCCGAGCTAGCCGACGACTACCGCGCCGCTTGCCTGGCCGAAAACGTGGCCTGGCAGCAAGAGCACAACGGCGGGGCAAAGCTGCTCGTCTGGGCCGCCAACCAGCAAATAGCTGCTACTGCCAGCCTCACCCGCTCGCTGGGCCAGTGGCTGCGGGCCACCTATGGCGCGGGCTACTTTGCCCTAGGTTTTGCGCTGGGCCAGGGTAGCTACACCACTACCACCGACAGCGGCCACCGCGCCACCTCTGCGCTGGAAGCAGCCCCGCCGGGTGCCTACGAAGCGTGGCTGCGCAATGGCCCACCCGCTTTTTTGCTGCCCCTCGCCAAGCTGGAGCTAACGGAAGCTAACGCCTGGATTTTGCAGCAACAGCAGCTACGCGAGCTGGGCAACCAGCCTACGCACTACCAGTTCCGGCTGCACAACCTGGCAAGTGAGTTCGACGCAGTGGTTTTTCTGTGGGAATCGACGGCGGCACGCGGTCTATAGAGACGCGCCCCTTTGCGTCTCGTTATTGCTTAGTTGTTCAGTACCAAACCGCTCAACGACGAGACGCGCAGGGTCACGTCTCTATAGCCTGTGCACTGATTCGCAAACCGCTTAGCTTTACCTTCGGCCACCATTTGCCGCCGATGAACCCGCTCGCTCCTACCCCCGAACTGCTGCAACTTACCTACCGCCCCGACCTGGAGGTGCTCATTGGCCGCTGGGGCTACCAGCCGGAGCCCGCCGCCCTGGCAGCAGAGTACCAGCGCCTGGAAGTAGTGGCCCTCGAATGCAAGTCGCGGCGCTGGCTCCAGGATATCCGCCGCCGCAGCCTCAACGACCCCGAAACCTCGCGCTGGCTGCTCGATACCTTCTTCCCCGATATGGCCCGGCGCTTGGGCGGCAAGCTGCGCGTAGCCTACCTGGTGGGCCCGGTTCTGCACGCCCGTATCCTGACCGAAGCCGCCTTCCTACCGCCCTCCGCTTACGAGAACTTGCCGCACGCCGTGGCTTTTTTCGGCGATGAAGGCGCGGCGCTGGCCTGGCTGCAGGAGCTGGCGTAAACAAATATTTTATTATATATTACTGACATTGCGCAACACTATTGCGGCACTGGCGCGAGTTTAGCGCAGCGTAACTCGTGCCGGCTTTTCGGGCGATGCTGTGCCTCGCACCAGAACAAGCTTCTTGCTACAAAGAAACCCACGAGCGCTGACCGTCGTTCTGGTGCGAGGCACAGCCTCGCACCAGAACGACGGCACGAGTTACGCTGCGCTAAACTCGCGCCAGTGCCGCGTAACATCAGTGATATTACTACGGCTATGATATTCTCGAAAAAGCTAAAGATTTTCGTTAGAGCCGGTGTGGTGGTGCTAGCAGCAGGAATGGGGCTAGGCACTGAGCCAGCTTACGGGCAGGACACGTTGCGACCCAGCTTAGTAGTAAGGGAAAGGAGCTTACAAAGCAATTCGGTAGCCCAGGAGGTAGTGATTTATGTGGACGGGCAGCGGCAGACCAAGCAGTACCTGACCACTATAAACCCCGATGATATTTATAACACACTGATATTCAGGAGTGATTACAACGTCAAGCTTTTTGCTAAACTATTCCCTGAAATTAAGGACCCGGCGGGCGCGCTTATTATCGTTACCGAACCGAACAAAGACAAACCCGCTACCATCGCTTTTACCAAGCAGGTAATTCGGCTGGCGACTCACTTAAGTTTTGGTGCCTCACTCGGAATGATGAAGCTGGTAAGCCAGGCGCTACCCGATGCGCGGTATTACTTGGATAGCCTGCTGGTAACCCAGCGAGAAGCAGCCCACGCCAAGGGGCTCAAGGGCATGATAGTGCTGAAAGGCCCGCCAGCCGCTGATTATGCCCATGACCTGGCAGCAGCTACAACAGGTGTGATTCAGCTAGAAACCAAGTAGCCCACGACCTGGCCAGCCGGTGAACTACCCACCTGCTTTGCATCGTTGGCACAAGAAGACGTAACTTGTTCCGATGTGGGTGGCGGCAGGGTCCGCTTCTCTTTTGCCTATGACGATGGTAGCAACTTCTCCGGCCCCGACGGCTGGGGTTTCTTCGACTGACTTTCCGGCGCTCACGCAGGTGCGAGCCGAGTTGGAAGCCTATAAGCGCAAGTTTTACCTGAGCCTGCTGGTACGGGGCGGGCTGGTGGCGGCGGCCTTGCTGCTGAGCTTGTTCGTGCTTTTCAACGTGCTCGAATACTTTCTGTACCTGCCCACGGCGGTGCGGGCGGCGCTACTTTTTGGCTTCCTGGCGCTAGTGGTATATACGGTATGGCGCTGGCTGTGGCAGCCCGTGGCAGCGCTCACCAACCTGCGCCGGCTGCTGAGCGACGAGCAAGCGGCCCGGCAGGTGGGAGAGCTGTTTCCAGATGTGCAGGACCGGCTCCTGAACGCCTTGCAGCTGCAAGGGCAGGCCCGCGACAACCAGCTGCTGCTGGCCAGCCTGGAGCAGCGGGCGGCCCAGCTGCAGGGCGTGGATTTTGCGCAGGGCATTAATATTCAGCAGCAAAGCCGGCCGCTGTGGAAGTACGTGGTGCCGCCGCTGGCCTTGCTGCTGCTGGCGCTCACGTTCTACCCGGCCCTCATTACGCAGGGCACTGGCCGCATCTGGCACTATCAGCGGCAGTATTCGCGGCCCGCGCCGTTTGCGTTTGTGCTCAAAAACAAGGAGTTGCGGGTGTTTAAGGGCGAGAACTTTACCCTCGACGTGGCCGTGGCCGGCCAGGCCCTGCCCGCTACCGTGAGCTTGCTGGCCGACGGCACCGAGCGCCCGCTCACTAAGGTGCTCGGCCACGCCGACGAGTTTCGCTACACCTTCGAGCAGCCCACCCAGGACCAGACGTTTCAGCTGGGCGGCGCGGGCTTTTTCTCACCCGAATACCACCTCACGGTGCTGGAGCGGCCCGATTTGCGCGACTTTGCGGTGCGCGTGACCTACCCGACCTACACCGGCCGCCCAGCCGAAACCATCCGCAACGGCGGCAACCTGACCGTGCCCGAGGGCAGCCAACTGCGCTGGGAATTCAACACGGCGGCCACCGAGGCGCTGAGTTTGGTATTTGCGCTGCCCGCCGAAACGGTGCCCGCCACCCGTAGCGGCGAGCAGTTTGTGGCCGAGCGCCGGGCCTTGCGCTCGCAGCCCTACCTGGTACGCCTGCAAAACCCGAACAGCCTCAACCGCGACCCCATTTCGTACCAGCTTACCGTGGTGCCCGATGCGCCGCCCACGCTCACGGTGGAGGCGTTTTCGGATACTACTTCGCTGCGTTACCTGGCTTTGGGCGGCACCGCTCAGGACGACTATGGGCTGACCGCACTGCGCCTGCACTACCAGGTAATTCGGGCCGATGCCAAGCCGGGCGCGACTTTTCGGAGCCAGCCGCTGGCGCTGCCCAGCGGCGCGGGCGGGGCGTATTCCTACACCTGGAACCTGGGAACGCTGAATTTGCAGCCCGGCGACCGAGTGAGCTACTTCGTGGAAGCCACTGACAACGACGGGGTACACGGGCCGAAAAGCACGCGCTCGCGGCCGCTGGAATTCCGGCTGCCAACGCGGCACGAACTGGACAAGCAGCTGGCTTCGCAGGCCAACTCGGTGGCGAGCCAGCTTAGCTCGGCAGCCAAGCAAAGCAAGCAGCTAGAGCGCGAGCTGGCCCAGAGCCAGGACAAGCTCAAGACCAAGCGCGACATGAGCTTCCAGGACCGCAAGCAGCTCCAGGATATGCTCGACCAGAAGCAGCAGCTCAACCAGCAGATGGCGCAGATGCAGCAGAAGTTCGACCAGCTGCAGCAACAGCAAGACCAGCAAAGCCCGAAAAGCCAGGAGCTGGCTAAAAAGGCCGAAGAGCTGCAAAAGCTGATGAAGGACCTGCTCGACCCCGAAACCAAGAAGCTCTACGACAAGCTGCAGAAGCTATTGAACGAGCAAAAGCAGCCCGACCCCGAAATGCAGAAACTACTGCAGCAGCTCGAAAATAAGGAAAACACCCTGCAAAAGGAGTTGGACCGCGCCCTCGAAATGTTCAAGCAAATGCAGTTTGAGCAGAAGGCCGAGAAAACCGCCGACCGCTTGGAGCAGCTGGCTAAAGACGAGGAAAAGCTGGCCGAAAAAACCGAGCAGAACGATAAGCAAAACCCCGACAACAAGCAAAGCAGCGAACAGCAGAAAGCCGAAAACGAGAAGCTTCAAAAAGAGCAGGCCGAGAAAAAACAGGAGTTCGACCAGCTCAAGGAGGATATGAAAGACCTCAAGCAGCAGGACAAAGAGCTGGGCGACCAGAACGACATGGACGAGCAAAAGCCCGAGCAGCAGCAAACCGACCAGGACATGGAGCAAGGCGAGCAGGAGTTGAGCAAAAACCAGAACAAAAAAGCCAGCAAAAGCCAGAAGTCGGCCGCGCAGCACATGAAGAAAATGGCCCAGAAAATGAAGGACCAGATGAGCGACGACGAGCAGGAAAAAGCCCAGCAAAACGTGGACGACCTGCGCGACATCCTCGATAACCTCGTGACGCTGAGCTTCGACCAGGAAAAACTGATGAAGGACTTTAGGGCCGTAGACCAGACCGACCCGCGCTTTGTGCAGCTCGGCCAAACCCAGCGCAAGCTGCGCGACGATGCCCAGATAATCCAGGACAGCCTCTATGCCTTGGCCAAGCGCGAGCCCAAAATCCAGAGCTTCGTGACGCGCGAAGTGGGCGAGATGAACGGCCGCATGGATGAAAGCCTCACCCACATCAAGCAGCGCGACGTGCCCCGCGCCACCACCACCCAGCAGCAGGCCATGACGAGCATGAACAACCTGGCCCTGATGCTGAGCGACGCCCTGAGCCAGATGCAAAGCGCCCTGCAGCAGATGAAAGGCCAGGGCCCGCCCATGCCCGGCAGCGGCAAGCCCGGCAAGAAAAAAGGCAAGGGCAGCAGCCCCGGCCCCGGCGGCCTCGGCAAGATGCAGAAGCAGCTCAACGACCAGATTCAGCAGCTCTCGCAGAGCGGCAAAACCGGCCGCGCTATGTCGCAGGAGCTAGCCAAGCTCGCCGCCCAGCAGCAGATGCTGCGCCAGGCCATGCAGCAGATGAGCGGCATGCCCGGCCAGGGCCAGGCGGGCAAGCCCGGCCAGGCCGGCAAGGATGGCAAAGACGGGAAGGAAGGCGGCAAAGAAGGCAAAGACGGCCAGCCCGGCGGCAGCGGCAACGCGGCCGAGATGAAGAAGCTGATGGAGCAAACCGAGACCGACCTCGTAAATAAGCGCCTCACCGAGCAAACCATCCAGCGCCAGCAGCAGATACTAACGCGCCTGCTCGAAGCTGAGAAATCGGCCCGCGAGCGCGACCAGGATACCAAGCGCGAGGCCCAGGCCGCCCAAAACCACCCACCCGTGTTTCCGCCCGCCTTCGACAAGTACAAGCCCGCCGCCAAAGACCAGCAAACCGATTTGCTGCGCCGGGCACAGCCTACGTTTACGCCTTACTACCAACAGAAAGTGAGTGAGTATTTCCAGAAAACCCGCTAGCAGGTACAACTTACGGGTGAAGTTTGCGTAAGCGCCAAATCCTATGTTGCTCGTATCGGATTGTTTTTTAGAGAGAATTAACTTACTGGAGTCCGTTTAATTTTCCTCGACTAACCGCTACGGTAGCCTGCCAAACGCGCAACCTTATTCGTTGCGCGAGGCAAGTTTGCCGCTGCCTTATTGATACCGCAACCTTGGTTCGTCCTTTCTATTGTGCACCCGATACTCGCTCTGCCATCACACCTTAACATGAAGCAGGTTAAAATTCAGATTCCGTCCCTAGTGGAAAACATCCGCGTCGTGGAGAGTTTTATCGACAACTCCAAAGACACGTTTCACATCGAGGACGATATCTACGGCAACATTATGGTGGCGGTGACCGAGGCCGTGAACAACGCTATTCGCCACGGCAACAAGTTCGATAAAGACAAGAACGTGTACCTGTCGCTGTACGTGAACCCCGACAAGCTCAAGTTCGAGATTGAGGATGAAGGCCCGGGCTTCGACTTTCACAACCTCGACGACCCCACAGCTCCCGAAAACCTGGAAAACCCCGGCGGACGCGGCATTTTCCTCATTCGCCACCTCGCCGACGAAGTGGAGTTTAGCAAAGACGGCCGCCGTATTGAGATGACGTTTGCCCTCACGCCCAGCGAAACGCCCGTTGCCGCATGAGTCACGCCGCTACTTCGGGCGGCGTGCGCTACTTCGAGGCCCCCGGTATTGAGTTTGTGGTAGAAGATGTGCCCCAGTTTGGCTTGCACGATGCCGAAGATTTGGTGGCTTGGATTGAGCGCATTGCTGTGGTGCACGAGTACCGTATAGCGCAGCTCACGTTCATCTTCTGCACCGACGAGTACCTGCACAAGCTCAACCTGGAGTACCTCAACCACGACACGCTCACCGACATTATCACGTTCGATAACGCCGACGATGCCGACGTGCTCGAAGGCGACATCTTTATCAGCGTAGAGCGCGTGGCCGATAACGCCAACGACCTGAAAATCAGTTTCCGCGACGAGTTGCACCGCGTCATGATTCACGGCGTGCTGCACCTGCTCGGCTACCACGACAAAGACCTGCTGAGCCAAACCGCTATGCGCCGCAAGGAGGATTACTGCCTGTCGCTACGGACGTTTTAGAAAGAAGCGTCTGTCATTGCGAGCAGCGCATTCCGCGCATCAAGCGGCGTCAATCGCACCAGAACGAGCCATTCGGGTTTAGTTCTGATGCGGTTGACGCCGCTTGATGCGCGGAATGCGCTGTTTGCAATGACAGACGCCTTGGTTATTTTTGGCTACCCATGACTCTGCCCGGCTCCTTCCTGGACCACTACCTCAGCCAGGGCTATTACCGGATGAGCCAAGACCTGTTTACCTGCCGGTTTTTGCCCCACGAGGGTAAGCTGCACACCGTGCATTGGCTACGCTTGGTGCTGCCGCAGGTGCAGTACGGCTCCCGGCAGCGCCACCTGCTGCGGCGCAATGAGCGGTTTGTGGTAACAGTCAAACCCTTCCGACTCACGGCCGAATACGAGGCGCTGTACGCCCACTACTACCAGGCACTTGCTTTCGACACGGCCCCCTCGCTCGAATCCTTGCTGCTGGATGGGGCCACGCATACTGTATTCGACACTTACGTGGTAGAAGTACGCGACGGAGCCCAACTTGTGGCGGCCGGTATCTTCGACCACGGCACGGCCAGCATCGCGGGCATCGTTAATTTTTACGACCCTGATTACCGTACTTATAGCTTGGGCAAGTACTTGCTGCTGTGCAAGCTAGAGTACGCCCGCCGCCAGCAGCTTGCTTATTACTACCCTGGCTACCTGGCGCAAGGCTACCCCAAGTTCGACTACAAGCTAGAAGTTTGCCAAGCCGCCACGGAGGTATACGACTGTCTAGGCAGCCAGTGGCTCCCATTCTCCTGGCAGGAAGTAGCACGGCAGTCGGCAGCCTTACTGGCTGAGCGGCAGCAGGAAGACGAAGCGGAGTAGGGTATTTTTTCGACTACAAAAGTCTGTTGGAAGACTTTTGTAAGTATCTGGTCGAAATTATTTAAAACAATCAGCACGTCATGCTGAGCTTGTCGAAGCATCTCTACCGCTTTGTTGAACGGTGTGGATGAAGCGGTAGAGATGCTTCACAAGCTCAGCATGACGTGCTTGCACTACATTAATTAACTGCTGTTACGCAGCACCTGCGAACCCCAACGGGGTTCCGTGGGATAGCCCAGGGTTGGCAAAGCCTACCCTGGGTGCCATTGTTGGCTAGTGTCCGAACCCCAATGGGGTTCCGTAGTTCGTTGGGCGACAAGCTCCGGAACCCCGTTGGGGTTCAGAATATGGCCCCTATTTAGACCCAGGGTAGGCTTTGCCAACCCTGGGCCATCCTACGGAACCCCGTTGGGGTTCGCAGGTGCTGCGTAACAGCAGTTAATTAATGTAGTGCAAGCACTTCCTGACGTTGAACAACAACCCGGCCGCCCCCAAACAGCCCACCCTGCAGATGGAAAACTCCGTTGGCACCTTCGTCCCCGAAGACGTTTTTCGAATCACCGGGCGTGGCTGGGTGCTGGCTGGCACCCTGGCTGGCCAGGTTGCGCCAGGCAATTTGCTGGTGTTTGCGAGTGGCATTTCGTTGCTGATTAAAGGCGTTGAGATGCTTAACCGACGCCAGAGAACAGACACCATTGGGCTATTAGTCGCAGCTGATTTTGCGTCGCACCAGGAGTTTACTGACCACGGTATTATGGGCGCTACGGCCCAAGTTGTAGCTGGTTAGGGCCGAGGCAGCCACTCCAATGGACTAATATTGTGTAGATTCCCTTGCTACGCTATGCTTAAACTCTTACTGCTGCCTGGCCTGCTTACGGCCGCCGCCAGCCTAGCCCAAACGGCTCCACTGACCATAAGGCCCCCGCTCACCAGCGTAACCGTGTACCTGGATGGCGCAGCCCTCGAACACCGGGGCCCCGTGACACTCGCAGCCGGCCTCAACCGCGTGGTTGTCAGCGGTCTATCGCCCCGGCTCGCGCGCGAAAGCCTGGAAATTCAGCTCGGCGACGGGGCTGAGCTGCTCTCGCTGGACGATAACGACAGCGGCCCGACTCCGGCCCCCGTTACCCTGCACCAAACGGCCCAGGACAGCCTCACCCGCACCGAAGCCGACCTGCGCACCCTGGAAGCCGAGCTGCTAGGCTTGCAGCAGGAAAAAGCTTTTCTGCTGGCTAACCAGACGCTACCTACCGGCACCCAGGCCAACTGGAGCAACGAGGTGCAGAAAGGCGCGGCTCTGATGCGCACCCGCCTGCCCGCCATTCAGCTCGAAACTAACCAGCTACTAAAGCGCCAGGAAACCCTGCAGGCGCAGGCCCACCTGCTACAGCCCCGCGCCTCCGAAACGGGGACGGGCACCCAACAGGTGCTGCTGGTGCAGGCCACCCGCCCTGGTCCGCTGTCCGTGGTGCTGCGCTACTATGTGCGGAGCCGCACGGGCTGGCAGCCGCAACTGGATATTCGGGCCGATGCCGCCGGGCGCGAGCTGCAATTTGTGTCGCGTGCGCGGGTGCTTAACCAGTCGGGGCTGCCCTGGCAACAGGTGCGCCTCGTGCTGCTGCGCCAGAGTTTAGGCGAAAACGTGTCGCGGCCCTCACTCTCGCCCTGGGAGCTGAGTTTCGACGGTGGCGACAACACCGGCGAAGGCCGCATCGACCAATTTGTGGTGAAAGGCACGGCCAAAGGCCGCCCGGTCGACGTGGCCCAGAGCAGCCGCTACGAGGTGCCGGGGCCAGTATCGGTGCCTGCCGGCGGCCGCCGCGACCTCGCGCTGCCCGCCGTGAAGCTGGCCGCCCGCCCCGAATATCTGGCCATCCCGAGGCTGTCGGAACACGTCTTTTTGCAAGCTAAAGTATCGGGCTGGCAGGGTTTGCAACTGCCCGGCCAGGCCCGCGTGTACCACCAAGGCACGTATGTGGGCAATACCGAGCTAGACGAGCGCGCCTACAACGACTCGCTCGAAGTAGCCCTGGGCCACGACGAGCAGCTGGTAGTAGGCCGCGCCAAGCTCGAAGACCTCAGCAGCAACGCGGGCCTCGGCGGCAGGCGCCGCGTACAGCTCACCTACGAGCTAAACGTGCGCAACCGCCACTCCGAAGCCGTGCGCCTGCGCCTGGTAGACCAGCTACCTGTGTCGGCCGAAAAGGAAATCACGGTGAAAGTGCTTGACCTCAGCGGTGCGCAGCTTGATGCGCAAAGCGGCAAGCTCACCTGGCTGCTGGCCCTGGCACCAGGCGAAAGTAAGCGGCTGCGCTTCAGCTTCCAGGTCGAGTATCCGAAGGATAAAGAGGTAGAAATCATCAACCACCAGACCCGGATGTCGAGCCCGAAAACCCGGTAATTTCATTCTTCTTATGATTCGCCTCACCCGTACCACCTCCGAAGACGCCGGTTTCCAAACCCTAGTGCGGCTGCTCGACCAGGACCTGGCCGAGCGCGACGGGGCCGACCACGGCTTTTATGCCCAATACAACAAAATCGACCTCATCCGCCACGCGGTAGTGGCCTACCTGCACGACGAACCCGCCGGCTGCGGCGCGTTCAAGGAATACGAACCCGACGCGGTCGAAATCAAGCGCATGTACGTGCGGCCGGCGCACCGGCAGCAGGGCGTGGCCCAAGCCGTGCTGGCCGAGTTGGAGTGCTGGGCCGCCGAGCTGGGCTACACCGCCTGCGTGCTCGAAACCGGCAAGCGCCAGCCCGAAGCCATTGCCCTTTACCACCGCTGCGGCTACCTCGATACGCCAAACTACGGGCAGTACGTGGGCGTGGAGAACAGCATATGCATGCAAAAAGGGATGTAAAACAGAGTGGCACTCTGTTTATGGTGCGTCAACGCCCGGCTCGCGCCTGCTTTATAACAAGCCACCTTGCCGCTGGCGCGGCAGAACGGAGTACCACTCCATTCTACAATTCGCTGAGGCTAAAGTAATTTTGCAGATTCCTTACAGGCTATTCGCTACGCCGCCGAACTATTTACGGCAAGCTAAAGCTTACCCTACATTATGTTTCAGCAAGAAGAATACGACCTTATTGTAGTGGGCGCGGGCCACGCCGGCTGCGAAGCCGCCGCCGCCGCCGCCAACCTCGGCTCGCGGGTGCTGCTGGTGACGATGAACCTGAATACCATCGCCCAGATGTCGTGCAACCCGGCCATGGGCGGCGTGGCCAAGGGCCAGATAGTGCGCGAGATAGACGCCCTGGGCGGGCAGTCGGGCCTCATCACCGACCGCACCATGATTCAGTTCCGGATGCTGAACCGCTCCAAGGGCCCCGCCATGTGGAGCCCCCGCGCCCAGAGCGACCGCATGCGCTTTGCCGAAGCCTGGCGCCTGACCCTGGAGCAGATTCCGAACGTGGATTTCTGGCAGGAAGCCGTGACGGGTTTGCTGATTGAAAATGACGCCTGCGTGGGCGTGTGCACCGCGCTGGGCATCGAGTTTCGCAGCAAAACGGTGGTGCTCACCAACGGCACGTTTCTCAACGGGCTCATTCACATCGGTGAAAAGAACTTCGGCGGCGGGCGGGCGGCCGAGAAAAACAGCCGGGGCATCACGGAGCAGCTCGTGGAGTTGGGCTTCGAGGCGGGGCGCATGAAAACCGGCACCCCGCCCCGCGTGGATGGCCGCTCGCTGGATTATTCCAAAATGGAGGCCCAGGTGGGCGACTCAACCCCGAGCCGCTTCTCGTACCTCGATACGCCCGCGCTCACGCAGCAGCGGCCGTGCTACATCACCTACACCAACGAGCGGGTGCACGGGATTTTGAAGGAAGGCTTCGAGAAGTCGCCCATGTTTCAGGGCCGCATCAAGGGGCTGGGGCCGCGCTACTGCCCGAGCGTGGAAGACAAAATCAACCGCTTCGCCGACAAGGACCGCCATCAGATTTTTGTGGAACCCGAGGGGTGGAGCACGGTGGAATGCTACGTGAACGGCTTTAGCAGCTCGCTGCCCGAAGACGTGCAGTACCGCGCCCTGCGCGAAATCGCGGGCTTCGAGCGGGCCAAGATGTTCCGGCCCGGCTACGCCATCGAGTACGACTTTTTCCCGCCCACGCAGCTCACCAACACCCTCGAAACCAAGCCGGTACGCAACCTCTGGCTGGCCGGCCAGATAAACGGCACCACCGGCTACGAGGAGGCCGCCTGCCAGGGCCTGATGGCGGGCATCAACGCCCACCAGCGGGCGCACGACAAGCCCGCGTTCACGCTCCGGCGCGACGAGGCTTACATCGGCGTGCTCATCGACGACCTCATCAACAAAGGCACCGACGAGCCCTACCGCATGTTCACGAGCCGCGCCGAGCACCGCATTCTGCTGCGCCAAGACAACGCCGACCTGCGCCTCACGCCCCTGGGCCACGCCCTGGGCCTGGCCAGCGACGAGCGCCTGGCCCGCGTGCGCCAGAAAGAAGCCGACACCGCCGCCGCCCTCGCCGTGCTGGCCGGCTTCGGCATTGAGCCGGCCACGATTAATGGCTTTCTGGCCGAGCGCAACTCGGCCGAAATCCACGAGAAAACCCGCGCCCTGAATTTGCTGCGCCGCCCCAATATCGAGCTGCCCGACCTCACGGCCGCCCTGCCCGAGCTGGCCGCCGCGCTGGCTTCGTTCAGCGCCGAGGCGCAGGAGCAAGCCATTATCCAAACCAAGTACGAAACCTACCTGCAGAAAGAGCAGCAGCAGGCCCAGCGGATGCAGGAGCTGGAAAGCTTCGTCATTCAGGGCCGCCTCAACTACGGCGCCATGCCCGCGCTCAGCCACGAGGCCCGCGAGAAGCTGCTCAAAATCCAACCCGAAACACTGGGCCAGGCCTCGCGCATCAGCGGCGTGAGTCCGGCCGACGTGTCGGTGCTCATGGTGTATCTGAACCGGTAGGATGGAGGCAGTTCATAACAAGTGGCAACGCGCCAATTTGCCGCAGTATATGCTAATTGGTACACTGCTGTCGGGCTTGGCATGGGGATGGGCGTACTGTGGATTCAAATTTAGCAACTACCTCTGGATTCAGTGGGGGCTGCTAGGGTTCATGGGGATACTGCTGTTTTACTGGGTGGCCGGACTTATATTGGCTGAGCGCTGGCTGCGGCTACGGCAGTTTATTCGGGGGCTGGCTTGCCTGCTGGTAGTAGCACTAGGGGGTTGCTGCTGGCTGTTGCTGCTGCTCGTTATGCTGTTCGGCCCCGATATTAGCCAGCCAGCTTTGTGAGTGCTCCCCGCCTCATTAGCCCCTGCGTAATTTTGCCGCTTGCCCGCCTCTCCATCCGTGACCACCGAACTACTTACCGCCTGCCCCGTTTGCCAAGCCCACTCGTTTCGTGACAAGCTGCAGGTGCAGGACAAGTCGGTGAGCAAGGAGACGTTTACCATCGTGCAGTGCCAGGGCTGCGGGTTCCAGTTCACCAACCCCCGGCCCGATGCGGCCCACATTGGGCGCTACTACGAGTCGCCGGCCTACGTCTCGCACAACAGCGAAGCCACGGGCCTCGTGAACCGGGTGTACAAGGCCGCCCGCTTTTTCACCATGCGCCAGAAGGCGGCCCTCATCACCCGGCTCAACGGCGGCCGGCCGGGCCACCTGCTCGACTACGGCTGCGGCACCGGCCACTTCCTGGCCCAAGCTAAGCAGCGCAACTGGCACGTCACCGGCCTAGAGCCCAACCCCAGCGCCCGCCGCGATGCCGCCGCCCGCGTGGGCCAGTCCATTCTGGAGCCCGAAGCCCTGCCCGCGCTGCCGCCCGGCAGCTTCGATGTGGTCACGCTCTGGCACGTACTGGAGCATATTCACGCCCTCAACGAAACCCTCGACCAGCTCATTGCCACCCTGCGGCCGGGCGGCAAGCTGCTGCTGGCCGTGCCCAACCCCGACAGCCTCGACGCCCAGCACTACCGCCAGGACTGGGCCGCCTACGACGTGCCGCGCCACCTCTACCACTTCGTGCCCGCCACCATGCGCGAGCTACTCACCCGCCACGGCCTGCGCCTGGTAAAAACCCTGCCCATGCCCCTCGATGCCTACTACGTGAGCATCCTCAGCGAGCAGCACCGCGCCGCCGACCGGGCGCAGGGCCTGGCCGCCATGCTCAAGGCCGGGTATAAGTCGAACCAGTACGCCGCGCAGCACGGCGGGCAATATTCTAGTTTGTTGTACGTAGCTGAGCGGTAGCATTCAACGACACCTCACCCCCTAGCCCCCTCTCCAAAAAAGAGGGGGAACTAACTCTAAAAAGCTAGAGCCTAAAACTAGAGACTAGTTCCCCCTCTTTTTTGGAGAGGGGGCTAGGGGGGGAGGTGTCGTTGCAGGGCAACCCTTACTAATTTCCCCACATGAGCTTCCCCACTTACCTCCCTTACCAGCCCAAAAACAGCATTCGCCGGGTAGGGGAGGGGCTGCTGCTACTGGCCTTGGGCAGTTGCGCAGCCGTTAGCTCGCCGCAGGGTGGCCCCCTCGACAAAACCCCGCCGCGCCTGGTAGCCACCTCGCCCGATAGCGCCGCCCGCAACGTGAAGCAGCAATTTATCCGGCTCACGTTTTCGGAGCCGGTGCAGGTGAAGGACATTGCCAAGCAGCTGCTCATTACCCCGCAGTTGCCTGCCAACAACCCCTACACCCTGCGCCAAGACCGCAACACCGTGACGCTGCAGTTTCGCCAGCCGCTCGACCCCAACACGACGTATTCCTTCAACTTCCGCAAGGCCATTGTGGACGTGACGGAGAGCCTGCCAGCCAAGTACCAGGCGCTGAGTTTCAGCACCGGGGCCCGGCTCGATTCGGGCCAGGTGCGCGGCACGGTGGTCAACTTGCTCACCAGTCGCCCGGCCGCTGATGTGGTGGTGGGCCTCTACCGCCCCGCCGACACCGTTACCGTGCGCAAAGGCCCGCCTTATTACCTCACTCGCACCGACAACAAAGGCGCTTTTCAACTCAATTTCCTGCGCGTGGCCCCTTACCGGCTCTACGCCTGGAGCGACAAAAACGGCAACGGCCGCTTCGACGACGGCGAGCCTATTGCCTACCTGCCCGCCCCGGTGGCCATCACAGATACTACCGCCCCGCGCACCCTGCAACTCGTGCGGCCCGACCGCCTGCCTCCCCAGCGCACCGGCTCCGAGGCCAATGCTACCCAGCAGCGCTACCGATTCAACGAAGGGCTGGCCGCTGCTACGCTCACGCCTCTGCCCCCCGACAACCCGGCCCCCGCCGCCGACGTGCAGCAGGCCACCCAGGCGGCCGAGCAGGGCCGCCTGCTCATCCTCTACAAAACCTCCACCGTGGGCGATGGCCGCTACCTGCTTGCTACCACCGACAGCACCGGCAACTCGCGCCGCGATACCGTGAACGTCCGCTTTTCGGTGCCCACTACTACGGCCCGCAAAACCACTCCCACCGGCACTACTGTGGAGGGCAACCCCCGTAGCGTGTATAATCAGGGCCAGGTAAAATTTCGCTTTCCGGTGCCCGTGCAGCTCACGGCTGGCAAGCCCGTTGGCACCCTCACCGAGGACTCGCTAAAGGTGCGTCCCCTGCGCGTGCCCACCGATGCCGTCCTCAGCCTCGACCGCACCCAACTCACCCTCACCCTGGATACCAAAGCTCAGAAATACGTCGATATCCGGCTCGACAGTACCGTGCTAACGACCGTGACCGGGCAGTCGCTACGCCTGCGCCGCCCCTTGCGCCTAGCCATCACGCCGCAGGAGCCAACCGGCTCCATTCCGGGCACCATCAAAACCAAATATGCGCATTTCGAGTTGCAGTTGCTCAATGAGCAGTTTCAGGTCGTTGACCGGCTCAACACTCCCAAAGGCACTTTCCTCTTTGCGCACCTGGCCCCCGGCAAGTATCGCCTGCGGGTCCTCATCGATGCCGACGGCGACGGCCGCTGGCGCAGCGGCGACCCCAACCTCGAACAACCCGCCGAGCCGGTGTACCTCGACCCTAACGTAAAGGATGTGCGAGCAGGCTTTGAGATAGAAGCACCACTGAGCTTCTAGCAGGTGGGGTTGTCGCCTCCAGCAAGTACCTCCATCACTTTTCCGCCTCGAAAACGACGGACGCACTACCCTCCTGCGCCAGTTTCTTTCCTATTAAAGTCTGCTCCGATACCTGCAACGGGGCCGGCGCGAAGCCCGGTATCAGCACACGCTGCGCTTGGGCGTCGACGCGGTAGGCGTAGCTCGGCGGTGGTAGCAGTGGTAGCGTTGTGCCCGCGTTGGCTGCACACAGACCGGGCCAGCCACGTTACGGCCACACTGTCGCGGCCGAAGCGCAGCTGGTAGTACGACGTTATCCAGCAGCCGCCGGTGTTGGTTTCGGCGCACGCTTCGCGCATTTTGGCGGTGTAGGTTTGGCCCGCCAGCGCCGGGGGTGCTTGAGTTCGGCCAGATAGCGCCACTAGGCAAAACAGACTGGTTAGAGAGACTTTCATCACTCAGCCAAGTTACCCACAAATTCGCGCTGTTGCCTGCGCTTTACTCAGCCTCGTGGATAACTTACCCGCGTCTCAAGTTACTGAGGCGGCTTTTTACCCTTTTTCCACGGGTTTTCCACGTACTTATCCACCGTCGCGGCCCCGCGTCAGGTTTTGTGTGGATAAACCTGGGGAAAGCTTACCGTAACCGGTGGATAAGTTGGGCACAAGTTTTTTTGGTGGTTCGGCGGCTGGCACAGCTCCGGCGCACTGTGGATAAGGGTGGATAACTCTGCTAACTGATGCACACAATCCACACTGGCCCTACCCTGTGGATTGTGGAAACGTGGATAACGCCTGTGGATAGTGCATAACCCAACTAAGTATCTGAAATACAAACAAATGATATGCACAATACCTGTGCATAAGCAGTGGATAAGCCCGTAGTTACCCACCTCTTATCCACGCTGTGGACAACTCGTCGAGCTTATCCACTTATCCACTGCCCTGATGGATGGAAACAAAAAGAGATTTTTTTAAAAAGAAATTAATCAACCTTATTAACTCGTGGAAAACTTTGGCCGGCCACCGTTTTTCAAAAACCGCTGCTTGGCATTTCGCCAAAAAACCACGCCAGCCGTTAGCCACTGAGCGGCTGGCTGCAACTGCCAGGCCCACTGTCCTAGAAACCTAAAAACAAAGAAATGCCCTTCGACTATACTCTGGATTTTGCGACAGTCGATTTTCGCCAGCATCCCGAACTCTACCGCGTGGGCAAGGGCGAGCAGGGCGTGTTGCTGGTACAGCCCTACAAGGGCGAGATTCTGCCCCACTGGCGCTTCAAAGACGCTGCTGCGGCCCAGGAGTCGTCGGCCGCCATCTGGAAGCTGCTGGAGGACTATTTAGCGGCCGATGATTTTGTAGGCGCCGACATGGCCCGCAAGTTTCTGCAAATGGGCTACACCCGCGCCCGGCGCTACGCCAACCACGCCGGCGGCAAGAAATACGCTGGCCCCGTGCCCGACGATAAAAAAGGCCAGAGCGGTGCCCATGGCCGCCCTGAGCTACCCCGCAACACTCACCCCGACCCCGATAAAGTAGAAGCCGCTGCTATCTTCAAGCAAAAGTGGGATGAGGCCCGCGCCCTCCCCGAATACCAACGCCAGAAAGCCAAGTTCGAGGCCGAGTATGGTAAATAGACCGCAGATTTAACGGATTTCGCGGATACGCCCCTGCGGGGCTGATGGGACTAGCACGTAAGGGAGGGGATTTATGGGAGAGAAGGGAATCTATTCTATAAACTGCTGGTACGCAGGCGGTAAAGTAGCGTGAAGCTTTTGCTTCGCGCATCGCCGCAACGCGGCGAATCCGGCACTGCGCCGCTTGAAGTAGTAACCCAGTACGACGCAGACATGAGTTTCGCCGCTACGCGGCGATGCGCGAAGCGAAATCTTCGCGCTACTTTCCCGCTTGCGTACCAGCAGTTTATAAATAATCCACTCCTTGCTCTCATGTAGCTAACCCCCTTTTACGTGCTAGCCCCGCCAGCCCCGCAGGGGCGTATCCGCGAAATCCGTTAAATCCGTTAAATCTGCGGTTAGCTTTGCGGTATCTAACCCCTTTTTTTTATGAGCACCCCGACTACTACTCCTAGCAGCATTGAGGAGAATGAGATTATCCTGGGCACCGGCATGGGGCCGTTGCGCTTCGGCGCCACCATGGACGAAGTGCGCACGCTGGTAGGCGAGCCCGAAGAAATTGACGAATCGGAAGATGAGGACGATTTCGAGCATCAGGCCTGGAACTACTACGAAGACGAGCACCTGCTCTCGCTCTATTTCGACCGCGAAGACGACTTCCGCCTCAGCTGCATCGAAACCGATAACCCCGGCCTGCGCCTCTTTGGCGAGGGTATCCACGGCTGGCCCCTCGAGCAAATAAAGTCCCTGATGCAGCGTAACGGCTTCACGCACCCCGAGATTGAGACGATGGAAGAAGGAGCAGTGCGCCTCTCTTACGAGAAGGCCATGATTGACCTGTATTTTGAGCAGGGCCTACTGCAATTCGTAAATTTCGGCGTCTTCATCACTGACAACTTGGAGGTGCAATGGCCTAAGTAAGAAGCGTTGCTTAGGGCGTAAGCTTCCTGGTATCGTTCAACTTGATTGGTATGGCAGGGAAGTTATCCACAAAAAACGCCTTTTTTAGTGTTGATAAGTTGATAACTCTGTGAAGCTGGGATTATTCCTTGGATAGAGCTAAGCATAACAGCTAGCTGTTTTAGCAAAAAAGCCAACCTGCAAGGGTTGGCTTTTTTGTGTATCGCGAATTTGGTAGTCTACGTTCGAACGACGCGAAAGCAGACTAAAAAGTCTGCGCTACCACTGCGTTATTACCCGCTAATGGCCCGGAACAGCAGGAACAATCCACCGGCCAGCACCATCGTTACAGGCAGGGTGAGCACCCAGGCCAAGGCAATGCTGCGCACCATTTCGGGATTGATGTTCTTGACACCCCGGCTAGCTACCATCGAGCCGGCGATAGACGAGGTGAGGACGTGGGTGGTGGAGGTAGGCAGGCCAAACCGCGTGCTCAGGCCAATCATGGCGGCCGCTACCATTTCGGAGCTGGCCCCCTGTGCATACGTGAGGTGCTCTTTGCCAATGCGCTCGCCAATCGTTTTGACGATGCGCTGCCAGCCGATAGTAGTGCCCAGGGCCAGCGACAGCGATACCATCAGCAGCACTTGCCAGGGAGCGTAGTCGGTGAAGGTCTTCATCTGGACGATGGCTTTGGTATAGGTGTCGCGGTCGGTGGTGCTGACGCTGACGTGCTCGGAATCCAGGAGCTTTTTGCCGCGGCTGGCCAGCAGCAGGATGTCACGCCGGATTTCGAAGCGCGCATTTTCGGGCAGGTCTTCGACCTTGTTTTTGCCTGCAAACACGCGGTCGAGGTCGGCCGTTTGGGCGCGCACTTCGGTGAGCAGCAGTTGGTCGTCGGCACTCAGCTCGGCCGGGTTCAGGCGGCCGATTACCTGCTCAACCTGCGTGAGGGAGGTGCGCAGGTCGAGGGGGTTTTTGTTGATGGCCAGGGCAAAATGAATGGGCACAATGCCAATGAGAATCAGCATGATAAGCCCAACGCCCTTCTGGCCGTCGTTTTGCCCGTGAAAAAAGCTAACCAGCGTGCAGGTAGCAATGAGGGTGAGGCGGATGAAAAGGGGCGGCGGGCGGTGCTTGCGCGGCTCCTTGAAGATAGCCTTGCTCGGCGAAAACCGTTTCAGCAAAAACATCATCAGAATGGTGAAGCTGAAGCCCAGGATAGGGCTCAGTAGCAGCGCCAGGCCGCTGTCGCCCGCCTTGCTCCAGTTTACGGCCGCACCCTTGCCGCCCGGCAGCAGCGAAAACGCGATGCCCACCCCCAGGATGGAGCCGAAGAGGGCATGCGACGACGATGACGGAATGCCGTAGTACCAGGTGCCAACGTTCCAGATGATGGCGGCGATGATGAGCGCGCCCACCATCGAGATGCCGTGGTACACGTTCTGGTCGATTAGGCTTTCGACGGGCAGCAAATACACAATAGTCATCGCCACGGCCGTGCCGCCGGTGAAGACGCCGATAAAATTCCAGAACGCCGACCACACCACGGCCACCCACGGCCGCAGCGTATTGGTATAGATAACGGTTGCCACGGCGTTGGCCGTGTCGTGGAAACCGTTGACAAATTCAAACGCACAAGCTGCCAGCAGGCACACTATGAGCAGCAAAAGCACATGGGGTTCGAGTCCGAACATACAGGGGTGCTGAAGTAGGTTGATTCAGCGCCCAAAATTAACCCTGTATTCTGCCTGCGGCATGTTATCCCAATGTTAACTGCGGATTTAACGGATTTCGCGGATACGCCCCTGCGGGGCTGACTACCCGAATTGTTCTGGGTTGACTACCCATACGCAACTGGTGAGAACTGGTAAGAAGTCAACCCAGAACAATTCGGGTAGTCAGCCCCGCAGGGGCGTATCCGCGAAATCCGTTAAATCCGCGGTTTACCTTTGCCCTTTATGAGTAAGCCCACTGCGACCCCCGAAACTGCCCAACTGAAAGATATTGTGGCCCACGCCAAGGAATACGGCTTCGTGTTCCAGTCCTCAGAAATCTACGACGGCCTAGCCGCCGTGTACGACTACGGCCCCAATGGCGTGGAGCTGAAGAATAATTTGAAACGCCTGTGGTGGGAAGCCATGACGCAGCTTCACGGCAACGTGGTGGGCCTCGACGCGGCCATTTTTATGGACCCGCGCACCTGGGAAGCCAGCGGCCACGTAGCGGGCTTCAACGACCCGCTCATTGATAACCTCGACAGCAAGAAGCGCTACCGCGCCGACGTGCTCATTGAGGAAAAAGCCGCCGAATACGAAAAAGCCGGCGACCCGGCGCGGGGCGCGGCCCTGACGGCTGAGTTGGGCCGGCTGCTGACTATTAATGATTTGACAGGGGTAAAGCAGCTTATCCTAGACGAGAAAATTGTGGACCCACTCTCCGGCTCCGGCAAGTGGACCGATGTGCGCCAGTTCAATCTCATGTTCAGCACGCAAGGCTCGGCCGTAGACTCGGATGCGCCGCCCGTGTACCTGCGGCCCGAGACGGCGCAAGGTATTTTCGTGAATTTTTTGAACGTGCAGAAGTCGGCCCGCCAGAAAATTCCGTTCGGTATCGCGCAGATTGGCAAGGCATTCCGCAACGAGATTGTGGCCCGGCAGTTCATTTTCCGCATGCGCGAATTTGAGCAGATGGAGATGCAATTCTTTGTACGCCCCGGCACCGAAGGCGAGTGGTACGAAACCTGGAAAGCTGCCCGCCGCCGCTTCCACGAGGCTATTGGGCTGGCTCCAGAAAAGCTGCGCTTTCACGACCACGACAAGCTGGCCCACTACGCCAAAGCCGCCGTGGATATCGAGTATGAGTTTCCCTTCGGCTTCAAGGAAATCGAGGGCATCCACTCGCGCTCCGACTTCGACCTGACCCAGCACCAGACCCTGAGCCGCAAAAAGCAGCAGTACTTCGACAACGACATTGACGAGGCCACCGGCAAGCCCTACGGCAACTACGTGCCCTACGTGGTAGAGACTTCGGTAGGTGCCGACCGCCTGTTTCTGGCCACGCTCTGCCAAGCATACTGTGAGGAAACCGTGACCGAAGGCGAAGGCGAGCAGGCTCAAACCAAGCAACGCCAGTTTCTGAAGCTGCACCCGGCCGTGGCGCCCATTAAGGCCGCCATTTTCCCGCTGGTGCGCAAGGACGGCATGCCCGAAAAAGCCCAGCAGCTATTCGACGACCTGCGCTTCGATTTCCGCTTGGTAATCGAGGACAAGGACGCCATTGGTAAGCGCTACACCCGCCAGGATTTGATAGGTACGCCCTTCTGCATCGTAGTCGATGGCCAGACGCTCGAAGACGACACCGTGACCGTGCGCGACCGCGACACCCGCGCGCAAGTGCGGATGCCTATTAGCGCCTTGCGCGGATACATTGGGGAGGCAGTGAGCTTTCGGAAGGTGTTTGCCAAATTGTAAAACGGAGTGGCACTCCGTTTAAGAACGAGCTACTTAGGGCGTTCCCATAAACGGAGTGCCACTCCGTTTTACATTACAAACGAGCTATTAGGGCGTTCCTATAAACGGAGTGCCACTCCGTTTTGCTTTCCGAAACCATGCACTACCAGCGTAATCTGCCGCACCTTATGCCACCGGGAGCTACGTTGTCTATTACGTTTCGCCTGGCTGGCTCACTCCCACAGCTGCTTATCGACCAGCTGCAAGCCGAATACGCCAAACCAGCCAACATGCCCGAAGACCCCGACCAAACGTACGCTCGGCAGCGGCGCTATTTCGGTGCTTTTGACCACCTTCTCGATACGTCTGACCGTGGCCCAATGTGGCTGCAAGAAACCGCAATTGCGGAAGTTGTAGCGGAAACAGTGCATTTTCGGGCCGGCGTGGCGTATAATCTGTGGTCTTGTTGCCTCATGTCCAACTATGTGCATTTGCTCGTAAGCCTGGCAGATACGGATAGTAAACCATTTTTTCGCACGCTACAATCCTTGAAAGCACGAACTGCCCGGCGCTGTAATGAGTTGTTAGGGCGTAGCAATATCGCTTTTTGGCAGCCTGAGAGCTACGACCATTGTGTGCGCGACGATCTGGAAATGAACCGAATAGTTGCGTACATCCTGAATAACCCGGTGAAGGCTGGCTTGGTAGAGGATTGGACACAATGGCCACACACATACCTGAACCCCGACTGGTAGCTGTAAAACGGAGTGGCACTCCGTTTATGGAACGAGATACTAAAACGTTTGTAATTAGGACGTTCATAAACAGAGTGCCACTCCGTTTTACTTAATCCATAAACGGATTGCCACTCCGTTTTACATATAAATCCTATGTGGGGACATATCGCCCTCTTTATCATCAAGTACCGCCGGTGGCTGCTGGCCCTGATTGCGGTGTCAACAGTGTACATGGCCTGGGTGGCCCGCAAGGTCGAAATGACCTACGACTTCGCCCAGGTGGTGAGCCCGAAAGACCCCGACATGGTCTATTTCCAGCAGTTCAAGCGCACCTTTGGCGAGGATGGCAACATCCTCGTGCTTGGCATGCAGGACAGCTCGGTGTATCAACTCCAGAACTTCCGGCAGTACAGCCTGCTTACTGACTCGCTGGCGAAGGTGCCGGGCGTGTCGGGCGTGCTCGGTATTCCGCACCTGGTGCAGCTACAAAAGGATACGGTGAACAACCGGTTCGTGACCGCACCCGTGTTCCGGCAGGTGCCGCGGACGCAGGCGCAGCTTGATTCGCTGATGCACGTGGTAAACAGCATTGAGTTCTATCAGGGGCAGGTAATTGCGCCGCGTTCGGGGGCTACGCTGCTTGCCGTAACGCTCGACCCCAGCTGGCTGAACTCGAACCGCCGGCAGCTGGTGATGAACCGGATTCTGAGCCAAGCCACGCGGTTTGAGAAGACGACGGGTATCAAGCTGCACTACGCGGGGCTGCCCTACGTGCGCTCCACGATGACTACCAAAGTAGCGGGTGAGATGAAGTTTTTTGCCCTGCTTGTGGTAGCCGTAATGGCCGTCACGCTGTTCCTGTTCTTCCGCACCTGGTCGGCGGTGGTGTTTCCGCTGCTGGTCGTCATCATCGTGATGATATGGTGTATTGCCAGCATCGTGCTGCTGGGCTTCAAGATAAACCTGCTCACGGGGCTTATTCCGAGTATCCTGGTGGTTATCAGCGTGCCCAACTGCACTTACCTACTCTCACGCTACCACTACGACTACCGAAAATCGGGCAACCAGATACTGGCCATGACGCGGGTAATCCGCAAAATTGGGCTGATTACGCTCATGAATAATACCACCACTGCTATTGGCTTCGTGGTATTTACGTTCACCGACATTGCCATTCTCTATCAGTTTGGCATGGTGGCTACGATTAACATTTTCGTGGCCTTCATCATCAGCTTCATCATGATTCCGGCGGTATTTACCTACCTGCCGCCGCCCACCGAAAAGCAGCTCGAACACCTCGACTCGAAGCCGTTGATGGGCATTATTCACTTCCTCGACTTTGTGGTGCTGCGGCGGCGGCGCACGGTTTATATCACGGCGGCGGTGCTGGTGGGGCTGGCGGCCATCGGCATTTCGCGTATCGAAGCCGTGTCGTTTATGGTAGATGACTTGCCCAAGCAAAGCTCCGTAAACGAAGACCTGCACTTCTTCGAGTCGCACTTCAGCGGCGTAATGCCCCTGGAATTCGTGGTGGATACCGGCCAGCCCAAGGGCCTGCTGAAGCTGCCCAACCTGCAGAAAATCGACCAGTTCGACCGTTTCCTGCAAGCGCAGCCGGAGTTGTCGACGCCCATCAGCATGGTCACGTTTTTGAAGGCTGCCAAACAAGCATTTTACAACGGCAACCCCGACTTCTACAAGCTGCCGGATAACGACGATAAGAACTTCATCCTGAGCTACCTGGCCAACTCATCGAGCACGGGCGCTAACTCTACAAACAAGCTCCTCAAGACCTTTGTGGACAGCACTTCGCAAAAGGCCCGCGTGAGCGTCAAAATTGCCGATATCGGCTCGCACAGGCTCGATACGCTCGTGAACCGGCGCATCGACCCGGCCATCAAGCGCATTTTTAAGGGCACCGATATGAAGGTGAGCCGCACGGGCACGACGGTCATTTTCACTAAAGGCAATGAGTACGTTATCGGCACATTGCGCGAGAGCCTTATGTGGGCCTTCGGACTGGTGGCGCTGGTGGTGTTGCTGTTATTCCGCTCATTCCGCACCATCTTCTACGCGCTCGTTCCCAATATCTTAACCCTCACGCTCACGGCCGGGGTGATGGGGTACTTCGGCATTGCGCTCAAGCCCAGCACGGCGCTCATCTACGTTATTGCGCTCGGCATTGATGGGGACAACTCCATTCACCTGCTGGCAAAGTTTCGGCAGGAAATGGCTACTACCGGCCGTAGTGTGAGTAGCGCCATTACCAACACGCTGAGCGAGGCCGGCACGAGCATGATTTACACCAGCATCGTGCTGTTTATCGGCTTCAGTATCTTCGGATTCAGCGAGTTTGGAGGCACCAAGGCTCTGGGCGTGCTCATGGGCGCGTCGTTGTTGATAACCAACTTCTCAAACCTGGTTTTCCTGCCCTCACTGCTCGCCACCTTCGAGCGCGGCGGCTCCTGGAACGTGCCCAAAACGGCCCTCATTCACCACTACGACGCCAATTACCACGAAGAAGACGACGACATGGACCAGGACCTGCAGCGTCTGAGCATAGAGCGCAGCCCGGCCGTGAAGAAGAGTTAAGTAGGGGCGGGGCTTGTCCCCGCCCGCCGTTAAACGATTACGTCGGCCAGCCTGATAGCGCGGCCGACGGGCGGGGGCAAGCCCCGCCCCTACACCCCACAACCTAATGAACTACCCCGAATACAAGCAGCCGCTCGACTACGCCAAACTCGCCACCGACGTGCGGGCTTACTGGGAAGCCAACGGCATCTTTGAGAAAAGCGTGAGCACCCGCGAGGGCCAGCCGACGTTCGTGTTTTACGAAGGCCCGCCTTCGGCCAATGGCCAGCCCGGCATTCACCACGTAATGGCGCGGGCGGTAAAGGATATTTTCTGCCGCTACCAGACGCAGCTCGGCAAGCAGGTGCCCCGCAAAGGGGGGTGGGATACGCACGGTCTGCCCATTGAGCTGCAGGTAGAGAAGGAGCTAGGCATCACGAAGGAGGACATTGGCCACAAAATCAGCGTGGACGACTACAACCGGCACTGCCGCGAAACCGTGATGCGCTACAAGGCGCAGTGGGACGAGCTGACCCAGCAAATGGGCTACTGGGTCGACCTCAACGACCCCTACATCACCTTCGAGCCGCAGTACATCGAAAGCTGCTGGGCGCTGCTCAAGCGCCTCTACGACAAGGGCTTGCTTTACAAAGGCTACACCATTCAGCCCTACTCGCCAGCCGCCGGTACCGGCCTCAGCTCGCACGAGCTAAACCAGCAAGACACCTACAAGGACGTGAAGGACACGACCGTGGTAGCGCAGTTTCGGGTAAAATTGGATGCAGTTTCGGAGAAACTGTTTGTTGCCGCCGACGGGTCGCAACGCACGACTACGACCCCGGAAGTCTTCATCTTGGCCTGGACAACCACGCCCTGGACGCTGCCGGCTAATACGGCTCTGGCCGTGGGGCCGAAAATCCCCTACGTACTAGTTTCGACCTTCAATCCCTATACCTACGCCCCAGTTTACGTGGTACTGGCGAAGGCTTTGGTGAGCCGATATTTCTCCGAAAAAGGCGCGGGTGCTTCCATGCAAGGCTACGCCGAAAGCGACCATAAGGTGCTACCCTGGCGGCAGGTTGCCGAGTTTATCGGCTCTGACCTCGTCGGCATCCACTACGAGCGCTTATTCGGCACCGACGCCGGCTACCCGCATTTTGAAGGCGAAGAAAATGGTTTCCGAGTCATCCCAGCCGACTTTGTGACGACTGAGGACGGCACCGGCATCGTGCATATTTCGCCCACTTTTGGGGCCGACGACTTCCGGGCCGCGCAGCAGGCGGGCATCCCCGCGCTCATGGTGCCGGACGCGGAAGGAACACTCGGCCCTATCGTGGACCGGCAGGGCCGCTATGTGCCGCAAATGGGCGAGTTTGCGGGCCGTTACGTGAAAAACTACGACAACCAAGATGAGACTGCGGCGGGCTACCGCACGCTTGATGTGGACCTCAGTATCCATCTCAAGGAGCAAAACCGCGCCTTTAAGGTCGAGAAGTACGAGCACACCTACCCGCACTGCTGGCGCACCGACAAGCCGGTGCTTTACTACCCGCTCGACTCCTGGTTTATCAAAACCACGGCGGTGAAGGACCGGCTCATCGAACTCAATAAAACCATCAACTGGAAGCCCGAAAGCACCGGCACCGGCCGCTTCGGCAACTGGCTCGAAAACCTGGTGGACTGGAACCTGAGCCGTTCGCGCTACTGGGGCACGCCGCTGCCCATCTGGCGCACGCAGGATGGCACCGAGGAGCGCTGTATCGGCAGCATCGCCGAGCTGAACGCGGCCATCGACGAGGCCGTAGCCGCCGGCCTGATGCCGCACAACCCGCTCTACGACAGCGGCCAGCTCGACCTGCACCGGCCCTACGTGGACGATGTTTTCCTGCGCAGCCCCAGCGGCCAGCCCATGTACCGCGAGTCCGACCTCATCGACGTGTGGTTCGACAGTGGCGCCATGCCCTATGCGCAGTGGCACTACCCGCTCGAAAACCAGGAAGTTTTTGCCCGAAACTTCCCCGCCGATTTCATCGCCGAAGGCGTAGACCAAACCCGTGGCTGGTTCTTCACGCTACACGCGCTCGGCGTGATGCTCGAAGACTCGGTGGCCTTCAAAAACGTGATTGCCAATGGGTTGGTGCTCGATAAGTTTGGGCGCAAGATGAGCAAGCGCCTCGGCAATGCCGTGGACCCGTTTGCCACCATCGCGCAGTACGGCCCCGATGCCACCCGCTGGTACATGATTGCCAACGCTCCGCCGTGGGACAACCTCAAGTTCGACCTCGAAGGCATAGGGGAGGTGCAGCGCCGCTTCTTTGGCACGCTCTTCAACACGTATTCCTTCTTTGCACTCTACGCCAACCTGGATAATTTTCAGACGGGTGCCGCGCCCGTGCCCGTAGCCGAGCGCACCGAGCTGGACCGCTGGATTCTGAGCAAGCTGCAGAGCCTGCTGGCCGAAGTGCGCGGCCACTACGACAGCTACGACCCCACCAAAGCCGCCCGCGCCATCCAGGAGTTCGTCACCGACCAACTCTCGAACTGGTACGTGCGCCTCTCGCGCCGTCGCTTCTGGAAAGGCGAGCTAACCACCGACAAGCAAGCCGCTTACGAAACCCTGCACGAGTGCCTCGGCACTGTGGTGCAACTCATGGCCCCCATCGCGCCTTTCTTCGCCGACTGGCTCTATGGCAACCTGAAAGGGGAGGGGGCCACCGAGTCCGTTCACCTGACTTATTTGGGCGAAGCCGATACTGCTCTCATCGACCAAGCACTGGAAGAGCGCATGGAGCTGGCCCAGCGCATCAGCTCGCTTACGCACTCGCTACGCAAGAAATCGGTACTGAAAGTGCGCCAGCCTTTGCAGCGTATTCTGGTGCCGGTGCTGGATAAAACCACTAAGGAACAAGTCGGCAAGGTCGAGGACCTGATTTGCGCCGAGGTAAACGTGAAGCACATCGAGTTTCTGGACGATACCAGCGGCGTGCTGGTGAAGTCGGTGAAGCCCAATTTCAAGGTTCTTGGTAAGAAGTACGGCCCAAAAATGAAGGCTTATGCCGACCGAATCCAGGCGCTGAGTGAGGCGGAAATCGATGCTATTCAGAAACTGGACACTATGGCGGTTGATGTGGAAGGGGTAGACCGCGCTTTTATTCAGTTGGAAGATGTTGAAATCCGCACCCAGGACCTGCCCGGCTGGCTCGTGGCTACCGACGGCCCACTCACCGTAGCGCTCGACGTGACGCTCACCGACGAGTTGCGCCAGGAGGGCCTCGCTCGCGAGCTGGTCAACCGCCTCCAAAACCTACGCAAAGACTCTGGCCTTGAAGTGCAGGACAAAATCAGCGTGACGCTGGCCGACAGTGCCCCTACTGAGCTGCAAGCGGCCGTAGTGGCCTTTGGCGACTACATCCGCACTGAAGTGCAGGCCCAGCGCCTAGACTTTGTGCCAGAAGTAGCCGGTGGGGCCGTGCTGGAATTTGATGGCTTCCAGGTGCCCATTCAGCTTGCCGTCATAACTGACTGATTAACAATGACTCGTATGCTTCTGAAAAAGCAGGCGGGTTTTCTTTCGCACAAAGTCTGTTTAGTTCCGCATAAAGTGGTTTTGAAACCTCATAATTCGGTATAAAACAGCACAAAGTAAAACGAGTTTCACCATGCAAACCGATTCCTCCGCTACTGCTTTCTCTTCGGCTTTGCCTTACCCGGCACATAGGGGCAGCGTGTTGCCTTATTTTCTGCTGTCACTACTGATTATCAGCATCGACCAGCTATCCAAGTATTTGGTGCACAGCCACATGCATCTTGGCGAGGAAATTCCGGTGTTGGGTAATGCACTGAAGCTGCTGTACACGCAAAACCCCGGAATGGCCTTTGGCGTGGAGATTCTGCCGCCGCCCTATGGCAAGCTGGTACTTACCAGTTTCCGCATGCTGGCTACGGCTGGTTTGAGCTATTACATCGTGCGCTTGTGGCGGCAACGGGCTGCCACGGGCTTCATCGCCTGTATGGCTCTAATTCTGGGTGGCGCGTTGGGCAACCTCCTGGACTCCATTTTCTACGGCGTGCTCTACCACAACGCACCGTTCGGCTCGCCTACGCCGTGGCTCTACGGCCAGGTTATCGACATGATTAACGTGCCCATCTACCAGGGTTTTTATCCCAAATGGGTGCCCGTTTTGGGTGGGCAATACACCAGCGGCTTCCCCATCTTCAACCTCGCCGACTCTTCCATCTTCATCGGCGTAGCCCTGATACTGCTGCTGCAAGGCCGGTTTTTCAAGCACGAGGAAGCGCAACGTAATGCAGTGGCTTCGGAGTCCGCTGATGCCACTGCAACAGCTTCAGCCTCAAAATTCAACTAATGATGCTCACCAAACAGAAAATGATTTTTCGGCAGGATTTGCAGCACAATCCGACGACGCTCTACCTGTTTGGCGACAACGAAGAGCGTCGCGGCTTAGGTGGCCAGGCCATCCAGATGCGGGGTGAGCCCAACGCCGTGGGCATACGCACCAAGCGCCGCCCCCGCCTGCAGGAAACCGACTTCTGGACCGACGAAACCTATGCCGACAACTGCCGCCTGATTACCGAAGACCTGGCCCCCGTGCAGCAATATCTTGCAGCCGGCGGCGCGGTAGTCATGCCCGAAGACGGCCTGGGTACCGGCTTGGCGCAGTTAGCGGAGCGTGCGCCCCGAACGTTTGCCTTTCTGCAAGCTGCTCTCGATTCCCTGGCATGAGCTTACTCTCCGTTCAACACCTCACCATTGATTTCCACTCGCAGCGCGGGCACACCCGCGCCGTAGCCGATGTGTCGTTTGAGGTGAATAGGGGAGAGGTGGTAGCCATCGTGGGTGAGTCGGGTTCTGGTAAGTCGGTCACGTCGCTGGCCCTGCTCGGCTTGCTCGCCAAGCCTGCTGCCCGCATCGAAAGTGGCACCGCCTCCTTCGAGTCCGAAAAGCTTGGTGCCACCGACCTACTGCAACTTTCCGAAGCGCAGCTGCAGCAGGTGCGCGGCAACGACATCAGCATGATTTTTCAGGAGCCCATGACCTCCCTGAACCCCGTGCTGACTTGTGGCTACCAGGTGGTGGAAGCCCTACGCCTGCACACTACCCTCAGCGCCAAGGAAGCCGAAGCCCGCACCATCGAATTGTTCACCGAAGCGCAGTTGCCGCGCCCGGCGCAGATTTTTAAAGCCTATCCCCACGAAATCAGCGGCGGCCAGAAGCAGCGTGTGATGATAGCAATGGCCATGGCCTGCCGCCCCGCCTTGCTCATCGCCGACGAGCCCACCACCGCCCTTGATGTGACGGTGCAGGCTCGCATCCTGCAGCTCATCCAGGACCTACGCCGCGAGCACCAAACAGCCGTTTTATTCATCACCCACGACCTTGGCGTGGTGGCCGAAATTGCTGACCGTATCTTGGTGATGTACCAGGGCCGGGTGGTGGAACAGGGCTCGGTACTCGACATTTTCACCAACCCACAGCACCCCTACACCCGAGGCTTACTGGCCTGCCGTCCGCGCCTGTCCATTGGCAAAGCGCGGCTGCCGGTAGTGGCCGATTTCATGGTCGTAGATGCTGCGGGCAACCTAGTAGCGCGAGGGGCGGGTAGGGCAGGGGAAATTGCTGAAACAGCCGTTTCTCAGATACAACAAAATTCCGAAACTGCCAAAACGTTCCCCGTGGAACAAAACACACGTTCCACGGAAGCTAATGCACCCTTACTCCAGGTCGAAAACCTGTGCGTCTACTTTCCCATTCGCAAAGGTTTTTTCGCCCGTACTGCTGAGTTCGTGCGGGCCGTGGACGATGTCAGCTTCACGATTTACCCCGGCGAAACAGTGGGGCTGGTGGGCGAGTCGGGCTGCGGCAAAACCACGCTCGGCCGCGCCCTGCTCCGCCTCACGGAACCAACGAGCGGGTGCATCCTGTTCGAAGGTGCCGACCTGGCTCGCCTACCTGCCGGTGAGTTGCGCCACCGTCGGCGCGAGTTTCAGCTGGTGTTTCAGGACCCATACGCGGCGCTGAATCCGATGCTGACGGTGGGCGAGGCGATACTTGAGCCGTTGCGGGTGCATGGTGTGGGCGGCACCCGCGCCGAGCAAAAGGCCCGCGTGCATGAGCTGCTGCACACCGTGGGCCTGAGTGAGGATGCCGAGCAGCGCTACCCGCACGAGTTCAGTGGGGGGCAGCGGCAGCGGATTTGCATTGCCCGCGCCCTGGCCCTGCGGCCCAAGCTCATTGTGTGTGACGAGTCGGTGTCGGCGCTCGATGTGAGCGTGCAGGCGCAGGTACTCAACCTGCTCAACGACCTCAAGCGGGAGCTGGGCATCACCTACCTGTTCATCACCCACGACCTGTCGGTAGCCCGGTTTATGAGCGACCGGCTGCTGGTGATGAGCCAGGGTAAAATCGTGGAAAGTGGCCCTGCCGCCGAGGTGTATACCCATCCACAGCACCCCTACACGCAGCTGCTGCTGGCCGCCATTCCGAGCGACGACCCGGCCCGTATCGCGGCGCGGGTAGGAGCGTAGGGGCGGGGCTGGCCCCCGCCCGCCGTTCGCGCCGCTTGTTAACATCTTCTGATTCTCGCCGTTCTACTAGTTCGTTCAACGGCGGGCGGGGGTAAGCCCCGCACTCTACATTTACCTCGCGTCGCCTTCGTCAATTTTACCACAAGCTGTCTGGCGGCCGTCTTCCCCAACTCATGAAAAATCCTCAAGACCCCACTGCCCCCCGCGCCGCTCGCGCGAAGGCAGCCCCAGCCACCCCCACCGACAGCCTGAGCCAGGAACTCGTGTACCGGCAGTTTGCCGACAACCCCGGCAAGGTGCTTGCTTACCGCCAACTCTCGCGCCGCCTCGGCATCACCACCAAAGCGCAGCGTGAGGAGCTGTTTGCCCACCTCAAGGAACTCAAGCAAACTGGCCGTTTAGAACTGCTCCAAAACGACGAATACCGCCTCGCCGACCCAACCGACTTGCAAGTAGCTGCCAGCACTGCCAAGGGCCGGAAAATGGCTAAAAAAGCCCCAACCCCTGCGCCGATGCCGGAAGAGGAATTCGGCCAGGACCCCATTATCCACCGCCGCCGCTCAGCGGGTTTTGACCATCCCGGCGATGGCCCCGACCGCCGTAGCAGCCGCGACCCCAATACCGTTATCGGGACGGTAGCACTGGCCACGCCGCGCTTCGCCTTCGTGGTGCGTGAGGATGGGCAGGGCGACGATATCCGGGTCTTCACCGACCAGCTGCGCTACGCCCTCGATGGCGACCTGGTGCGGGTGCGCCTGCGTGGCATCCGCGACGGCCGCCTCACCGGCGATGTGGTGGAAGTGCTCAAGCGCGAACGCGTAGAAGTAGTGGGCCGCCTGCAACTGCACGGCTCTATCGGCTTCGTGAAGCCCGATAACCGCAAGGCGTATTTTGATGTGATGGTGCCGCCCGACCAACTCCACGACTCGCGCAATGGCGACAAGGTGCTGGTGCGCATCAGCGAGTTTCCCGACCACGACGGGCAGGGGCGCAACCCGGTCGGGAGCATCGTGCGCAACTTCGGGGCGGCTGGCCAGAACGAGGCCGAGATAAACGCCATCATGGCGGAGTTCGGGTTGCCGTTCGAGTTTCCGGGCGCCGTGGAGGAGGAGGCCGAAAGCATTCCGACCGAGATTACGCGGGAGGAAATTGCCAAGCGGCGCGACTTCCGCGACATCCTCACCTTTACCATTGACCCGGCCGATGCCAAGGATTTCGACGACGCACTGAGCTTGCGCACCCTCGCCAACGGGCACTACGAAGTAGGGGTGCACATCGCCGACGTGACGCACTACGTGCGCCTCGGCACCGAGCTGGAGCGCGAGGGCAAGAGCCGCGCCACGTCGGTGTACCTCGTAGACCGCGTGATTCCGATGCTGCCCGAAAACCTCTCTAATGGCCTCTGCTCGTTGCGGCCCAACGAGGACAAGCTGACTTTTTCAGCTGTTTTTGAACTGGACGAGAAAGGCAAGCTGCTCGACTCCTGGTTTGGCAAAACCATCATTCACTCCGACCGCCGCTTCAGCTACGAGGAGGCGCAGGAGCGCATCGAAAGCGGCGAGGGCGACTACGCGGAGGAGATAAACCTGCTCAACCGGCTGGCCAAAAAGCTCTCGGCCGAACGCTTCCGCAAGGGCGCTATTTCGTTCGAAACTCAAGAAGTGAAGTTTAAGCTTGGCCCCGATGGCAAGCCGCTTGGCGTGTATGTGAAGGAGCGCAAAGACGCTCACAAGCTCATCGAGGAGTTCATGCTACTGGCCAATAAAATGGTGGCCGAGTTCGTGTTCAACCTCAAAAAGACCAAGCCGCGCTTTACGATGGTGTACCGCGCCCACGACGCCCCCGACCCTGACCGCCTCGAAAACTTCGCCCTCTTTGCCCAGAAATTCGGCCACAACATCAACCTCAGCAACCCTAAAAAAGTCAGCACCGAGCTCAACAAGCTGAGCCTGGATGTAGTGGGTAAGCCCGAGCAAAACGTGATTCAGGGCCTAGCCATCCGGTCGATGTCGAAGGCCATTTATACCACCGAGCCCACGGGGCACTTCGGACTAGCTTTCGCGCACTACTCGCACTTTACTTCGCCCATCCGCCGTTACCCCGACATGATGGCCCACCGCCTGCTGGAGCATTACCTGCTAGGCGGCAAAAACGTACCCGCCGAGCCAGTTGAAGAGGAGTGCAAGCACTCCTCGGCCCGCGAGAAGCTAGCGGCCAATGCTGAGCGTGCCAGCATCAAATACAAGCAGGTCGAGTACATCGGCACGCACATCGGCGAGCAATTCACGGGCGTGGTTTCGGGCCTTACTGAGCGTGGCATTTATGTCGAGATTGAGGCCAACAAGTGCGAGGGTATGGTGCGGATTTCTGACATCCCCGGCGATACGTTTGAGTTGGATAAGGAGAACTACCGCATCGTGGGGCGTGGCTCGAAGCGCATCATTCAGTTCGGCGACGAGTTGCAAGTCATCGTAACAGCCGCCAACCTGCTCGACCGTACCATCGACATGGAGCTAGTCGACAACCGCCCCGAAAGTGTGAAGCAACGCGAGCGCGCCGAGCGCGAAGCTGGCCGCAGTGGCCGCCCTGCCCGTAACGGCGGCAACAGCAGCAAGGGCGGTAGTAGCAGTGGGCGTGGAGGCCGTGACAGCGGCAAGCGCCGCCGGTAACCTGGTTTTGCAGTCAAGCTACGCGGCGCGGCCGGCTCATCTCACTCCCTAGCCCTCTCTCCTGTGAAGAGAGGGAATTAGTTCTTAGCTCCAGCACTAAACTAGAAACTACAACTAGAGCTAGTGCCTCTTCTCTACGGGAGAGGGGGCTAGGGAGTGAGGTGAGCCGGCCGCGCCGCGTAGGGCAACCCGCCTGTAATAACCTCCACTTTCCCGACCTTTGCCCCGTGCAACCTGATACCCTTTCGACCTTGCTGCAGCAGGCCCTTACGCAGCTGGATTACGGCCAGCAGCCGGCCGCCCTTTACGACCCTATCCGCTACATCATGGGCCTTGGCGGTAAGCGCCTGCGGCCCCTGCTAACCCTATTTGGCGGCCAGCTTTTCGTGGATGATGTAGCGCCACTCGTGAAGCCGGCCCTGGCTACCGAGGTCTTCCACAACTTCACCCTGCTCCACGACGACCTGATGGACCAGGCCCCGTTGCGGCGCGGCCAGCCCACGGTGCACGAGAAATGGAATCCTAACGTGGCTATCCTTTCCGGCGATGTGATGCTGGTGCGGGCCTACGAGTTGCTGGTGGAGAATGTGCCCCTGCCGCTGCTGCCGCAGGTGCTGCGCCGCTTCTCCCAAACTGCCGCCGAGGTCTGCGAGGGTCAGCAGTGGGATATGAATTTCGAAACCGAAACCACCGTCACTATCCCGCAGTACCTCGACATGATTCGGCTGAAAACTGCCGTATTGCTTGGCTTCGCCCTGGAGTTGGGGGCCATGCTCGTCGGCGCGTCAGCCACTGATGCGGAGCACCTGCGCCAGTTTGGTACCGACATTGGCTTGGCATTCCAACTGCGCGATGACCTGCTCGACGTGTACGGCGATGCCGCCACCTTCGGCAAGCGGGTAGGGGGTGACATCATTGCCGACAAAAAAACCTTCCTGCTTCTTACTGCCCAGGCCCAGGCCAGCCCCGTCCAGCAAGCACTCCTGGCCCGCTACCTCGGCCAGCCCGTGCCCGATGCCGACGCCAAAGTGGCGGCCGTGCGCGGCATCTACGACGAGCTGCACATTCGCCCCCAGACGGAGGCCTTTATCAACGATTACTTCCAAGCTGCGCTGCTACATCTGGAACGCCTGAGTGTGCCTGCCAGCCGCAAGCAGCCCCTACATCACCTCGTGCTTCAGCTTATGGAGCGCGAAAACTAACCCGCTGTGTTCAATCCTATTCTCATTATCATCGGCCTTACGGTCGCCGTATCCGCCTACGCCCTGTCTAACCCTGACGTGAAGCAGGCCGGCGTGATGTGGCCCTATGTTATGGCTCGCAACACGGGGCAGTGGTACCGACTGCTGGCTTCTGGCTTCCTGCACGCCGATTGGGCACACCTCATTTTTAATATGTTTGCCTTCTACACGTTCAGCCCGGTAGTGCTGCAAAAGCTGGTAATCGAATATGGCTCTGGCGCGGGCATCGGGTTGTTTCTACTGCTGTACCTCGGGGGCATCATCCTCTCTGATTTGCCCACCTACTTCCAGCACCGCGACGACCCTGGTTACACCAGCCTGGGAGCGTCGGGTGGAGTGGCATCGGTGCTGTTTGCCAGTATCCTGTTATTTCCGGTTAATACCTACGGTGGTGGCATCATCATTTTTCCGATTCCATTTCCTATTCAGCCATTCCTGTTCGGCTTTCTCTACCTGGGCTATTCTTACTATATGGGCCGCCGCCGCCTCGACAATACCAACCACGATGCCCACTTCTACGGAGCGCTTTATGGGGTTTTACTGATAGCGGCGCTGTTACCTGGAGCTATTCCTAATTTTATAGAACAGGTGAAGGGTTATCGGTTTTAAGTAATTGAAAATCAAAAAACTACTTGGAAAACCGGCTTATTTTTTCTTTTCTACGTAAAAGCGAAAACACCAAAACCCTTTTCACCTATGCGCTCTTTTCCTTCTCTTTCTGGTCGGCTTGCTCCTACTGTGTTACTGGCCAGTTTAGCCAGTTGCTTACTGACATCCTGTGGCCCTACCCGTACTGTGGATGGCCGTATCACTACCGCTGGCGTTATCCACTTAGTTCTGGCGCTATACTGCATTGTTAATTTGTTAGGTCAGGACTGGTCGTTAAGTAAGAAACTTATTTGGGGCCTTATAATCTTCTTCTTCCCCTTCGGCGGTTCCATCCTTTACTTGCTCTTCTCAGGTCGCAGCTAGCTATTAGAATAGTAATCCAATAAAAAAAGCCCGCTTAACAGCGGGCTTTTTTTATTGGATTACTATTCCATCTCAGTCTTTGGTATTGAGTAAGCGGTTTTTTTCCAACCGTGCTGCCCGCCGTAGCAACTCGCCGGTATTGGTAATCTGCTTGGCCTGCCAATGCCCATCGGGCTGCTTAAGCAGTTTCACTTCTACCACCATAGTGGTGTCGTAGCGGGGCTGCGTGAACTCTAGGCCTACCAGCGCCTCATTGCCCTTGTCGGTAGTGTATTTGATGTTCTTGAATTTGCTGTCGGGGCTTATCAGTCTGCTGGCCAATCCCAAAAAAGACAGGTTAACCAAACGTTTAGGAGCGGCAGCCTGTGCTGTCTCCAGCGAGCCGGTTTCTACAAACCGCTGTACCTCGGTGTGGGCAGCTTTGGCTAGCTGTGGCTTCAATAGTCGCAGGCCACCACGTAATGCCAAGTTGCCACCAGGCAGCAATGAAGTGAGCACTCCGCCTTGGTTGGCTACATCATCGACCATGTGGCCCGTCAGCGCGTCTACATCAACGTACCGCTCAAAAGTTGGTAGGTCGTGCGTTTGGGTAGCTGCTGCAGCCTGTAGCAGGGCGTATTCTGGCCCTTGCCGCAACCGGCTGTAGTAGTAATAACCACCAGCTACTAAAGCCAGCAATACAATGAGTAGGAGTAGACGCTTCATGCGACAGTGTATAAAATAGGAAGTGTGAAATTCAGGTGGTTTAGGAGTTGCAAAGCTACTAGCCAATCATCTGCCCCACCTGCTATGCACGTACAGCAAGCTATGCTAGTACCTCCTTCCTTACCTATTAGCTCGGGCCGAGTTGAAGTTCATGGCCATCGCGGCTGCCGGGGCTTGTTGCCCGAAAATACGATTCCCGCCTTCCTGCACGCGTTGCAAATGGGGGTCGATGTGCTGGAGCTGGATGTCATTATTTCAGCCGATAATCAAGTAGTGGTTTCGCACGAGCCATGGTTATCATCCCGGCTCGGCTCTGGCCCTGATGGGCAGCTAATCACTCCACAACACGAGCGAGCGTACAACCTGTATCGGTTGCCTTATGCCGCTATCAGGCGTTGCGTAGTAGGAGCACAAGCAATTCCTGGCTTTCCGCAGCAGCAAATTTGCCCTAGCTACCGGCCCTTATTGCGTGAGGTATTGGCCGCAACCGAAGCAGCCTGCCGAAGCTTAGGCCGACCACTGGTGAGATACTCGGTCGAGGTAAAAAGCAGTGTAGGAGGGGACGATATCTATCACCCAGCACCTGTTTCTTTCGTTGAGTTAGTTATGACTGAGTTAGAAGTAGCCGCTGTGGTAGCGCGCACCACGCTACTTAGTTTCGACTATCGCATTCTGCAAGCCGCCCGCAGCGTGGTAAGTAAGCCAATAGCGCTTTGTCTACTTAGTGAAGAGGGTACACCGGCTGCTGTACTCTTCCAGCAGCTAGGATTTGTACCAGACACCTTCGGGCCTTGCTTCCAATTACTGTCGCCTGAGATGGTACAAGATATAGCCTCGGAATATCCTGCTCTGCGCATCGTCCTGTGGACGGTGAACGAGCTAGCAGACCTGCAGGAAGCTTTACTCTGGCCAATAGCGGGTATTACGACAGATTACCCCAACCGCTTATTAGCCCTACTGCCTCAAGAGCGTACTAGTGTGGTGTTACATTAAAAGTGTAACAGAGTGAATTCATTAGACAGTTACACGCAAGCCATGTTACACATTTAAGCTGTGTTACACTTCGTAAAAATGTAAAACCACTCTGTCAACTTGCTGCGAACACTTTATTTACTGACAAATTTGTTATGTCGCTGTCCGCGTTACATATTTGCATCGTCAACCACATTATCTATGTCTGTTATGCCTCACCAAGGCGAAATACTGCAATCAGCTATTAAAAACAGCGGTATTTCCATTACGCGCATTGTTGAGGAGCTAGGGGTTACACGTCAGACAATCTATCGTAAGTTCAAAGATGATACATTAGATGTTTCTTTTGTAAATTCTGTCGGACAAATAATAGGACACGATTTTTCTCATGACTTTACACTTGCCCAGCAGTCAACATTACCATTTGTAACAAATAATGTCCGTACAAATTCCTTGCCTACTGTTACATCGCGTGTAACAAGCCCAGTTTTAGGTGATTCTGAACCATCTAAACAGCTTTTGACCCTTCAAACGAAGTATATAGCCCTTCTGGAGGCGTACAATGAGCTTTTATTGAAAGTGTACGGTCCCAAGTAACAAAAATGTTCCACGTGAAACATTTTTGTTTGTCCCGAAGCAGGCGAGGTTATTACAAGTAATGAACTGTTTGCTCTGCTGTTTTTCAACCCGTTTTCAAGTTATTTATGTCGGTTGTTTAATGACTCGCACTTGAATCGCTCAATGATGGACGACAGGGCAAACCTTGTGTCTTACAACGACCGAAGTTTTTAGCAGGGTAGAAATTGTTCCTAGCCTATGCAGCGCCCGCATCACAAGGTCAACACTGTCCAAGTAGCTAGACGCAAAACTGCTTTTCCAGAGTCGTGCTGCTTGGTAGCCCTTTAAATGCTAAACCGACTAAACCAAGCTTGAGCCTGAGGTACTAAAAGCTTCCATTACAGAAAGACTACTTCACTTACTACTTCGCTCCCTGCTTCTGCATTGATAATTTCTAAGACCCGCGTTTTAGCCATTACCAACTCATGTTTTAGCGGAGCTGAGGTAAGACGCACAAAGAGCTTGCTTTTGCTGATGTACACCTCTTTGGTTTTAAGGGCGACGGCTTTGCCCATTACGCGCTCCCAACTAGCTACTACCATCACCTCATTGAGCTTGCCTCCTAGCCGATAAGCTCGCACTAAAGCTTCCAGCCCTTCTTTAAGAGCAATGACCTCACCGCGACGAGCAGTAGGGGAGGAGCTTGGTTTTTTCACAGTAGTAGGCGTAGCGAAATAGCACAGGCCGCAACTAGCAGGCAACCTGCGGCCCTCCAAAATTACGAAAGACGACGCCTTCTTACGAGGTTACTTTTCACATTTGGCGTACCTGCCCGGCCTGCACCTGAAAGCGCCGAATATCACTGCTAACACCAGCTAAAGCCGCATCAGTGCGGGCAAGGTTAGTATCGGTTAAAAAAACTTGGCCAAATGTTTGGTCGGCCACTAGCTGAAGCAAACGGGCGATGCGCTTATCATCGAGCCGGTCAAAAATATCATCAAGTAATAGCAGGGGTTTGGCAGTAGGTACACCTGTGGAGCGGGGGGCAGCTAATAGCTCGAACTGAGCTAACTTGAGAGCAATGGCGAAGGACTTCTGCTGGCCTTGCGAAGCATAGGTCTTCACGGGTAGGTTATCCATGAGGAACACGAAATCGTCGCGGTGAGGACCGGTAGTGCTGCGTTGCAAGGTTAGGTCGCGGCGCTCGTTTGCTAGAAGCAGGTGACGGAAGTTATTGCCGGGCAGCTGGCTCTTATATTCTAACAGCACCTGTTCCCGGTCTTCCGCCAGCTTCGAATAGTGCTGCTGAAAAACGGGAATGAATTCAGCAAGGAAGGCTATACGAGCTATAGATAAGGCTTCACCAAGCGGCGCTAGCTGGTCGTCCAAGGCTTGTAGGTAAATGGTGTCGAAGCCGTGGGTGCCAGTGCCCTGCTTGAGCGTAGCATTGCGCTGGCGCAGTAGTCCGTTGTACTGAATGAGTAGTTCTAGAAAGCTGTGGTCCAACTGCGACTGCAAACTGTCGAAATAGCGTCGGCGCTCTTCACTACCCTGGCGAATAAGGTCGGTGTCGTAGGGAGAAATAAGCACTGCGGGGTAGCGGCCAATGTGGTCGGCTAGGCGCTCGTAGGGTTGCTTGTCGTGGGTTAGAGTTTTCTTCTGGCCGGTGCGCAAGCTTACCTGAATGGTTTCGGGAGGCACGAGCAAGGAATTAACAAACTTGCCCTTGACAACAAAGAAGTCTGCTCCTTGCTTGATGCTCTGGGAATCAAGACTGGTAAAGGCACTCTTGGTTAAGGCCAGATAATGAATAGCGTCCAGTAAATTTGTCTTACCACTCCCATTATCTCCTATAAAGCAATTGATACCCGGACTGAAAGCCAAGCTTGCCTCGTCGTAGTTTTTGAAAAACAGCAAATGGAGCTGGTCGAGCGTCATTGGAAATAGTTGGGTGGGAGTACGGCCGGTTGTACGTAATTTCGCCCTCCAAACGCGAAATAAGATAACCCCACATCATGGCGGAGAAAGTAAAGGATGCGTCGAAGGCAACCTCGGCTGGTACAACTGGCAACGAAGGCAAAAGCCCCAATGGCCAGGCACCAAAGGTAACGGATGCTGCCACGGGCGTGGCTACGGCGCAACAGCCTCCAGTGGAGGAACTGCCCAATGCCCAGGGAGGTGACAACCCCGAAGGTGCGCCAATGGCTACCTCGCCTCAGCAACTGCAATTTTCTAAAGAGGTGTATATAACCTGGTATGAGCAAATGCAGCTCATGCGCAAGTTTGAGGAGAAGGCAGGCCAACTCTACGGCCAGCAAAAAATCAAAGGGTTCTGCCACCTTTACATTGGCCAGGAGGCGTGCGTAGCGGGGGCCGTATCGGCGCTGGAAAAAGGCGATAAGTACATCACCGCTTACCGCGACCACGCTCACCCACTGGCGCTGGGCACCTCGCCTAATGCCATTATGGCCGAGTTGTTTGCTAAAGCCACCGGCTGCTCGAAAGGCAAAGGGGGTTCAATGCACATGTTTGATAAGGAAGTAGGTTTTATGGGCGGCCACGGCATTGTGGGTGCGCAGGTGCCGATGGGTGCCGGCATTGCCTTCGCCGAGAAGTATAACAAAACGGGCAAGCTCTGTATCTGCTCGATGGGCGACGGCGCAGTGCGTCAGGGTGCGCTGCACGAAGCCTTCAACATGGCCATGCTGTGGAAGCTACCCGTGATTTTTGTGGTAGAAAACAACGGCTACGCCATGGGTACATCAGTGCAGCGCACGTCGAACGTGACCGACCTGCACCACATTGCCGATGGCTACCAAATGCCTAACGAGCCTGTGAATGCCATGAACGTGGAAGATGTGCACAACGCCGTAGCCCGTGCCGCCGAGCGCGCCCGCAATGGCGAAGGCCCCACATTCCTAGAGTTCAAGACCTACCGCTACAAAGGCCACTCGATGAGCGACCCGGCCAAGTACCGCACCAAAGAAGAAGTAGAAGAGTACCGCCACCGCGACTCTATCGAAGCTGTGCGCCACACGATTCTTAGCAATAACCTGGCTTCGGAAGCCGACCTGACCGCCATTGATGAGCGCATTAAGGCGCAGGTGCAGGAATCGGTAGAGTTTGCCGAAAGCTCGCCCTATCCGGAAGCTACGGAACTGTACACCGACGTCTATGTGCAGGGGGATTACCCCTATATTCACGACTAAATTTTTCTAACCTCCTCCTGCGTGAGGAGCCAAGCCACACCGGGTGCCCACGTTTGTGGCAGTGCCCTTGAGCTATCCCAGCTGATGTCTAAAATTCCCTACACCGGTAAAACCCCGGGTGCCCGCCAGCCAGTACGTCCCGTATCAACCGACCCATTGCAGCCGGACGAAGAATACGTCACGGAGAATCCTCTGCTCGAAGACCCCGATGCCTTGGCAGCTCGCTTGGCCGATTCTGAGGATTTTCTGCGCCGCAACCGCAACCTGTTGCTGGGTGCGCTGGTAGCGGTAGTGGCCGCAGTAGCAGCAGTTTTCGGCTACAACTACTGGCGCACCGACCAGAATGCGCAGGCCCAAACGGCCATGTTCCGGGCGGTGAATTATTGGGAAACCGACTCTTTGGCTAAAGCTACCAAGGGTGACGGTAAGCACCCAGGAATTGATAAAGTGGCTACTGAGTACAGCAGCACAAAGGCTGGCAACTTGGCCAGCTTTTACGCGGGCGTGGCTGCCCTCAAGCAGGGTAAGTACCAGGATGCCTATAACTACCTGGACAAGTTTAGCTCGAGTGACTACCTGTTGCAGGCCCGCGCCTACTCCCTGATGGGCGACGCCCAACTAGAGCAGAATAAGCCCAAAGACGCCGCTGACCTCTATGCCAAAGCCGCCGACTACAATGCCAATGAATATTTCTCGCCCGGCTACCTGCTCAAGCAAGGTATAGCCCTGGAAACGGCCAAAGACAATGCTGGCGCTGTGAAGGCCTACGACCGCATCGTAAATGACTACGCAACGGCCCAGGAAGTAGCCGAAGCCCGGCAACGCAAAGCAGCCTTGGCGCAATAAGCTGCGGCAACGTAAGCCAACCCTGAACGGCGCTTTTCCGCAAGGAAAAGTGCCGTTGTTTTTGTAGTAGGCTCCTATATTAGGTTAGCCGCCATTCTTGAAACCCACAACAGCTACTCAACTGTAATTTATGGCAACCGCTCTCCAAAACCTCAGTACGTATGACAGTGCTGGTTTTATTGATATCAGTAACAAACGTTTCGGCCTGGTAGTAGCCGAGTGGAACCGCGAACTCACCGAAACACTCAGTAGCGGCGCTAACGAAACACTGCTCAAGCACGGAGCTAAGCCAGAGAATATCTTTCGCAACACGGTGCCGGGCAGCTTTGAACTGACGCTGGGGGCACAGCTACTAGCCCAGCACGAGGAAATAGATGCGGTCATCTGCCTGGGAGTGGTAATAAAGGGCGATACCAAGCACGACGACTATATCTGCCATGCCGTAGCACAAGGCCTGACAACGGTGGGGCTTAAATTTAACAAACCGGTGATATTCGGGCTGGTGACGACAAACACCTTGGAGCAAGCCTGGGACCGGGCTGGTGGCCAGCATGGCAATAAGGGCATAGAAGCCGCAGTGGCTGCTATTCAGATGCTTGGTTTCTAAGGCAGGCTCAGTTAAAAACCGCTCAAAGCAGTAAAATAGCTAACTTTGCTTTGTAGAACATCCGAGGCTGTGGCTGCCAGGTGTAGCTTTGCTAAACCTTTTAGCCTAGCGCAGTGTTACGCTGCCAGGCCAAATGGCTCCTTCTAAAGCGTACCATCTTTTACTTTACCCCTTCGATGACCGAAGAAAACCTCCGCTACTCGCGTGAAGACCTGGCCGAGTTTGACCAGATTATTCAGGACAAACTAACCGCGGCCCGCAAAGAACTCTCCTTCATTCGGGAGACGCTGACCCGCAACAATGAGTCGGGAACCGATACCACGGCAGCCTCCCTGAAGGTGCTGGAAGACGGAGCCGAAACCGCCGAAAAAGAGAGCCTGAACCAGTTGGCTTCGCGACAGATGAAGTTTATCCAGCAACTGGAAAACGCGCAGCTCCGCATTAAAAACGGCACGTATGGCGTGTGCATCGGCACGGGCAAGCTCATTCCGAAGGAGCGCTTGCGGGCGGTGCCACATACGCAGCACTCCATTGAGGCCAAACTGGCTCGCCGCGACTAAGCAGTATTGTTCTTTTCGGCCCGGACCCGGGGGCTGGCGCTTCGGCAGCCGGCCAGCGGGTCCGGGCTTTTTTTCTTATATTTTTGAATGCTGAGCTCACAACGCAGCCGGATTCCGGCCCTACAGCAGCTACCACCTAGCCACTAGCAACCAGAAATTATTTACCACCTGAATATATGGGCAAGAAACATTTTCCAGAGGATAAGTCGGGCCGGCGCGGCGCTGGCAATGACGCCGGCCGCCCCGGCAGTAGTGCTGGCCGTTCCAGCGGGGGCACCAGCCGCCCAAGTGGGGAGCGCGGAGGCTTCGAGCCGCGCGGCACCGGCAGCCGACCTGCCGGGCGTGGGGAAGGCTACTCGCCGGCTCGCCCATCATTCGGGCAGGGTGGGGGCAAGTTTGGTAGCCGGCCGGGTGACGGTAGCAGCGGTAAGTTTGGGGGCGACCGCCCCAGCTTCGGCAGCGGTGAACGGCCAGAACGCCGCAGCTACGAGGGTGGCGACCGTCGACCCAATTCCGGAGGCGAGCGGAGCACTGGTGGCGAACGAGGCAATTTCAGTGGCTCCCGCGACGGCGACCGTCTCAACCGAGGCAGCTATGGCGACAAGCGCAGCTTCGGTAATGACCGGGGCAGCTTTGGCGGCAAACGCAATGCTGGTAATGACCGAGGCAGTTTTGGCGAGAAGCGCAGTTTCGGCGGTGACCGCCCAGCGCGCTTCGAGCGGCCAGACGAGCGTAGTGAGCGGCCCCGGCGCTTTGAGCCCGGCAGTGAGCGCGGTGAGCGCGCCCCACGGGAGGAGCGGGCTGAGAGGCCGGCGTACCCACCCAAGCCTATTTGGCAGGGGCAGCCGGTGCGCTACGAGGGCAAGCCTACGGTGCCGCGCGGCGGCCAAGGGGAGCGTAACCGTAAGTTTATTAAGCAAGACCCTACTGCGGAAAGCACCGCCCGCCCAGCCTACACTGGCCGCGACGAGCGCCGCTCATTTGAGGAGGGTGGGGCTGAAAAGACTGCGGGCTATGGCGCTACTCCGCGTTCTCGCCCCGGCGATGACCGCGAGCGCCGCCCCGAGGGCAACCGCCCATACGGTGGCTCCGACGCGGCCCGCCCTCCCCGCCGCGAAGGCGAGGAGCGTAGCGAGCGCCGCAGCTTCGGCGGGCCCGACCGGGACCGCCGCGAGGGTAGCTATGGAGCCCCCCGCAAATCTGACAACGACCGGGGCGAACGCCGCGAAGGTGGTAGCGCTGACCGGCCGCGCAGCTACGGCGAGCGGCCCGCCAACACAGGTGGCTCTTTTCGGGAGCGCCGCGAGGCCATGCGGGCGCAGACAAGTGGGCCGCGCTCCAGCACGGGCTACGGTAGCCGCACCGAGCAGCCCAGCCAAGCCCCGGACTATAAAAACCTGAAGCACTATGAGAACGACAAAACCCGGGGTAACAAGCGCCGCCGCGACGAGGAGGACTTCGGCACCGAAGAGCTGCGCCTGAACCGCTATATTGCCAACGCCGGCATCTGCTCGCGCCGTGAGGCCGATGCGCTGATTGCGGCCGGCGAAATCCGGGTGAATGGCGAGGTGGTGACGGAAATGGGCTACAAGGTGCAGCCCACCGACACCGTGCAGTACGGCAAAACCAACCTCAACCGCGAGAAGCTGGTGTATGTGCTGCTCAATAAGCCCAAAGATTTTATCACGACCACCGACGACCCCGAAGGCCGCAAAACCGTGATGGACCTGATAGCCAACGCCTCTAAGGAACGCATTTTCCCGGTGGGCCGCCTCGACCGCAATACCACCGGCCTGCTACTGTTTACCAACGACGGGGAAGTAGCCCAGAAACTGTCGCACCCCTCGCACAAGAACAAGAAAATCTACCAGGCTGAGCTGGACAAACCCCTCACGCCCGAGCACCTGGCCGAGATTACAGCCGGTGTAGAATTGGAAGACGGCAAAGCTGAAATAGACGACGTAGCCGTAGTAGCTGGCAACCCGCATTTTGTGGGCATCGAGCTGCACATTGGCCGCAACCGGGTAGTACGCCGCATTTTCGAACACTTGGGCTACGACGTAATAGCCCTTGACCGGGTGCAGTACGCCGGCCTCACCAAAAAAGAGTTGCCCCGCGGCAAGTGGCGCTTCCTGAGTGAGCAGGAGGTTATCCGGCTGAAGTACTTTATGGCCTAGAAAAAAGCCCGCTCTTACTCAACAAGAGCGGGCTTTTTCTTAACCGGATTAAGCAGTTTAGAATAAATAATAATTACCCAGGTTGTTTGCGAACCCTATGACTTCCTGCCAAGCCTTCGTAGGTGACTAGGTCGGCGTAAGTGGCCGCCAGGTTCGGACAAAGAGCCAAGTGGTGTTGGCTGTTGGCGTAATAATGGCTTTACCTGGAAATAAGCAGCAAGTAGCCGGTTCCGACCTTTGTAGTTCCTTGTCTTTCCTCTATGCCTCTGGTTTCCTCCTACACGACCCTTGCCCTCGACCTCGGCAATACGGCCCTGAAATATGGTGTCTTCACCCCGGCGGGCTTGCTGGCAAGTGGCGTACTGAGTGAGCCTGCCCAACTAGGGCAACTGTGGCAGCAGCAGCAGCCGAGGCACGCTATTTTGTCGTCGGTGGTGGGGGAAGAGGTTGCCCAGCCCTGGCTGGCGCAGCTAGCAGGCAAGCTGCCACAAGTACTACCGTTTCGGCCCGGCTTTACGCCAGTGCCCCTTGCTAATGCCTATGCCACGCCTCGCACGCTAGGGGCCGACCGGCTGGCGGGCGCGGTGGGCGCGGCTAGTCTGCGGCCCGGCCGCGCCACGCTGGTGCTGGACGTGGGCACGGCCCTCAAGCTGGACTTTATCGGGGCCGATGGTACGTATTATGGAGGCAGTATTGGGCCGGGGCTACGGATGCGGCTGCGGGCTCTGCACGAGTTTACGGGCCGGCTGCCGCTGCTCGAATTGCCCGAGGTAGCCGATGAGGTGCAACTAATTGGCACCGACACGGCGTCTTCGCTGCGGAGTGGAGTGGCTAATGGCGTGGTGGCAGAAGTGCTGGGGTTGGTGGCCAGCTACCAGCAGCACTACCCCGGCCTGGGGCTGCTGCTCACCGGCGGCGACGCCCCGTGGCTACTACCGCGCCTGACCCCCACAATCAAGAGTATCTTTGCAGTGCCAGAACTAGTGCTACTAGGATTAGATAAGATTTTACGCTATAATGTTGAAGACTAAAAAACTGTCGCCGGCGCTGCTGACTGCGGCAGCTACGCTGCTCGCCGGCTCGGCTATGGGCCAGGGGCTGGGCAATTCGCCGTACTCGCGCCTGGGCCTGGGAGACAACGTGGGCAACACGGGCGGCGTGCGCCAGCTAGGCATAGGTAGCACTGGCATAGCCGCGCCTAATTCGGGCAACGTGAACGAGCTGAACCCGGCCCTGCTCTACTACACGCCCCGCACTACGTGGGAGGCAGGCTTTAATGCGCAAATAAAAACGGTGCGCAATGCTACAGCTTCGCAACAAGTAGGTAGCGGTACGCTGGGCTACCTGGCCTTGGCGGTGCCCATTAACAAGCGCCTGGCTGCCTCTGCGGGCCTGAAGCCCTACAGCTCGGTAGACTACCAGGCGACCAATACCGGCCCGGTTAACGGGGACCCTACGGCGGTAGTTTACCGGCGGTACTCCGGCGATGGCGGCTTGTCGGAAGCCTATCTGGCTACTGGTATTCACGTGCTGCGCGATTTTAATATTGGTGGCAGTGCTTCGTATTTCTTTGGTACCATCAACCAAACGACGGGCCGGGCCATTATTTCACCGGTTATCTCGGCTCAGCAGTTAGTGGTGGAGGGCGAAACGTTGCGCTACTCCGACTTCCTGTTTCGGGCAGCGGCGCACTACCGCCACAAATTCAGTGATAAGGTGAACGTGAACGCAGGAGCCGTGCATACTTTCCAGACGCGGGCGAAGGCAGGCCGGCAGCGCACCAGCGAGCAGCAGGACGCCAACGGTGCTGTTCTGGCCGGTACGACTACAGTGATGCTCAACGACGACTCGGGCTACGTGACGGTGCCCGCACTCACGCAATTGGGCCTGAGCCTGGATAACAACCGCAACTGGTCGGCTAGCGTGGACGTTTCGCGCCAGGAGTGGTCGAAATTTAAGTCTTTCAGCCAGGTTTCGACCCTGCCGCTGTCCGACAGCTGGCGCGTGTCGGCGGGCGGCGAGTTCACGCCCGACCCTGGGTCCGTGGAGCACTATTTCCAACGGGTGACATATCGGGCGGGGCTGAGCGTATCGCAGTTACCCTACCAGCCCGCCGGGCAGCATCTCTACGACCGGGCCGTACACTGGGGCTTTGCATTTCCGCTGCCTACGGCCAGTGCCCTTGAGTCGACTATTATCTCGTTGGGCTTTGCCTACGGGGTACGGGGCAACACGAACTACGTGGGCGGCAGCAGCAGCGACGTGAGCAACGTGCAGGAAAACTACGTGCGAATGCAGGTGGGTGCCACCCTCAGCAACCGTTGGTTTATCAAGCGGCGGCTGCAATAATGCGAGCGTTTAGGGGGGGGCTGGTAGCCGCTGGGCTACTGGCCAGCAGCTTGCTGGCCTGTTGTAAGCAGGAGAAAGCTACCATTCCAACAGTAGTATATCAAGGCCCGCTGCTCGAAACAGAGAATGTAGTAACGCTTCTAAGCGACTCGGCCCGGTTGCAGATACGCCTCACCGCGCCGTTGGAGCAGCGCTTTGAGAGCAATGACCTGCTTTATCCCAAAGGGGTAATCGTAACGTTCTACAACAAGCCGGGCACGGAGGTAGTAAACACGCTGCAAGCCAACTGGGGCAAATACGACGCCACCAAACAGCTCTACATCATGCGCGGCGATGTTCGGGTGCTCAACGTGCCCCAGCAACAGCGGCTATTTACGGAGGAAGCTTTTTACAACCGCGCCCAGCAGAAAATCTATACTGATAGCTCGATGCTGGTGCGGGTAAAAACGCCCGGTGATAGCATTGTAGGCTACGGCCTGACTGCAAACCAGGATTTCTCGCGTTACAGCATTCTGCGCCCCGTCGGCAAGACCAAAGGGCTGTAAGGTAAGCTTCAGCTTGCCAAAAAGAAGGTTACCGACTAGCACGCTAAAACTTACCCTACCCGCTATGAAATTTGATAAATCCTTAGTGCGCACGGTACTGTTTTCACTGGGCGTAGTATCGTTTGTGATAGGGGCTTATCAGTCCATTCTGCAAAATAACCTAGCGCGGAATTATTGGATTTTTATGGTTTCGCTGCTCTGCTGGCTACCGCTTAATTACTGGCGGCAGCAGGAGGCCCGAGCGGCCAAAGAAGCCGAAGTAGCCCAGCAAGTAGCAGCTCTTAACAAGCCCGCGCCGAAAAATAAGAAGCGGCAGCGGCGGTAACACGGCACTTTAGCGGGTTTTAAACGGGCATCGGCTTGATAATTCGGGCGGTTAGTGGTTATTTTGCGCTTCTTTTTGGCCTTGGGCCGCAGAATTATTCTTTTGTAATGGCTTTAATTAACACGATTCGAGAAAAGTCGGGGGTGGCCGTTGGGGCCGTGGCCGTCGGGATGCTGCTCTTTATTGTGGGTGGCGACCTGATAGGGGGTAAAAACCGGCTCTTCAACCGCAATACCAATGTGGTGGGCGTGGTAAACGGCCAGAAAATTGAGCTGCCGGAATTCACCGCTTCCCTGGAAAAGGAAAAGCAGAACTTTGCCAACGAGCGCGGGCAGCAACCCAACGAGCAGGATACCAACTACCTGCGCGATAAAGTCTGGAACCAGCTGCTGTTCAAGTATGCCTACCAGCCCGAAATCGACAAGCTGGGACTGAGCGTGAGCGATGCCGAGCTAGTGGATATGGTGCAGGGCGACAACATCAGCCCGGCTATCAAGCAGTCGTTTACCGACCCCAAAACCGGGCAGTTCGATAAGACGCGCGTGATAGAGTACCTACGCAAGCTGCCGCAGCAGTCGCCCGAAGCCCAGGCTGCCTACTACAACTTCGAGGATGCGTTGCGCAACGTAGAGCGCCCGATAGGCAAGTACAACGCACTGCTCAACAATTCGGTGTATGTGACTACGGCCGAGGTGAAAGCCTTCGACGTAGCCCAAAATTCTAAAGCCAGTTTCCACTACCTTTTCGTGCCCTACACCAGCGTATCGGACTCGACGGTGAAGCCTACCGACGACCAGCTGCGCGACTACCTGGAGCGCCACCGGGGCAAGTACAAGGTAGAAGACGGCCGCAGCATTGAGTACATTGTGGTGCCTGAAACTGCCTCGGCCCAGGATAGCGCCGACCTGCGCAAGAGCATGGCCGAGCTGAACGAGAAGTTCCGCACCTCGACCAACGACTCGGTTTTCGTGCGGGCCAATTCGGAGCAGCCCTACAGCAACGCCTACGTAACGGCGGCCCAGCTGCCTGCCCCCCTCACCAAGCAAATGCCGCTGGCAGTGGGCCAGGTGGTTGGCCCGGCTGTGGACAACGGAACCCTGAAGCTCTACAAAGTGACAGGCGAAAAGCCCAGGCCGATGGTACGCGCCAGCCACATTCTGTTCAAGTCTGATGCGAAAATGACCCCCGCCGCTCAGGATTCGGTTAAAAAGAAGGCGGAGGATGTGCTGACCAAACTTAAAGGTGGAGCCGATTTTGCCGAGCTGGCCAAAAAATACTCGCAGGACACCGGCTCTGGGGCAAAAGGTGGCGACCTCGACTTCTTCGACCGGAAGACCATGGTGCCCGAGTTCGGTAAAGCTGCTTTCGAGGCACCTGGCTTGGGCCTGCTGCCCACGCTGGTAAAAACCTCGTATGGCTACCACATTATAAAAGTAACCGGCAAGAAAACGGAGGACACCTACCAGGTAGCTGCCGTGGCGAAAAACATCCAACCCAGCCAAGCCACTACCGACGCCGCCTACAACACGGCCGAGCAGTTGGCCGCCGATGCCACCAGCCTCGACGCCTTCCGCCAACTGCCAACCAAAAACAAGACCCTGCAAAAGCAAGAGGCCAAGTTTGTGGCCCGCGACGCTACGACGCTGAACAACCTGCCCAACTCGCGTGAAATTGTGCGCTGGGCTTTTGGCGTCGGTCCCGAGGGTGAAACCAAAGTGGGTGATGTGCGCAAGTTCGATATCGGTGACCAGCACATTATTGCCGCCCTCACCGACACGCGCAGCAAAGGCACGGCCACCATCGAAAGCATGCGCCCCGAGCTAACCGCCGCCGTGCGCAACGAGCTGAAAGCCAAAGTGATTATGGCTAAATTGCAAGGTAAAACCGGTAATTTCAACGACCTAGCCAAAGTGGCTGGCCCTGGAGCCGTGACGCAAATGGCGGAGAGTGTCACCCTGGCTCAGTCCAGCATCCCGAATGTAGGCTTCGAGCCCGATGCCGTAGGCCGCGCCTTTGCCTTGAAGCAGGGCCAGAAGTCGGCCCCCATCCAAGGCGAGCAAGGTGTGCTAGTGGTAGAAGCTGCCGGTATAACGCCCAATACTACTCCCGGCGACGTGAAGGCCATTCGCCAGCAGCTCACGCAACAGCGGCAGCAGCGCCAGAGTAGCCAGGTTTTCCAGGCCATCAAGGCCCACGCCAATGTGGAAGACAACCGCTCGAAGTTCTTTTAGACGAGTAAGCACCAGTAGTTTGAACGGGCGGCTCCGCAAGGGGCCGCCCGTTTCGTTTTTGTGGCGACTGGTTTCAGGCTCTACGCCGTATATTAGACAAACGCTTCCTGGTAAACGAAGCAAAGCAAGCATTCCATGCCTACCCTTCAACAAACCAAGCGTCCCCCGCGCCGCGCTGCCACCGCCCGCCGCACCTTGCTGCAAGCGCAACTGGTGCGCGAAACCCTCGATGGCCGGCCGCTCTATTATGCAGGCTACCAAGCCGTGCTGGCCGGCCGTAAAACGGTCGAAGAAATTATGGGTTCAAGTTCTTTACAGTGGGTACTGGTCAGCTATTTTATGCGCATTATGCTGCGCCAGCTTGACGAAAAGAAGTACTGGTTTGCCACTAATGAAGCGGGCGTTCACCTGGACCACCGCGATAACCTGGCCCATGATGTAGCCATTTACGAAAAAGCCACTCTGCCGCCCGACCAGATAAACACGCGCTACGTGCAGGTACCGGCCAAAGTAGTAGTAGAAATCGATGTGCGCATCGATATGCAGAACACGGCCGACAGCAACTATGTAAACCGCAAAATTCGTAAGCTGCTGGAGTTCGGTACCGAGCGCATTATCTGGATTTTCACCGACTCACAGCAAGTACTGGTAGCCGAGCGCGGAGCCGACGCCTGGCTCACGATGGACTGGCACCGCGACTTGGAGCTGCTCGACGGCCAACGCTTCAACGTCGGCCGGTATCTGCAGCAGGAGGGCATCAGCGCGTCATAGCGCTTGGTTTTGCACTTAGCGAACTGGTGGAACGGCAGTTACCATCCTAAACGTTAACAAAGCCGGTTATCTGGCTTTTTATGATAATGCGTCGTCTTCCTTTGCTTCTGCTTCCCGCCTGCCTCGCCCTGGCAGGCTCCCTCCGTGCCCAGCCTGCGCAGCCGCCCCGGCCGGGGCTGGGAGCCTGGGTACCCGTGAGCGGGGCCACGCTGGCCCGCGACTACGTGCGCCGGGGCGAGTTTGAGAAAGCCGCTTTTTTGTTTAGCCAGCTCAAAAGCGACGAACAGACGGCCCCAACTGTACTCCCTGACTACCTCGCTGCCCTGCAAAGCCTGAAGCGCTACAAGGACGCCGAAAAGCTCGTGAAACACGCCATTCGGCAACACCCCGAGGAAGGCGGCTACGGCGTGGCGCTGGGAGGCGTGTATGCCGCCAATGGCGACGCTGCTGCCGCCGACAAGCAATACCAGAAAGTACTAGCCCAGCTAACGCTGTCGCAGGTGGCTCCGGTAGCCGCCGAGTTTGGCCGCCGCGAACTGCCCGCCTGGGCCGAGCGCACTTACCTGCGCGGCCGCGAGCTAGCCAAAAACAACACCGAGTACGCTCCGCAGCTCATCCAGCTCTACACCCAGAGCCAGGCGCAGGACAAGCTGCTGGCCGAAACGCTGCACTTGGTAGAGCGCGACCCGCAGCAATTGCCCTTCGTGCGCAACATGCTCCAGAATGCGCTGCACGAAGAAAAAGACTTCGACGCGCTGGAAAAACTGCTGGTAGACAAAGTGCAGAGCCAGCCCGACCAAAACAGCTTCAGCGAGTTGCTGCTGTGGCTGCAGGTGCAGCGGCACGACTTCACAGGGGCGCTGGTGCAGGCCCGCGCCCTCGACCGCCGCACCAGCGCCCAAGGTAGCCGCGTACTGGCCCTGGCCGACATCGCGCAACGCAACAAAGACTACGAAACGGCTATTGCTGCCTACGACTACATCACCCGCGAGTACCGGGACGGCCCCAACTACAACTTGGCCCGGCAACTGCGCCTGCAAGCCCGCGAGGCTCAGGTGCGCGATACCTACCCCGTAGACCCCGCCCAGGTGCAGGCCTTGGCCACCGACTACGAAAAGCTGCTCACTGAGCTGGGCCACCGCCCTGAGTCGGCCGAGGTGATGCGCAGCTTGGCGGGCCTCTATGCTTTCCAGCTCGGCAACCAGGCCAAGGCCATGAGCTTGCTGCAGGAAATCATTGAGATGCCCCGCGTAGAGGCCGACGTGGTAGACGGTGCCAAAACCACCCTCGGCGACTTATACCTGCTCAAAGGTGAGCCCTGGGAAGCTACCCTGCTGTACTCGCAGGTGGAAAAATCGCACCCCGAAGCCCCACTAGGCTACGAGGCCAAGCTACGCAACGCCCGTCTGAGCTACTTCGCCGGCGACTTCAAGCTCGCGCAAAGCCACTTGGATATTCTCAAAGAGGCCACCACCCGCGAAATCGCCAACGACGCTATGCAACTCTCGCTGCTCATCCAGGAGAGCACTGTGGAGGACACCCTGGGGCTGGCCCTCAAAGACTACGCCGCCGTGGAGGAACTGGTGTTTCAGAATAAAATACCCCAGGCTGAGGCCAGCCTGACGACCCTGTTGCGCAAGTACCCCACCCACGCCCTCACCGACGACGCACTGTTTTTGCAGGCCAAGCTGCAGCGCCGCACCGGCGACTACGCAGCGGCCGTAGCTACCCTGGGCCAGATTACCAACAACCCCAAGTATGATGTGCTCAGTGACGACGCGCTGTTTCTGCTGGCCGAAATCCAGGAAGTGAACCTGCACGACAAGCCCGCTGCCCAGGCGCTCTACCAGCAGCTACTGACCAAATACCCCGGCAGCATCTTCGTGGCCGAGGCCAGGAAGCGATTCCGGCGGTTGCGGGGGGATGCGGTGCAGTAGGGGAGAAAGTGGAAGTATGAGCCAGCTAGAGGTTTACATAAGCCTGCTTCTCGGACAAGTCTTGGAAAAGTGAAAAGTATAGCAACTCAGCTTAAATAAGACGAATGTCAGAATTTGCCGATTTACTGAGGTCTACGCAGACCTGTCTCCGCTGTGGCCAACGTTTCACGTTAAGTCCCATAACTCCTGCCAACCAAGAACCGCTACAAGTCGCGGCACAGGAACACCCGCTTTGTGAAGCATGCCAACAGGCTAAGTTATTTGAACAGCTACCGGCTTCCGTTCGACAACAAGTAGATGACCTTTTGTACGTGCCGGCGTATATAGCTGCCATCAGCCTATTACGACGAACGTTAGGTATTAGTCTTCAAGAGGGTACCTCCTTATTTCACTGGCGCTACAAGATACTAAGCGCATTACATCCCACTCGGTTTAGTCTTATTCATGATGACGACCAGACGCTGTTTTGAGACTTGTAGGACAATTGTTGCAACAGGATAATTGGGTGCCTGTGAAGCATGACAAGCTTTTACATACTGCAAACGACCGTTTGCAGCACGTAAAACAGGCATCAGTTCCAATTCCCTTGCTAACCAATTCAGGAAGCGGCTCAGCACCACTCAGCGGCTGTGCTTACCCGTCCCAACTCTGGCAGCTTACCCAAAAAACACCACCAGCACTACCAGCACCAGAATAAGCACCACGTACATCAGCCCATCGGAGAGAATGTACTGGCGGTAACGCTGATAGAACTCGCGGAGACGGGACACAATAAGGCACTGGGACGAGCTACGAAGGTACGCCGGGCATTTATAGCGTACTTTTGATAGTACTCAATAATTATCCTATTAATGGCTGTTATACCCGAAAAACGCTGGCTTTTTGCCCCCGACCCAGACCCCGCCACGGTGGCCGGATTGGGGCAGGCGCTGGCCATCAGCCCGTTGCTGGCGCGCCTGCTGGTGCAGCGCGGCATCGATACGCCTGCTGCCGCCCGCGACTTCTTCGCCCCCAACCTCAGCCAGTTGCCCTCGCCCTGGCTGATGTGCGACATGGACCTGGCCGTAGCGCGGGTAGCCAAAGCTTTGGAAGCCAACGAGAAGATTCTGGTACTCGGCGACTACGACGTGGACGGCATCACCTCCGTGGCGCTGGTGGTGAGCTACCTACGCCCCTTGGGCGACGCCCCCGATACGCCTGAAGAGCAGAGCCGCTTTCAGCCCTACATCCCCGACCGGCACCGCGAGGGCTACGGCATCTCGATGATAGCCGTGGACTACGCCAAAGCCAACGGGTTCAACCTGGTTATTGCCCTCGATTGCGGCGTGAAGGCCGTAGAGCAAATCGCTTACGCCAGAACGCAGGGTGTTGATTTCGTGGTGTGCGACCACCATTTGCCCGGCGAGGCCCTGCCGCCCGCCGTGGCCATCCTCGACCCCAAGCGTGCCGACTGTTTTTATCCGTATCCGGACCTGTCGGGCTGCGGCGTGGGCTTCAAGCTGATGCAGGGGCTCACCGAAAAGCTGAGCCTGCCCCTGGCCCCACTTTATGCGCAACTCGACCTGGTGACGGTGAGCATTGCCGCCGACGTAGTGCCCGTGACCGGCGAAAACCGGGTGCTGGCTACCTATGGGCTACGCCGCTTCAATGCCACGCAGGAGGCCGCGCACCCCGTGGCGCAGCCCGCCAGCTACGCCGCCGCCGATACCCTCGATGGTCCCGGCCCCCTTCATCAGCCCATCAGCCCATCACCTCATCACTTCGACGATGGCTTGCGGCCGGGCCTGGCGGCGCTGCACGAGCTGGCCTCGCCCCGGCAGGGGCCGCTCAACCTTAGCTCCATCGTGTTTGGCTTTGCGCCACGCATCAATGCGGCCGGGCGCATGGGCGACGCCCACCGGGCCGTGAATATGCTGCTGGCTACCACCCAGCAAGAAGCCCGCTACACGGCCGAAGTAGTAGACCACATGAACCAGGAGCGCCGCCTCTCCGACGCCCGCACTACGCAAGAGGCGCTGGCCCTCATCCTGGAAGACCCCAACGGGGCTACCGCGCCCGCCACCGTGCTTTACCAGGCGCACTGGCCGCAGGGAGTGCTGGGTATTGTGGCCTCGCGCTGCCTTGACCAGTACTACCGCCCCACCGTTATTATGACGGAACGCGACGGGCTGGCTACCGGCTCGGCCCGCTCGGTGGCGGGCTTCGATGTACACGAGGTGCTCGAAGCCTGTGCCCCGTTGCTGCGGCAGTTTGGGGGCCACAAAGCTGCGGCCGGCCTGGCGATGCCCGTTGAGAACGTGCCGGCTTTTCGGGAGCAGTTTATGCGCGAAGTAGCGGCCCGTATGCCCGCCGACTTGCGCCCTGTGCGTCCGGTAGACATCGACGGCTGGCTCGATTTTACGCAACTCACCGAAGACTTCCTGGCCCAGCTTGGCCGCATGGAGCCGTTTGGGCCGGGCAACCCGGCCCCCGTATTTGCCAGTGCGGGGGTGCGGGCCATGCCCGGCTCGGTGCGCCCCGTGGGGGCCGCCGGCCACCTCAAAATGCGCCTCTCGCAGCCCACGCAGTCGCCCGGTATGGTGCTGGAAGCCATCGGCTTTGGTCTGGGCCACCACCTGCCACATCTGCTAGCAACGCCCGATGCCCTGCTAAGCATATGCTACTGCCTCGAAATGAACGAGTTTCGCGGCCAGCGCACCTTGCAGCTCCGCCTGCTGGATGTGCGGTGGGAATAATTTTGAGGGTAGGAGGGTAGGAGGGTAAGGGGGTAGGAGTTTAAGAGTTGTTAGCTTCGTTTGCCAACTAACAACTCTTAAACTCCTACCCCCTTATCCTCCTACCCTCAAAACCCTTTCACCCAAATATGCGCTACGTTTCTCTCGACCTTGAAACCAGTGGCCCCGACCCCCTGCGCCACCAGACGCTGGAGCTAGCGGCCGTGGTAGAGGATACGCGCCGCACGGCTACCACCCCACTGGCCGAGTTGCCCGCTTTTCGCCGCGCCCTGCGCCACCCCGAACTGTGCGGTACGGCCGGGGCGCTAGCCCTCAATGCGGGCCTGCTGCACGAACTGTCGGACAAAACCCGACTTACCGCGCCCGACATCTGCCGGCCCGACGAAGTGCTGCCGCAGCTACGTGAATTCTTGTTGGCCAATGGCTTCAAGCCCAATAAGAAAGACTGCGTAAGTATGACACTGGCCGGCAAAAATGTGGGTACTTACGACCTGCTTTTTTTGCGCCAACTGCCCGGCTGGGGCACCTTGGTCAGGGCCGACCCGGCTGTGCTGGACCCGGCTGCCTTCTACCTCAACTGGCACAAGGACACGCGCCTTCCTACTATGCTCATCTGCCAGGCTCGCGCCGGCGACGCTGAGCCCCACGTAGCCCACCAGGCTCTCGCCGACGCGTTGGAAGTAGTGCGCCTGTTGCGCCCTTTCTACGACCGGCCAGTGTATAAAATGAGTGAAGGAGCAAAGGAATAAGGGAATGAATTGACCCTTGTTGAATCATTCATACCCTCACTTCTTTACTCCTTCACTTTCTACCAGCTGCCACTAGCGCCGCCGCCGCCGCTGTTGCCACCACCGAAGCCGCCAAAACCGCCACCGAAGCCACCTCCCCAGCCACCGCCGCCGCCAAAAACGCCCCGGCCGCCCGAAAAGTCGCCGAAGATGATGGGTGACCCGAAGCCGCCGCGACCGCCTCGGCCACCCCCACGCGGGCGGAAGAGTACAAATAGTACCAGCACCGCAATAACCACCCAGAATAGCCAGCCGGAACCCGAGTCGTCTTGGCTGCGCGTCTGCTGCGGGTCGGCTTTGTACTCATCTCTAGCCAGCGCAATGAGTTGGTCGGTAGCCCGGTCGATGCCCGCGTAGTACTGGTTTTGCTCGAAAGCGGGCGCTATCGTATTACTGATAATGCGCTTGGCCAATGCGTCGGGCACAGCCCCTTCCAGGCCTCTGCCAGTATGAATGCGAGCAGTGCGCTCTTGCTTGGCAATGAGTAGGAGGATGCCGTTGTTGCGCCCTTTCTGCCCGATGCCCCAGGTTTCATACAGCTTCTGGGCGTAGTCGAAGATGTCGTTGCCGCCGAGGTCGGGCACCGTCACCACGGCAATCTGCGACGACGTGCTGTCGTTGTAGGCCACCAGCTTTTGTTCCAGGGCAGCCACCTCCTGCGGTTGCAGCAGGCCTGCCAGGTCGTTTACCAGGCGGGGCGGGTCGGGGCGCGGGGGCACCGTTTGGGCCCGGCCGGGCAGGTGTAGCAGCAACGCCAGTAGTACCAACAGCCAGGCTGCTGGCCGACACCACTGCGCCCGGCGAACCGAAGAAAATAAAAGGTTCATCGACTAGAAGGCGACTTGTCGTCCCCGTAAGAAATGTCGTCCGGCAACTCGTTCACGTCAGTTTTGGCGTCGTAAGGAAACAACTGCCGCAACTGCTCTCCTACCAATTTTATGCCCCGCTCCAGCCCAGCCACGTACTGCTCTTGTCGAAATTCTCTCAACACGACTTCCTTCACGGCCTCCCAGAACTCATCGGGCACCGCCGAGTTAATGCCTGCATCGCCTACCACAGCAAACTGTCGGCTCTGCCAAGCTAAGTAAAACAGCACCCCATTGCGCAGCTTCGTATGGTGCATCTTCAACTCGGCAAACACCTGGGCGGCCCGGTCGAGCGGCTCGGGAGTAGGGCACTTCTCTTCCAGGTGCAGCCGCACTTCGCCCGACGTGCGCAGCTCCGCTTGCTTTATAGCTGCTACCAGCACTGCTTCCTGGGTCGGCGTAAAGTGGTGGGACATTTCTCTTGAGTTAAGAATCAGGAATTAAGAAGTAGGAATTGATGCTGACGGGCAACGACTGGTGGAAACTGGGCTCAAAGCGAGTTTGCCAATTCTTAATGCCTACTTCTTAATTTCTAATTGAAAAATTATTTACTGCCGGCCGGCGTATTACCCGTGTTGCCGAAATCCACTTTGGGGGCGTCTTTGGCTGAGGCGTCGGCCTCGAAATAGCCTTTGGGCGCAAAGCCGAACATGCCCGCAAACAGGTTGTTGGGGAACGAGCGCGTGAAGGTATTGTAGTCGTTCACGGTGGTGTTGAAGTTGTCGCGGGACACCGAAATGCGGTTTTCCGTGCCTTCAATCTGCGCTTGCAGCTCCTGGAAGTTGGAGTTGGTTTTCAGTTCCGGGTAGTTTTCGCTCACGGCCAGCAGGCGGCCCAGGCCAGCCGAAAGCTGCCCTTGAGCAGCCTGGAATTTCTGGAGGTTTTCAGGCGTCAGCTGGTCGGCGCTGATGTTGACGCTGGTGGCTTTGGCACGGGCTTCCATTACACCTTCGAGGGTGGCGCGCTCGTTGCCGGCGGCTCCTTTCACGGTGTTTACCAGGTTTGGAATAAGGTCGCTACGGCGCTGGTACTGCGTTTGCACGCTGGCCCAGGAGGTTTTGACGGCTTGGTCGCGCTGTACCATACCGTTGTAGCCGCACGACGACTGCGATAGCAAGGCCACGAGGGAGGCGAAATAAAGGAGAAAGCGTTTCATATAACGACGTGTTTCTAAGATGCTGGCTAGCTTTGGGCCAGCGGTGTGAAAGAAAAGAACCGGCCGGCGCAACTACCACCAGCCAGTGGCGGTTAGGCTACCCGACCGGCGCAAAATACGCAACCGCTTGGCAACGGTTGTACGGTGCTGCTGTTGAGCCTTGTTTCGTTACGTTTATGAAAGCCATTATTCCTGTTGCCGGTATCGGTTCGCGCCTGCGGCCGCACACGCACACCCAGCCCAAAAGCCTGGTGCCGGTGGCTGGCAACACCATTTTGGGCCACATCGTGGACCGGTTGCGCGGGGCGGGCCTCACGGAGTTCGTGTTTATTATCGGCTACCTGGGCGAAAAAATAGAAGAGTATGTGCGCCGTGTGTACCCCGAGCTGAAGGTCACCTTCGTGGTGCAGGAGCCCCGCGAGGGCCTGGGCCACGCCCTCTGGCTGGCCCGCGAGCAGTTTCGCCACGACCCCGACGGCGTGCTCATCCTGCTCGGCGATACCATCGTGGATGTAGACCTGCCCGCCATGCTGCGCCAGCCCGGCTCGGTACTGGCCGTGAAGGAAGTAAAAACCCCCAGCCTGTTCGGCCTGGTCGAAACTGCCGCCGACGGCCTCGTGAGCCGCGTAATCGAAAAACCCCGCATCCCAAAGTCGAATTATGCGATGGTGGGCCTCTACAAAATCGCCAGCTCCGAGAAACTGGCCGAGGCCCTGGAGTGGCTCATCGAGAACGGCCGCCGCACCCACGGCGAGTTTCAACTCACCGATGCCCTCATGCACCTCATCGAGGAGGGCGAGCCCATGCATACCGCCGCCGTCGACAACTGGTTTGACTGCGGCCGCAAGGAAACCCTGCTCGAAGCCAACGCCCGCCTGCTCGACCAGCCCGAGTTCCAACAAGTTCACCACTACCCCGATTTCCTCAATACGGTCATCATTCCGCCCGTCAGCATCGGGGTCGACTGCCGCATCGAGCACTCCATCATTGGCCCCAACGTGGCCATTGGCGACCGCACCATTATCCGCCACACCATCATCAGCGACAGCATCATCGGCTCGTACTCCGAGCTAAGCTCCGCCGTGATGAGCGACTGCATCGTGGGCTCGGACGCCTCGTTTCGGGGGCTCAACCACTCGCTGAACCTAGGCGATAATACCGAAATCGACTATAGCCAGGCGAAAGGGTAGAGAGACAGGGAGCTCTAATGCAAAAGCGCACCGAGCCACTGGCTCGGTGCGCTTTTGCATGTAGTCTATCAGCAGTTACCGCTTGATGGCGAACTTGCCGTTGGTGATGGTTTTCGTGACAGCCGGGCTGGAAATGGTGCTGGCCGTCATAGTGAACGTGCCAATGATTTCCGTAGTCGAGTAGGTAGTCACCGTAACGGTGCCAGCGCTGCCCAGGTAGCTAGCGGAGGTCCCGGATGCCATCGTGGAGTAAGCGCCTATGTTGCTGCCGCTAGCCAAGCTATAGGTGCCCGTTGCGGCGGGTACGCTCATAACGATAGAGTAGGACTCGCTGCTGCTGGTAGCTTGGGTCAGACTCAGCGCCATCATTGAATTATTAACCTGACCGCTGCTGGTAGTCGCCGTGTAGTTCTTGCTGTCAACTGTCCAGGTCGAGCTATAAGTAGTGGCCGGGGTAGGCGTATCGTCATCCTTCTTAGAGCAGGCGCCCAGCACAATCATGGAAGCCAGCGCCGCCGAGCGCAGCGTATAGGGAAGCGTAAACAGTTTCATAGAAATGAGTGAAAGAGTGAAAAAATTAATGCTTTGCCATAGCATAGCAAGGCTAGGCAAATGTACTGGCCTGGCTCATCATTTCTACACTATTTTTCTTTCTTGACGTAAATATTTTTTAAAAATTTACCACCACGTTGTCAATCAGCCGCACACCGCCCAAATGCGCGGCTATGCACAGTACTACTGCCCGGCCCGGCACGTATTGAGCCAGCGGCTGCAAGGTCTGGGCATCAGCCACTTCAAAATACTCGGGGGTAAACTGTGTCTCCTGAGTTAGGGCGGCCAGTGCTTGCGCTTGCACTTGAGCGGGCGCGGTACCGGCCTGCACCCACGCGGCAGCCTGCGCCAGTACTTGATGCAACAGCGGCGCCACCATCCGTGCCTCCGCGCTCAGGCGGCGGTTGCGCGAGGACATGGCCAAGCCGTCGGGTTCGCGGATGGTAGGGCACACCACCAGTTCTAAATCAAACGACAAGTCGGCGATAAGCTGGCGCACCACGGCTACCTGCTGGAAGTCTTTCTGCCCAAAATATGCCGCGTGGGGCTGAGCCAGGTGGAAGAGCTTGCTCACCACCGTGGCTACGCCGTTGAAGTGGCCCGGCCGGTGCGCTCCTTCCATTACCCGTTCCAAAGGTCCGAAGTCGAAGCGCAACACTGTGGGCTGCGGGTACATTTCTTCTACCGGGGGCATGAAGAGCACCGCGCAGCCTGCCGAGCGTAGCATGGCCGCATCCTGCTCCGGCAGGCGGGGGTAGAGGCGCAGGTCGTCGGGGTTGTTGAACTGGGTGGGGTTGACGAAAACGCTGGCCAGTACTTCGTCGCACTGCGTGGCTGCGGCCCGCACCAGCTGCAAGTGGCCCTCGTGCAGGGCCCCCATGGTGGGTACCAAGCCCAGGCGGCGGCCGGCGCGGCGGCTGGTTTCAACGTGCGTGCGCAGTTCGGCAGCGGTAGTAAGCGTAAGCATAAGGCTGAGCGATAGACAGATAGGGTTTAGCGAATTTTGTTGAAAATTCGCTAAAAAATGCGTAATTTTGTGGAGGCCGTCTATGGCCTGTTTCCAAATCCTTTTAGGAACCCCCTTATGTCGAAGTTGCGCATTTTGTACGCGGCCACCGAAATTGACCCCTTCCTCCAAACTACGAAGGTAGCGGAGCTGCTGCGCCGCCTGCCGGCCGGCATGCAGGAGAACGGGGCCGAAATTCGGATTTTTGTGCCGCGCTTTGGCATTATCAACGAGCGTAAAAACCGGCTGCACGAGGTAGTGCGCCTCTCGGGCATCAACATTGCCGTGGGCGACGACGAAAAGCCGCTGGTGATAAAAGTGGCCTCCATTCCGACCGCGAAGCTACAGGTTTATTTTATCGACAACGAAGACTACTTCCACCGCAAGTCGGCGCTGGTGGATAAAAACGACAAATTTTACCTCGACAACGACGAGCGTGCCATCTTCTTCTGCAAAGGCGTGCTCGAAACGGTGAAAAAGCTGGGCTGGTCGCCCGATATCGTGCATTGCAACGACTGGATGACCTCGCTCATTCCGCTCTACCTGAAAACTACCTACAAGAAAGACCCGGTTTTTAAGGACGCCAAGTCGGTATTTACGGTCTACAACAACGAGTTTCTGGACAAATTTGAAGGAAACTTAGTGGAAAAAGCCAAGATGCTCGACATCGACGACCAGATGCTGACGTCGCTTAAATCGGCTGATTTCTCAGGCTTCGTAAAGTTAGGCATGGAGTACGCCGATACCGTAGTGCGCTCAGATGAGGATTTCTCGGATAATCTGAATGGTCTATTCACAGAATACGCTTCGCGCAAACGCCTGAGCCGGGTAGCCGCCGACGAGAATCTGCTTTCTTCCTACCAGGCCCTCTACGACGAGTTAGCTAGCTAAAAGCTACCGTAAAAGATAAGCGGAAGCAGAAACCGGCTAAAGTTCGTAAATTTGTAAAATCCAGCAGCTGCTGGCTGCCTCTTGTGGTAGTCAGCAGTTGTTTTTTTAAGCTAAATTCAGTTGCTGCCCACAGCTTGGCTGCTTAATTGCTTGGCCGCTCCGCCAACCAGCGCCAATGGCTACGGCACCGATGGTTTTGCGGCCGCTTATTTTCAGTATTTTCAATTCTATATTTTTAGCGCCATGTGCGGTATTGTTGCGTATCTGGGCCATCGTGAGGCCTGCCCTATCATCCTCAAAGGATTGCACCGCCTCGAGTACCGGGGCTATGACTCGGCCGGGGTAGCCTTGCTCAACGGCAGCCTGAACGTGTACAAGAAAAAAGGCAAGGTGGCCGAGTTGGAAAACTTTCTGGCGGATAAAGACACTCACGCCACCGTGGGCATGGGCCACACCCGCTGGGCCACCCACGGCGAGCCCAACGACGTGAATGCCCACCCGCACTACTCTACCTCAGAGCGGATTGCCATCATTCACAACGGCATTATCGAGAACTACGCGTCGCTCAAAAAGCACCTCGAAGGCCAGGGTCACGTCTTCCACTCCGATACCGATACGGAGGTGTTCGTCAACCTCATTGAGGATATCCAAACTAACAACGACTGCTCGCTCGAAGAAGCTGTGCGTTTAGCGCTGCATGAGGTAATCGGGGCCTACGCCATTGTGGTACTCAGCAAGGATGCGCCCGACCAGCTTATTGCCGCCCGCAAGGGCTCGCCGCTGGTTATTGGCATCGGCGAAGGTGAGTTTTTTGTAGCTTCCGATGCCACGCCCATCATCGAATACACCAACGAGGTGGTGTACGTGAACGACTACGAGCTGGCCGTTATCAAGGACGGGCAGCTCGCTATCCGCTCGCGCGAGGACGTGGTGCAAACGCCCTATATTCAGCGCCTCGAGTTGGAGTTGGACAGCATTGAAAAGGGTGGCTACGAGCACTTTATGCTCAAAGAAATATTCGAGCAGCCCCGCTCTATCCTCGACTCGATGCGGGGCCGGTTGGAGCTGGGCGGCAGCCACCTGAACATGGCTGGCTTCCGGGCCTACGAGCAGAAGTTTGTGAATGCGCAGCGCATTATTATCGTGGCCTGCGGCACGAGCTGGCACGCTGGCTTGGTGGCCGAGTATCTGATTGAGGACCTGGCCCGCATCCCGGTGGAGGTAGAATACGCCTCGGAGTTTCGCTACCGCAACCCGGTTATCTCGGAGCGCGACATTATAATCGCCATTTCGCAGAGCGGCGAAACGGCTGATACGCTGGCCGCCCTGGAACTGGCTAAAAGCCGGGGAGCTACCATTTTCGGTATCTGCAACGTGGTGGGAAGCAGTATCGCCCGCGCCACTGACGCCGGCGCTTATACCCACGCCGGCCCCGAAATCGGGGTGGCTTCTACCAAAGCCTTCACGGCCCAGGTTACGGTACTCACGCTGCTAGCCATGTGCATGGGCCAGCGCCGGGGCACCATTTCCGACACCAAGCTGCGCGAGTTGACTACCGAGTTGCACAACATCCCGGCCAAGGTAGAAAAAGCGCTCAAGCTGGACGCCGAGATTCAGGAAATCGCTAAGGTGTTTAAGGACATGCCCAACTTCCTGTACCTGGGCCGGGGCTATAACTTCCCGGTGGCGCTGGAGGGGGCGCTCAAGCTCAAGGAAATCAGCTACATCCACGCCGAAGGCTACCCGGCTGCTGAAATGAAGCACGGCCCCATTGCCCTCATCGATGAAAATATGCCGGTGGTAGTAATCGCCACTAAAGACAGCTCCTACGAGAAGGTAGTGAGCAATATTCAGGAAGTGAAAGCGCGCAAGGGCCGTATCATTGCGGTAGTGACTGAGGGCGATACCACAATCCCGGCAATGGCTGAGTTTGTGGTAGAAGTGCCTCACACCTCCGAGGTCCTCACGCCGCTGGTGTCGGTTATCCCGCTGCAGTTGCTGAGCTACCACATTGCCGTGCTGCGCGGCTGCAACGTCGACCAGCCCCGCAACCTCGCCAAGTCGGTGACGGTGGAGTAGCTAGTCGGAGTATGATGTACGACTTTTTGCGTAAGTCTGGTTAGTAAAGCCAGTAACAAGTAAGCGGGTCCAACTGTGCAAGCAAAGGCATGGCTGGCCCCGCTTACTTTTAGCCCCATTCAGTGATTGAAGGAGTACCGCCTGCTAAACCAGTAGGCACGTTGACAGCCCATTTGGGAATGAATTATAACCGAATTTACAAGTACCGCTTCCAGCATACCGACTCGGCCAAAAAGCAGTTGGTGTGGCGCGAGTTGGCACACTGGCTCTACCAGGGCTACCTGCAGCAGCCGCAGCGCGTGCTTGACCCCGCCGGAGGCTTGTGTGAGTTTATCAATAATGTGCCCGCCGCTGAGAAATGGACCATCGACCTGGAGGAGGAATTTATTCGCAAGCATGCGGCCCCCGGCATACATGTAGTAGTGGGTAACAACCTGGAGGTAGACATCCCGGAAAATTATTTCGACGCCATTTTTATTTCCAATTTTCTTGAACACCTGGAAAGCCAGCAACAGGTAGCGCAGTTTTTGGGCCGCATGTTTGCCAGTCTTAAGTCGGGCGGGCGGCTGGTGGTAATGGGCCCGAATTTTAAGTACACCTACCGCGAGTACTTCGACTTTGCCGACCATACCGTTATTCTCAGCGAATTGGGCGTGGCCGAGCACCTGTATGGGGTGGGGTTTTCGCTCGTCAAAATTATTGACCGGTTCTTCCCGCTTTCCTTCCGCAGCGGCGGCTACCTGCCCGTCAACGCTTTCACGGTGAAAACCTACCTGCAAGTGCCACTGGCCTGGCGGGTAATGGGCAAGCAATTTTTGGTGGTAGCCGAAAAGCCCTGATTCGCAGAATTTTATCTTTATTCTCTATGCCCCACCAAGTACTCCTCACCGACCAAGCCCCGGCGCCCATCGGGCCGTATTCCCAGGCTATCAAGGCCGGCAACACCGTCTACGTTTCGGGCCAGATACCGCTGAGTGCCAGCGGAGAGCTGGTAGGCGCTGGCGACGTAGCCGCCCAAACGCACCAGGTACTCCAGAACCTGCGGGCCGTGCTGGCAGCCGCCGACCTCACCCTGACCGATGTGGTGAAGTGTTCCATTTTCGTAAAGGACCTAGGTAATTTCGCTCTTATCAACCAGGTGTACGGTTCGTACTTCGCTGAGGCCACTGCCCCAGCCCGCGAAACGGTGGAAATAAGCCGTCTGCCCCGCGACGTGGAAGTGGAAATTTCCTGCATTGCGGTAGGGCAGTAGCGCGCAGCTTTGGCTTCGCGCATCGCCGCAAAGCGGCGAATCCGGCAACGCGCCGCGTGCTTCTAACGGGTCCAAACGCGAGCTTCGCCGCTACGCGACGATGCGCGAAGCGAAAGCTGCGCGCTACTGCGCTCGTGTGCAAAACTGCCACTCGCGGCATCGCAGAGGGGAAGCGCTCACAGGCGCTTCCCCTTTTTTATGCGCGAAATCGGACTCGCCTTGCTGCTTATCGGCCTCGTCTCGCTGGTGCTGCCGTTCATCAACCCCAACTTGCACCACGTTTTCCTCACTTGGATAGACCACTGGGGGCCACAGGTAGCCTGGGCCATTCGGGGCGGCATCACGCTGCTCGGGCTGGGGCTGTGGCTACGCTATCGGGGGCAGTAGTAAAGGAGCGAATGAGTGATTGAGCGAATGGTCCAATCTGAGCCATGCACTCAATCACTCATTCGCTCCTTCACTCATTGGTACCTTTGTACTATGACTGACCGACCTGTACGGGTGCGCTTTGCGCCCTCGCCGACTGGCCCGCTGCACATTGGTGGCGTGCGCACGGCGCTTTATAACTATTTGCTGGCCCGCAAGCTGGGCGGCACCATGATTCTGCGCATCGAGGACACCGACCAGAACCGCTTTGTGCCGGGTGCCGAAGACTATATCCGTCAGAGCCTGGAATGGGTGGGCATCGAGCTGGATGAAAGCCCCTGGCAGGGCGGCCCCCACGCGCCCTACCGCCAGAGCGAGCGCAAGCCCATGTACCGCCAGTACGCCGACCAGCTCATCCGCGATGGCCATGCCTACTACGCCTTCGACACGCCCGAGGAGCTGGATGTGATGCGCGAGCGCCTGCAAGCTGCCAAGGTACCTAACCCGCAGTACAACAGCATCACTCGCGCCCAAATGCGCAACTCGCTCACCCTGCCCGAAGATGAGGTAGAAACGCTGCTCGACGCGGGCGCGCCCTACGTGATTCGCCTCAAGGTGCCGCGCAAAGAGGAAGTGCGCTTCCAGGATTTGATTCGCGGCTGGGTGGTGGTGCATTCGAGTGCCATCGACGACAAGGTGCTGATGAAGTCGGACGGGATGCCTACCTACCACCTGGCCAACATCGTGGACGACCACCTGATGGATATTTCGCACGTCATTCGGGGCGAGGAATGGCTGCCCTCGGCGCCGCTGCACGTGTTGCTGTACCGCTACCTGGGCTGGGAGAAGACTATGCCGCAGTTTGCCCACCTGCCGCTACTGCTCAAGCCCGACGGTACCGGCAAGCTCAGCAAGCGCGATGGCGACCGCCTGGGTTTCCCGGTATTTGCCCTCGAATGGCACGGTACCGACTCCGAAACCGGCGAGCCCACCCTAAGCCGCGGCTACCGCGAAGACGGCTACCTGCCAGAAGCGCTGGTGAATTTCTTGGCTTTCCTGGGCTGGAACCCCGGCACAGCGCAGGAAATCTTTTCGATGGATGAGCTGATTCAGGCATTCTCCATTGAGCGCGTGAGCAAGTCGCCCGCCAAGTTTGACCAAGCCAAGGCGAAGTGGTTCAATGAGCACTACCTGCGCGCCAAGTCTGATGCCGAGCTGGCGCCCTACCTGCTCGCGGCCCTCTCCGCGCACGGTATCAGCTGCTCCGAAGCCAAAGCCGAGCAAATAGTGGCCGTGATGAAGGAGCGCGTGAGCTTTCCGCAGGACTTCTGGCAGGAAGCCAACTACTTCTTTAAGGCCCCTACCAGCTACGACGAGCAAGTGGTAGCCAAGAAGTGGAACCCCCAAGTAGCCACCGCGCTGGCGGCCTATGCCGAGGCCCTCCCTGCCGACTCGGAGCCTAGCGCCAATGCCGAGGTGCTGAAAAGCCTGTTCAACCAAACTGTGGAAGCGCAAGGCCTCAAGCCGGGCCAGGTGCTGCAAGCCCTGCGCGTGGCCGCTACGGGTGCCGCCGCCGGCCCCGATTTGTTCGAGACGCTGGCAATTTTGGGTACGGGCGAAGTAGGCCAGCGCCTACGCGCCGCCGTGGAGCGGCTGGGCTAGTATCGCCCGTTTATAACCCTGACCCGAGGCCGCGCCGTATGCACTACGGCGCGGCCTTTTGCGTAGTGCCGCAATTGCTCATCACTCCTTGCTCATTACCCAACATGGCTAAGAAACCCACCAAACCCAAGCAAAAAGCGTCTGAAACGGAGAAAAAAGCCCGCGTTCATAAAGAGTTGGATGGCTTTGAAATTGGGGTGAACCCGCTGGGCGAAATCACCTCCAACTATTCCATCGAGCAGGTAAACCAGTTTCTGGGCCGCCACGTGCGCGACAAAAAGATAGTAAACCGCGAGGGCCAGTACGGCGAAGATGCCCAGGCCCGTAGCGCCGCCGAAGCCGCCCGCCTGGCCCGCGCCGAAAACGAGCAATTCCCCATTGCCGACGGTGCCGACGAAGAGCCTGAAGAAACCGACGAGGATTTTATGAAGCGCACCAGCCGCGAGGCCAAGCGCAAGAAAACCGTGGGCGACGAAGCCGACGAAGCGGCCGAAACTCGCCGGGAATTGACGTAGTGAGGTAATTGGGGTAATGAAGTAATGAAGAGGTAAGTAAGCTCGATAAACTACTTATTATTGGCCCGCGAGCCTTTTTGCTCCATTACTTCATCACCCTATTACCTCATCACTTCATTACCATAAAAATGCGCTCCCACGACGTTGATTACCGCATTCTTGGCGCCGACATTCAGGTGCTGGAAATAGAGTTGGACCTCCAGGAAACTGTAGTAGCCGAAGCCGGCGCCATGGTGTACATGGACGAAGCCATTGCCTTCGAAACCAAGATGGGCGACGGCTCCGAGCCCGACCAAGGGCTCATGGGCAAGCTCTTTTCGGCGGGTACCCGGCTCATTACAGGCGAGAGTCTGTTCCTGACCCACTTCACCCACCGGGGCAGCCACGGCAAGGGCCGGGTAGCTTTTTCGGCCCCCTATCCGGGCACTATCATCTCGCTCGACCTGAGCAGCCTGCCGGGCGGCCTCATTGTGCAGAAAGACGGGTTTCTGGCCGCTGCCAAAGGCACCAAAATCAGCATTCACTTCAACCAAAAACTGGGGGCTGGTTTGTTCGGGGGCGAAGGCTTTATCCTGCAAAAGCTAACCGGCGACGGCAAAGCCTTCGTCCACGCGGGTGGCACCATCATCGAGAAGCACCTGCATAACGAGACGCTACGCGTTGATACGGGCTGCGTGGTAGCCTTCGAGCCGGGTATCGATTTCAGCGTGGCGCGGGCTGGGGGCCTTAAGTCGATGTTGTTTGGGGGCGAAGGGCTGTTGCTGGCTACGTTGCGCGGCACGGGCCGCGTCTGGATTCAGTCGATGCCCGTTAAGAAGCTCATTCAGGCTTTGGCACCCTGGGGTGGCAACGCCCGCAAGGAAAGTGGTGGGGCGCTGGGTGGCATTTTAGGCGGCCTGCTGGACGAATAAGGCAGGTGTGGTAGCTCACGGTGTGAGCAGCAAACGCCGGATGCCCGCTCATTCAGTACTAGCAGCTATGCTCTATTCAGGAAGAGGAGCAGAACTCGACCCTAGGTGCAGGGCTATGACCACTAGCATTGCCAGAAAAGCCATCACCAAGAGGCCTATTACTGTCAGCATCCGCCAGTTGGCCCCCAACTCAGTAGGAGGTACTTTACTCTTCTTTTTTTTCGAGGGCAGGCGGTAGCGATACCGCTGGCGCTTATTTGTGGAAGAGGGTTCGGGCGAGGGGGGGAGAGGAAAGGAGGGAGCCATCGGTGGGGGGAGGCAAGAGTCGAGAAGACGGCGAATGAAGAAGGCGTAAAGCTAAAGCTACGGACTCGTGAATGCCCTGGATTTAATTTTCGCCCTAACAGCTTAATTTCTCGGCAGATACCCGGCTGGGGTAGACCAATTGCACGCTTCTCGGCGGTTGGCAATACTTGCCAAAGAGGTTGTCGGTAGTTGAACAGTGCATTTGGCCAGCACATGCATAAATATTCCACAACGCTTGCACTAGGCGAGAGAGGTTACTGAACTCATTTCCTAGGCCGCCAGTACCTAAAGCTGACTGGCTTAGCTGCTACCTCATGCACATTGCCTTTGCCCCCAACTATGTGCTGCCGCTACCACCGGGCCACCGCTTTCCCATGCTTAAATATGAGTTGCTGCCTGAGCAGCTACTGCGCGAAGGCACGGCCACGGCGAGCGACTTTTTTGTGCCACTACCTCCACCTCTGGCCGAGGTGCTGCTCACCCATGAGGCCGACTACGTGTACCGCTTATTGCACGGGCAGTTGACGCGGCCGGAGGAGCGCGCCAGTGGCTTTCCGTGGTCGGCTGCCCTAGCCGAGCGCGAAATGACGCTGCTGGGTGGCACCATCGGCTGTGCCCAGCGGGCGCTGGCCGGGCACACGGTAGCCCTCAACATTGCAGGTGGCACTCACCATGCCTTTGCCGGCCGCCCTGAGGGATTTTGCCTGCTCAACGACCAGGCCGTGGCCGCCAACTGGCTGCTGGCGCACCAACTGGTGCGCCAGGTGCTTATTGTAGACCTCGACGTGCACCAAGGCAACGGCACGGCGGCTATTTTCCGGCACGAGCCTCGGGTGTTCACTTTTTCCATGCACGGGGCCCGCAATTTTCCCGGCCGCAAAGAGCTGTCCGACCTCGACCTGCCCCTGCCCGACGGTACCACCGATGCCGAGTACTTGGCTCTGCTGGCTGATACCCTGCCGCGCCTGCTCGATGAGCAAGTATGCCCCGACCTAGTGTTTTACCTCAGCGGCGTAGACGTGCTAGCCACCGACAAGCTCGGCCACTTGGCCCTAACCCGCGCCGGTTGCCGGCAGCGCGATGAGCTAGTGCTAAGCGCCTGCCACCAGCGCGGCCTGCCCGTAGTGGTGTGTATGGGCGGCGGCTACTCCGAGCGCCTCACCGACATTGTGGAAGCTCACGCCAACACCTACCGCGTGGCCGCCGACTTGTGGGGGTGAGAGAGTGGACATCTGGTGAAGAGAGCCTACCAGGCTCATTGGTTTGGGGGCAGCTCTTGCAGCAGCTTCAGCAGCTCGTGTCCGTAATCATGGGGCAAAGAATTGAGAAGTGAAATTACGCAAAAAATGATGCTGACGCTACACGTACTGGCTCGTCTTCAATTCCGCCGCCAAAAACCGCCCCGTGTGGCCTTTGCCGGCTTTGGCTACCTGCTCGGGGGTGCCCTGGGCCACGATGGTGCCGCCGCCCGCGCCGCCTTCGGGGCCGATGTCGATGACGTGGTCGGCTACTTTGATGAGGTCCAGGTTGTGCTCGATGATGAGGACGGTGTTGCCCTTGTCGGCGAGCTTGTGGAGCACGTTGGCGAGGTGGCGAATGTCCTCGAAGTGCAGGCCGGTGGTGGGCTCGTCGAGGATGTAGAAGGTTTTGCCGGTGTCCTTTTTGCTTAGCTCCGTGGACAGTTTCACGCGCTGGGCTTCGCCGCCGCTCAGGGTGGTGGCCTGCTGGCCGAGCGTGAGGTAGCCCAGGCCTACATCAGCCAACGTCTTGATTTTGCGCAGGATGCGGGGCTGGAACTCGAAGAAGTCCACCGCTTTTTCTACCGTCATGTCGAGCACGTCGGTGATGCTCTTGCCTTTGAAGCGCACTTCGAGGGTTTCGCGGTTGTAGCGGCGGCCTTTGCAGGTTTCGCAGGGCACATGCACGTCGGGCAAGAAGTTCATCTCGATGGTGCGGATGCCCGCGCCCTCGCAGGTTTCGCAGCGCCCGCCCTTCACGTTGAACGAGAAGCGGCCCGGCCCGTAGCCCCGGATTTTGGCCTCCGCCATCTCAGCAAACAGCTGCCGGATTTCGGTAAACACGCCCGTGTAAGTAGCTGGGTTTGAGCGCGGCGTGCGCCCGATGGGCGACTGGTCGACCTCAATCACCTTGTCAATCAGCTCCAGCCCCTCAATGCTGCCGTAGGCCAGCGGCTCGCGGTGGGCGTTGAAAAAGTGCTGGTTTAGAATGGGGTATAGCGTGTCGTGGATGAGCGACGACTTGCCCGAGCCCGATACGCCCGTCACGGCTAGCAGCTTGCCGAGTGGGAATTTGGCCGTCACGTTCTGCAGGTTGTGGCCCTTAGCACCCTTGAGCACCAGAAACTGCCCTTCGCCCACGCGTTTTTTTTTGCGCACCTCCACATGGCGCTTGCCGCTGAGGTAATCGGAGGTGAGCGAGCCGGAGTTGAAAATGGCTTCGGGGGTGCCCTCGGCCACGATGTGGCCGCCGTGGATGCCCGCGCCGGGGCCAATGTCGAGCACGTGGTCGGCGTGCAGAATCATGTCCTTGTCGTGCTCCACCACAATCACCGAGTTGCCGATGTCGCGCAGGTGCTGCAACGCCTTGATAAGCCGCTCATTATCGCGCTGATGCAAGCCAATGCTGGGCTCGTCCATGATGTAGAGCACGCCCACGAGCTGCGTCCCAATCTGGGTGGCAAGGCGAATGCGCTGGCTTTCGCCGCCGCTCAGCGTGCGCACCGAGCGGTGCAGGCTCAGGTAGTCGAGCCCCACCTCCAGCAAGAAGCCGATGCGCTTGCGGATTTCCTTCAGCAGCTCGCGGGCAATGAGGTTCTGGCGCTCGCTCAGGCGCGTTTCCAGGTCCACGAACCAGGCGGCCAGGTCCTTGATATCCAGCACCGACAGCTCGCCGATGTGCCGGTCGGCCAGCTTGAAGTGCAGGCTCTCTTTCTTGAGCCGGTAGCCCTCGCACACCGGGCAGGTCTGCGCCTGGGTATACTGCTGAATCCACTCGCGGATGGAGTCGGACTCGGAGTCCATCTGCCGCCGCAAAAACGGAATAATGCCCTCAAACGGCTCGGTGTACAGCGCTTTGGCGTCGTCGGCCTCGTCCTGCGTGATGCCGTGCAGCAGGCGGTTGAGCAGCTCCGCCGGCAGCTTATCGATACTGGTGTTGAGGCTGGCCTTGTGCTTTTTGAGGATGGCCTGCAGTTGCTGGAAAATCCAGATGTCGCGGTACTCACCTAGTGGCGCAATGCCACCTCGGCTGACGCTCAGCTTGGGGTCGGGGATGATGGTTTCCTCGGTTATCTGCTGCACCTCGCCCAGGCCGGCGCAGTGCGGGCACGCGCCGTAGGGCGAGTTGAAGCTGAACGTGTTAGGCGCGGGGTCGTCGTAGGCGATGCCCGTTTCGGGGTCCATGAGGAAGCGCGAGAAAAACTGCGGCGCGGCTTTTTTGGCGTCGGGGTCGAGCACCAGCATCGTGCCCTTGCCGTGCGTAAGCGCATTTTGCACTGAGCCGCTGAGGCGGAACCGGTCCTCTTCCTTCACCACGAGCCGGTCGATAACGATTTCGATGTCGTGGATTTTGTAGCGGTCGACCTGCATCTTGGGCGTGATGTCGAGCAGCTCGCCATCGACGCGCACCTTGGTGAAACCCAGCTTGGCAATCTTCTGAAAATCTTCGCGGTAGTGGCCTTTGCGGCCCTTCACTACGGGCGCCAGTACCACCAGCTTTTTGTCCTTGAAGTGCCGCAGGATATAGTTGATAATCTGGTCGTCGCTCTGCCGAATCATCTTCTTGCCGGTGGCGTAGCTGAAGGCTTCGGCCGTGCGGGCGTAGAGCAAGCGCAGGAAGTCGTATATCTCGGTGATGGTGCCCACCGTGGAGCGCGGGTTGCGCGAGGTCGTTTTCTGCTCGATGCTGATAACTGGCGACAAGCCCTCGATTTTGTCGACGTTGGGCCTCTCCAGCCCGCCCATGAACGAGCGGGCGTAGGCTGAAAACGTCTCCATGTAGCGCCGCTGCCCCTCGGCATAAATGGTATCGAAAGCCAGGCTGCTTTTGCCCGACCCCGAAATGCCCGTAAACACCACCAGCTTGCCCCGAGGAATGCGCACACTCACGTTCTTGAGGTTGTGCTCGCGGGCCCCGTATACCTCAATGAAGGGCGTGTCGGGGGTTCCTGGTTCCTGGTTCCTGGTTTCGGCGGGTGGTAGCGTGTCGGGGGTGTCGTGCTGCTCGGCCACGGCCGCCCCGGCGGGGCTGGGCTGACGGCCTACTGGCAGGTTGTGCCGCAGGTCAGGAGCTTGGCGGGCAGCCACTTCCTGCAACCCGGCTTCGGTAGTGAGGAGCTTAGCCGCGTCGGCGGCGGGCTTAGAGGCTTTTTTAGGAGCAGCTTTGGGTTTCGGGGCAGCGGGGGCAGCAGGAGCGGTAGCCGTTTTTTTAGCCATGAAGGGCAGAATCGGAAGAACAAGCAAAGGTACGCGAACGGCAGGGTGGGGGCGGTAAAACACCTTCCTTTTCGCACCGCCGGGCCGCCTAGGGGCGACTTGGCACAACAGGCTGGTGGAAGGTTTAGTGCCGTTGCATGGTATTTGTGAGTAGGTAGCCCACTGGTATCTACCTGCGCCCTGGCTTTTTCACACTCATATCCCACTGTCATGTTTTATCTCGCTCGCTGCCCTTGGCTCATCCTAACCGCTCTGCTGTTACTACTAACCAACCGCCCCGCCGCGGCGCAGTTGCTACCCGCCGCCGTGCCCGCCCGCACCTCCGATTTTATGACGCTTACCGTTCTAGAGTCACCCCTTAAAAACATGGCCAAGTTGCTTCTGACTCCTGCGTTCAACGGCCGTAGCGAAATTCAGCTGGAGGATGCTGTCGTGTTGGCCAGCACCCGCCTTGAGCATCTGTGCCACAACAACGAGGTGCTCAGCCAAAGCCTGGGCGAGTTGTCGGCTGCTGGCTGGGAACTGGCGGAGGTGCATTCGGTCCCGTTCGCTGGCGATAAAGACATTCTCCCGACCCGTTACCTGCTGCGCCGCCCTCGCCCCTAACCAGGCAGCGCAAGGCGGTAGCAGTAGCCCGTTTAGTGGCCACCAGAGGGGTTAAGCGAGTTCAAATGAATAGAGTGGCATCGTGTTTGCCCACTCTGGCGTACCAGACTGTATTATTCCCCAAACCCTTTCACCATGAACCTCCAACCCAAAGCATTTCTGCTGGCCGCTGGCTTGGCCTTGGCTGGCACCACTGCCCACGCTCAAATCAACGTCAACATCAATACGGCCCCGCCCGTGGTAGTGGGCGCCCCAACCAATGCCCAGTACTACTACGTGCCCGAAATCAACGGCTACTACGACGTGCCAGCCCGCCGCTATGTGGTGCTGCGCAACGGCCAGTGGGCCCGCGTAGAGCGCATTGAGGGCTACGACCCGCGCAGCTTTCACCCGCAATACATCGAGTATCGCGGCGACTCGCCCTGGACGTATAGAGGCGGTAATCCCCACGGCCTGCCTCCCGGCCAGGCCAAAAAACTCTACGGCAAGGAAAAGCACGAGAATCATGGCAATGGCCACGGCAACGGTCATGGCCACCACTAGCTTACTACTAAAAAGCGCCCTTACCGGCGCTTTTTTAGTTACAGCCAGGGGATGAGTCTCAAACATCTTCTGTTTTCATCGACACAACAAGCCTGTTGAGACGTAAGCCGCCAGATTCTGTCGGGACAGCGAAAACCCGGTACGCTACTTGCGTTATAGGCAGTATCCGCTTTTAGCTTTTTCACCCATGAAACCCTCCCTCCGCTTGCTGGCTTTCGCCCTGGGCACCGGCCTCGCTTTTAGTGCTCCGCTGGCCGCACAGGCTCAAGTTGGGGTCAATGTGCAGATTGGCGCGCCCGCCTGGGGGCCGCCCGTGCCGCAGGGTACGCAGTACTACTACATCCCCGAAATCGACGGGTACTACGACATTTATAACAACCTGTACCTCGTGTTCGACGGGGTGCAGTGGGTGCAGCTACCCTACATCGACGGCTACGACCCCTACTATTTCCACCCGGTGCCGGTGAGCTACGTGGGGCCGCAGCCCTGGGTCTACATCGGCACTTACCGCCGCCAGTATCCGCAGTACGTGACCGTGTATCGGCGCGGGGGCTACGGCAATGCCGGCCGCTACGGAGGCCGTGACTATGGTGCTGGCCGCGTGTATGGCTACGACCACCCCGGCTACGGCGGCCGGCAAGGCTACAACTCCGGCAACGGGGGCCGCGGCTATAACAACCCCGGCAACGGTGGCCGGCAGGGCGGAGTAGTTACGCAGCCGGGCAACCCTGGCGGCGGACAACAAGGCCCCGGCCGGGGCGGCTTTGGGGGCAACCCAGGCAGCAACGGGCAGCCGGGCAACTCTGGTGGAGGCCAGCCCGGAGGCAACTTCGGAGGCAATGGGCAGCCTGGAGTAAACTCTGGCGGTAATGGGCAATCTGGCCACGGCTTTGGCAGCGAAGGCAACTCTGGGAGTGGGCAGCCGGGCGGCCAGGGTCAGGGCGGCCACAGCGGGGGCGGGGGCCGCCGGGGTGGCCGCTAACGCAGGTGTCCTGATGTAAAAAGACGCTGCTTCCAACCGGGAGCAGCGTCTTTTTTGCTTAACAGTGTGGAAGTGTCAGCTCCTAAAACTCCGCGTTTTTGGGGAAGCGGGGGAAGGGAATTACGTCGCGGATGTTCGTCATGCCCGTTACGAAGAGTACGAGGCGCTCGAAGCCCAGGCCGAAGCCGGCGTGCGGCGCGGTGCCGAAGCGGCGGGTGTCGAGGTACCACCACAGCTCGTCGGCGGGCATGTGCATCTCGGCCATGCGGGCTTCGAGCTTGGCCAGGTCTTCCTCGCGCTGCGAGCCGCCGATGATTTCGCCGATGCCGGGGAAGAGCACGTCCATGGCCCGCACGGTGCGCCCGTCGTCGTCGAGTTTCATGTAGAAGGCCTTGATTTCCTTGGGGTAGTTGGTGAGGATAACGGGCTTCTGGAAGTGCTTTTCCACGAGGTAGCGCTCGTGCTCGCTCTGCAGGTCGGTGCCCCAACCCACCGGGTACTTGAACTTCTGCTTCGCCACTTTCAGGATGTCGATGGCTTCGGTGTAAGTGAGGCGCTGGAAGGCGTTGTCGGTCACGAACTGGAGGCGCGCCAGCAGCTCTTTGTCGTAGGTGTCATTGAGGAACTGCAGGTCGGCGGCGCAATGGTCCAGCGCATAGCGCACCAGACTTTGGAGGAAGTCCTCGGCCAGGTCCATGTTGTCGGTGAGGTCGTTGAAGGCCACTTCGGGCTCAATCATCCAGAACTCGGCCAGGTGGCGAGTGGTGTGGGAGTTTTCGGCCCGGAAGGTGGGGCCGAAGGTGTAGATGCTGCCCAGCGCCATGGCAGCCAGCTCGCCTTCGAGCTGCCCGCTCACGGTGAGGTTGGTTTGCTTGCCGAAAAAGTCCTGGCTATAGTCCACGCTGCCATCCTCGGTGCGGGGCGGGTGCTCGGGCGGCAGCGTGGTCACCCGAAACATATCGCCCGCGCCCTCGGCATCGGAGCCGGTGATAATGGGCGTGTGGACGTAGTAAAACCCGTGGTCGTTGAAATACTGGTGGATGGCAAACGCCAGCGCGTGCCGCACGCGCAGCACCGCGCCAAACGTGTTGGTGCGGGGGCGCAGGTGGGCAATTTCGCGCAGGTGTTCCAGCGACGTGGCTTTCTTTTGCAGCGGGTAGGTTTCGGGGTCGGCCGCGCCGAGCAGGGTTATTTCGCTGGCCTGAATTTCCACCGCCTGCCCCTTGCCCTGGCTGGCCACCAACTGGCCGCGCACGGCCACGCATGCGCCGGTGGTGATGCCCTGCAGGCTTTCTTCGGGAAACTTCGCCGCGTCGGCCACTACTTGCAGTGTGGCCAGGCCCGAGCCGTCGTTGAGGGCAATGAACTGCACGTAGTTGTTGCCCCGGCGGGTGCGCACCCAGCCTTTCACCAGCACGTCGCGGTTGAGGTCAGGGCTGGTGAGCAGGTCTTGCACGCGGGAGCGGCGGAGGGTTTCAGCAGGCATAAGGCTAGAGGTTCGGGAGTAAATGTCTGTTGGCCAGGCGATGTAGAGACGCATCTTTGCGTTTCAGCGCTGGAACAACTGGATGATAAAAGCGTGGATGCCGAAGCGCCCGGCATGGAGTCGTTCTTGTGGTGCGGCCGCCGAGACGCAAAGATGCGTCTCTACATCGTTCGCCCAGCCACTCATAACAGCCAGCAAAAATAAGTCCGTTGCCGGGGTAATGGCTCTCATTGGCCCGGCAGCCGGGGCCGCTACGCAGCAGGAGCTACGGGCGGGTGCAACTCGGCCAGCAGCTCGCGCACTTCGGCGGCGGGCAGCAGGCGGCGCAGGTGCACGGCGGGCTGGTTGGCGTCGTGCACGCTTTCCAGAAACCCCCGGTCCCAGCTGCGGCTGATGCGCTTCTCGCTTTCGGCCGCTAGCAGCACTACGTGGCCCCGCAGGCGGGGCCAGTCCGATACGCGCATTTCGCCCCAGGCCATTTGCAGGTGGTCGAAGGGGCCGCCCTGGTAGGCCAGGGAGGTGAGCCACTCGAAGCGGGCATAGTCGGTGTCTTCGCTCTCGGCGGTGTAGTCGCCCTGGGCAAAGCGCAGTAGCGCGGGGCTAGTGGCGGCCGGGTAGTGGCGCAGCTTGAGGTCGGCGGCCAGGTCGCGCATCAGAGGCTGCACCAGCGTGAGCAAATGGAACGTGTTGTTGACCTGCGATATGCTGATTTCCAGCCCGGTTTCACAGTCGGGTAGCAGTATCCATAGCGCGGCTTCGTCGCTGGTGGCGGCCAGGTGCAGCAGGTAGCTAAAGTGGTCCGACAGCTCTTCGTGTGCTTCCAGCCACTGCACCAGGTCGGCTTGCTGCCGCAATTGGGCGCGGGCCTCGGCCGAGCGGCACACCATCGCCATCAGGCCCATTACGGTGAAGCGCCAGAGGTCGGGGGCCGGAGGCTGGCCAGCTTCCTGCAGCTCGCGCAAGTAGTGCAAGTGCTGCAGCCCGCCGGGCAGCAGGGCCGTGGGGTCGGCCCCAGTCTCTACTAGGCCGCCGCCCAGCACCAGGAGCGCCGAGGCTTTAGCGGGGTCGAGGCCGGGCAGTTGCTCGTCCAGCGCAACAAGTACCTCGCGCTGCTCCGGGGCGGGCAGGGCGCTGGCCCAGCGCTGGGCGTCGAGCAGTTCCGGGTCGGCAAATAGCTCTTCGGGCGGGCTGGTGGTGGGCAGCACGGCCCAGTTGAGGAGGTTAGTCAGGCCTATCTGGTAAGACATGGAAGCTGTGGATGGTATCGTGTAGGGCCGCGTAAAGAAAGCTCCCGCATCCGGTACGTCGGCCGAGTCTGGGCAGGCGGAAGCCGGAGCCCCAACATTTTCGCCGGTTCTAAAGTACCTCTGCCCGCTACCCGTACTTTTATTTTGTTCGGCGGTCCGGTCAGGCCGCCCGTATTAGCTGTTATGCAACGCCTCGACCTTTCTCAGCACCTCTCCCAGCGACTTTCGCCCCAGCAGATTCAGTTTATTAAGCTGCTGCAAATTCCCACGGCCGAGCTGGAAACCCGCATCAAGGAAGAAATGGAGGTGAACCCCGCCCTCGAAGAAGGCGACACCGACGAAACCGAGCGCGACGACAACGAAGCCGATGATGCCCCCGAGGCCGACGACCCCAACGACTCGCTCGACTCGGACGACAGCACCCTCGACGAAGACTACAGCGGCAGCGAGCCCGCCGACGATGGCCCCACTGCCGATGACTACGCCGACGAGCGCCCCGAGCCCGCCGCCGAACCCGAGGCGCTGGGCATCGACAACGACAACCACGAAATCGACATCAGCGACTACGTCAACGACGACGAGATAGCGGGCTACAAGATGCAGGGCGACGGCCCCGGCGATGAGGAAGAGCGCGACATGCCCCTGGCCGATACCGGCGGCTCGCTGCAGGATTCGCTGCTCGACCAACTGCACTTTGCCCAGCTCGATGAGCTGGAGCAGGCCATCGGCGAGCAGCTTATCGGCTCGATTGACGGTGACGGCTACATCCGGCGCGACCTCTCGGCCATTGCCAACGACCTGGCTTTTTCGCAGAACATCGAGGTAGCGGAAGCCCAGATTGAAGCCGTACTGCACGTTGTTCAGCAGTTCGACCCGCCCGGCATTGCCGCCCGCACCTTGCCCGAGTGCCTGCTGTTGCAACTAGAGCGCCGCCCCCAGGATGAGGCCACCCAGCACGCCGAGCGCATCCTCACCGAAACGTTCGAGGAGTTTACCAAAAAGCACTACCAGCGCATTCAGCAAAAACTCGACCTCGAAGACGACGAGCTGAAGGAGGCCATTGCCGTGATTTTGCGCCTCAACCCCAAGCCCGGCGGCAGCGGCCCCGTGGGCAGCGGCAAGGGCAGCGCGGGCGGCGCGCAGTACCTTATGCCCGACTTCATCCTGGCCAACGACAACGGCGAGTTGAGCCTGACCCTGAACGCCCGCAACGCCCCCGAGCTGCGCGTGAGCCGCGACTACCGCGAAATGCTGCAGACCTACGACAAGGCCGCCAAGAAAGACCAGAAAATGAAGGAGGCGGTGAGCTTCGTGAAGCAAAAGCTCGACTCAGCCAAGTGGTTTATCGACGCCATCCGGCAGCGCCAGAACACGCTGCTGCGCACGATGTCGGCCATCGTGGAGCGCCAGCGCGAGTTCTTCCTCACCGGCGACGACTCCAAGCTGCGCCCCATGATTCTCAAGGACATAGCCGGGCAAATAAGCATGGACATCTCCACCGTGAGCCGCGTAGCTAACTCCAAATCCATCCAGACCGAGCACGGCATCTACCCGCTCAAGTTCTTCTTCTCCGAAGGCATCGCCACCGACTCGGGCGAGGACGCCAGCAGCCGCGAGGTGAAAAGCATCCTCAAAGACCTCATCGGCGGCGAGAAAAAAGACCACCCCCTGAGCGACGACAAGCTGGAAAAAATGCTCAACGCGAGGGGCTACAATATCGCCCGCCGCACCGTAGCCAAGTATCGCGAGCAGTTGAACATCCCGGTAGCGCGGCTGCGCAAGGAGCTGTAAGTAGCCTGGAATCTGCGAGTCCAGGCGTGGAGTGTTTGTTGTCCTGCAATCCAAATTGCTATGAAAATGCTGTGGTGCTGGCGCTGTCGGCAGGAAGTGCCGATGCTGGAAGGCGAAGAAGATTATTTGCTATACCAGGCTAGAACTGGGGGTATGGCTGCCGTAGAGGCCGAAGCACAGCGCCTCGGACGGCCATTACCTCCTCCACTCATTTTAGACCGCATAGCCGAGTACCAGCGCCCGATGCTGGAAATGTATCGGCTACTGACGGCCTTCGAGGAAACAAACCCTAATGCGGTGTGGCATCACTCTGTTGTAGAATATGGCCCGCCGTGCCCACAGTGCCACAAGCCGCTACGCACTCCCAAGGCGCGATTTTGTGCCGCTTGTGGCTTCGGCCAGGCTGCTATGGCTCACGACTCTCGGCCGCTGGTAGAGCGCCAGCCGGAATTGTTCGGCGACTCAGACGGTGAATAGTAAAGCAAAACCCGCCTTTTTGCGTCTGGTAAACTAAAGCCTGTCCTGCAATGCCCCACCGCATTATCCTCACCGGCGCCACCGGCATGGTCGGCGAAGGCGTGCTGCTCACCTGCCTCGCTCAGCCCGAGGTAGAAGCCGTGCTTTCCATCAGTCGCCGCCCCAGCGGCCACACGCACCCCAAGCTGCGCGAGCTGCTGGTGCCCGACTTCTTCGACCTCACCGCCATCGAAAGCGAGTTGGCAGGCTACACGGCCTGTTTTTTCTGCGCCGGCGTGTCGTCGGTGGGCATCAAGGAGGCTGAATACACCCGCGTCACGCACGACCTCACGCTACATTTCGCCCAAATGTTGTTGCAATACTCCCCAGCGGCGGCCTTCATTTACGTGTCGGGGGCCGGCACCGGTGGGCGGGCCATGTGGGCCCGCGTGAAGCAACGCACCGAGGCCGCTCTGCTGGCTCTACCGTTTCGGGCAGCCTATATGTTTCGGCCCGGCGGCATGCAGCCGGTAGCCGGTCAGCTGCATGTGCTGCCGCTCTACCGCTGGCTAAGCTGGCTGATGCCCTTGATGCGGCGGTTTAACTATGCCTGCACCCTGCGCGAGGTGGCGCTGGCCATGTTGCGCGCGGCCGAACGTGGGTACACCAAGCCCGTGCTGGAAGTGGTGGATGTGGTAGCGCTGGCGGCTGGTTAATTAAGGCTTAGGGGCTTTTTGGGGCAGTTTCGTGTCGGGGTTGCGGCCCAGGCGGTAGCTGACGCCGAAGCGGGAGGCAAAATTGCTGTCGAAGAATATGTGTGAAAGCCCCTGGTCGCCGCCCAGGCTGGAGTACATTTGAAAGTCGAGCGCTAGGGTAAGGCGGTTGCGGCGCCAGCCAGCCGTTACGTTGGGAAACAGTGTAGTACTGGCGTAGGAGTTGCCTGGCTCGCTGGGGTTCGAGGAGGAATAATATTGGGTGGATGCTGCTGGCAAACTCAGGCCGAATACCCGGTTGTATTCCAGGCCGAGGCCAAAAAGCAGTTGTTGGTCGTGGCGCAGTGGAATAAAATAGCGCACTCCCAGGCGGGCCGTACCTAGCAGGGCTTGGTAGTCGAACGTGGTGTAGGTGCCCGCAGCGTAATCGAGGCTGGATACTCCTCGGTTGCGAAAGTTGCTCAAGCTCAGCTCGCCATAAAAAGCGGTGGTACGGCTGGGTTGCAGCAGTTCAGCATACAGTCCACCGAAGGGGTGTACCAGGCAGTCGGTGCAGGTGCCGACCAGCTGGGAGGCAGGGCTTTCGATATGGTTGTAGCGCACCCCTGCCAGCAGGCCCCCCTGAAAAGCGCCGCGCCGGCGGGGCCGGGCCAAGGCCACCCAGCTGCGGGCGGGCTGCCGGGCCGGGCTACAGCTAGTGGCATACGCCTGCGCCACGGCGGCCAGGCCAGCCGCCGTAAAAGCTGCCGACTGCCCGGCCTGTGCGGCGGCAGGGCAGTCGGCAAAATAAAGCGCGAGTTGGTTGAGGTAGTTGTTGCCTTCCATCACTTCCCAAGCCCCTTGGGCGTTCTGGCGCAGGTACTTCCGCTCGCTTAGCTCCAGTACCGGACTGCCAGGGCGCTGCAGCAGGTAGTGGGTGCTGCTAGGCAATACCATCCGTAGCATACTCACGGGGCCATCGAGCAGTACCTCTACTAGCAGCGACTCTACCCTGATATCGGAAGAACTACTCCGTGGCAAGTCAGCCAGTTGGGTTTGAGCGGCGTGGTCAAGGGCCACGCGCTGGTAGTGAAAATACCGCCCATTGGTGAAGCTTACCGCCCGCAGCTGGTCGGGCTTGAAAAGCTGGCTCTCGCTGCTCGCCGCCGGCCGGTAGCGAATAAACGTCGGCGGCTCCACCCAGAATCCATTTTCGATTTCGCCCCGCAAGGTGTCACCGTTACTTCGCACCAGCAAGCCCGGCTCGTAGGTCTGGGCCGCCGCCAAACGAGTGAAAAAGTAGAGAGCGGGCAACAGGTAGCGCAAGGGTGGCAGCATAAAAAGTGGGCAAGATTACCGCCGCAAGATATACTTGTTTGCGGGCAATTCTACCACTATGCAAATGCGTTCGGGCTACTATGCCAGTTCCAACTCCCGCAGATGCGCCAGCATGTCCCGCGTCATGCGGGCCAGGTCGTACTCCGGCGCCCAGCCCCAGTCTTGCCGGGCGGCCGAGTCGTCGATGCTGGCGGGCCAGGAGTCGGCAATGGCCTGGCGCTGGTCGGGGGCATAGCTGACCTCAAAGCCGGAGGTTTCCTGCTCAATGGCGGCCACGATTTCGGCGGGCGTGAAGCTCATGCCGCTCAGGTTATAGCTGGTGCGCACTTTTATGCTTTCGGCGGGTGCGTGCATCAGGTCGAGGGTGGCGCGCAGGGCATCGGGCATGTACATCATGGGCAGCGCGGTATCAGGCTTCAGGAAGCACTCGAAGGGCTGGCCAGCCACGGCTTTGTGGTAAATATCCACGGCGTAGTCGGTGGTGCCGCCGCCGGGTAGGCTCTTGTAGCCGATGAGGCCGGGGTAGCGCAGGCTGCGCACGTCGAGGCCGTGGTGGCGGTGGTACCACTCGCACCACTGCTCCCCGGCCAGCTTGCTGATGCCGTACACCGTGTTGGGGTTCATAATGGTAGTTTGGGGCGTGTGTTCGTGCGGGGTGTCGGGCCCAAACACGGCAATGGAGCTGGGCCAGTATACCTGCGGCACCTGCTGCTCTACGGCCACGTTGAGCACGTTGAGCAGGCCGTCCATATTCAGCTTCCAGGCAAAGAGCGGGTCCTTCTCGGCCGTGGCTGAGAGCAAGGCGGCTAGGTGGTAAATCTGCACCGGGCGGTACTGCTGCACTAGGGCTTCGAGGCGCGGCTTGTCGAGCACGTCGAGCAGCTCGAAGGGGCCACCGGCCAAGGCTTCAGGCTGGCGCGGGGGGCGTACGTCGGCAGCTATTACGGCCTCGGGGGCGTAGCGCTGGCGCAGGGCGGCCGTGAGTTCGAGGCCCAACTGCCCGCAGGCCCCTATAACGAGGACGGTACCGGGTGTTCGGGTAGGGGCAGTGGTAGGGCTGCTGGGCAGGGTTTTCATAGCAAAAGAAGCTGAGTGGGAAAGAGGGTGGGATAGAGCGCCGCAAAGATACGGCCGGGGGGTAGGGCCGGGTAGGGCTGGCTAGGCCGCGCAGACCAGGCGAACCAGTATCTTTAGCGCCCATGATTACGCGCTTGCTCTTTCTGCTCATGCTGCTCAGCTGCCCCCGCCTCGGCCAGGCCCAAACGCCTACCTACCGCAACCTCATCATGAAGGGCGGCGGCATCCGGGGCGGCGCCTTGCAGGAGCTGGACCGGCAAGGCATTCTGGCGCACATCGAGCGGGTGGGCGGCACCTCGGCAGGAGCCATTCAGGCGGCGCTGCTGGCCGTGGGCTACTCGCCCGACGCCATTATCGACGTCATCAACCGCACGCCCGTGCAGCGGCTCAACGACGGGCGCTTCATCTTCATTGGCGGGGGCAACCGCCTGCTGCGGCAGTTCGGCTGGTACCGGGGCGACCAGCTTACCACCTACCTCTGCGAGCTGGTGGGCCGCCAAACCCAGCGCCCCAACCTCACCCTGGGCGAGCTGCACGAGCTGGTCCGGCAGCAGCCCGGCCGCTACCGCGACCTCTACACCACCGGCACCAACCTCACGCGCCAGTGCAGCGAGGTATTCAGCTACGAAACCCACCCCACTATGCGCGTAGCCGATGCCGTGCGCATCAGCATGAGCATCCCGCTTTACTTCCGGGCCGTGTTGCTCGATGCCCAGGGCCGGGTGGTTACCGGCCGGCCCGCTTCCGGCCAAGCAGTAGAGGTGCTCGTCGATGGCGGCCTGCTGGCCAACTACCCACTCACGATGTTTGATGAGCCGCGCTACCTGCCCGCCGGCTTGCCCCCCGGCACCCGTACCAACCCCGAAACCCTGGGTTTGCGCCTCGACCGCCCCGAGCAGATAGCCTACGACACGCTGGCCACTGGCCGCCAGGCGCTGGCTCCCTACGACATCCACGATTTTTCGTCCTACGTGGGGGCGCTCTACACCGTAGCCCTCGAAAACCTCAACCCTACCCAGCCCACCGACTGGCCCCGCACCGTGAGCATCAGCACCATGGGTTTCGGGCCGAAAGTGCGGCGCATCTCCGACGAGCAGAAGGCGCAGCTCGTAGCCAGCGGGCAGGCCGGTGTGCGGGCGTTTTTCGGGCGGCCCCAGGCCCGGAAGTAACGGTAGAGTGGTAGTACGACTTATGGGCTGCTAGGCCACCGGCGGGACACAACCAGCGCCTGACGTAACGGATTCGGATAGAGTCGGAACTAGAGGAGTGAGGGCTGTCCAGCAAACCGGACCCGATACGTTCTTAAACTAGGTCAATGCCGCGGCGGCGGTGGGGGCGTCCCTTTGTGGTATCGTAGGGCGAAAGCGCATGAGCCGGCCGGCCGCCGTTTCGCTTTACCCTTTTTCCCACCGCCATGCCGCGACGCGCCCCCACGGGAAGGGGTACGCGCCAGGCAGGCCCTCCAATTCCTAGAAATGAAGAAGCACCCAACTAAACGTAATGCCCTGGCCCTCCTCTGGGGGGCGGCCCTGCTGCTGGGCTCCGCCAACCTGGCAGCGGCACAAACCGGCCGCGAATTCCTGCCCCTGCCGAGCCAGGCCCGGCCGGCTGCTACGCCCGCCGTCGGCTATATCCTGCAAAAAGCCGGCTCGAATGGCTACGTGGCCATTGCCGGGTTTGTACAAGCCACGTTCGTGGTCACTTCAGCGGGCGTAGTCGTTATCGATGCGCCGCCCGCAATGGCCGACCAGCTGCACGCGGCCATTAAAAGCGTGACCACGAAGCCGGTGACGCATGTGATTCTGACCCACGACCACGTAGACCACATCGGAGCCGTGACCACCTTCGTTGGGGCTAAGCTGGTAGCCCACGAAGCGACGGCCAACCTGCTGAAGCTCTTTCCCGACCCCAAGCGGCCGGTGCCCACCATCACGTTTGCAGGCGACCACTACACCCTCACGGTGGGCGGCGAACGGTTTGAGCTGCTGTATCCGGGGCCGAACCACGAAGCCGGCAACATCATCGTGCATGTGCCGCAGCAGAAGCTGGCCATCATGACCGACCTCGTGATGCCGGGCTGGGTGCCGTACCGGGGCTGGGGCAATGCCGACCACATTCCGGGCCTTTTCAAAGCCTACGACGCGCTGCTCAAGCTCGATTTCGATACCTACGTGGGAGGCCACGTGTACCGCACCGGCACCCGGGCCGACGTGGAGCAGTCGCACGACTACCTGCTCGACGTGTGGCGCGAAACCAAGCAGGCAATGGGCACGGTGCCCTTCAAGGCGGCCGCCGAGCCGGCCAACGCCTGGGCGGCTCAAACCGTCTGGTTTGACGAAGTGGCCACGGTGGTGACCAAAAACCTCGTGGACAAGTGGAAAGACAAGCTGGGCGGGGCCGACACCTTCACCCACGATACGGTGATTTCCGCCATCATTTCCCTCTCCACCGATGGGGCCGTTATCCCAGAGGGCAGCTTAAAACAGTAAGTCTGCCAGGGGCGCGGTGATTTCTTAAACTAGGTCAATGCGCTGCCAGGTGGGGGAGGATAATTTTGCTTAGTTGATTTTTTAACGCTTTTTCTCCCCCACCATGCAGCGCCGTTCCTTGCTGAAAGCCTTCGCGCTTGCGCCCCTACTTCCTACTACCATGAACCTGCAATCTCTGTATAAAGCAGCCGCCAGCTACCCCAAATCAGCCCTGATGCCGGTGCTGTTTGTCGGCCACGGCTCGCCGATGAACGCCTTGCAAGACAATGCGTTTACCCGCAGCCTGCACCAGCTCCGCGCCCGCCTGGAGCCGCCCAAAGCCATCGTAGTTATCTCGGCCCACTGGCAAACCCGGGGCACGTTCGTGACCACCAACCAACGCCCGAAAACCATCCACGACTTCGGGGGCTTTCCGCAAGCGCTGTTCGACATGCAGTACCCGGCCCCCGGCGCGCCCGACCTGGCCCAGGACCTCATGGCGCACGTGCACGACGTGCACGGCGCGGCCGACTGGGGCCTCGACCACGGCACCTGGACCATTCTGCACCACCTCTACCCCGAGGCTACCATTCCCGTGGTGCAGCTCAGCCTCGACGCAACCAAGCCCCCGGCCTGGCACTTTGCGTTTGCCCGGCAGTTGCAGTACCTGCGCGAACGGGGCGTGCTCATCCTGGGCAGCGGCAACATCGTGCACAACCTGCAACTGAGCATGCCCAAGTTTCAGACCGGCGATGCCACGCCCTACGACTGGGCCACGGAGTTTGACGCCTGGGTGAAAAATCACCTCGACCGGCGCGACTTTGCCGGGCTGGTAGACTACCGGCAAGCCGGCTCCAGCGGGGCGCTAGCGGTGCCCACCCTAGACCATTACCTGCCGATGCTCTACGCCACGGGACTGGCCCGGCCGACGGAAACCCTCACCCACACATTTGAGGACGTGAATTTTGGGGGCATGAGCATGCGTGCCTTCCAGGTAGGGTAGCGGTTGCCCGGCTGGCGGCGTAGGCCGTTTTCGGATACCTTTGGCCTGCCTTCCCTATCCGTTGCCCCCATGATGAACGACGAGGCTTTATACCACCATTTTAATAAACTGGTGCCCCTGACGACCACGGAATTTGCGGCCATTACCGACGTGTTCACTTTCCGGGCCCTCGACAAAAAGGAAGTCCTGCTGTGGCCCGGTGAGGTCTGCCGCCACCTCACGTTTGTGACGCAGGGCGTGTTGCGAGCCTTTACCATCGACGAGAAGGGCCACGAGTTTATTCTGCAGTTTGCACTGGAGGGCTGGTGGATTGCCGACGTCTATAGCTTTCTCTGCCACGAGCCGGGCACGTATGCCATTGAGGCCCTGGAACCCGCGCAAGTGCTGCAACTCGACCACGCCGCCTGGCAGGGTTTGCTGGACACCCAGCCCAAATACGAGCGATACTTCCGCCTGCTGCTGCAAAACAATTACGTGGCCACGCACCGCCGCCTGGCCCTGGCCCTGAGCCGCACCGCCGAAGAGAAATACGATGCCCTGCTGGCAACGATGCCCACCATCTTGCAGCGCGTGCCGCAGCACCTGCTGGCGTCGTACCTGGGCATCACGCCCGAATTTCTCAGTCGCATCCGCAGCCGCCGGGTGAAGGGGCCACTACCAGGTTAAATCGGCGCGTGTACCCAGCTGGGTGGCTATTTCACCCTGTATTAGTAGCTGCTCCCGTTTATTTTTTCCTTTTGAAATGACTAAAAAAGCGCACCACTACCACTTGCATTTGACCAGTGCCGCAGAAACTCCCGATACGGCGCCTCCCCAAACGCTGGACCTGGCATTTTCGAACCATGACGACTTATTTGCCATTCTGGCCCGCGTGCAGGAGCGCAACCTGTTTGATGAATCCACCACGGCCGAGTTTGTCGTTGGGTTGAAGCTGCTGAGCGAAGTCGTGCTCAAGAATCGAAAACACCTGTTGTTCAGTGAGTTGAAAGACGATTTAAGCGCCTTCATGCAGAAACTGAAAGCGACCAATACTGCGCCAACGGATTCGCAAGGACTTACCGCTTAAGCGGCTTGTAGCTCCCCGATAGCAGTCCCAGTAGTCGTTATCCAGCCTATAGCCGTCGATGCGCCGGATAAGGCTGGTAGCAGGGTGGCATCCGTCATTAGACCAGCCTTTTAACCCCCAGGCTGTAACTATAGCAGAAACTGGGCTTATCGTAGGTTTATCCCCCTGCTGCTATAAGAAGACCAGTCACTACCGGCCGTTTACAACGAGCAAGCGGCCGGTAAGTGACTGGCTTCGACGGGGCGGCCATGGCGCTACCCAGACCTGGCCTTACGCGTACCGCATAGTGGAGCCGCCATCGGCCAGCACCTCGCTGCCCAGCATGAAGGAGGAATCTTCCGACGCTAGAAACACCGCGACCCGGCCCATCTCGCGGGGCTGCCCGATACGCTTGAGCGGAATCGACTCCACGAAGCCGGCCTTGACCTGGGCGGCTACCTCGGCCGGCAACCCAAATTTTCCGAACACCGGCGTGTCAGTGGAGCCGGGGCTGAGCACGTTGACGCGGATGTTGCGCTCGAGCAAATCCAGGGAGAACGAACGGGCGAAGGAGATGACGCCGGCCTTGGCCGCCGAATAGGCCGACAGCCCCGCCGACCCCTGATGGGCCGAATTGGACGCCACCAGCACGATGGACGAGCCGTCGTTCATGTGCGGTAAGGCCTTCTGCACCGTGAAAAAGACGCTTTTCAGGTTCAGGTCCACCGCCCGCTGAAAGTCATCCTCCGTGGCACTGGCCACCGAAGCCGCCGTGCCCTCGCCGATGGCCCCGCCCGCGCTCACGACCAGCGTGTCGAGCTTGCCAAACCGGTCGGCCACGGCCTGGAATATGCGCTCCAAATCCGCGAGCTGGGTCACGTCGCCCTGGAGGGCGATAAAGTCGTCGCCCAACTCCTGGGCCGAGGCATCCAGCGTTTCCCGGTTGCGGCCGATGATGGCCCCTCTGGCGCCTTCTTTTTTAAATTCCTGGGCAATGCCGAAGCCGATGCCACTGTTGCCACCAGTGATGACGGCTACTTTTCCTTGTAGTTTCATGGGGTAAAAATGAGTAAGTAGGCGGCAGTAGGTGCCACCTCCGTGGTTGTTGATTGAACCGCTTGATAGGGAAACCAAGGCGGGTCGGGTGAGCCAGCAGGGCGTATATTTGCTTGCTTTTTGCAAGTGCAAAGGTAAGTCATTAAACTTGCAAATCGCAAGCAAAGTTTGTTTTTACGTAATGAAACCTCCCAAACAGCGTTCGGCCTGCGCCCTAAGTTCCTCGCTCGACATCCTGGGCGATAAATGGACCCTGCTGATTTTGAGGGACATATTGTTTATTGGCAAATCTTCCTACGGGGAGTTTCTGCAGTCTGAAGAAAAAATGGCCACTAACATTCTGGCCGACCGGCTGGCCTTGCTGGAGTGCCAGCGCATCGTGACGAAGACCGTGGCGGCCGATAAGAAATCGAAGTTCACTTACCGGCTCACCGAGAAAGGGCTAGACTTAGCTCCGCTGCTAGGAGAGTTTATTCTGTGGGGCCACCAGCACTGCGAAGCCGTCGTTGACACGGCCTTACTCCTGGAATTGCGCCAGGACCAGGCCGGCACCATCCGCAAGTATCAGGAGTTGGCCCGTGCCGCCGCGCGGCCATCCGCCACGCTATAAAAGAGGTAATGCGTGCGCTTCGCCCGGCGCAAACAGTCCCGGTCTATTCGATGGCACTGCGGGAAGCCAGCGGTAGCCAGCTAGTCCAGCTGGTACGTGAGGAGGGCACGCCTACCGGTCCGACATGCTGCTGCTGTGCCACAAGGACTAATACATACGGGTCTTTTGCGGCGTGGCAGCTGCTGTCACTGGGCCGACAGGGTACTCTACGTGCTCCAGGACAATGATTTACGTCGAGTAACTAAGGACTTTGTATTCCTAAAAAAATGCTGGCTCGTGGAGCGAACCCTAGCTCAACGTCAATCGTCGCTTATCCAAGAAATACGACCGCCTCTTGACATGGGCTGATGCCTGGATAACCTGGCACTACGTCCAGCGCATCCTCAAATTTTGCTAACTCAAACAGCTTTTTAGCGCGAATTTCAGGTCAGCGAGTACAAGCCGTAGCGACCCGAAATGTCGCGTTTCTACGGCCTGTACACTGGCTTGCAAACCGCTCTAAACAAGCTTGCCGTTGCGTACGTCCTGAGTTCACTGGGCAAAGAAGAATTAAAACGTAGCCGCCGACCTTTGTTACCCCAGCAACAATTCCTAACCCCAAAACCCGCCCATGTACGGTACCCTCCAGGCTGACCTCCAGCAGACGCTGCAAGAAATAAAAGACGCGGGCCTTTATAAAAAAGAGCGCGTCATTACCTCGGCCCAGGGCGCGGCCATCTCCACCCAGGAAGCGGGCGAGGTGCTCAACTTCTGCGCCAATAACTACCTGGGCCTCAGCTCGCACCCCGAGGTGCTGAAAGCTGCTAAAGCCACCATCGACTCGCACGGCTACGGTATGTCGTCGGTGCGCTTTATCTGCGGCACCCAGGACATTCACAAGGAATTGGAAGCCAAATTGGCCGAATTTCTGGGCACCGAGGATACCATTCTCTACGCGGCAGCTTTCGATGCCAACGGCGGTGTGTTCGAGCCGTTGTTTGATGAGCGCGACGCCATTATCTCCGACGCTCTCAACCACGCCAGCATCATCGACGGCGTGCGCCTGTGCAAGGCCAAGCGCTACCGCTACGCCCACAACGACATGGCCGACCTGGAAAAGCAGCTCCAGGACGCCGTGGCGGCCGGTATGCGCCACCGCGTTGTCGTCACCGACGGCTCGTTCTCGATGGATGGTACCATTGCGCAGCTCGACAAAATCTGCGACCTGGCCGATAAATACCAGGCCTTGGTGATGATAGACGAGTGCCATTCGATGGGCTTTTTAGGCAAAACCGGGCGCGGCACCCACGAGTACCGGGGCGTGCTGGGCCGCGTCGACATCATCACGGGCACACTGGGCAAGGCGCTGGGCGGGGCCATGGGCGGCTTCACTAGCGGGCGCAAGGAAATAGTGGAGCTGCTGCGCCAGCGCTCGCGGCCCTACCTGTTTAGCAATACCCTCGCGCCCGCCATTGTGGGGGCCAGCCTGCGGGTGCTGGAGCTGCTCACCGAAAGCACCGAGCTGCGCGACCAGCTCGAAGAAAACACGAAGTATTTCCGCGAAAAGATAACGGCCGCCGGCTTCGACATCACGCCCGGCGAACACCCCATTGTGCCGGTTATGCTCTACGATGCCCGGCTGGCTCAGGAATTTGCCGCCCGCATGCTCACTGAAGGCATTTACGTGGTGGGCTTCTACTACCCGGTGGTGCCGCAGGGCAAGGCCCGCATCCGGGTGCAACTCAGCGCCGCCCACACCCGCCCGCAGCTGGATAAGGCCCTGGCTGCCTTTGCGAAAGTAGGGCAGGAGTTGGGAGTTCTAAAAGCGCAGGGCTAGCATAACTGTGTAGGGTGCGGGGCTTGCCCCCGCCCGTCGTTGCACGATTCCAGAACCAGTCGTGCAACGACGGGCGGGGGCGAGCCCCGCACCCTACACCCAGCAGCGTCCGAAGGAGCATAGTCAAGCTCACCAAAATGGGAGCCTCACTTCACTGCGAAGTAAGGCTCCCATTTTGGTGAGCTTGACTAGCTTGTAAGAAGCCGACAGCTTGAACTACACAGACTGCTTAGCCACTTCTTTAGGGCGGCTGGGGCCACGGCGGCTGGTGAGGCCGCCTTTGCGGCCGGCTTCGCGGGCCTCGTCGGCCGTCCACTTGTGGCCCTGGCCGCTGGCGTGCGAGGCCCGGCCGCCTTCGCTGGCAATGCGGCGCTGCTCGGTGGGGTCCATGCTAGCGAAGCCCCGGCGGCTGGTGCGGCTGCCATCGCCGATGCGGGCGGCTGGGCGGGTTTTGGCCGCTGGTTTCTTGGTGGCCTCAGTCAGTACCGACTGGCTGGTTGCGGGAAATTGGTTTGCGTACATAGGTAGGTGGAGTAGGTAAATAATGGATGTCGAAGCGACTGCTGGGGTATACTGATTTCGCTAATAAAAGTAGTGCTAATTAGGAGGTAATTCGCTTGTTATCAAGGTAATTACCGATTTATACGGAGCACCTAGCTACCTGCCTACGTATAAAATACCACGCTTGCGGAAAATACGTAGCCTCGACAGTAAGCTACCCATTAATTGTCTTGTTATTCCGGTTCCAACGCGGCCGAAAGCCCTCGATTGGTGCAGGCTGGCCCAACTGGTTCGGTGCCAGTGCCGGGTAGCCTGCGGGCTGCAAGGCCCGCAGGCTACCCGGCGGCTGGGCTGCCGGGCTGCCCCAGCCACTCGGTGAGGTAGGCTTTCACTTCGGAGGGGGCCAGGCCCCGGTATATTTCGCCGTGGCGCACCAAGCTGATTTGGCCGGTTTCCTCACTCACCACCAGCACCACGGCATCGGTGACTTCGGTAAGGCCTAGGGCGGCGCGGTGGCGCAAGCCTAGGGCGGCGGGTACGGCCGGGTTCTGGCTCACGGGCAAGATGCAGCGGGCGGCTTGCAGGCGGCCCTGCGCCACTATCACGGCGCCATCGTGCAGGGGCGAGGTTTTGTTGAAAATAGCCAGCAGCAGGCGCTTACTGGCTTCGGCGTCGAGGAAGTCGCCCGATTCGGCGTAGCTGCTTAGGTCGGAGGCCAGCGTGAAGCAGATAAGGGCCCCGGTTTCCTTGGCGGCGAGGCTTTTGGCAGCTTCCACGTAGGGCGCCAGCTGGGTAGTGGGACCAGTGGGGCCGGGCCGCCGCCACCAGCCGCCCACACCGCTGCCGCCTTCTAGCGCCGCCTTGCCCACATTAAGCAAAAACCGCCGTATTTCCTGCTGAAACAGGATGATGCTGGCCAGCACGCCCACGCTCATAAACTCGCCCAAAATGCTGGACAGCAGCCCCAGCCCCAGCACATTTACCACCAGGTACACCAGGTACAAGCTCAGCAGCCCCAGCGCCACGTTCAGGGCCACGGAGCCGCGCAGCAGCTTGTAGAGCTGGTAGAGCAGCCACGTCACCAGCAGTACGTCGGCCACATCGACCAGCCCAATGTGCAGGAAATGAAAAGGGGAGGGGAGAGACAAAGACGCAAAAAATTGGCTGGTGCAAAGAACGGGACGGCTCAGCCAATAAAACAGGTAATTATAGTGGCTTGCTCACAAGCCGCTAGTACACTGAATACCCGGTATAGAGCAAGTAATGGTCTGGACAAGAGAAGCGAAGAGATTTAAATTAAAAAACATTGTTTTGAAATAAAACAGGTATATTGCCGTTGAAATTGGCCAGCGACTCATAATCTTTTGAGTATAGGACTTACGCAGCCGGCAAGAGCACAGGAATAGATGGATTTAGCAATTTCTGGCGCAAATACTCCGCCCACGGAAGTTGATGCGCCTGATAAATGCTCTTGCCGATGGCGCGGGCATATTGGCGCAGTGACATCCAGGCTAGGTAACAGCAAATTAAGTTATTGCGCTGTGAAATAGCCTTGCGGCACTGGCACTTTTCCGACCCCGTCAGCTGCTTGAAGCTGCGGTGAAACTCTTCTATCTGCCAACGTACTTCGACGGCATCGATGACCATTTCACGCCTCATGTGAGCAGCTAAGTGATTGGTAATGACCCATTCGATGCTGCCGTTTGTGGCAACCAGCTTGAATAATTTCACCCCAAACGGCACTTCTTGCAGGCGTACTTCCACCCCTTTGCTCCAGCCCTGCGCGGGTGGTTCGAGCGAGTCCAGCGATTGATACCCCATTTGCTTGCTTAGGCTTACTAACCGGTTGCTTTTCAGGGTCGTGAAAAACGTCCAACCGGCGCGCTCAATCTTCTTCAAATTGGTGCTGCTGGCATACCAAATATCGAATAAAAGTGTGCGTGCCAATAACTTACCCTCATCTACCACCTGCTGGAACATCTCTAGGAAATGGTCGTTTTTGGTCTTCTTATCCAACTCGGGCGCATACAGCCGAAAATCGAGCGGCATAAAATCGCCCGCCTCGCCACTACTATGCACGAGGTTGAGTACCCCAATGCCGGTGACCATGCCATGCACGTTGCCCGAATACTGACGTTTAGCTACTTCGATAAATTTGCTATAACGCTTGTTCTGCACGCTGTCATCGACCAGCAGAAAGGCTTCCGGCGAATCGTGGAGCAGCGGCAACACCAACTGGCGTAACTGACTGGAGGAAAAACTGTTGTCACGCAGAAAACGATTCACTTGGTCATGGCCTACGTCGGGCAGATGCGCTGCCAAATGCGTACACGTATAATTCCGAGGCGTACTAAGTAGATAATCTATGTATTGGCTTTGGATTATCATAATAGGTCATTTTTGCTGAATTTACCTCCCACTGCGTAAGTCCTATTGGTGAAAACCACTCCCCTGGCCGCTATCAAAAATGCCCTGCTGGAAGTGTTGGCGGGTGGCTCTCCTATGTCGCCCGCGGTAGCCCGGCACATCGTACGTTATTTCCGGCCCGTGGCCTCGTCTTCTCCGCTCACGGCGCGCGAGCAACAGGTGGTAGAAGCCATAGAGCAGGGGCTCAGCTATAAGCAAGTGGCCGACCAGCTCAACATGTCGCTCCACACGGTGCGCTCGCACATCCGCACTGTGTATGAGAAGCTGCAAGTCAACTCCCAAGCATAGCTGATTAATCGGCGCAAAAGCCGTACATAGCGCAAATTTCAGGTCGGCCTGCGCTCCTAAGGGAGCCTATTCTATAGCCGAGTAGCGGCTACCAAACGAAAGCAGGGAAACCTGCTGGGCCAGGGAATCAGTCATGGTGGAGTTCGACTACGAAAGTCTTTTTTCCCCGCTCCTTACGGTGCGGGTGGCGCTTGCTTTTTGTAATGCCCGGCCGGCAGCGCTCGCAGCCGCTCAGCGGCTTGCTTTCTCGCTTAACTTCTGGTTTTGGTGGTCATAGCACACTTTTCAACGAGCTATTTCCACCCAGCCCTTCAGGCGCTGACCGGTTCGGATGTGGGTGAGCAGGTAGTAATAGAGGCCAGCGGGCTGCCCTTGGGCATCCCAGGTGTTGTTGTAGTGGTTTAGCCGGTAAACTTTCCGGCTCCAGCGGTTATAAAGGCGGATTTTCCAGTTGGCGGCCGTATAGCCCTGCATTACAAACGTCTAGTTTTGGGCGTCGCCGTTGGGCGTAATAATGTTGGGCAGCGCACAGGGCCGGGTACGAATGAGCACCGAATCCTCGGCGAAGCAGCCAGCCGCATTGCATACCCGCAGGCGGTAGTAGCCGGGCTGGGAGGCGTAAAAAGTTGGGGCCGTGCTGCCATCCGGCCAGCGGTACTCAGTGCCGGCCGGCTGCGCCGAGGCTTGCAGCAGCACGCCATCGCCCGCGCAAAAGAGCGTGTCGCGGGGCAGCACCCACAGCCGGGGCGGCTCGCTCACCGTCACCTGCTGGGTGCGCATTACGGGGCCCGTGGCCGTGGCGACGGTAAGCGTCACGAGGTAGGTGCCGACCTGCAAGTACCGGTGGCCAACCGCACTGCCTACGGCTTGGTTGGCTGTCCCGCTGGCCGGGTCGCCAAAGCTCCATTGCCCGGCGGCCCCGGCTGGCTGGCCCGGCGGCTGAAATCCGACGCGAGTGCCGACGTACGCTTGGCGGGTAGCGGCAAGCACCAGCGGGCGGTTGGCCTGATTAGGGAAGTTAGGCAGGCCCGACAGGCTTTGCTTGCCGCCGAGGCTGGTAGCACCTACCTGTAGGCCGCACCCGGTGCCAGGCACGTTGGGAGTCGTGATGACATCAAGGCTCCCGGCAAAGGAACGCGCCTGGTAGATGCGCTGGTTGGGGCCGGTTTGTAGGGTGCCAGTGGCCGTGCCCAACATGACCACCGCCTGGGTGCTCAGGTTGTACTGGTGGAGGCCGATGCCGGATATATACAGCAGAGCACTATTCGGAGAAAACTCCAGGCTGTAGCTGATGAGACGCGGCAGGGCCCGGGCATTGCTAACCTGGCCGGTGGCGGTGTCGAATAGCTCGATGCCGAAGCCGGGCAGGCCGGCAGCCAGTAGGCGGCCATCGGGCGAGGCCCATAGGGAGGTGCCGGGGTTGGCATAGCCGTGTACGCTGCCCACCAGGCTACGCACCGGCTGGGCCGCCAGCCCGGTGCCCGACAGCCGGTAGCTCAGAAACTCAGTGCTCTGGAAGCCATGCACCACTACCCAGTAGTCGATGCCATTGGCGTGGCACACGGCGGTCAAAGCTTCCGTTACCCGGTAGCCAGGCGGCGTAAGTAGTTGCGAAGTTGGGGCCAGCACCGTACCCGAGTTCCCGTTGGGAGCGATTTCCACTACTGAGTAGCGCAGGCCCCCGGCAAACTGGTTGCCCGCGTCATCTACGCTACATAGCACATATTGGCGGGGCTGGCTGGGGTGGCGCAACAGCAAGGCCGCCTGCACGGCGCTGGTGCCGCCGCCGCTTAGCTGCCCGTTGGGCATCACCCGGCTCTGGCGGTCCCATACGTACTGGGCATTGGTATAGCAGAGCAGGTTGCCCGCCGAATCGGCCACGGATGCGCACCCTTCCGGGGTGTTCATCTGGCTGGTGGTTACGGCTACAGGCAGGCCACTGGCGGGCGCAGCCGGAAACTGCAGCCCCGCTTCCTGGCCGAAGCGCCGAGCAGCAAACTCATTTTGGGCCAGCACCGGCTGTATTGGCAGACACAGCAACGCCAGCAACCACCACCCGCGCCACCGGGCACACCCAGCATCAACCGTAAACGGACGCATAGCTGAGGGATACCAACGCCAGACAAAACGTTGCGCAACTCACTGCCAATCAGTAGGCCACTCAGCCTACGCGGCTGGCACGGCGTTCTTTTTGTAATGCACGGCCGGTAGCGCCCGCAGCCGCTCGGCGGCTTGTTCGGGGGTGATGTCGCGCTGGGCATTGGCCAGTAGCTCGTAGCCGACCATAAACTTCTTCACGGTAGCCGAGCGCAGCAGCGGCGGCAGGAAGTGCATGTGTAAGTGCCACTCGGGGTAGTCCGCGCCATCGGTAGGGCGCTGGTGGAAGCCCGCCGAGTAGGGGAAGCTGATTTCAAACAGGTTGTCGTAGCGGATGGTAAGCTGGCTTAGGATGTCGGCCAGGCCATCGCGCTCGGCTTCATTCAACTGCGTAAGGTCTTGCACGGCGCGGCGCGGCAGCACCAGCGTCTCGAAGGGCCACACGGCCCAGAAGGGCACCAGCACCACCCAGGTATCGTTTTCGAGCACGAAGCGGGCTTTGGTTTTTTCCTCGATGGCGAGGTAGTCAGCGAGCAGGGTGCGGCCGTTTTTCTCAAAATGCGCCTTCTGGGCGCGGCCTTCGCGGGCGGGCAGGTCGGGCACGGTGCGCTCGCTCCAAATCTGGCCGTGGGGGTGGGGGTTCGAGCAGCCCATCACGAAGCCCTTGTTCTCGAAAATCTGCACGTAGTTAATGGCTGGGTCGGCCCCCAGAGTGCGGAACTCGTCGGTCCACACATCCACCACGCGGCGAATTTCGCTTACTTCCATTTCGGGCAAGGTCAGGTCGTGGCGCGGCGAGAAGCACAACACGCGGCAGTGGCCGGTTTCGGCTTCGGCGTGCAGCAAGCCGCCTTCCTCATAGGTACCGGGCTCACCTTCAGGTAGCAGGGCCGCAAAGTCGTTGTCGAACACGTACTGGTGCTCGTAGGGCGGGTTTTGAATGCCACTGGTGCGGGTGTTGCCAGCGCAGAGGTAGCAGGTGGGGTCGTAGGCGGGGCGCTCGTCGGGCTGGGGCTTTTCCTGCTGGCCCTGCCAGGGCCGCTTGGCGCGGTGCGGCGATACGAGGACCCACTCGTCCAGTAAGGGGTTGAAGCGGCGGTGCGGCTGTTCGGTGAAGTTGAACATAGGTAGGGTGGGGTGATAGGTGGCAAATTAGCGCAGAGGTTCGCAGAAGTAAAGCGCAGAGGTTCGCTGAGTTGTTCAACGTCAGCACCTTACCTCTGCGCTAACTTGCCGAACGACTATTCAGCAAGTTCCCCCACGCCATCGGCCAGGGTGGTTACGTAGCAGTCCAGTTTCCGGCCTGCCTGCTGCTGGTAGCCCTCAGTCTGGTGCCTGATGAACTCGTCTACCTTATCCGTGGCTACCAGGTTGAGGGTGCAGCCGCCGAAGCCGCCGCCCATCATGCGGGCACCATAGCAGCCGGGGGCCGTGTGAGCCAGGGCTTCGAGCACATCCAGCTCGGCGCAGCTTACCTGGTAGAGGTCGCGCAGGCCAGCGTGGCTGGCATAGAGCAGCTCGCCTACTTCGGGCAGCGGGTGGCCAGCGGCCAGGTGGGCCGCCACGGTTTGCACGCGCTGGTTTTCTTCTACCACGTAGCGGCACCGCTTCTCCACCACCGGGCCCAGCTCGGCTTTGGCAGCGGCTATCTCGGGCAGTGTGGCGTCGCGCAGCGACTTGATGTGGGGGTTGTGCTGTTGCAGAATCTCTACACCTTGGGCGCACTCCTGGCGGCGGGTGTTGTACTCGCTGTCGCCCAGCGCGTGCTTCACCCCCGAGTTGCAGAGCACGATGTGGCAGGCTTGGGTATCGAGCGGGAAGTAGGCGTAGTCGAGCGAGCGGCAGTCGAGCTGCACTACGTGCCCGGCCCGGCCGAAAACGGAAGCAAACTGGTCCATGAGCCCGCACATTACCTTGGCGTACTCGTGCTCGGCGTGCTGGGCTATTTTGGCCAGCGTCATGGTATCGAAGCCCAGACCCAGCAGGTGGTTGAGGCCCCAGGCCACGCCGCACTCGGCCGCCGCCGACGACGACAAGCCCGCCCCGCCCGGAATATCCCCCCCAAAGGCGCAGTCGAAGCCCGGCACGGTGGCTCCGTGCCGGAGCAGCCCCGCCACTACACCCAGCTGGTAGTTGGCCCAGTGCCCGCCCGGCAGGGGCGCTAGTTCGGCCACGGCTACCTCGTAGGTGGCGTGCAGGTCGAGGGCCGCCAGCCGGATGCGGTCGGTGCCGTTGAGGCGCAGGGCAAAGCGGATTTCCTTATCGATGGCGGCTGGTAGCACCAGCCCGTCGTTGTAGTCGGTATGCTCGCCGATGAGGTTGATGCGGCCGGGGGCGCGTACAAGCAGGGTGGGTGCCGCGCCAAACTGGCGCGTAAAGGCAGAGGTGAGGGCGGAGGAAGTCATGGTAGGCGCAAAAGTGCGATGAAAAGCAGCTTCTACCCGTCTCTACGCACCGCCTGCCATTGGGGTGGCCGGGTCGCCAACCTTTTTCAGCTCAAGCAAGTAAGCAGTAGCCAGGAAGCCCTTACCTGGCTGCCATTCATATCTCCTTCATTTACTGCTTCTTGCTATGGCTACTTCGCGCCTTTTCCCCCTTTTTCTGCTGGCCCTGCTAGCTACTTCCCTCACAAGCTGCGGCGTGGCCGGCGGCCTGGTCAAAGGTGGCATCTGGATTGGTGCCCTCGGCGTCTTTTTTGTAGTAGCCATCATCTGGTGGCTAGTTACCAAGATGGGCGGCGGTAGCAGCAACCCACCCACCTAGGACCGCAGATTTAACTGATTTTAACGGATGGAACGGATTTTTTGTGGTTCCGCCTGTTCCGGTAATCCTTAACAAGAAAGGCCACCCGATTGGGTGGCCTTTCTGCTTTGGCGGAACCACAAAAAATCCGTTCCATCCGTTAAAATCAGTTAAATCTGCGGTCTGGCATGGTGCCGATGATGTGGTCCCAGAGGGTGCTGCTGACGCCGAAGGCTACCTCATCCTGGCGGTAGTGGTGCTGGGCATGGTGCGTCCACCATACTTTAAGGAAGTTTTTGGGGGGCGCATACACGTGGATGGAATAGTGCACAAACAGGTAGAGCGCGTAGCCAAACGTGAAGCCGGCCAGGATGCCAAAGGCCCAGGTGCCAAACGCGACCCGGAAAATAAAGAACAGCAGCGAGGCTACAAATACCGTGATGATGGGCGGCATCGCCAAGCGGGTTTCGTCTTTGGGGTACTCATGGTGAACACCATGCATGGTGTACTGAAACTTAGCGCGGCCCGGTGTGGTGGCCGGGATGTGGTACACGTAGCGATGCACGAGATACTCCACAAACGAGAACAAAAACCACCCCCCCAGAAACAGCCCCAGCGCCGACACGCCCGACAAGAAGCCATGCGTGAAGCCGTAGTACAGGCTGATAAGAGCCGTAACCAGGAAAATGCTGACCGGCAGCGCAATATGCGTGTGCGAGAGCCGCTCCAGCACCGGGTTTTTAAATAGTTGCGCCGAGCCTTTGTGCTTGGGCCGGGGAGCCACCGGTGCAGGCAGCTCTTTTTCAGAAACAATAGCCATAAGAATACCTAAAGAAAGAGACTAACCTGCTGTAATACGCTTAGTTTGCGCCACAAATTTACAACTGGGCCGGGTTTTGGGTTCCTGGTTCCTGGTTTTCAACTAGTAGGAGCTAGCAATCAGGCGCTAAGAGCCCGGAAACCCGGCCCGCCCCAGCGCCGCCACCACGGCCGCCAGCTGCGTGCCCGCTACGCCGCGGCACCGCAGCCGGGCCTGGGCGTAAAACTCCCGCCGGGCCGCCAGGGTTCGGGTGAGCCAGTTTTTTAGTGAATTTTCGGGCGTTTCATTTGGGTCGGGCGGGGCAACCAGCGGCCGCCCCCCTGCCCACCCGCCCGCGGCCAGCCGGCGCACCAGCGTAGGCAGCGGCACATCGAGCCACACGGTGAGGCCGGTGGCTTGCAGCACCGCCATGTTGCCGTGAAAACAGGGTGCGCCGCCCCCGGTAGCCACCACCAGCGGGCCGGGGCGGGAGGCCACTTCGCGCACCGCCGCCGCCTCGCGCTGCCGAAACCCGGCCTCACCTTCGGCCGCGAAAATGGCGGGAATGTCCTGCCCGGCTGCTGCGGTTATCACGGCATCCAGGTCCACGAACTCGCGGCCGTAGTGGGCGGCCAGGCGGCGGCCCAGGGTGGTTTTGCCAGCGGCAGGCAGGCCAATGAGGTAGAGGTGCATGAAAATGTAGGGTAAGCTTTAGCTTGCCTTTCGGGCGGTCGGCAAGCTAAAGCTTACCCTACTCCCGCAGTTTGAACCCCAGCACCTGCCGGGAGGCCGTGTCGCGGAAGGTGACTTCGAGTAGGGGGCGGGGCGAGCGCTGCACCGAGTCGGCGGCAAAGCGGAAGCGGCAAAACCACTCGGTATGGTTGGGCGGCTCGCCGAGGTACGCGCCTATCTGGTATAGCTCGATGGCCGTACCCCGCGCTTGCCCCAGCCGCCGGGCGGCGGCCCGGAAGGCAGGTAGCGGCAGCCCGGCCCGCACTTCGGGCGCGAGGCGGCGGTAGGCGGCGGGGTAGTTGGCATGCAGGGCATCGAGCAAAAACCGCCGCGCCACCTGCGCCTGGGTAGGGCGCGGCGGCGCTGGCGTAGCAACCAGGCAGGCGGCCAGTAGTAGCCACGAAAAATATGTCATGCAGGGAACGTGATACGCAAGCCAGGCAAGTTACTGCGCACTGCCGGGCAGCGGCATCGGCCTACCAGCCCAGCCCCTAAAGCAAGCGACTGGCAACACTCCCCAACTCAGGTCAGGGGTGTTGCCAGTCGCTTGTTTCAGGGGGCAGCTGCCGTGGTTATTCCACTATTACCTGGCGCACTACATTGAGGCCGTTGCCGCTCAGGCGCAGCACGTACATGCCGGTAGCAAGGCCGGCAGTAGGTATCTGCGCTTCGTTCTGGCGGGCCGGGGAGAGTTGCAGTGGCTGGCTGGTTACCAACTGGCCCAGGCTGTTGAGCAGGGTGAGGGTAGCTGCTACGGGCTGGCCCGCGCCGGTTAGCTGCACCCGTAGCACGTTGCCGCCCGCTACGGGGTTGGGCAGCACATTAATGTCGTAACCCGCCGTTTGCTGGGCCAGGGTGGCCAGGCGCTGCACACAGCTCACGGTAGCCACAAAGCCGGTGCTGGTGACGGAAGAATTGCTGTAAAACAGGAGCGTAAGTGCCCCCGACGCATTGCTGGCCGTAATAGCCCCTGGCAACGTGCTGCCAGTATACGTCCCCAGCAAAGGCGCGCTTGTGCTGGTGCCATCGTACACTTGCAGGAAATCAGCCCCGTATTCCGTGTTGAACGAGTTGAAAGCGAGTCGCACCAACCCATTGGCCGTGCCTGGGTTGATGACGAGGGTACCATTCGAGTTGTTGGCGTAGTTGCCGGTGCCGCCATTGTCGTACACCGTAGCCGAGCAGCTGGTGATAGTAGCCGTGCCGGCATCCGGCACCAGGGTGCCCGTGAAGGGGCCCGTTACCGTCAAGTACTGGTAGGTGACGTTGTTGGCTTCGTTGCTTTCGGCCACCAGGTTGCCGGGGTCGGCCACAAACAGCACATAGTAGCCACCAGCGGCCGTACCGGCCGGAATAGGCAGGTTAACCGTCAGGAGCGAGCTTTGCTGTACGCCCAAGGCGCCACCGGTGGTGCTGGTCAGCAGCACGTCGGCGGCATCAAACACGGTATTGGTGGAGAGGTAGAAGCCGGCGTTGCTGCTACTGGCCACGCTGTTGCCCTGGTTGTAGATGTAGGTGCTGGCGCTCACGCTGCTGCCGGCAGCCACGCTGCTGAAGCCCAGGTACGAGGAGGTCGTTATCAGGTCGGGGCCCACGCCTGTTACTTGGATGTACTGGTAAGCTACGTTGTTGTTTTCGTTGCTTTCGACCAGCTGGTTGAGGTAATCGGCCACGAACAGAATGTAGTAGGTGCCCGTAGGTGTAGTAGCCGGAATGGTAGCCGAGCCATACACGCTGCTGTAGCTGTTGCCCGCTATCGAGCTGATGGTGTTGCTACTGAGCAGCACGTCGCTGGCATCGAGCACGGTGTTGGTGGAGAGGTAATAGCCCATGGTGGCGGGGCTGGCCACCGCATTGCCCTGGTTGTAGAGGTAGCTTGAGGTAGTGATGCTGCTGCCCGCCGTCGCGTAGGTAACCGACAGGTAGGGGCTGTAGGGATACAGGTCGATGGTTGGCGCTACCACCAGCAGGTACTGGTAGGCTACGTTGTTGTTCTCGTTGGTTTCGGCAACCGTGTTGCTGGGGTCAGCCACGAAGAGCACGTAGTAGGTGCCTGCCGTAGTGCCCGTCGGCACCGTTACCGAGGCCGAGCGGTAGACCGAGCCGTTGGCCCCCACCGTTACGCCAGGGCTAGAACTCATCAGTACGTCGCTAGCATCGAAGATGGTGTTGGTAGAAAGGTAGTAGCCTACCGTAGCAGCATTGGCCGCCGTGGAGGTAGTGCCCAGGTTGTTGAGGTAGCAGCTCACGCTGAGGGTGCCGCTCGCCACCGACTGGCTGGTGGAGGTATAGGCGCTGGAAATGGTCAGGTCGATGCCAGGGGCCACCACTTGCAGGGTCTGGTACGAGAGGTTGTTGTTCTCATTGCTTTCCGCAATCTGGTTGAGGTCGTCGGCCACAAACAGCACGTAGTAAGTGCCGGTAGCCGTAGCGGCCGGGATAGTCAGCGTGCTGCTGAATGAAGTGGAGTACGTGGCCGACACCGACGCGATGGGCGAGTTGCCCAGCAGTACGTCGCTGGCATCGAGGATGGCGTTGGTGGAGAGGTAGTAGCCCACCCGGTGGCTACCGGCGTTGGCGTTGCCCTGGTTATACTCGTAGCCGCTAACGCTTACTGTGCCGCCAGGGCTCACCTGCGAGGGGGTCAGATAGGCCGAGTAGATGGTCAGGTCGATGGTGGGAGCGTACACCGTCAGGGACTGCCACACTACATTGTTGTTCTCGTTGCTTTCGGCCACGGCATTAGCAGGGTCGGCCACGTACAGCACGTAATAGGTACCGGCAGACGTGCCCAGGGGCACCGTGAGCGTGGCCGAACGGTACGACGACCCACCGGCCGCCAGCGCCGTACCCGTAGAGGTAGTGAGCAGCACGTCGGCGGCATCAAACACGGTGTTAGTGGAGAGGTAGAAACCCAGGTTGCTGCTGCTGGCCACTTGGTTGCCCACGTTGTTGATGTAGGCGTAGGTGGTGGTAGTACCCCCGGCAGGCAGGGAATAGCTATTCAGGTACTGCTGCGTCACGGTGAGGTCGGGGCCAGGGGCCAGCACCGTAAAGCTTACGGCCGTCACGTTGTTGGTTTCGTCGCCTTCCGCTACCTGGTTCTGATAGTCGGCCGCAAACAGAATATAGTAGGTGCCCGGCGTCGTGTTGTTCGGCACTGCCGCCGTGCTGGAACGGTAGTTCGAGTAGCCCGCACTCAGGGCGGTGCCGTACTGCGTAGCCAGCAGCACATCGCTGGCATCCAGGATAGCATCGGTCGAGAAATAGAACCCGACGCTGCTGCTGCTGGCGGTCGTATTGCCCTGGTTGTAGATGTAGCAGTTGAAGGAAAGCGCGCTACCGGCCTGCACCGAGGTGGCACTAAGCGCGGCGCTCTGAATCACGAGGTCGGGCGAGGCGAGCTGCACCGTAATGCCCACGGCCGTCACGTTGTTGGCCTCGTTCGACTCCGTTACCTGGTTCTGGTAGTCGGCCGCAAACAGTACGTAGTAAGTGCCCGGCACCGTGGCCGTGGGAATGGTAAGGGTGGTGTAGCGCGCCGAAGTCTGCCCAGCTCCCAGCGCGCTACCAGCTGCGCTACCCAATAGTACGTCGTTGCTGCTCAGTATGTTATCCGTCGAGAGGTAGTAGCCCAGGTTGCTGCTGTTGGCGGTGCCGCCATTCAGGTTGTACACCTGCGAGCTGGCCGATACGCTGTTGCCGGCCACTACGGCCGTCGGGCTCACAGTAGCGCCCTGCACGGTCAGGTCGGGCAGGGGCACGCTGGTAACGCAGCTAATAGACGCCGCGAAGCCGCTGTACTGGACGACGTTGTCGGAGGTGAAGCGGAGCGTGAGGGCCCCGGTGGTGGTAGTGCCGTAAATGATGCCCGGCGAGACGGCGCCCGAGTACGTTCCAATCAGGGTGGCCGACGTGGAGTTGCCATCGTAGATGTAGAGGTAGTCGTAGCCAGACTCTACGTTAAACGAGCTGAATTCCAGCCGCACCTTGTTACCTGCCGTGGCGGGCAGTATCGTGATGGTGCCATCATCGTAAGCTGAATAATTACCACTGGCTCCCCCATCATCGTAGAGGGTGCCCGCGCAGGTAGTGATGGAGGTGGTGCCCGTGGTGGGGGTCAGGTAGGTCTGGGCGCATCCGGTGGTGGGCCGCAGACTGGCGTACGCAACGCCCAGCAAGAGCATCAGGTAGTGAAAGTAGTTTTTTTTCATCGTTTTGCAGGTGGGTGAAGAAATAAGGTATAAGTTGATAAAGTAAAGGTATGTACAACAAATAAAATACCCACTATTCTGGCGAATAGTGGGTATAATCTTTAGGTAGCTACTACTGTCCCTGTCACGGGTTCTCCGGCGCGGGCACCAGCACAAATACGTCCTCGCCGGGGCGCTTCATGAGGTACTTCTCGCGGGCAAATTTTTCCAGCAGCGCCGGCGAGCTGAGCAGCTCGGTGCGGTCGCTTTTCACGGTTTTGATGTTGGCTTCGTAGTATTCCTTTTCGGCTTGCAGGTCGCGCCACTTGCGGTACATATCGTACTGCTTGCCCACGTCGTTGGCATCAAACACCACCATCCACACCACGAAGCCCGTGGCCGTGAGCAGGTAGAAATTGCGCAGCACGCGCAGAATGGGAGCGAAGAGGTGCATGTAGGGTAAGCTTTAGCTTGCCAGTTAAATCACTGAAAGATACATACTGGCAAGCTAAAGCTTACCCTACACACTTACATTTTCTTGCCCGGAAAGTACGCCATTTCGCCCAGCTCTTCCTCGATGCGCAGGAGCTGGTTGTACTTGGCCATGCGGTCGGAGCGCGAGGCCGAGCCGGTTTTAATCTGGCCGGTGTTCAGGGCCACGGCCAGGTCGGCGATGGTCGAGTCCTCGGTTTCGCCCGAGCGGTGGCTCATAATGGACTTGTAGCCGTTGCGGCGGCCCAGGTTCACAGCGTCGATGGTTTCGGTGAGGGTGCCAATCTGGTTGACTTTGATGAGGATGGCGTTGGCAATGTGCTCGTCGATGCCCTTCTGAATGCGCTCCACGTTGGTCACGAACAGGTCGTCGCCCACGAGCTGGATTTTCTTGCCCAGCTGCTCGCTCACGAGCTTCCAGCCGGTCCAGTCGTCTTCGGCCAGGCCGTCTTCGAGGCTCACGATGGGGTATTTATTCACCCAGTCGGCCCAGTAGGCCACCATTTGCTCGGGGGTGAGCTTGTCGCCGGTGCTTTTCTTGAAGTGGTAGTGCCCATCCTCGAAAAACTCGGAGGCGGCCGGGTCGAGGGCAATCATCACCTGCTCGCCGGGCCGGTAGCCGGCCTGCTCGATGGCTTGCAGCACAATCTGGATAGCCTCTTCGTTGCTTTGAATGTCGGGGGCAAAGCCGCCTTCGTCGCCCACGTTGGTGCTGTAGCCTTTTTTCTTCAGCACCGACTTGAGGGTGTGGAAGATGTCGGTGCCCCAGCGCAGCGCCTCTGAGAAGGAGCTGGCGCCCACGGGCATCACCATAAATTCCTGGAAGTCAATCTTATTGTCGGCGTGCGAGCCGCCGTTAAGAATATTCATCATGGGCACGGGCAGCGTGGTAGCGCCCACGCCGCCCACGTAGCGGTAGAGCGGCTGACCCAGCTCCTGCGCGGCGGCGCGGGCGGCAGCCAGGCTCACGCCCAGGATGGCGTTGGCCCCGAGCTTGCCCTTGTTGGGGGTACCGTCCAGCTCACGCATGATTTTGTCGATGAGGCTCTGCTCGTACACCGAAAAGCCCACCAGTTCCTCGGCAATGGCGGTATTCACGTTTTCTACGGCTTTGAGCACGCCTTTGCCCTGGTACATGGCCTTGTCGCCGTCGCGCAGCTCCACGGCTTCGTGCACGCCGGTGCTGGCCCCGCTGGGCACGGCGGCGCGGCCTACGGTGCCCGAGTCGGTGGTTACGTCAACTTCGATGGTCGGATTGCCGCGCGAATCGAAAATCTGGCGGGCGTGGATGGCGGCGATGTAGCTCATTATGAAGTGATGAGGTAATAAGGTGGTGAGGTGATGAAGTGGCGGGGAAGCAGGGTTGCCTGCGGGCGCAAAGGTAGGGTTTGGCTTAGCGCCTACGTACTGCTCCGGCCAAAGTCTTTCGGGGCATACGTGGGAAGCAGTTTGGCCTCCTCTGCTTACTGCGCCCAGCTGGTTTCAGGCTACGTCGGCGCGCACCAACGAGTATAGCAAGGCATCGTACTGCCCGGGGCCTACCCGCAGGCGCTGGCGCAGCAGCCCCTCGGGGGTGGCCCCGGCCGCCAGGGCGGTGCGCTGGCTGGGCAGGTTGTCGGGCAGGGTCAGTATTTCGAGGCGGTGCAAGGTGGGCAAGTCGGCAAAAGCCGCCCGCACAAGGTGGTGGATGGCCTGCGCGGCCAGCCCCTGCCGCTGGCGCGAGGTACGCACCCAATACCCCAGATTGTAGTAGCCATGCACTTGGTTGGGCTGGTTGAGCCCGATGCCGCCGCAAAACTCTCTGCTCTGCGCATCAAACAGGGCGTAATTGTACGCGCTCCCATCCTGCCAGTCGGCCGCACTCTGCGCCACGAACTGCTCGCTCTCGGCCAGGGTGTAGGCCGCGTGGCACCAGGGCAGGTAGTGGGCAAACTGGGGCGAATAGGAGGCCCGGGCGGCCTCGTAGAGCAAGGCGGCAAACGCGGGCTCGTATTGGCGCAGTACCAGCGGCTCGGCGGCAATTTCGCTTCTCATCAGGCTGGGTATGTTTAGGTTAGAAAGCCAAGTTACCAATCAGAACGTCATGCTGAGCTTGCCGGCAAATCTCGCTCGCCAACTACTTCAATCATTGAATTCAGGTGGCGCTACCGATTGGATTAGCGCAATTTCCAGGTCATTGCACAGAATATAGAGACGCGAAGTATCGCGTCTCGTCGTTGTTTACTTGTTCATTGCCAAGCTGTTCAACAGCGAGACGCGAAGTGTCGCGATTTCTATGATTCAGGCAAGAGCTGCGGCATAATTTTCGTCATATTTTCGACGGTTTTGGGCGCAGGCGAAGAGCAGATGCACGA
>JBPBPU010000138.1:0-117920 GCA_050954465.1 Janthinobacterium lividum
CGGCCGCATCAGGCCCTTAACTTTCTAACCCCCATCGAGTTTCGTCAAGCTGCCTGACCTCTACTTTTGACTGGCTCACTTTAGGGGGGAGCTTACACCGCTTTTTTCATTCTAGTCTTATGGCTGTGGTTTTTCATAGGGACCAACATGCATAAAATTGGTGGTTAGCTATACTCGATAACTCCCTTACCCCAACGGAGTAGGCCCCACTTCCGCTACTGTTCTCCTATAACAATACCCCTCCCATCCCCAACGCCTCCACCAGCAGCCCCCGCACCAGCTGGCCCGGTCCGGTAGGGGTACGGCTGCCGGCATTCAGAACTGCGCCAGGGCTTCAAGCAGACTTTCGCACGCCAGCGGCCAGCGCCACCAACTGCGCTAATACAACGGCCGGAGCCGGGGCAGCCGCTCTACCGGCCCGCGGCGCGGCACCAGAAATAGGGCGCTGTCGCGCACGCGCTGGCCGCTGGCCGTGCGTAGCTGCCAGGTGTGCGCCACCTGCGTGCCGAGGCGCGTGGTGTCGTAGGCCGAGGCAATGTTGTCGAGCCGGATGATATTGGTGCTCAGGCTGTCCTGCAAGTGAAACACACTATCGGCAAAGTGGTCGCTGAGAGTCGCGCCCCGCTCCTCATACGTCTGGCGCCACCAGGTTTTTACCGAGTCTTCGTGGTCGCGGTGGCGCAGGATGTTTAGCGAGTCGGCATCCACTTTGCGCCACTTGCGCACCGGCCCCCACCGCAGCGGCTGGTAGCTGGCGGGGCGGCCGCTGTGCTGGCGCACGTAGGTCGCCACCGCCTCCCGTATGGCAGGCGGCGGGTCGGCGGAGTGGCAGCCGGCGGCGAGCAGCAGGCTGCCAAACAATGCATATTTCATGGATAGTGCTTGGTAAAGGGCTGGCGCGAAGCAACCGTTTGCCTCAGTCGGCCGAGTGCTGGAGCACGCGGAAGCTTAGGCGCAGCAGCACCTGCCGGGTGGTATCGGGCTGGTCGACCACCAGGGGGATGCGCTTGCGGCGCGGGCCATCGTGGTAGTACGTGTAGAGGGTATCGGGCCGGGGCCGGTCGGCCAGCAGCGGATAGGCGCGGATGTACACCACCGAGTCGCTGACCTGGGCCTCGGCCACGGCGCCGAAGGGGTAATCCATCAGGTAGTCGTTGCGCTGGTAGCTGTTGCCACCCGGCCAGCGCTGGTATTCGACCAGCGCCAAACGCGAGGAGTACGTGAGGGCCATGCGCAGGGGCACCCCGTCGGTTGTTTCGGGCACCGTGGGCGCTAGCTGAGAATTGAAGAAGTCCCAGTGGTAGCCAGGGCGCTCGTACTCCTCGAACCGGAAGGCTGGGCGGCGAAACCGGAGCGTATCGAGCCGAGCCGCAGCTGCCACCGAGGCCGGCACCCGCTGCACCCGCAGCAGCACCTGGCTACGGTGGGCGCTGGTGAAGTTAAACAAGCTGTCGAGCAGCAGCGAGTCGGGTGCCCAGTAGCTGGTGAGCGTATCCTGCCGGTCGGGCAGCGAGCGGTAGCGGGCGGGCAGGGTTTCGAGCAGCGGCTTGAGGGGCGGCGGCAGGTCGGACTGGTCGGGCCGGCAGCCAGCGAGCAGCAGCCCGGCCAGCAGCAGAGAGCGAAGGCAGTTGCTCATGGGGCGGGGGCTGGGCGGGGCAGCGTTAGCTCGTCGTAAGTAACCTGAGCATCGTCGGCCATCGACCCGTCGGTGAGGGTGTGGCGGCGCTTGAGCACTACCCGGTTGGGGGCAGCCCAGGCAGCGGCCACGGGCTCCCAGGCGGTAGGCTCGCGCTGCCACAACAGGTGCGGGCCAGTGGCCTCTACCTGCACCAAGGCCAGGGTATTGGACTGGTCGCCGCCACCCAGGCCGGGGCTGGTCAGTACTATGTAGCGGCCGTCGGGCGAGGCCACGGGGTGGCCGGGCACTGCCAGGTGGCGGCCGGTGCGCTGGTCTACCAGCACCGTGGCGTCGCTTTCCCAGTACCAGGCCCGCACTACCCACTGGTGGGCGGCCGGTAGGGTGCCCCAGTACATATATTTAACCCCATTGCCATTTTGGAGGGTAAACTGCGCGTCAGGCGTCGAGGCCAGTTGCACTACGTTGCCCTGCGCCGGCTGCAACAGCAGGTCCAGGCCCTGGCGGCGCACCTGGCTGCCGGTGGGCAGGTGCTCGGCGCCTGGCTCGTTGGCCAAATCGGGCAAGCGGCTAACCGGCAGCTTGTAAAAAGCGGCGGCAGTAGTAGGGCGCAGCTGCACCACCTGGCCGCCGGGCAGGTGTAGTGTATCGGTGGGGCCCGCCGCAGTTGGGGCCGAAACTGAGGCAGCGGCTATTTTGGGTGGGGCGGCCGGGGGGGGCTCGGTAGCGGGCTGGCTGGGCTGGTCGGGCCGGCAGGCGCTGGTGCCCAGCAGCAGCAGAGCAGCCATGCGGAAAGGATAACTCATAGGTTGCTAATGGGAAAATCTGCTTGGTGGCGGCAGCTCTATCTGGTGGCGGCGTAGCGTTCACCGGCACGGCACCCAACAATTTCGGCCTGCCCGCCGAGCCTGGTAAAGCTGCAACGGAGCTGGGGCGGGCCTACCGGAGCGCGGGCAAGGTAACCTCCACGTAGGTATCGGCCGGGGCTTCGTCTTCCTGGCTGGCGCCCTGGTAGTCTTGCCGCAGCAGCACGGTGTGTGGGCCGCTCCAGCGGGCCTCGTTGGTGCCCCAGTGCTGCGTATCGCGCGTCCAGAGCAGGTGCGGCCCGTCGGCTGCCAGGCGGTAGAGTTCCATGCCGGTGGCGCTTTCGTCGCTGCCGTCGTTGCCCTGGCCGCTGTGGCCGCTAAACAAGTATTGCCCATCGGGCGATACGGCGGGCCGGCCCATTACAACGGTGCGGCGGCCGGTGCGCTGGTCAATCAGTGTTAGTACGGTTTGGCCCTCGGCGTCCGTTTGCACCACCCAGAGGTGCGCTCCGGCCAGTGCTCCCAAGTAGCGCGGCCTGTTGTAGATTTCGTTGGCTGGCGAAGCCGTGAATTTCACCAGCGGGCCACTGTCAGGTTGTAGCAGCAGGTCGTCGCCCACGCGGCGCACCCGGCCGGTAGCTGTCAGGGCCGAATCGACGTTCGTGCGCAGCTCATCGGGCACCTGCCGGAAGGCGGCGGCCGTGGTGGGTTTTAAGTAGAGGATGCCTCCACCGGGCACATGCAGCGTGTCGTGGTCGGTGGGGCGCTCGGTATCGCCCGAGCGTAGGGGGCCGGCGGGCGGGGTAAAGGCCGGCGGCGCGGGCAGCGCCGGGGCAGTAGCCACAGGCGGCAGCTGGTTGGCGGCGGGCTGGTCGGGGTGGCAGGCAGCTATGGGCAGCGCCAGCAGCAGGAAGTAATATCTCACGAAACAGGGCCAGGGGTGCCCGCCAGACCTGGTAGCTGGCTTAGTAAAGCTGGGCTATTGCTGCTACGGCAATCGGCGCCGGGTAGTTGGAGGCACCTGGTGCCGAGTTGGCTAAGACCCCCAGCCACCCGGCCACTTAAATAAAGCGAGCGCGCTACTTGAAGAGCCCGCTATTTCCACTCACCAACTTGCTACTTGCTTCGCTGCCGACACCATCGGCCGCCAGTAATAATACCGCAGCCCCATCCACAACGACTCCAGCAGCCTCCGCACGGCCGGCTCGTCAGGTACAGTAGGGGCTGCCGGGGTTTTCGGCTACCAGCGAGCGGAGTTGCGCTGGGGCTGCGGGGCTACTGCATGCTATGGCTAGGCGCTGGGTAGATGGTGGGCTTTCGGCTGGATTACTGACTAATTACTGTTACGCAGACGTCCCCTGGCGCGGGCCGCTGGCCCGTGCCCAAGTCCGGAGAACAGCACCGGCGCGAACGCAATGGGCTAAGGCACTAGGAAAAAGAGTCTGCTGGCCCTGACTGGCAGTAGCCGCGCCAGTGCTACTGCGAAAACTAACTACTGCTGGCCCAAAGCAACTACTAGTGCTTCCTGCCGCGCACCAGGGTCTGGGGCACCCGATGGGTATTTGTACCGGATACGAGCGCAGAGTAGCGTATAAATACGGAATAAAATAGCGCATATACCCCCGCAAAATACCGTAGTTCAGCGGGTGAAAAGCGAGTTGGTAAGCAGTTCCTTTGAGGGTGGGTTTTTTGCTGGTTATCAGCGAATTTATTCTGGCTTACCGGGGCGTTTTTTTCGCCGCGCTGCCTATGCCCCAGAGTGCTTACACTATCCTTTTCCCTACTGTTTATGCGTACTCTTCTCCAACAACCCGTACCCCAGCCGACGGCTGCTATTTCGCCCCCGCTGGCGATAAACCTGGACACGGCCGACATGAAGCTGCTGGCCTACTCGCTGATGCGGCCTCCCGGGCAGCCGCAGCCGCAGCTGCTCGTCGATTGCCGGGCCCTGGCCCGGCAGCGCACCCTGGGGGTGTGCGACGTGCTATCCCGGCTGTTGCAGCTGCGCCAGACTGGGGCAAACATCGTCCTGCTCCACGTGGGGCCGGAGCTACGCCGCTCCCTGCGGCTGTTGCAGCTCGAATCCCTGTTTTCGCTGGTTGAGTAGCCGATGAAGCTGACAACCATCTCGACCGACCCCGGCTACGTGCGGCCGGTAGCTCCTTCCCTCCTCCACCGACGACTAAGCCGCTACGTGCAGGACGAGCGCGACCTGCCTTTCGTGTACCTGCTGCTGCAGCTCTCGGCTATTTTGCTGCCGCTGGCGGGGCTGCTATTTGTGCCCGCGCTGGTGGGCTGGGCCTGGTGGGTAGTGGCCGGCAGCTACCTGCTGGGCTACGTGCGCTTTAAGGGGCCGTTTGGCCTGATGCTGCACTGCACCAGTCACCGGGTACTATTCAAGAAGAAATACGGCTCACTCAACAAGTACATTCCCTGGGTGGTAGGGCCGCTGTTTGGGCAAACGCCCGAAACCTACTTCACCCACCATCTGGGTATGCACCACCCCGAAAACAACCTGCCGGACGATACCAGCTCAACCCTCTTTTATCAGCGCGACTCCTGGGTGGATTTTCTGCGCTACCTGGGCGACTTCCTGGTACTGGGCGTGGCCCGCCTGGCGGGCTACCTGGCCCGCCGGCAAAAAACGACCCTGCGCCGCCGCCTGCTGCGCGGCGAACTGGTGTACCTGGCCGCTGCCCTGGTGCTGGGTTGGGTGAACCTGCCGGCCACGCTGGTGGTGCTGCTGGTGCCGCTGGCGCTCACACGGGTGGTAATGATGCTCGGCAACTGGGCCCAGCACGCCTTCATCGCCCTCGAAAGCCCCGGCAACTGCTACACCAACAGCATCACCTGCATCAATACGCCCTACAACCATAAGTGCTGGAACGACGGCTACCACATCAGCCACCACCTCAAGCCAGCCCTGCACTGGACCGACCATCCCGCTCACTTCCGCCAAAACCTGGCGCAGTACGCCAGCAACGAAGCCATTGTGTTCGATGGCATCCACTTCCTGCACGTTTTCTGCTACCTCATGGGCCGGCGCTACGACCTGCTGGCCCGCCACCACGTGGAGCTGACCACGCCCGCCCGCCCCGAGCACGAGATAGTGGCCTTGCTGCGCGGCCGCACCCGGCGCCTGCCGCGTCAGGCAGCGTAGCCGGGCCGGGGGTGCGAACGCGCTGTCAACTGCGGTTACGCAGCGCTTGTCGTTCTCACATTCGCCTCACCCCCTAGCCCCCTCTCCGAAAAGGAGAGGGGGAATTAGCTCTGGTTTTTAGCGCTAGAATTAGAAACTAGTTCCCCCTCTCCTTTTCGGAGAGGGGGCTAGGGGGTGAGGCGAACGTGAGAACGACAAGCACTGCCCAACCGCAGTCATTCACTCATTTACCTCGAACACTATGCCTACCCCATCCTCCCCCCGAGCCCGGAAGCACCCCCGCGATATTGTGGTTATCGGAGCCTCGGCTGGCGGCGTAACCGCGCTGCTGGCGCTGGCCAAAACGTTGCCGGCCGACTTTCCGGCGCCCATTTTCGTGGTGCTGCACGTAGCTCCCGATTCGCCCAGCATCATGCCCGAGCTGCTCAACTCTGTGTCGGCGCTGGAGGCCCGGCACCCGCACAACGGGGAAATCGTGCGGCCTGGGGTTATTTATATGGCCCCGCCTGACCACCACTTGCTGCTCGAAGACGACCGGGTGCTGGTAACGCGCGGCCCCAAGGAAAATCGCTTCCGGCCCTCCATTGATGCGCTCTTTCGCTCGGCGGCCTACACCTACGGGCCCCGCGTGCTGGGGGTGGTGCTCACCGGCTACCTCGATGATGGTACCTCCGGCCTGTGGTCGGTGCAGCGCATGGGCGGGCTGGCCATCGTGCAAGACCCCCACGACGCCGAGCAGCCCGCCATGCCCACCAATGCCCTCGAATTTGTGAAAGCCGACTACCTCGTGTCCCTGGCCCAGCTCGGGGCCCTGCTCGTGCGCCTCACCCTGGAGCCCGCCCCCGCCAAAAAGCGCCTGCCCGCCGCTCAGCTTGATTTGCTCAAAATCGAGCTGACCATCGCCAAGCAGGGCGGCGGCTTCGAGCTGGGCATTATCGATAAGGGCAAGCTCACGCCTTTTACCTGCCCCGACTGCCACGGGGCCCTCACTCAACTTATTGAGGGCAAGCTTATTCGCTACCGCTGCCACACGGGCCACGCCTACACCGTGAGCGCGTTGCTGAGCGAAGTAACCCATTCGGTGGAAAGCCTGCTCTACCAATCCATGCGCGGGCTCGAAGAAACCACCATGCTGCTCCAAAACCTGGGCCAGCACTTCGAGCAGGAAAAGCAAGCCGACGTGGCGGCCCTGTTTTTCCGCAAAGCCGACGAAACCGGCCGGCAGGCCCGCGTCGTGCATACGTCCATCAGCCAGCACGAAGCCATGAGCGGCGACTTGCAATTCTACCCCAAAAAGCCAGCGTAGCGCTCCCATTCAGAGCTTGCCAGCTCCCTCCTCAGCTATGCCCGACTCCTTACCTTCCACTCCCGGCGCCCCGGCCGAAGCGGCCCGCCAGCAGCTTGCTGCTCTGGTGCGCGACGCGCCAGCCGGCCTGGCCAGCTTAGCTGGGGCTGCCCACCTGGTCACGGTTACCAATCAGCTGTTTCGGCAGCTGTTCGGGGGCCGGCTCCTGGTTGGCCTGCGCCTTGGCGAAGCCCTGCCGGAGCTGGCCGGACAGCCCTTTTTGGCGCTGCTTGACGAAGCCTACCGCACCGGCGCTACCTGCTACGGCTACGAGGCCGTGGCTTTTGAGGATGCTACCCGTGCCGCCCCGCGCGGGCCGGTGTACTTTACCTTCCTGGCCCAGCCCGTGCGCGACGCGGCGGGCGCGGTAAGCGGCCTGCTGCTGAGCGCCTACAACGTGAGTGCTTACGTGTTGGCCCGGCCACTCGCCGGGGCGCTGCCGGCCAGCACCGCCCAGCAGCTGGCCACGGCCAACGAGCAGCTTGCGGTAGCCAACGAAGAGCTTGACGTAACCAACGAAGAGCTGCGGGTGAGCAACGAAGACCTGCGCCTAAGCAACGAGCAGCTGCTGGTAGCCAACAACCAGCTGCGGGTTTACAATGAAGAAATTCGCACCCAGGCCGACGAGCTGCGCCGGGCCGAACAGAAAGTGCAGCAGCTCAACGACGAGCTGACCCTCACCAACGCCGGCCTGGTAGACACCATTATCGACAGCCTGCGGGCCACCGAGTTTGCCCGCGCCGATGCCGAGGCCCAGCGCCTGCGCCTGCACCAGCTGGTAGCCGAAGCCCCAGCCATGATTGCCGTGCTCACCGGCTCCAACCACGTAGTAGAGCTGGCCAACGACAACTTTCGGGGGATGCTTGGGCACCGCGAGCTGGTGGGCCGGTCTTTTCGCCGGGCTGTGCCCGAGCTGGCCAGTCAGCCATTTTTCGACCTGCTAAACCAGGTGTACCGCACGGGCGAAACCTACACGGGCATCGACCTGCCCGTGACGCTGAACCGTACCCGGCCTGGCCAGCCGGAACACCTGTTTGTGGCCTGCACCTTCCAGGCTACCCGCGACGAGACGGGCCGCATCACGGGGCTGCTGCTGTTTGCTTACGAAGTAACCGCGCAGGTGCTGGTCCGGCAGGAGCGGGAAGCGGCCCGCGCCGAAATCGAGCGGCAGCAGCAGCAACTGCACGACTTGTTTATGGCCGCGCCGGGGCCCATCGTCATCCTGGCCGGCCCGGCCCTGGTTTTCGAGTTGGTTAACCCGGCTTACCAGCAGATTTTTCCTGGTCGGGAATTGTTTGGGAAGCCTCTGCTCGACGCCCTGCCGGAACTCACCCACACGGCAATTCCGGAACTGTGCCACCAGGTGTATACCACCGGCGAAACCTACGTGGCCGAGGAAATGCCCCTGCAAATGGCCCGCCAGCCAGGTGGCCCGCTACAGGAAATCTACTGGACCTTCACTTACCAGTCCCGCCGCAATGCGCAGGGCGCGGTAGATGGGGTGGTGGTTTTTGCCTACGACGTAACCAGCCCCGTGCAGGCCCGGCAGGCGGTGGAGGCCCGCCAGCAGCAGGTGCAGGCGCTCAACCAGCAGCTCGCTACCCACAACGCCGACCTGAGCAACACCAACGAGGAGCTGCTCGTGAGCAACGAGGCCCTCGGCGACACCAACCAGCAGCTGGTGCGCACCAATGTCGACCTCGATTCTTTCGTGTACACGGCCTCCCACGACCTGCAAGGCCCGCTCAACAACCTCGACGGCCTGCTCCAGGCCCTGCACGAGGAGCTGCCGCCCGCCAGCCAGTCGGCCCCGGTGGCCCATATCCTGGAACTGCTGCACGATTCCGTCGAGCGCTTCCAGCACACGCTCACTCACCTGAGCGCCATTGCCCACGTGCAGGCCGAAGCCAGCCAGCCGGCCCCGGCGGTGCTGCTGGCCGACGTAGTGCGCGACGTGCTGCTGGATTTGGCCCTGCCCATTGCCGAAGCCGGTGCCCAACTGACAGTGGACGTGGCCGACTGCCCGGCCATCGCTTTCTCAGAGAAAAACCTGCGCTCAGTCGTTTACAACCTGGTCAGCAACGCCATCAAATACTGCCACCCCGACCGCCGGCCCCAGGTGCGCATCCAGTGCCGCACCGAGCCCGGCTACTGGGTGCTCAGTGTGCAGGACAACGGCCTGGGGCTGGACCTGCTTTCTGGGCGGCCGTTGTTCGGCTTGTTTCAGCGGTTTCATACGCACGTCGAGGGCTCGGGCGTGGGCCTCTACCTGGCCAAGCGCATTGTGGAGCACACCGGCGGCCGCATCGAGGTAGCCAGCCAGCTCGGGGTGGGTTCCACGTTCACCGTCTATTTCAAGCGGGGCTGATTCCTCCGCGTTTGCCTTTCTTTCCCACTTTTAGCTGCCCCGCCATGATTCGCCTTTTTCTCGTTGACGACCACACCGTAGTGCGCGAAGCCCTGCATATGCTCTTTGCCCAGGAGCCCGGCTTGTGCGTGGTGGGCGAAGCCGCCAACGGTCAGCAGCTGCTCGACCAGCTGCCCACCAACCCCGCCGACGTGGTGCTGCTCGATATGAACATGCCCGTGCTCGACGGCATTGCCACCGCCCGGCAGCTACGCCTCGACTTCCCCGCCGTGCGCATCCTGATGCTCTCAATGGTCGACGAGGCGCTGCAAGTCGGGCAGGCCATGACGGCGGGCGCGCACGGCTACATTCTCAAAAATGCTAACAAGGCCGAAATCATGACGGGCATCCACACGGTGCTCGCGGGCCAGCGCTTTCTCTGCTCCGAGGTGGGGCTGGCCATGCTCGACGCGGTGCTGGGCACCAGCCTGCCGCCAGTGGCTTCCTCGCCCCTCTCGCGCCGCGAGCTGGAGGTGCTGCAGCTGGTAGCCGACGGGCTCACTACCCAGCAGATTGCCGACAAGCTTTTTACCAGCAAGCGCACCGTCGAAACCCAGCGCCAGAGCATGCTGGGCAAGGTAGGCGTCAAAAATACGGCGGCCCTGGTCAGCTATGCCAATGCTTACCAGCTGCTGACGATGCCCACGGCCAAGTCCTTCGGTGGGTAGCCAGGCGGCAGCGCGGCGGCCCGCCTGCCAGTACTACGGATAACCTTTTCAGTAGCTAGCCCAAGTGCAATCCGTACTTCTTGTGATGCGCGGCATGGCGGCACCGCAGAACTTTGTATAGCCCCTCCGTGGGGCAGGGCAGTGGGTGCGTTGCGCCGCCTGCCCGCTGTGAGGCTGCCCTGACCGGTGGCGGTGGGGGCCCAGCCCCTGCCACCGGCCAGGGCTGTTTTTTTTACCACTATATCCTACTAGCTTAATGCCAGTTATTATGAATAAACGCCCTGTATACCTTGTAATTATGGCCGGCGGCGTGGGCAGTCGCTTCTGGCCCTTCAGCCGTACCCAGCACCCCAAGCAGTTTCACGACGTGCTGGGCGTGGGCCGCTCCATGCTGCAACTTACGCTCGACCGCTTCGCGGGCATTTGCCCGATTGAAAATGTGTTTGTGGTTACCAACCGCGACTATATCGACCTCGTGCACGAGCACCTGCCCGCGCTGCCCCTCGACCAGATTCTGGGAGAGCCCATTGGGCGCAACACGGCCCCTTGCATTGCCTACGCCAGCTACCGCATTGCCCAGCGCGACCCCGAAGCCGTGCTCATCGTAACGCCCGCCGACCACGTAGTGCTGCGCGAAGAAGAGTTTCGGCGGCTCATGCGCGAGGCGGTGGCCGCCGCCGGCCAGCACGCGGCGCTGCTCACGCTGGGCGTGCGCCCCACCCGCCCCGATACCGGCTACGGCTATATCCAGTACCGCGACGAGGCCACGCACCACCTGCCCGGCACGGAGTTGCTCAAAGTAAAAACCTTTACCGAAAAGCCCAACCTGGATATGGCCCTCAGCTTCCTGGACAGCGGCGATTTTCTGTGGAATGCGGGCCTGTTCGTGGGGCGGGTCGACGTTATCCGGCAGGCGCTGGAGCAGCACCTGGGCGAAGTAGCCGAGCTGTTTGCCGACGACGATGGGCAGCTGGGCACGCCGGCCGAGGCGGCCTTCATCGACTACGTCTACGCCCGCTGCCCCAACGTGAGCATCGACTACGGCGTGCTGGAAAAGGCCGACAACGTGTACGTGCTGCCCGCCGACATTGGCTGGAGCGACCTCGGCACCTGGGACTCGCTGCACCGCGTGAGTGCCCACGACGCCCACCACAACGTCATCGACGGCGAAGTGATGCTCTACGACACGCAGCAGTGCATCATCAAAACGCCCCACGGCCGCCTGGTAGTAGTGCAGGGCCTCGACCACTACATCGTGGCCGAGTACGACAACGTGCTGCTCATCTGCCAGCGCTCGGAGGAGCAGCGGGTCAAGGAATTTGTGACTAATGCCCGCGCCCGCATGGGCAACGGCTACCACTAGGCGGGGCTAATTACGCCTGAGCTATAAATAAGTAGAACGTCATTTCGAGCTTGCCGAGAAATCTCGCTCGTGCCGTTGTTTGGGTTTCTTGCAACGACACGAGCGAGATTTCTCGGCAAGCTCGAAATGACGTTCTATTTACCTGCCTTTTTATGCAAAAAAGTTGAACGGATGAACACCCCAGCGATTGCCAAAACCGGACTGCTGGGCGGGCTGCTGCTGAGTGCCTGCGGCCGCCCGGCTCCCGTGCTGCGGCCGCCCGTGCCGCACACGGCGCAAGCGGCCGTGCGGCCCTGGCTGGCCCCTTTCGGCTACGGCTGCAACCTGGGCTATTACGGCCCCGCCTGGCCCGATGAGCGCTTGGCCGCCGCCGTGCGGGCCGCGGGCGGCACCACCCTGCGCGTGACGCTGCCCGAGCAGTTTCTGGCCCAGTGGGGCCTGGAAGCGCGCCGCCCGGCCTTCGCCTACTACGCCGATAGCCTGCACCTGCGCGAGCTGGTCTGCTTCGTGGGCGACCCCAGCCCCGCCCACCGCGACGGCACCACCTACCCTGGCTGCACGGAGCCCAGCAAGCTGTTTGCCAACCTCTACGAGCCCATCTGGCTGGCCGACAGCACCGTAAACCCCAACAACTACTACGCCCGCTATATCTACGAGCTGGTGCGGCGCTACGGCCGCAACATCCGGGTGTGGGAGGTAGTCAACGAGCCCGATTTCATCAACGGCCAGCAAAACGGGCAGTGGCTGGGCCGCGCCCCCGCGCCGGCCGAGCTGCCCAACCTGCGCGCCCCCATCTACCGCTACGTGCGCACGCTGCGTATCACCTGGGAAGTGGTGAAAAAGTATCAGCCCGCCGCCTACGTGGCCCCCGGCGGCCTCGGCTACCCCGAGTTTCTGGATGCGCTGCTGCGCTACACCGACAACCCCCACGACGGCACAGTAGCGGCCGAATACCCGGCCTCGGGCGGGGCTTATTTCGACGTGCTCGACTACCACGCCTACCCGGCCTACGACCTGCGCCGCCGCAACTGGTGGCGCGCCGGCCGCTTTGCCTACCAGCGCACGTCCGATGCGGCTGCCCAGCAGGTTATCGCCCACAAAGACACGATGGAGGCCGTGCTGCGCCGCTACGGCTACGACGGCCACACGTACCCCACCAAGCCCGCCCTCGTGAGCGAAACCAACGTGAGCCGCCGCCCCGCCGACTGGCGCCCCGGCTCCGACGAGTTTCAGCGCAACTTCGGCCTCAAGGCGCTGGTGCTGGGGCAGCAGCAGGGCTTGCAGCAGCTGCATTTTTACCGGGTAGGAGAGGGGGCCGCCGCCCCGCCCCCCGGCGCGCCCGTGAGCGGCGAAACCGAGTTTCAGCTCATGGGCCTCTACGAAAGTCTTAGCCGAGATGCCCCTGGCCAGCAGCGCCTCACGCAGCTGGGGCAGGCCCTACGCACCAGCGGGGCGCTGCTGGCGGGCCTCGCCTACGACGCGGCCGGCACCGCTGCGCTGCGCCTGCCCGCCGGGGTGGCGGGGGCGGCTTTCGGCAGCGGCCCGCGCCGGGTGTTTGTGCTATGGGCCCGCACCACCACCGACCAAAGCGAGGTGGCCCGCGCCACGTATTCCTTCCCGGCTGCCTGGCACCTGCCGGGGCTGCTGCGCTACGAGTGGAACCAGGTGCCCGGCGCGGCTGCTCAGCCCAGCCCGGCCCAGGGCGTGGTGCTTACGGGGGCACCGGCCTTTTTTAGGCTGGTGCCGACAGGCGTTGCGGTTTCCCGCACCGCTGCTGCGGGAAAATAATTTCTCTGGTCGCTTTCCTTGAAACCGGGGTCAGGTAGGCGGCGGCAGTCGGCTTGTATCGTGGAAGAATAAAGTAAACTGGGGTTGTCTTCGGCGAGTATGTGACGCAATTAGTTAGCGCTGGATTTTTTGATTAATTAACCTGAAAATACCAGTAACTTATAAGTAGTGCTGTTTAGATTATTCCTGACTTAGCTAGCCGATTTCGTAGAGAAATAAACCTCGACTATTAAGGACTGTTATTGCGAGTTTGGTAAAATAATTTGCGCTTTATCAAAATGTTAGCTGTATTTTCGTTTCAGCCAAGTGGCTGTTTAGCTGGCTGGTAGTAGATATGCCGTGAAGTTGGATAATCTGTTGGTAGCGGCGTTGAAATTACTGATTATTCAATCGGTATTTCCTACCAATTCCGCTTACCTTACTCTCTTCCCACCCCCTTTTAGTACGGTGTCTTTATCAGGCGGCTGATACCGGCCGACGCGTGTCTTTTTCTACCCCTTTCATATTTTGACAATGAACAAATATGTTATGACCCGCCGCTTGCTGGCTTTGCTGGTTAGCTATTTACTGGCCTTCTCGGTGCAGGGCCAGGCGAGCGCCGAGGAGCGCATCGCCATCACCACCATCACGCCGAGCCTGAATACGGGGCAGGACTACTCGCCCTGGCTCGACGACAACCTCAACAACCTGGTGCAGAACTCCTGGCAGTCCAACAACTTCCAGTACGTGGACGTGACGCTGAAGCTAGCCAAAACCACGGTGCTAAGCCGGCTCTCGCTGTTTGATTACCAAGGCATTTTTTCGGCGCAGCCAGCGCTCATCTACGCCCAGAATGGCACACAGCGCACCCTCATCGGCTCCTTCGATGGCTCGCTTTACAACGTGTGGGTAGACCTGGCCGTGAGCGGCTCCGTGACGGCCGATGCCATCGTTATTCACAAGTATTCCAACAATATTCCGGTCAAAATCAAGGTCTTTGGGCGAACCGGCACCACTACCACCCCGACGACGCCGGTTGCGGTGGCCTCCGTGCTCACCTTCGGCACGCTGGCCAGCAAAACGGTGGGCGACGCGCCGTTTGCGCTTGCGGCCAGCAGCACCAATGCCGTGACGGCCATTGTGTTTAGCTCCTCGAACCCCGCCGTAGTGAGTGTGGCCCAAACCAGCGCCGGCACCTGGCAGGCGACGGTGGTGGGCGCGGGCACTGCCACTATTACGGCGGCGCAGGCGGCCGGCAACGGCTACCTGGCAGCGGCCAGCGTCGGCCAGCCGGTGGCGGTGCAGGCGGCCCCGGTAGTGGTGGTAGTAACGCCCACGCCGACTACCCCTACCGGCGCTACTACCACGGGTAAAATTCCGATTGACGGCAGCCGCTGGTACCAGCTCACCAACGCGGCCAACACGATTACGCCCCTTTTCGATGGCTCGACCGCCACGGGCAGCACCATTACCTGGGGCAAAATAATCCCCACCTACGATTCGTACTACGCCTTGCAGCCGGGCGAAACCATTAACCTGCAAAGCATCAAGTTCTACGACGGCGCGGGCACCAACCCCAGCGACCCGATGACGCTGTCCGTCATTACCGATGCCTGGCAGCGCATTCCGGTAGCCACCTTCACGGGCAGCCAGTACAATACCTGGGTGGGGCCCGACCCCAGCCAGCCGGCCAACTTCAACCTGCCCACCGCGCTCAGCAACATCCGCTACCTCGTGCTTACGGCCTCCTTCGCGTATCCGAACGAGATTGAGCTGTATGGCACTTACACGGCGGGCACCGCGCTCGCGGCTACCGACGTGGCCGCGCTGGCCGTGCAGAAGCAGATAAAGCTGGGTCAGGAGTTTGGCGTCAACGGCTTCGAGTGGGATGTGGAAGACCCCAACGCGCCCGGCACCGTGGATGCTACGCGCCTGACGGCGGTTAAGAACTTCACCGGCTTCCGCCACTACCTCGACTGGCAGAAACTGGAATCGACCCAGGGCGGCTACACCTTCAACCCGGTACACAGCGGCGGCTGGAACTACGATGCGATGTACACCAGCCTAAAGGCCAACGGCGTGACGGTGCTGGCCTGCCTCAAAACCCTGCCCGACTGGCTGCTGGCCACCTACCCCGGCAGCGACCGCGAAGCCGAAAACGTGCCCGTAGCCTACGGCCAGGACTTCTCCAGCCCCAACTCCTACCTCGCACAAGCCAAAGTAGCCTTCCAGTACGCCGCCCGCTACGGCGCTAACCCGAACGTGACGGCCAGCCTGGTAACCGTGGACCAGAGCACCCGCTGGGCCGGCGACGGTGTAAATCAGGTGAAAATCGGGCTCAACCTGGTGCATTACATCGAGTGCGACAACGAGCGCGACAAGTGGTGGAAGGGCCGCAAAGCCTACCAGACCGGCCGCGAATACGCCGCCAATATGTCGGCCTTTTATGATGGTAACAAGAACACGATGGGCGCGGGCGTAGGCGTGAAAAACGCCGACCCCACCATGCAAGTCGTGATGGCCGGCCTGGCCAACCCCAGCCCCGACTACGTGCGCGGCATGATAGACTGGTGCCGGCAGTTCCGGGGCTATAAGGCCGATGGCTCGGTAAACCTCTGCTGGGACGTGATAAACTACCACTACTACTCCAACAACGCGGGCTCCTCGCAGGGCGGCAACGCCACGCGCGGCTCGGCCCCCGAGGTGGTTACCACGGCGCAGGTAGCCCAGGATTTCATTAAAGTGGCCCACCAGTACGCGGCCGACATGCCGGTGTGGGTAACCGAGGCCGGCTACGACCTCAACCAGGGTAGCCCGCTCAAGGCCATCGCCATCGGCAACCGCACCGTGGCCCAAACCCAGGCCGATTGGACCTTGCGCACGGCCCTGCTGTATGCCCGCTGGGGCGTGGAGCGCACCTTCTTCTACATGCTCTCCGACGACAACGCCAACAGCGCGGTGCAGTTCAGCTCGTCGGGCCTGATAAACTCGGACCGCTCGGCCCGGCCGGTGGCCGACTTCCTGCGCCAGGCCAACCAGCTGCTGGGTGCTTACGTGTACACCGGCACCCTCAACGCCGACCCCATCGTGGACCGCTACCAGCTCGGCAGCAAAACCGCCTACGCCCTGGTGGTGCCCGACGAAACCGGCCGCACCGCCTCCTACACCCTGAGCCTGGGCACCGACTCGGCCACCATCTACCGGCCCCGGGAAGGCGCTACCATGCAGGTAACCCGCGTGCGTACCCAAAACGGCCAGCTCACACTCACCGTGACCGAGACGCCGCAGTTTGTGGTGGCTGGCAACTCGGCCGCTACTACTACGCCTACTACCACGGCTTGCACCGGGACCGGCTCCATCGGCTGGGAGCAGTGGACCAACGTATACGGCCAGGCGATAGCCAGCATCCCGACTGCCACCACGCCTACCAACACGGCCACCCTCACCTCGCTGCAAAGTGCCCTCAACATCGGCGACAACTACGGGGCCCGCATCCGGGGCTACGTGTGCGCCCCCCAAACGGGTAGCTACACCTTCGAAATAGCCGGCGACGACGACTGCGAGCTGTGGCTGAGCACCGACGATACCCCGGCCAACAAAATCCGCATCGCCCAGGTAAGCGGCTGGACCAACCCCGGCGAGTGGACCAAGTACGCCTCCCAGCAGTCGGCCGCCGTAACCCTGCAGGCCGGCACCCGCTACTACATCGAGGTGCTGCACCACGAAATCAACGGCGGCGACTTCGTAGCCGTGGGCTGGAAACTGCCCAACGGCCAAACGGAGGCCCCCATTGCAGGCTCGCACCTCATGCCCTACACCACCGCCAGCGCCAAAACAGCGGCACGAGGCACGGCATCCGCTTTGGCTTCGACCCCAGTCGCTGATGCCCTGACGCAGCCGGCCCTGCTGGTGTACCCTAACCCCTTCAGCAGCGAGGCCAGCCTCAACTTCACGCTGCCCGCAGCCGGCACCGCCACCCTGGAGCTGTACGACCTGCAAAGCCGCCTGGTGCGCCGCCTCTACAGCGGCTCCGTCGAGGCCGGGCAGGCCCGGCAGGTGTCGCTGGACGGCGCTGGACTCTCGGCGGGCATCTACCTGGTGCGCCTGGTTACGGGCAGCACCGTGCTCACCCAAAAGCTGGTGAAGGCGGAATAAGAGTTCCCCGTATTCATCGCCCTCCACGGGTCACCTCACGAGACCCATATGGGGCATAGCCCCCTCTCCAAAAAAGAGGGGGAACTAGCCTTAGTTTTAGAACTAGAAGCTAGTTTTTTAGAGCTAGTTCCCCCTCTCCACGGGAGAGGGGTTTCGTGAGGTGACCCGTGGAGGGCGATTATAGTTAGGACTTACGCACCGATAGCGTTAGGTAGCCCCAGTGGGGCGACCCGTCGGTAGCAACCAATTTGACCACTAAGCCCAAAGCCCCAGCGGGGCGACCCTAACAGTTGGGTCGCCCCGCTGGGGCTTTCTCGTTCATCTACAGTTAATTGTTACCGACAGGTCGCCCCGCTGGGGCTACCTAACGCTATCGGTGCGTAAGTCCTAATAGTAGAACGTGCAATCACTGCCTCTGCACACTGCGCGGGCGGCGAGCATGCAGCGCACGCTGCCGTAGCACCCGCAGCAGGTCGCGGGCAAAACCGGGGTCGAAGGGGAAGGCTAATAGGGCTTTGGCGGCGCACTTTACGCCGCTTTTGTACTCGCCGTGGCTGAAGGCGTAGAGGGCGTCCTGCTGGGCTTTGTGTATTTCCAGTTGCTCGTGCCAGGTGGGTACCAGTTGGCGCACCCGGCGCAGGCGCGCCGGCAGGGGCAAGGCGGCGAAGGCAGCGGTTAGCTCAACAGCCAGCAAGCTATCGGCCAGCGTTTTCTGGGCCTGGGCCCAATAGTGGTACACGTAGGCATCGGCCGGCTCGACGGGGCCGGCAGCTTGCAGGATTAGCGAAAACGCCAGCTGCTCGCACACAAACCAACCGCAGCCCGCGTACAGGGCATCGGTCAGCGCCAGGGTATCGGGCAGCAGCGGGGTGAGCGTGGTGGGCAGGCCCACTACGCCTGAGTTCCAGGTTACCTGGCTGGGGTCGAAACGCACCTGCGCCCCGCCTACTTTAAACGACCGCTCGGCCAGTAGTGCCAGCAGCCGGCGCGGGTAGCGGGCCTGCTGGAAGCCGGCGTACACGCCTACGGCCCCGGCCAGGGTGTATTCGCGCTGGTGCAGGTAGGCGGCGCCGGCCGCCAGCCCCTGCAGGAGCGGCCCCGGCGCGGCCACGAAGAACGTGTCCGAATCTATGAATAGCAGCTCGTCGCCGGGGTAGTCCTGGCCAGCCTGGGCAATAACGCAGGCTTTTACGCGGTGCACGAACTGCTGCGGGCCGCGCAGCTCGGCCAGCAGACTTGCGCTGAGCAGCTGGTAAGCCACGGGCAGCCCGGCCAGGTAGGGCTCGAAGGCTGCGGGCTGGTCGGTAAACACCACGGCCGAAAGCTGACCGTAGCCCGCCGGGGCAAACGCCCAGGCACTGAGAGCGGCAAATACGGCGCGAGCGTATTCGGTGGGCCGGCCGTAAGCTAGTAGTAGTAATCGGGTCATGGCTGGATAGTGGATGAGGATGGGGTAGAATAGGGGGTGGGGTCGCCCTCCGTGGGTAACCTCACCCCCTAGCCCCCTCTCCAAAAAAGAGGGGGAACTAGCTCTAGTTCTAGAATCTAGTTCCCCCTCTTTTTTGGAGAGGGGGCTAGGGGGTGAGGTTACCCACGGAGGGCGACCTATTGGCCCGCCAGCGGCGCAGGGCACCGCCAAGCTGCCCGCGCACCTCGGTGGCGGCCAAATTGGGTACACCCCGAAAATTGATGGGCAAGAAGCGCCGCAGCATGAAGTAGCCATAGGCTGTGCTGGCCACCAGCGTAAACACCGAGGCCCACGCCGCCCCGTAAATGCTGCGCGTGAAGTGGATGCAGGCAATGTCGGCCCCTACATTCACAGTTAGCGCCAGCAGCACCTTCACCAGGTTGCGTTGCGGCTGGCCGATGATGTCGAGCGTGACGCCCAAAAAGCGCTCTAGCGGGAACAAGAGCGAGCACACGATGAGGATGCGGTAGATGCCCGCCGCCTCGGTGCCCACGTACTTACCGCCGCCCACCAGGCCCACTATCACATCGGCAAACACCAGCACGAACGCTACGATGGGCACGAATAGCAGCGTAAGGAAGCCTGCGTAGCGCTTGAGCAAGTCCACTACTTGGGCTTCCTGGGCCTGGTTGACGGCCGCCGACATACTGGGCATGGCCGTGCCCAGCCCACTGCGCAGGGGTATTTCGATAATTTCGAGCAGGCGCTGGGGCAGGTTGTACACCGCCAGGGCCGCCGGGCCGAGCATGAACTTGATGATGAACGTATCGGAACTGCGCAGCAGGTTGGAGCACAAAAATGTGCCAAAGCTGTATTTGCCGAAGTGAAATACCTCGCGCACGGTGGCCGCCGTGCGGTGCGGCAGCGCCGCCAGCCGGCCCCAGCCCAGCACCGTGGTTACCACGCTGGTGAGCAAGGAACTGACCACGAATGCCTGAATGACGCGCAGCAGCGTGACCTCGTGCAGCAGGTACATCAGAAAAACCAGCCCGATAAACGAGCCCTGGTTGAGCAACCGCACCCACAGGATGCGGTCGAACCGCTGCTCGGCCTGCAGCACCCACACGGCCACGTTGTAGGGCAACGTCACCACCAGCGCCAGCCCGAACCACTGCACCAGCACCAGCAAACCTACGTCGTGCAGGTAGGGGCGGGCGGGCAGGGCCAGCATGTTCAGCAGCACGAATAGCGCCGTGACGAGCAGCCCGATGTACCAGGCCGCGCCGGCTATTGCTTGCTGCCGCCCGGCATCGGCCCCGGCGTAGAACTTGATGAGGGCCGTTTGGAGCAGGCCTGTGCGAAAGGTATCGAGCAGCAGAAACGCGAACTGGAAGAATATCCAGTTGCCCATATCGGCCTCATTAAGAAAGCGAAACAGGATGCTGTAGGTGAGCACGCTGAGCACGGCCATCGCCCCGTTGCCGGTCAGCGACTGCAGGTGCCGGTTGCGGAGCAAGTCTTTCATGCGGTGGCGGGCGAAGGCGAAAGAGCGCGGGCAACCCGGCGGCGGGCGTAGTGCCCCTGGATGGCGGCGTAGATGTGGGTCGCGCTGTTTTCCCAAGTGTGGGTGGCGGCGAAGGCACGGCGGGCGGCCTGCCGGGCGGGCGAGTCTTCGGCCAGGGCCAGCTCTACCAGGGCCAGGTAGTCGGTGACGTGGTCGGCCAGGTAGGTGTGCTCGGCAAAGGGGCGCATGGCCTCGGTGTTGGTGGCTACCACGGGCTTGCCCAGCAGCAGGTACTCATCTATTTTGCGCGGGTAGTTGCCCACCGTCAGGGGGTTCACCAGCTGCGGGTTCAGGCACACGTCGAAGCTTTGCACGTAGCCGGCCAGCTCGCTCGTGGGCTGCGAGCCCAGGAAGTGGATGTTGGGCAGCTGGTGCAGGTCGCTGGCCCGGAACACGTCGTCCTCGGGCCCCACCAGCACGATGCGCCAGTCGGGCCGCTGCTGGCTGAGGTGGCGCAATACGTTGAGGTCAAGGCGGGCACTGGTGAGCGCGCCCACGTAGCCCACCACCGGGCCGGGCAGCTGGCGCAGGCCCGCCGGCAGCGAGGACCCGGCGGGCGGCAGTTGGGGCGCGTCGCAGCCCTGCCCCACGTCAAAGGAATTGGGGTTCGACTGGCGGCAGTAGTTGGCCAAATAGCCCGAGTTGGCCACGCACACGTCGCTTTTGGCGATGAGGGCCGGCTCCAGGTGCTGGCCGTGGCGCTGCCAGTAGCCGCCCGCTACCAGGAAATCGCGCGAGTAGTACACGCTCACGGCGGGTTGCAGCAACTCCTTGAGAAAGAAGCTGCGGATGATGTCGTTGTCGTTAAACAAGATGAAATCGTGGAAGCCCAGCTGCTGCACGCCGCCCCGAATGGCGCGGGCAAAGCGGCGGTTATTCAGCTTGTTGAGCCAGGTATGGACCCCGCCCGGCGGCAGCCAATTGATGGATTCGAGCACCACGCCGGGCGTAAGCACCCACAGGTTGGGGACCACGGCTTCGAGGCCCGAAGCCTCGCCGCGCAGCACCCGCAGGCGAGCCTGCACGGCGGGCTCGTGGCGGTGCCGCAGCACGGTGTTGCGGTCGAGGGGGGCGTTCACGTACAGCACCCGGTTGTAGCGGGCAAACTCGCGGGCCAGGTCCTTGCAGTTGCTGCCGAGGGTGGTGTCCCAGGGTTGCTGGCCGACTACCACGAGGTCGCGGCCGTTAATAAGTGGGGTCATTGTTATGGAGAAAAGGAAGCCTAGCCAATAGCGGCCGGGATGGCTGCCGGCCGCAGTAGCCACTTATCCAGGGCATTGAGTACCTGGCTGTCGTGGTCGGCGTCGAACTTGCGGGCGAAGAGCTTGTGGCCGTGGGTGAGCTTGGGCAGGTCGCCGATGGTGAGCAGCTTGGGGTTGGCCCCGCCCTGCGACCAGTCGATGTAGCGGTAGTTTTCGTTGATGATGCTGCTCTGGTAGGGCGAGTTCATGAGCACGGTGGCAATCAGAAACTCATCAGAGCCCCAGGTAAACATGCTGAACCGGCGCAGGCTGGCGTGGGCATCCATAAAGCGCACCAGGTAGGCCGCGCAGGCCGTGTCGAGCGTCCACCACGAGCCGTCGGAGCCGCCGTACAGCGTGTAGGGCAGCGGAAAGCGCCGCCGCGGCAGCACCTTGTTGAGCAGCCGCTGCACCACGTACTGCCCCGGAAACTTGAAATACGTGGTGTGGTACTGCTCGATGCGGCTCGCGGCATGCTTCCACCAGTCCGACCCCTCGCGCTCAAACGACAAAAACGAGTAGCCCAGGTGCCGGGCAAAAAAGTCGTGAATCGTAGCCGCCGGCCGGATAGGATAGTCCTGCCCACTGAGCAAGTTGATAAAATCGAAGGACCGTCCGCAGTGCAGAATATCACGGGTACATTCCAAAATAGCCTTGGTGAAGTGGTACGACGCCCAGCGCACGGCAAAGCGCCGGGCGGTAAACTGCACCCGTGGCAGCTGCGCCAGGTGCTGGTAGTCGCGGCTGTCGCACTTGCTGTCGAGGTGAATAAAGAAGTAGAAGTCGTCGTGCTGCAAGGCCGCCAGCAGTCGCCCGAGCTGCTCGGGGTTCTTGTGGGCCATTATGAGGTGCGCGATTTTCATGGGGTAGGATTGTTCAAACGGGGCGCCTCACCCCCCGGCCCCCTCTCCGAAAAGGAGAGGGGGAGCCACGGCGGCGCCACTGGAAAATCGTCAGGCTCCCCCTCTCCTTTTCGGAGAGGGGGCCGGGGGGTGAGGCGCCCCGTCTGAACACTCTAAGCCGCTTCCGACAAAGCCACCGCGCTAACCGGCCGGCTGGCCTTGGCCCAGGCGGCGGGCTGCGCCCGGCGCACGAAGCGCCGGAAACCCAGAAAAACCGCCCCGTTCATCAGCGTGAAAAACAAAGGCATCACCAGTAGCTTGGCCGTGTGGCCCGTGCGCGCCGCCTGCTGCCAACCCAGCCAGGCCGCGCCGTAGAGCGCCAACTGGCCCGCCAGCAGCAGGCCGTAGAAGCCGGCCAGCGGCCCGCTTGTGCCCAGCGCCAGCCCCAGGCTCAAGGGCAGCAGTAGGAGTAGCGCTAGCGGGGCCAGGCTCCAGCGCAGCACCCGGTGCGAGATATAGAGGAAGCTCACCAGCGGCTGCCGCAAGGGGTTGAGTAGCTGCGGCAGGCGCGTCATGGCCTGCCAGCCGCCCGCGCAGATGCGGATTTTGCGTTCCATCTCCTCGGGCAGGGAGGCCGAGGCGTCCTCGCTGGCGTAGGCGGCCGGCTCGTACACCACGCGGTAGCCCTGCTGCACGATGCGCAGCGACTGCACGAAGTCGTCGAGAATGGTATCCGATTCCAGGGGTGCAAACAGCTCGGTGCGGAACGATACCAGCTCGCCGGCCGCCCCCATGAGGCTATAAAGCTCGGAGTCGCAGCGCTTGAGAAACGACTCGTATTTCCAGTACAACCCCTCGCCCGCGCCGGGCGCGGTGGTTTGGGGCCGGATTTTCTTCTCGCCCGACACGGCCCCCACCAGCGGGTCCTGGTAGTGGCGCACCAGCGCCCGCACCGCCCCCGCGTTGAGCTGCGTATTGGCATCGGTGAAGACCACGTAGGGCGTGCTGACGTGCTGGATGGCGCGGTTTTCGGCCAGCGACTTGCCGCCGCGTTGCGCTACGTGCAGGTGTTCGAGGCGCGGGTAGCGGGCCAGCACCTGGCCGGAGTTGTCGGTCGAGCCGTCGGTGATGAAGAGCAGCCGCAGCTTGTCGGCCGGGTAGTCGAGGGCCAGGCAGTTAGCGATTTTCTCGTCCAGGATATCCGCCTCGTTATAGGCTGGCACCACTAGCGTCACGGCCGGCTCGAAGGGCGCCAGCGGCGCCGCCGGCCGCAGCCGGCGCTTGAGCGCGGCGGCCAGCCCCACCACCAGCGCGTAGCCGAAGTAGGTGTAAAAAACCAGCGCCAGCAGCAGCCAGCAGATGTACTGTAAAGTAGCCACCAGGATAGGGGTTAAAGTGAATCGGAGGGCGCGCGGCCGGCGCGCAGGCCGCGCACGATGCCCAGCACCACGCACAGCAGCACGGGGCCGGCAAGCAGGGCAAAAGGCATGGGCTTAGTCGTTGACGTGGAAGGAAGTAGCCGTGTGCGTAGTAGCCAGAAACGACGTGCGGGTGCGCCGGATGCGCACCAGCGCCAGGCACATGCACCAGATGGCGTAGGGCAGGCGCAACACCGCCGCCAGTACCTGCCGGTTGTAGAGCCGGCCGGGCAGCGAAAGCAGCAGTGCCCCCGCCAGCGCCCCCAGCAGCCCCGCCCACACCAGCGGCGACGGCCCCACCCGTAGCCCCAGCGCCCAGCCCAGCCCGGTGCCTAGCGTCAGCAGCCCCAGCAAGCCCAGCAGCAGCGTGCGCGGCACCAGAAACGCCTGCACCACCTTGTTGAAAAACTCCACGTTGCCGCGCAGCAGCTGGGGCAGGCCCTCACCGGCGTATTTCTTCAGAAATTCCCACTGCGACGCCAGCCAGCGGGTGCGCTGCTGCGTGAATACCTGGGCGTTCTCAATTTTTTCGTCGTACACATAGGCGTCGGGCAGGTAAGCCACCGGCTGCTGGTCGCGGGCCAGCCGGAAATCCAGCTCTTTGTCCTCGCCCACCGTTTCGCCAATACTGGCCAGCAACTGGCGCAGGTAGCTGTAGTCGAAGGCCATACCCGAGCCGATAAGTGCCGCCGACAAGCCCACCGCTGCCGGCCCCCGGCGGTAGAGGTGGTTGTTGATTTCCTCGTTGCAGGCATCGAGCAACGCGAACGCCGTGCCCTGGTTTTTGGCCGTGCGGTGGGCCTGCACTACCCGGTAGCCCGCGGCAAAAGCACCATCCACGGCATTGAGCAGGCCGCGGCCCATTATATTATCGGCATCAAGCACCAGCGCCACATCGAAGGCATTGGGCGGCAGCACTTCCAGTGCCTGCCGCAGCGCCTTGCCCTTGGTGCTGCGCTCAAACTGCACCTCCACCACCCCGATGCCCTGGCGCTGCATGCCCTGTACCGTAGCCGGCTGCAACCCGTCGGCAATGACTACCACCTGAAACATTCCCGCGTACTGTTGGGCCAGCGCCGCTCGGCTGGTTTCCAGAATCACGGCATCCTCGCGGTACACTGGCATCAGCACGCAGATGCGGCGCGGGGCGGCCCCGGCGGGCGCAACATCGCCGGCCGGCCGGGTACGCGCTGGCCAGTGCCCGGCCACGGCGAAAAACAGCAGGTACAGGCAGTTGAGCAGCAGGTAGGTAGCCAGCGCCCAGAGCAGGGTGTTGGCTAGGAAGAAGAGGTAGTGCATAGTTGGATAATTACAGATTAAGGGCGGCGCGGGGGGCACCTCACCCCCTAGCCCCCTCTCCAAAAAAGAGGGGGAACTAGTTTTAGAATCTAATATTTTAATACTAGAGCTAGTCCCCCCTCTTTTTTGGAGAGGGAGCTAGGGGGGGGAGGTGTCGTTGGGGCGACACCTCAAGAAGGCAACCCGCCCGCGTGCTGCCAGTGCCAGCGCAGGCCGCGCCCCAGCGCGTGCAGGTGCGGCCACTCGCGCCGGCCGAGGTAGCGCAGGGCCTGCTTGGGCAGGGCGGCCCCCACGAATACCAGCGTACTGCTCAGGCGGGCCCAACCTTGGTAGTTGCGCCGGATGAAGAGCAGCCGGTTGCGGTTCATGTAGTAGGTTTTCAGCACCGATGCCTTGCCCACCGAGGCCGATTCCTTGTGGTACACCGTGGACTCGGCTACGTAGTGGCAGGTGTAGCCCGCCCGCTTGATATGCTCGCACCAATCCAGCTCTTCGTAGTAGAGAAAGTACAGCGCCGGCATGGGGCCCACGGCGTCCACCACGCGGCGCGGCACCAGCATGGCAGCGCCATCGGCCAGGGCGGTGGGGCCCGAGTGGTTGTGCTGCCCGTGGTCGGCTTCGAGGTGGCCCACGGTCACGCTACGGCCGGTCCAGGGGTTGAGGCCGAGCGAGCCGGCGTACTGAATGAGGTGCTCGCCGTCGAAGTACCGGATTTTAGGCGAAGCAATACCCGCCTGCGGTTCGTGCTCAAACAACTGCACCAGTGGCTCCAGGAAGCCGGCCTCCACCTCCGTGTCGTTGTTGAGGAACAGTAGGTATTCGCCCTTGGCCTGTGCCATGCCCAGGTTGTTGCCGCCCGCAAAGCCCAGGTTAGTGCCCGATTTAAGCAGCAGCACCTCCGGATACTGCGCCTTAATGGGGTCGGGGCTCTCGGTAGGAGAGGCATTATCGACCACAATAATTTCCAGGTTCGGGTACGTGACGTGTCGCAGCGAAGCCAGCAGCGCGCACGTCATCTGCGCCTGGTTGTAGTTAATAGTAATGAGGGAAACCAACGGGTAGCTCATAGCGAGGCGGGAAGAAGTCGGGGCGCGTCGAGGCGCGGACCCAAAAAGATGAATGCCCACGATAGGTAGACCACCAGGGCCGAGGGCATGAAATTGATAACCTCGTTGCCATAGCTCGAAAAGAGGCTGCCCGCAAAGCCAGCCGTGAGGGCAATGAGCTTGGTGCGCAGCCCTGGGTCGCGGATGCGCCACACGATGCCGCTGCACTTGCCCAGGATATACCCCATGATACCCAGCCAGATAGTAAGCCCCACCACACCGTACATGGCCCACACCTTCACCCAGTAGCTATCGGGCGGAATGGAGGCTAGCACGGTGCCGGGGTTGTACTGAATGCCCGAGTTGCCGATGGTGCCCACCCCGCCGCCAAAAGGCCGGCTGCTGAGGTAGTCGCGCAGCCGCGCCTGGTTCAGCAGCCGCACATTGAACGAGGCATCAGCGGGGTCGAGGGCCGTGCGCATCCGGTAGATGTTGTAGTTCGAGTCGCCGATGCGGGTGTACTTCAGCACTCCGAAAGCCCCTGTTGCCAGCAGGCCACCCAGCACCAGCACCTTGAAATTCTTGCTGATAAGCAGCGCCACTGCCCCGCCCGTGCCGAGGGCAAACAACGCCCCGCGGGTGCCCGAAATGAGCATTCCCACGAGCAGCAGCCCGGCCGCCGCCGCCAGCAGCACCCGCTTCCAGGGCCGGAACGGCCCCAGCGCCAGGATGCCGCTTATCAGCACTAAATGCGCCTGCGCCGCCCCAAACTGCCCCGCGTCGCTAAAAAATGAGAACACCCGCAGCTTGCCCCAAAGCAGATGGGTCTTGGCATTAGCATTCAAAAATTCCTGCTCGCCTGCCGACAGGCCGATGTACAATTGCTTGAGGCCATTGAGCGCCCCCAGCACCGAGAGGCCGATAATGAGGATGAGGAATAAATCCAGGTCGCGCTTGCGGTTGAAAACCAGCAGCGCCAGCGGCACCAGCAGCACCCAGTAGAGCGTGGTGCTGCGCATCTCCTGATACCAGCCCTGGAAACTGGCCCCCTCTGGGTTGAGCAACTCCAGTAGGTTTACTCCCAGCCAGAGCACACTCAGCAGTACTAAGTCATTATTTACATAACCCCAGTCGTAGTGCCGGTGCCGGAACAGCACCGCCACCCACGTCAGCACCAGCAGTCCATCCACGCCCAGGCCAAACGGGATGCTGCCGCCCACCAGCCGGGAAATAAAAAATAGTAAAAAGCAATAGGCTATCAGGGCGATAACCCCCAGCCGGGGCCGCAGAAAAACCCCCAGCACCAGCGGCCCTGCTACCGCTGCCGCTACCAGCAGCCCCGGCACCACCAGCCCATCCTGGGCCGTGAGCCAGCCCGCGCCCACGGCCAGCACCACCCCCAGCAAAAGCAGGGGCAGCGTGGTGCGCGTGGTGAAGGCAGGTGGGGGGAGCATGGTACGGGGAAGAAGTAGCTTAGAACTCGGCGAGTCTGGGTATTGAGGTAGTTCAGTTTGTCGCCCTCCGCGTACGGGTTCAGCAACTGCTGCTCCGGATGCACGGGCAAGGCGGGCCGGCGTACCGGCGCCACCGTCCGGCGCAGGCGGCTCCCGATGAAGTCGGCCACGTATTCGGGCAGCACGCCGTTGAGTACCAGCTCGATAGGGGCTTTGGTCACGGTTTGGATATTTTGGAATACCGTGCGGTCGGCCGCCACCCAGTTGCGCTCGGCGCGCACTGCCACCAGGATGAGGCCCAGGTCTTGCAGCAGCGAGGCGGGGTAGGCGGTTTCCAGCAACGCCGGAAACTCGATGATGACCACTGAGTCGGCGGCCAGGCCGGGGCCAGTCAGGTCTTCTACCGATACGCCCGGTGCCAGCGCCTGCAAAGGCGAGTAGAGCATGGTGTTCGCGTCGGGGATAATCTGGAACGAATGGTCTTGCGGGAAGAGGCTCACCGTGTGGATGTTCAGCTCGCGCAGGCTGGCCGCCAGGCTGTGGCACACGGCCGTTTTGCCCTCGCCGCTTTGGCTGCTGAGCACCCCAATGGTGTAGGGGCGCCCCGCCGGCCGCGGCTGTTGAAACTTAAGCAGCAGCTGCCGGGCCAGGTGGTCTTCGGCCCGCTTGGCGCGGCCGAGCTGCGCCGCCGTGGGCGAGGTGATTTTGGGAATAATGCCCACCACTGGAAACGTGGTAACCCGCGTCGCGTAGGCCGGATTTTGCAGCGAAACGTTGAGCAGGCCCGTGGCAGCCACCCCCGCCCCGGTGAGCAAAAAAGCTCCCACGAAGCCCCCGATAAGCAATAGCAGCAGCTTGGAGCCGCTGGCGCTGCTGGGCAGGTAAGGCGGGTCTACTACGCGCAGCTGCGAAGCCATCACGCTGTTTTGCTGCGAAAGCTTGCTTTGTTTAAGCGCTTCGGTTTGCGAGAGGTAGTCCTTCTCGGCCACGTCCACCTCGCGCCGAATCTTGCGGATTTCTACCCCCAGCGGCACCAGTTGGCTGTAGTTACTGGCGGCCAGATTACTCTGCTGGCGCATCAGGCTAAGCTGGCTTTTGAGGTCTTCCACCGCCAGGTTGTTCTTGGAATATTCGCCCACCAAATCCTTCACCGGCACGCCCTGCGCCGAGTGCGAGTCGCTGTAGTAGCTATCCACCGTTTCGCTAATCGTGGCGTTCAGCTTGGCCACTTCGGCGCGCAGGCTGGTAAGGCGGGCGGTAGTAGAGGCACTGTGCTGCGCCTGGTTCACGATTTCGAGGTCGGCAATCTGGCTGTTGGCTTCGGTCACCTGACCGCGCAGGCGAATAATCTCCTGGCTTTTCAAGTTCGATTCGCCGCGCTTGCTCAGGCTGCCTTCCACCGATTTCAGGGTCGAAGTAGCGCCAGCATACTGCATTTGCAGCTGGGCATACTTGTTAGCTGCCAGTTGCTTCTCGTCGGTCGAAGTCAAAATCTGCTTGTCATAATCCACGATGTTGTGTTTTTCATCGAAGGCGAGCAGCTTTTGCTCGGCCGCCTGCAGGCGGTCCTGCGCCTTTTGCGTCGACTTCGTGAAGTAGCCCAGCACCGACTCGTTCTGCCCCGTAAACAGTTCCTTATGCTTGCGAATAAACACCTGAGTAAGAATCTCCAGCGTCTTCTCGCACAGCACCGGGTCGGAGGCCGCATAGTCTATGCGCAACAAGTCGCTGTCCTTCACCCGCGCGGCGTTGATGCCGAGCAGCGCAGTTTCCGAGAAGAGCGGGTCTTTCGAGTTCACGAGCTGAAACACCGGGTTGCCGGCTCCAACCTGGTAGGCAGCCTGCACGCGGCGCGTAGTTTCGGCTGGTTTTGCATCGGTGAGCTGGGCCTTGAGAGCGGGTGTCAGCAGCAGGTCGTAGGGCGTTTTCTTTTTCGCGGGCAGCCGCGCATCCAAGGCTTGAAGCAGGCCGCTTACCGGCGTGGCCGCCGTAGCGGGTGCCGCGCTGGCATCGGCTTGCAGGCGCCAGGCCAACAGGCGCAGGGCTACTTCCTCGCGGGTATCGCGTGAGTTGATGAGCGAGAGCAGGTTGTCGAAGGCCGTAGCGGTGGCCTGCCAGCCGCTGTTGCCATCGTTGTTGCCGCCCTCAATTTTGTAGCCCGACGTAATACCCGTGTACAGCACCGTGTCCGACTCATATTTCTTCTGCTGCGAGCGGGAGAAAAAGTAAATCGACCCGGCCGTGGTCAGTGGCACTACGAGCAGCAGCAGCCAGTGCCGCAGCAGCTGGCGCAGGAGTTCCTGGACGTTCATTCGGCTTTGGCCACCAGGGCGTTGGCTGTAATAGGCAGCCCTATCATTTCTTCGAGCAGCAGTTGGGCGGTCTGGTAGCGGTTGTGGGCTTCCTCGTAAGTGAGCTGCGCCCGGCCGTAGAAGTCCATCGACATCATTTGCTCATCCACCTGAATTTCGCCCTGCTTGAAGCGCCGGTCGGCAATCTGGCGGTTGATGCCCGCCGATTGCAGCATATCCCAGGCGTTTTGCTGCGTAATGCGGGTTAGATTCAGCGTCTGGTACTGCGTGATAACCTGCTGCCGGATAGTTACTTCCTGGCTGCGGCGCTGCGCTACGGTCTGGTCTACTACCAGTTGCTGCCGGTCGAGGGTCGTGCGGCGGCTCACCAGCGCATCCAGCGGCAGTACCAGGTTGATGCCCGTCGAAAACTGCGCCCGCGCCCCCAGATTGAAGGGATTAACCTGGTAAATAGGAGAAGTCGCTCCGGTCGCAGACTCGGCCGTGGCAAAGTAGGGCAGCGTGCCGTAGTTGTAGCTCCCCGTCAGGGCCAGCGCATTGAGAATGCGCTTGCTGGCCAGCTTCACATCGGCTTCGGCCACGCCAGTGGCGGCCTCCAGGCGGGTGATGTCGGCCGAGTGGGCAATGGCCGCCGTGTAGAGGTTGGGCAGCACTATCTCCGGCGAGCTAAAAAAAACCTGGAGGTTGTTTTTAGCCGTGGCAGCCAAAGCCGAAGCTGCGGCCGATGCAGGGGCATCCTGGCCCCAGCCAGGAAGGGTGGCCCCGGCTACAAGTAGCGCCGTAGCCAGAGGAGTTAAGTATTTTTTCATTACACGTTTTCTTGTTGGAAAAGCGCCGGAACGGTTTTCAGTAAAATCTTCAAATCATCTTTCAGCGAATAGCTGCGGGCGTATTTCACGTCGAGCAGCTTGCGCTCTTCGGCCGACATCGGGCCCGTGCCGCCGCGCTTGCTCACCTGCCACAGCCCCGTGATGCCCGCCGGCGCCAGAAAGCGGGCCGCAAACTGGTCGGTAGTCAGCTTCTCCGCCTCATAAAGCGGCAGCGGGCGGTTGCCCACCAGGCTCATGTCGCCGCGCAGCACATTGAAGAGCTGCGGCAGCTCGTCGATGCTCGTGTTGCGGATAAACGTGCCGATGCGCGTCACGCGGGGGTCGTTCACTATCTTGATAAACGTGCCCGCCTCGCCCTGCGCCTGCTGGCGCTGGCGGTGCAGCTGCTCGCAGAGCGCGCCGCCCTGCTTATCAATGAGCGGGGCCTGGCACACGGGGGTGCCACAGGCACAGGCCGTAGCCTCCGGGGCCGCCGTGTTGGTTTGGTATTGGTTCAGGCCCTGCATGTTGGCTAGCAGCTTGTCGGCACCGGGCCGCATCGAGCGAAACTTCCAGAAGCGGAAGGCGCGGTAGTTGGTGCCTACGCGGTAGGCGTAGTAGAATATTGGCCCCGGCGACTCCAGCCAGATAAGCAGCGCTATCACGGCAAACAAGGGCAGCAGCAGCACGAGCAGCGTGCCCGCTACCAGTATGTCGAACAGGCGCTTGCCCGTGGGCATCACGAAGCGGTGCAGAGCCGGGGCCGCTACGGCCGGGCGCTGGGTGGCGGCGCGGGCCCCCGGCTGGCGGCGCTGTAAGGGCTCAGCCAGTTGCGGCAGCAGGCGCCAAGAGTTAGTTAGTAAGGATTGCATAAGCTAGAATGAGTAGTAAGAATGAAGTAGTAAGTAATTGAAGTTAAGTAGCTGTATTGTAAGTGTTTAAAAACGAGTGTCTGATTCGACCCTTAATACTGACTACTTATGTCTTGCTACTTACCTAGGCGTTTACCCGGCCCATGATTTTTTGCAGTCTGATTTCCAGCTCTTCCGGGTTGAAGGGCTTCACCAGGTAGTCGTCGGCACCGGCGCGCAGGCAGAGGATTTTCTTGCTGGTTTCGTCGGTGCCCGAGAGCATGAGCAGCGGCACGCTTTCGTAGGCCGGCCAGGCCCGTAGCGCCCGGATAAAGTCGAGGCCATTGAGCACCGGCATCTCGTAGTCGGCCACAATGGCGTCGGCGTCGTGGCCGGCCCGCAGCCAGTCGAGGGCTTCCTGGCCGTTGGCAGTGAGTACTACTTCGTAGTCGCTGGCGAAGTAGTGTTCCAGAATCAGCCGGATAGCCGGCTCATCGTCCACAATAAGCAGGGTTTTTTTTAAATTAAACATAAACGGATTTTAGAATTGAGTAAAAAATAAAAACCTTACTGAGCAGCTTAGGCGCTGGTAGAAATACCGCGGCGCTAAACAGCCAGAATATGGGCAATGCCTAACCCGACCACTAAAAATTAGCGGGTAGATTGATTAGCAAAATGAGTTGGGTGGGGAGATTTTAAAAACCGATTAAGCAATCAGTTTTTGCACCAAATAATCCCGGTCGCCTGCTGCAGGTATCCGACGAGGGTGACTTGTAGAAAGTCAAAAGTTTTGGTTGCTAGTGGTATAGACACTGATAAGATAAACCTGGTTCAAAGCTGATTTACAGGCATATCGAATTAGTTGCGGAAATGGGTTGGCTAACTTGCTTGTGCTTTTTGTGCAAATTCGCTTGGCAACGGTTCTACTGGCTTAATTACGAAAAAGGGTGGTAAAAAGACTTGTAAAAAATTATTATTTTCTTTAAGTAGCTTACCATAAGAGCGCAAATTTTTATTACCGACAAGGCTACTAAAAAGCCTATTCCTCGAATGCCTCAACCATTTGAGTAGTAATTAGCCGTAATGGGCTAAGTAATTGTTCTATAATTTTAACGTCGGGGTTTTTTTTCAACAACTCCTCTATTTTCAGAATGTAGCGCAGGGCCTCCTCTATTTGCAGCAAGCCATAAGTCGATTTCAGGGCGTGGCTTAATTGGCTCGCCTCGGGCCAGCGCTGGGCCGCCACGGCTGCTTCCAACTGCCGCAGCTGCTCGGGCACGGTTTCCACAAATAAGCGCTGCATCTTGTCGATAAAGCCGGTATCGCGGGCCAGTTTGCCCAGGCCGCTGAAGCCATAAACGGGGGCAATAGCCTGCACTGGGGTAAGCACCACTGCTGGCGCAGGCTGAGGTGTGCGGCCCGTAGTGCGAGCCAGCAGCAGGTACAGGCAGTTTTCGTGGTAAGGCTTCAGCAGCCAGTCGCTGAAGCCAGCCGCTTTGTAGGCAGCATCTTCTTGCAGCACATCGGCCGTGAGGGCAAGTAGCGGCACCGCCTGGTTGGGGCCCGGCTCGGCCCGCAGCCGGGCTGCCACCTCGAAGCCGTTGAGGCCGGGTAGCTGAATATCGAGCAGTACCACGTCGTAGGGTGTGTGCCGGGCCAGGGCCAGGGCTTGCTCGCCGTCGCTGGCCAGGTCGGCGCTGGTGTGCCAGGCTTGGAGCAGGGTAGTGGCCAGCAAGATGTTGATGGGGTTGTCTTCAACCAGCAGCACCCGCAGCCCGCGCAGCAGGCCGGGCACCACCGGGGTACAGGTTTCGTCGGGGGCCGGTAGCTGCTCGCTCACGGCATAGGGCAGCTCAAAAAAGAACTGGCTGCCGCGCCCCGGCTGGCTTTCGAGCCAGATGCGCCCGCCTTGCAGTTCTACCAGCCGGCGGCAGATGGCCAGGCCCAGCCCCGTGCCGCCGTACAGACGCGAGGTGGTGCTGCTGGCCTGCGTAAAGCGCTGAAACACCTTTTCCAGCTGGTCAGCCTCCATGCCAATGCCCGTATCGGCCACGCAAAACCGGAGCTGCACCTGCCCCTGGTCGTAGCGAACGGGCTCGACCGACACGCTTACCTCGCCCGCCGCCGTAAACTTGATGGCGTTGCTGAGCAAATTCAGCAGTACCTGCTCCAGGCGATGTACGTCGCCGGCTACCACTGGCAGCGCGTCGGTGGGCAGGCTCACGCGCAGGGCCAGGCTTTTGGCACGGGTGCTGGGAGCTACCGTGTTAGCGGCGCGCTGCATAGCGGCGGCCACGTCGAAGGGGCGGTTTTCCAGCTCCAGGCGGCCGGCTTCGAGCTTGGTAAAATCGAGAATGCCATCCACTACCACCCGCAGGCTTTCGGCACAGGTGAGCAGGTGGTCGAGGTAGTCTTCCTGGCCGGTGGGGCGGGCCGTTTGCTGCAGCAGCCGCGTGAGGCCAATGATGCCATTAAGGGGAGTGCGAATTTCGTGGCTCATCGTGGTCAGGAAAGCTTCCTGGGCCTTCGCTACGGTTTGCGCCGCCTCGCGGGCCTGGTTTGGGGCCGTGGTGTCACAGGCCGTTATTACCTGGTAGTGGGTGCCCGTGGGCCCGGTCACCTGCTGCCGCACCAGCTGGTACCACCGGGTAGGCTCGCCGGGGAGCGGACACACCACCGTTTCGGGGCCAGTTGGGCCCGGCGTGCTGCTGGCGGCAACCAGCTGCCCGGTAATCGGGCCGGGCAACTCGTCGTAGGGAGCATTAGTCAGCACTACCCCAGCTTGCTCGTTTTGCACAAACATGGGGTAGGGGTTGCTCGCCAGCAATTGCTGTAGCAGCTTTCGCTGGCCGTTGCTGGCCAGTTGGGTAGCTACCGGGGTATCCTCGCCAAAGCCTCCATTAAGACTGGTAGACAGAAAGAGCATCGGGTGATAGTAAAAAATCAGTCTTGAATCCTAGAGGAAAACTTCTAGTCACTACTAACACGAGGCATGCACTGCGGCCCCTTGTTAGTTGCGCCAGACCCGTAGAAAGCCTGCCAGGTATATGTTGTCTCTAACCGCTCCTTCTTGGGTGCTGCTGCCTGACTGGCGGCAGCGAAGCGGCAGAAAAAATACAGGGCTGCTTACGATTCCTGTTGAAGCAAAGACTGGTTTTTTCCCCGTTTAATTCGCTCATTAGCAGTATTTGGGTAGTTATAGCACCGCAGTCCGTATTTATGCGGGCCGAGTGCGTAGTCGCCTCCGCAGGCAGCAGTCGCACCGTATTTATAGCCAAAAAAGCTCGTTTTTGCGAGCTTGTCGGGAAAGTTCGCTCGCTTCGGCCGCGCCGTGCAATGGCGCGAGCAGCATTCCCCAGCAAGTTCGTAAAGCCGGGCTTTTTACCCGTTTGGTGCTGGCTGACACCTTCAGGACTTACGCCCTCAGCTCGCGGGGTAGCCGCAAAACGGAACTGCCTGAAAAAACAAACCAGAGCCACCAAGCGGTAGCACTCATCGTTGAAACGAAAGTGCTGCCGCTTGGCGGCTCTGGAAACTGCTCGGCTACTTTACTACTATTACGCCGGGATTACGCCGGGCAGGAAGTAGCGCTCAGCTTTAGCTTGGCGCATCGCCGCCGCGCGGCGAATCCGGTACCGCGCCGCTTGCTGCAACGGCCCCAGACGCGAGTTTCGCCGCGCGGCGGCAATGCGCCAAGCTAAAGCTGAGCGCTACTTCCTGCCCGGCGTAAGTCCTGAATTTCAAGCCTAGCTCTTGAGTAGCCCTTGCTCCACGGCGTACTTCACCAGGGCGGGCGTGTTTTTGGCCCCTGTTTTTTCCAGCAGGCTTTGGCGGTGGCTTTCCACGGTGCGGCGGCTGGTGAAGAGCTGGTCGGCTATCTGCTGGTTGGTGAGGCCCGAGGCTACGAGTTGCAATATTTCCCGCTCGCGGTGCGAGAGGCCGGCCGGCAGCCGGCCATCCGGGGCAGCGGGCGCGCTTTGCCCAGTCGTGAGCTTTTTCAGCAGCTCAAGGCCGATGTCGGAACATAGAAACCGCTTGCCCGCCGCCACGGCCAGAATCGCCGTCACGATTTCGCTTTTATCGGCATTCTTGAGCACATAGCCGTGCGCGCCCGCCGCCAGCACCTCCGCGATGGTATGCTCGCTCGTGAGCATGGAGAGCATCAGAATGTGCAGGTGCGGGTACTGCTCGCGCAGCGCCCGAGTGGTAGCCAGGCCATCGAGCACGGGCATGTTCATGTCCAGCAGCACCACATCGGCGGGCACGGTGGGCAGCTGGTTCAGCAGCTCCTGGCCGTTGGCGGCCTCGCCCACTATTTGCAGCAGGGTTTCCGAGGCTAGTAAGGCCTGCAGGCCATCGCGCATAATGGCATGGTCATCAACGAGAAAAACGCGAATCATGAGGCCTTTTCAAGGGGAAGAGGAATACGCAGGCGAATGTGCGTGCCGTAGTCGGGTGAGGAATCAAGGGTGATGGTGCCGCCGAGCAGGCCCACGGCATCGTGGAGCAGGCGCAAACCCAGGCCCCGGGCCGTAGCGGCCGGGTCGAAGCCCCGGCCGTTGTCTTCGGCCCGCAGGCTTACCCAGCCGGGCAGCACCTCAAATTCGAGGGCGGCCTGGCTGGCTCCGGCATGCTTGGCAATGTTGTGGGCCAGCTCTTGCGCCAGCCGGTAGAGGGCGGTTTGCAACGGCGGCGACAGCACCTGCTCATCCAGCCATACGTGACAGGCAAACTGCAGCTGCGGCGTGCTCAGGCTGCGGCAAATGTCGCGCAGGGCCGGGCCCAGGCCCTGCTCGTTCAGCAGGGTGGGCATCAGCTCGTGCGCCAGCGTGCGGGTTTGCTTGATGGCCATGGAGAGCAACTGATTGACGTGGCTACGCACGCCGTTGAGGTTGGGCAGGGCGTGTAGCACAGGCACATCGAGCTGGCTGATTTGCAGCTTGATAGCGTATAGCAGCTGGCCCAGGCCGTTGTGCAGGCTCTCGGCCAGGCGGTTGCGCTCGGTTTCCTGGGCTTGCAGAATGGCCAGCAGCATCGTCTGCTGCTGGTCGAGCCGCAGGGCCAGGTTTTCGGCTTCGAGGCGCTGCACGTTGCTGATATCCATATCCACGCCCAGTATCCGCCGGGGCTGGCCGTCCTCGTCGGTGAGCAGGGCGGCCTTTACGCACACCGTTTTCACGTCGTCGCCTATTTGCAGGCGCAGCATTTCCTCGAACGCGCCCGCGCCCGCCAGCAGGCTGCGGCCCAGGCGCTCGGCAATGGGCCGGTCTTCGGCCACCACGAAATCGAGGTAAGGGGGAGGCATAGGCGGCGAGCCCGGCTCCAACTCAAAAAGGTGGTACATGCCCGCCGACCACGTAATGTGCCCGGTAGCCAACTCGTAGTCCCAGCTGCCCATGCGGGCTACTTCCTCCGATTGTTCGAGCAGGCGCAGCGCCTTGGTGCGCTCCTGGCTGGCCAGCTTGCGGGCCGTAATATCCTCGTTGCTCACCAGCAGCCCATCGCCCAGGCGGGTGGCAATGCTGCGAAACCAGCTCTGGTGTGCCCCGTCGGTGTATACTACTTCCCGCTCGTCCAGCTCCCCGGTGTCGATTACGCGGTGGTACACGGCCAGCAGGTCCGGGCTTTCGCCGGCGGCCAGCGCGGCCAGGTAGCGGCGGCCTACAAGCGGCGGCCCGCCCGCCCGCTGCTCGGCCAGGGTATTGGCAAAAATGCACTCCAGGTCTACCAACTGGCCCTCCTCGTTGCGCAGCGCCCGGAAGGCGCGCAGGCCGGCGGTTTGGGTTTCGGCCACGGCATGCAGCAAATCGCGGCTTTCCCGCAGGGCTTGGGTGCGCTCGGCCACTTGGTGCTCCAGCAGGCTGTTGAACTCCTGGAGCTGCTGCGCGGCCACGCGCTGGTCGGTAATATCGCGAAAAAGGGCCGCCACGCGCCACGGCAGCTTGCCGCCCAGGCGAAACACGTATACCTCGAACCAGCGCCCGAGCGCCGGTGCGTACTGTTCGAAGCGCGCGGGCTTGCCCTGGCCGGCCACCTGCGCATAGTGCGCAAACCAGCTTTCTTCCAGCTCCGGCCAGAGTTGGCGCACCGTGCGGCCGCCCAGCAGCTCGGCGCGGGGCTGCCCCAGCAGCTGCTCCAGCTGGGGGTTGGCTTCGAGCCAGCGCACATCCAGCGGCCGCTCCTGGGGCTTGGCAAACAGCACTTCGGCGATGCCGAAGCCCTCATTTATGGTTTCAAACAGCAGGCGGTATTTTTCTTCCGACTGCCGCAGGGCCACTTCGGCGCGGGCGCGGGCCACGGTAGTCCAGATGAGTTCGGCCAACTCTTCCAGCAAGCTGATTTCGGCGGGCGTCCAAGCCCGCACCTGGGCCGCATGCACCACAAGCAGGGCCACGCTCCGGCCCTGCCGGCGCACAGGGATGCCCACCCACGCCCGCAGGTGCAGCGCACGGTAGCGGACGCGCTCGGCTTCATCGAGCAGTGGGTCGGTTTCGAGGTCGGCCACCACAATGTTGCGGCCCGCCTGGCTCTCGGCCACCCACCGGCCGAAGGGCCGCAAAGGGTAGCGGCTGGCCGCAAACTCAAAGTCCGGCGCGTGGTACACGTGTTCAACCTGGTAGTACTCGGCCCCCGGCTTGCCACTTATCTCGCTGTAAAAAGCGCGGTCTACCCCCAGGTGCTCGCCCAGCAGGCGCACCGCCGCTGCCTGCACCTGGCTGGGGTCGATGAGGGGCCGCAGTGCATCGGCGAGGCGCACCAGAAAAGCTTGCTGGGCCCCGCGCACTTGCAGCGCCGTTTCGGCCTGCTTGCGGGCAGTGCTGTCGCTGGCCAGCACCGCCACCTGGGGCGCTGCCGCCGAGCCCGTACGAAAGGCATGGATGTCGAGCCACCGGCCAAGGGGAGCCACGTACCATTCGGTGCGCACGGACTCCCCGGTCAGGGCTACCCGCCCACAGGCGTCGAACCAATAAGGCTCCAAATCAGGCAGCACCTCGCGCAGGGTTTTATCGGCCACATCGGCTTGCCCGAGCTGCCGGCAAAACTCTGGGTTGGCGGCCAGCAGGCGGCAGTCGTAGGGTTGCTGGGCGTCATCAAAGAGAACTTCCAGCAGGCCAAATGCTTCGTCGAGCGAGTTGAACAGCCGTTGGTACTGGTCACTGGCGCGCTGAGCCAGTTCTTCTTTCAGGCGCAGTGCTTCTTGGGCGACCTGCTGGCTGTGCCACTGCGCCGTGGTATTGCGGGTAATGGCGAGCACCGTAGCCAGTTGGCCATGGCGCAGCTCGGGCACGAAGCGCGTGTGGTACTGCTCCTCGCCAGTCAATGTCGGCCAGGTGTCGAGCAACTCCTGGGGTTGGCCCGTAGCAAGTACCTGGCGCAGCTTTGCCAGCCAGGGCTCGGCCACGGCGGCAGGGTGGCCGAGCCCAGCCGGGAGCCGGCCGGTTTGTGCGGTAAAGGCCGGGTTGGCGTACACCAGCTGCAGCTGCGGGTTCCAGCGCGAGAGGGCGTCGGGCGTATTGTTGGCCAGGGCCTCGTACTGGTACTCGCGTTGTTTTTGTGCCGTAATATCTTGCCAATGCACGGCAATTCCTTTCGGGATATTCTGGCTGGCCATTGCCAGCCACTGGTCGGCTGCGGGCAAGTAATACTCGTTCGCGGGCTGGGGTTCGCCGGCTGCTAGTTGGGTTAGGGCGGCGTAGAGCGGTTCGGGCAAGGTGCCCCGGCCCACCTGGGTTAGCGGCTGGCCCTGAGCGGCGGCCGAGCTTACTCCCCACCAGGCGGCGGCCTGCGGGTTGAGGTAGAGCACCGTGCCAGGCGCACTCAGCAGCAGCACTCCCCAGGGTAGCGTAGCGAGGAGCGGTTCGGCCAATGCGCCGGCTGCGCCACCGTCCGGCGTGGGGGGGGGCATTCCTGGTGGTAGCTCAGCTGAGTATTTCATAATGAGCTACCTAGATGTTCTTCTCCGCCACTATTCAAGCTTAGCGTTAAGCCCGTGGCTCCTGACGGAGCCGGTTATAAAGAGGAGGTTAGGCACTGTGTACGGCTTTGCCAGGCCAAGCGACTAGCCGCAGCCCTAGCGTACAGCGCAGATGATACCCTGGTTGCCATATAAATGTTCGCACCTTTATCTTACTAAGCTGAAGTGGAAACTGCTCTAAGGCTTCGGTTTTGAGGTCGTTGTTCCGGTCTGACCAACTGCCGAAAAAACGCAGCTTAAGTTCTCACTCATAAGTAAGCGTATCGCCCTCTGTGGGCACCTCACCCCCCGCCCCCCTCTCCTTTTCGGAGAGGGGGCCGGGGGGTGAGGTGCCCGTTCGCGCCGTGTGCGCTTACTTATGCACGACTGCTAAGGAGCTTTTCTGACAACGCCAGCGGCAGCCGGTCAGACCGCCTAGGGCGGTCAGACCGGAACAACGATTTTAAGAGCCAACTTCCTAACCAGGCTCCTTATCATGCGCGAAGCCAGTCCGTACTCCGTGGTTGCCAAAACCGAGCCTTACGGCAAGGTAAACGAGAGGTCGGCGCTGACTACGTTGGCCGTGAGGCCGGTGCTTTGGCGGTAGTAGCCGTAGCGCACATCCAGGGACTTAAACTTGGCTACCCGGCCGCCGAAAGGGGTTTTGAAGCGGCTCAGCCCATAAAGCGGCGCGTAGCGAAAGCCCAGGCCCACTTTGTTGGCCGAGAAGGCCGAAAGGTCATAATCGGAGGTGTAAAACTCGTCGGTAACGGAGTGGGCCAGGTACGGCGCGAAGTAGTCGGCCGCCGTTTGGGTATGGTAGCGATAAAAAGGGTAGAGGGTGAAAAAGGCCGACACCTTCACCGGCGCTTCCAGCTCAAGCGTGTGGGCCCGGATGCCGAAATTGTCGGTGTAAAAGCGGTAGAAGCCGCGCAGCTGCACCAAATCGGTGGCGTAATAAGTCAGGCGCAGGCTGGCCGGATACTTCAGACGCAGGCGGGGCAGCACCTCGGCCAGGGCCGTGCCCAGCGCGCCGGCCGTGCCCAGGGCGGGGCTGCTGTCGAAGAAATACACTCGCTGAAATGGCGTGCTCAGCAGCCCGCGCTGCACCACCGGCTCCACGCTGAGCGAGGCTTGCAGGCGCTTGCTGAACACCTGCGCATACACCACCGAGAGCGTGAAGCTCTGGCGGCTGTCGGAGCCGTAATTGTGGTTGCGGGTGCCGCCCACCCGCAGCTCGGCGGGCGTGATGAGCTTGATTTGGTCGAGGAAAGCCTGGCCGCTCACGCTCAGCTGGCGGTTGCCATCGGGCGAGGTGCGCGCCCAGGAAGCCAGCAGGTTAAACGACAGGTAGTCATACTCTTTCGACACGCCCAAACCTACGCCCAGAGTCGTAAGCTTGTCGGCCAGGGTGCGCGAGAGGCCAAAGTCGGCGTGGTAGCGCAGGTCGGCGGCGGAAGGGGAGGACAGCACTTGGTCGATTTTATCGCTGGAGGCCGAGGCGTAGTAGTCGATGCCCACGTTGGCCGAGAGGCGGGTAGTCGAGTCAAGGGGCACGTTGAGCAAAATTGTGGGTGCCACATCGGTAAGCTGCTGGCTGCCGATGCCGCCCTCCACGGCGCTGTGGTCGCCGCTTTGCTGGTAGTAGCTGCCCAGGATGTCCACCTCCGTTTCGCCGTAGCGGCCGGGCGTGGGCAGTTGCGCCGCGTTGGGCGAGAGGCCCGCGCCGTCGAGGCGGTTGGGCGTGGGCGTCGCCTGCGCCAGGGCTGCCGCCGGGGCCGCTAGCGCGAGTAGGAGTAACAGGCTGTTTTTCACGGATAACTGCTTGGGGTAAGCCAGAAAACGCGGTGCTTAATTGCAGCCGCAGCCACCGCCTACTTTGCCACCGTTGGCCCCACCGGCACCTTCGCGGTAGCTCTCGAAGTTGACTTCGGGCGTCTCTACCTTCTTGGTAGCCAGCTTCATGTCTTCGTCGTTGAGGTAGGCTTTCTGGTAGGCAGCCACCGACACGCAGCCGGGCAGGGCGGCCACGCCGGCCAGCAGCAGGGCGCGGCGCAGGTTGGGTAAGAAATTCACGGCTTGGGAGTGGAAACGGCCGCCCCAACCGGCGCGGCACTGTGGTACGGATTAAGCTGCATCCCCTTGGAAACCAGCGTCTGGCCCTCATCGGTAATGACGGTGGCGTTGATGCCCTTCAGGCGGTTTATCAGGGCCAGCCCATTCACCGGGCCAAGCACGAATACGGCATCATCGAGGGCATCGGCTAATTCTACATCGGGGCAAATGATGGTAACCGAGCGCAGGCCCGTGGCCGGGTAGCCGGTGTGGGGGTTGATGATGTGGCCGTAATACTTGCCGCCTACTGTGAAATACTGCTCGTAGTTGCCGGCCGTCACCACGGCTAGGTCGCTCACCGTGAGCCACGACGACACGCTGCGGGGCCGGGCCGGGTCGCCGATGGCAATGCGCCAGCCGCTGCCATCGGGCTGCTTGCCCCAGCAGTACACGTCGCCCGAGCCGTTAATGAGCCCGCCCGCGATGCCCAGGCGCTTCATGATTTCGGCGGCCCGCCGCACCCCGTAGCCTTGCAGAATGCCCGCCAGGTTAATCCGCATGTCCTTCTCGGGCAGAAAAACCGAGTGAGTTGCCGGGTCCAGCACCAGTTTCTGCCAGCCGATGCGCCGCACCGAGTTGCGCACCACCGCCGAGTCGGGCAGGTTGGCATGCGCCTGCTTGTCAAACTGATAAATCTTGTCGCCACTGGCAAACGTGATGTCAAACGCCCCCTCGCTCAGGGCCGAAATTTTCAGCGTACGCGCAATCAGGTCGTACACTTCCTGGTCCACCACTACCGGCCGGATGCCCGCCAGCCGGTTGATTTTGACTACCTGCGAAGTCGAATCCCAGTAGGAGCACAGGTGGTCGATGCGCTGCGTTTCGCGCAGCCCCGCCCGTAGCGCCCGCCAGGCCAGCGAGTCGTCAACCGATACAGCCGTGAAGGTGAAGTGCGAGCCCATCAGGTGGGCCTCGCGGGTGTAGAGGCGCGGGCGGCCGGGCGGCCCCAGCGGCGGCCGGAACCGGGCTGCTGTTGCCAGTACGGCCAGCGCTACCAAGGCCGCGCTAAGCCAGCGCCGGGCCGGCAACCCAGGCGGCAGGCTCACGGCTTCGCCAGGTAAGGCCGCAGGTATTGCTCGAAGGCGGCGGAGCCGCCGGGCCGGTAGTTGCTGCGGGCCAGCACCTTGCCGGTGGGCGAGAGCAGCACCACCAGCGGAAACTCACCGGCCTTGTTGAGCTGCGCGGCGGCCTGCTCGTTGAGCTTGGTTTGGGCGTCGGGCAGCCAGTTTTTCTTGTTGCGCGGGAAGTCGAAGCGGGCTAGCACGAGCTTGCCCTCGGCAAAGCGCAGGAACTCGGGCTGGTCGAATACTTCCTGCTTGAGCATCATACAAGGCTTGCACCAGTCGGACCCCGAAAACACGGCCAGCACCGGCCGCTGGCTGGCCTGCGCCTGCTGCATAGCTGCGGGCAGCGACGTTTGCCACTGCGTGGCCGGCGCGGGCGCGGCGGTTTGAGCCACGGCCGGCACGGTAGCGAACAGGGTCATTGCCGCGCCGATATAAATAGAATAAAGCATTGAATAGCAATTTTTAATGGATAAGCAACGAGCCTGTTTAACGTCTCGTTTCCGAGGTCGTTGTTCCGGTCTGACCGCCCTAGGCGGTCTGACCGGCTGCCGCTAGCACGGTCAGAAAAGCTCCTAACCCAGGTTCTTTCGGCAGCCGGTCAGACCGCCTAGGGCGGTCGGACCGGAATAACGACCGCAAAACCGAGACGTTAAACAGGCTCGGGGTAATAGTAGTTGCTTAGCCGATAAATCAGGGCTGCGGCGGCCCCTCCAAGGGGGCTTTAAGCTCGAAAAGCCGGTCAACTACCACGGCCAGCAGCATGCCGGCTACCGGCGCGGCTACATAAACCCAGGCGGCTTCCAGGTGGCCGCTTACCAGGGCCGGGCCCAGCGAGCGGGCCGGGTTCATACTGGCACCGCAGAGTGGGCCAGCCACCAGCGCCTCCAGCCCCACCGTGGCAGCGATGGTAAGGCCCGCCAGCAAGCCCTGCTCGTAAAAGCTAGCGCTGACGCGCAAAATCACAAGCATCAGCCAGAAGCTCAACCCCAATTCCAGCCAAAAAGCCTGCGTGGGGCCGTGCGCCGGCAGCGTAGCCCCCAAATTAGAGCCGGCCGTAGCCAACTGCTTCACCAGCAAACTTCCTGCCAGCGCGCCCACCAGTTGGGCGGCCACGTAGGGCAGCACCCGCCGGCCCGGAAAGCGTCCCGCTGCCCAAAAGCCCAGCGTAACGGCCGGATTAACGTGCGCGCCGCTCACGTGGCCCAGGCCCTGAATGAGTACCAGCACCACCAGCCCGAAGGCCGCCGCCACGCCACCGTGGCCCAAGGCGTGCGTCTGCTCATCCACCACGGCCGCGCCCGTGCCGAACAACAGTAAAATGGCCGTGCCCAGCGCTTCAGCCAGCAGGCAATGGCGTAGTGTTCTCATAAGCAAGTGCTTAAGCAGTTTAGGCGTATCGTTCTGCTGGGCGCCTCACCCCCCGGCCCCCTCTCCGAAAAGGAGAGGGGGAGCCTGACTATAGCAGTACCGCGCCGCTGTGGCTCCCCTCTCCTTTTCGGAGAGGGAGCTGGGGGGTGAGGCGCTCATTAGAACGATGCAAGTGTCGATAATTAATGAGTTGACAGTCAGTGCCGAGCATTTAAGCAACCGTGCCGCCGCAGCTGGAGCCCGCCCCAGCCGTGCAGCCGTAGCAATGCTGGTTGAGCACGATGGGCCGCTGGGCGAGCGCCGCCGCGTCGAAATCGCGGATGTGCTGGCTGGTGCTGGCCACGTGCAGGTCGAGCATCTGGTTGAAATCGCAGTCGTAGAGGCCGCCGTCCCAGCCCACCGAAATGGTGTCGCGGCACATCACGCCGGCTGCGGCCGTGGGGTTGAAGGCGTTCACGAGCTTTTCCATGTAGCCCGCGTAGTTGCCCGACTCCACGAGGTAGTCGAGGAAGCGGCTCACCGGCAGGTTGGTGATGGCAAACAGGTCGTTGAAGACGATGCCGAAATCCTTGGCCAGCGCCTGCTTGAACTGCCGCTGCAAGGCGGCCTGCGGGCCGGGCATAAACGCCCCGGCCGGGTTATACACCAGGTTCAGCACCAGGCCGCTGCCGGGCTGGCCGTAGCCCACGGCATTCAGCATTTGCAGCGCCCGGATGGAGTCGGCAAACACGCCGTCGCCGCGCTGGCGGTCGGTTTTATCGGCCGAGTAAAAGGGCAGCGAGCTGACTACCTCCACGCCGTGCTTTTTAAAAAACTCGGGTAGGTCGTGGTACTTCTTATTCGCCACGATTATGGTGAGGTTGCAGCGCACCAGCACCTTGCGGCCCAGCTTGCTGATTTCCTCCACAAACCACCGGAAATCGGGGTTCATCTCCGGCGCGCCGCCCGTGAGGTCTACCGTCGGGATGGTGCTCTGCGCCAGCGCATTGAGGCAGAGCTGCATCGTTTCGCGGGTCATGATTTCCTTGCGGTCGGGGCCGGCATCGACGTGGCAGTGCTTGCACACCTGATTGCACATCTTGCCCACGTTGATTTGCAGCACCGCCGGGGCCACCGGCGTGAGCGGAAACAGGCCCGCGTCCTTCATCTTGGCGTGGAAAGTGGGCAGGTGCAGCACATCCACCACCTCCTGGCGCAGCACGGTAAGCTGAAAGGCAGAGTCGGCCAGCTGGTTGCCGGTGGCCTTGAGGGATTTTATCATGTAAGGAAATAGCTGGCAATAAGGATTTTAAGTAGGCATCTGCTGTTGCGCAGGTGGGGTCGCCCTCCGCGCTGACCTCACCCCCTAGCCCCCTCTCCAAAAAAGAGGGGGAACTAGCTCTAGTTTTTAGCTCTAGGACTAGAGACTAGTTCCCCCTCTTTTTTGGAGAGGGGGCTAGGGGGTGAGGTGTCGTTGAACAACGCGGAGAACGACCCCCACAACAGGCCCACCTACATCGATAATTCCTTCACCTTGTTCATCATCTGCACGCCGTGTACCAGCGTGGCCCCGCCGCGGATGGCGGCGGCTACGTGCACGGCTTCCATCATTTCGGACTCGGTGCAGCCCTTTTCGAGGGTATCGGCCGAGTAGGCGTCGATGCAGTAGGGGCACTGCACGGCGTGGGACACGGCCAGGGCGATAAGGGATTTTTCGCGGGCCGTGAGGGCGCCTTCAGCAAATACGGCACCGTAGTAAGCGAAGAATTTGTCGGCAAATTCCTTTTGGAACTCGCCAATGTTGCCGAATTTCTTGAGGTCGGCGGGGTCGTAGTAGGTTTCCATGTTGGGTTTTTTTAAAAGGGTACGAAAAAAGCGGGATTGCCAGATTGAGGGCCGGGCCGGCGGCCTACTCGTAGAAGTTGCGCATCCGCCGCTGTGAGACCAGCACTACCCAGTCGCCCAGCCGGGGCCAGAGCGTGTGCACCACCAGAATGAGGCGGCCCAGGGCCGAAATGACCGTGCGCCGCCGCCGCCGCCGGATGTGCTGCAAGATACTAGCGGCTACCTCGGCCTGCGACTTTTGCCAGCGCGGGGGGCGGTGCGCGATGGGCACGGGCTGACCAGCCGCATCGAGCACGCGCTTGTCGGGGTCGTTTTGGGTGAAGCCGATGTGCACCACGCCGAAATGCATCCCGGTAGCGTCCAGCTCAAGGCGCAGGGTGTGGGCGAGGTTAGCCAGGGCCGCCTTGCCGGCGCAGTACGCCGAGCCGCTAGGCATGCCGTTGAGGGCCGAGATAGAGGAAATGAACGTGACACTGCCCCGCGTTGCAAGCAAGTGCGGCAGGGCCGCCTTGAGCGGATACACCGAGCCATATACGTTGCTGTCAAGCACTTGCCGGAATACGTCGGGCTGCATGTCGGCAAAGTAGGCCCGCATCGAGATGCTGGCATTGGTAACCAAAATATCGAGCCGGCCAAAGTGCTGGATGGCCGTGCCGATGAGGCGCTCGCAGGCCGCGTAGTCCGTAACGTCGGCCACGCAGCTGACCACCCGGAAGCCTTCGGCCGCCAGGGCCTGCCGGGTTTGTTCGAGGCGCTCGGGCTGGCGGCCGTTCAAGACCACGGCGGCCCCTTGCCGGCAGAGGGCGCGGGCGGTTTCGCGGCCAATGCCCGACTCGGAGCCGGTGACGAGGGCTACCTGGCCCGCAAAGGGGCCAGCCGGGCCGGTCAGGGTAGCATCAAACATAGTGGTGTGCTTTAAACCAGGCAAAGGCGTCGGCCACGGCTTGAACGATGGGCGTTTGGGGCAGCCCCAACTCGGCGCGGGCCTTGGCGGCGGAGAAGTAGTGGCCGTCGTTGGCCACGGCCACCATCGCCGAATTGACTGGGGCGGGGCGGCCGGTGAAGCGGGCTTGCAGGTCGCAGAGTACGCCGTAGAAATTGGCCAGCGGGGGCAGCAGCGGCCAGCGCGGCGGGGCTACTCCCAGCACACCGGCCATCAGCCGGAACGCCTCGCGGTAGCTCAGGTTGGCATTGCCCAGGATGTAGGACTCGCCCACGCGGCCCTGGTGCAGCGCGTTCACGGTAGCCACGGCCACATCCTGCACGTGCACGTAGTTTTTGCCGCCCAGCGGGTAGCCGGGCATGCGGCCCCGGTACAGCTCCAGCAGCAGGGCGTTGGAGGTGGGTTTGGCATCGCCGGGGCCGAGCATAAACGTGGGGTGCACCAGCACGGCGGGCAGCTGCTCGCGGGCCACGGCTCGCAGCACGAGGGCGGTAGCGGCGTGCTTGCTGTCCATGTAGTCGAGGCCGTAGCGGCGGCCGGCGTAGGGGCAAGTTTCGTCGCCGGGCCGGGCCTGGGAGCCGAAGCCGAAGACGTTGGCCGTGCCTACGTACACGAAGCGACTGACTCGCGCCTTCCGCGCCAAACGTAGCACCCGCTCGGTGCCGCCGAGGTTAGCCGCCCACATGGCTCGGTTGCGGGCAGGGTTCACCTGGGCCAGGGCAGCCGCATGAATAATAGCTCCGCAGCCATCAACCAAATAGCTTGGCCCAGACTTTTTGCCATGCTGAGCTAAATTAAACTCGCACACTTCAATAGGCAGCGACTGCAACGGCGGCAGCGGCCCGCCCCCGCCGCCGCCCGGCCGCACCAGCGCCCGCACGGGGTAGCCGCGTTGCAGCAGCTCCGCCACCAGGTGGCGGCCCAGGAAGCCGTTGGCACCAGTCACCAGTACGCGGGGCAGCATCAGCGGTAGTTGAGCAGGGCCTTGTAGGTGCGGGCAATGCGCGGGGGCGATACCTGCAAAAAGAATAGTGTAAAGGCCGTCAGGTTAGCCAGTTGCACCCGCAGCCAGCCGTTGGTTTCGTACTTGCGGGCCGACACCACCACGTCTTCGGGCACGATGTAGAAGCTGGCTGTTTTGCGAATGCGCTGGATAATCTCGAAGTCCTCCATGATGACAAACCGCTCGTTGAAGCCGCCCAGCCGCTCGAACAGCGCCCGCGTGATGAACAGCGTCTGGTCGCCGCCCCGGCTCATGATGCCCTTGAAGCGCGTGCCGTAGCTGTTGAGGCGCAGCAGTGGGTGCCCCGAATCGAACCGAAACCGGTAGCAGCCGGCCTCGTGCCCCTGCGCCACGGCGGCCCGCAGCGTAGCCACGTAGTCGGGGTGAATGCCCACGTCGGCGTGCACGAAATACAGCAGCTCGCCGGTAGCCTGTTGCGCGCCGTAGTTCATTTGGGCGGCGCGGCCGGGCCGGGGCGAGCGCAGCACCGTGGCGCCCGCCTGCCGCGCCACCTCGGCCGTGCCATCGGGGCTGCCCGCATCCACCACCAGCAGTTCGACCGCGCCGGCCGGGGCGTAGCGGCGCAGGTCGGCCACCAGGCGGCCGATGTTGGCGGCTTCGTTGTAGGTCGGGATGATTACGCTTAGCGTCATAAGCTGGGAGTGGCGGCGGGGCTGCTAAGGTAAGGGTGACCCGAACGCGCCGCACCCGGTCACTTCCATAGCCTACGAAGTTGCTGCCCCCGCTAGTTTGCTGCCCGGCAATCTTTGGCCGGGCCATCTGCCGTATATGGCCCCGATGAACAAGCTTATGAAGACTTCCACCCTCGCGGCCTTGGTGCTGGCCGTCGGCACGCTCACGGCACTGGCCGTAGTGGTACCCGGCCTCAACCCCGTGCCTACCCCGGTTTACGCCGAAGCGGCCACCGGGCCCCTCGTAGACCACAGCGCCTACGACCGCCTGCTGAAAAAGTACGTTAACGCGCAGGGATTGGTTGATTACAAAGGTTTTAAAGCCGATGAGAAAGTATTCAACCAGTACCTCGACCAGTTGAGCAAAACCCCGCCCGCCGCCAGCTGGAGCAAGGCCGACCAGATGACGTACTGGATAAATGCCTACAACGCCTTCACCATTCGGCTCATCCTCGACCACTACCCGGTGCAAAGCATCAAGGACATCGGCTCGAAAATCAAGATTCCGTTCGTGACCACGCCGTGGGCGGCCAAGTTTTTCAGCATCGGCGGCGAGAAGATGAGCCTCGACAACATCGAGCACGGCATCCTGCGCAAGAAATACAACGACCCCCGCATTCACTTTGCGCTGGTGTGCGCGTCGATGTCGTGCCCGCGCCTGCGCAACGAGGCCTACGCCGCCGCCTCGCTCGACAAGCAGCTGGACGACCAGGGCCACGATTTCCTGAACAACCCGGCTAAGAATAAAATCAGCAAGCCGGCCGCCCAGCTTTCCAAGTATTTCGACTGGTACGAAGGCGACTGGCAGAAGAACGACCAGTCGGTGGTGCAGTGGGTAAACCGCTACGCCAGCACCAAAATCGACGGCAGCACCAAGATTACGTACCTCGACTACAACTGGCAGCTAAACCAGCAGTAACGGGTGCGTTAGCGCGGATTTTATGTTTACTACATGTCGCCCTCCGCGTGGGGCCCCACCCCCGGCCCCACGCGGAGGGCGACATGTAGTAAACATAAAATCAACCCAACATACCTTAGAAGCTGTTTAAGTTAGTTTTTACCAAGACTTGAGACGTTAGACACGAGACATTAGACCAATTTCATGTTAGAAAAATGTCTAATGTCTCGTGTCTAACGTCTCAAGTCTTGGTAAAATCAACCTCTTGAGTTAACTTAAACAGCTTCTTACCCCTTAACCCAAGCCTTTACCCCCCACATGAGCTACTTAGATACCACCGCCGACGTGTACCGCCAGGCGGCTCAGGAGCCCCAGGTGGGCCTTTGCTGCACCACGAACCCCGTGTGGCAGCTGCCCGGCCTCAAAATTCCGCAGCGGATGCTATCCATGAACTACGGCTGCGGCAGTACCGTGAACCCGCGCGACCTCACCAACAGCCCCACCGTGCTTTACGTGGGCGTGGGCGGCGGCATGGAGCTGCTCCAGTTTGCTTATTTCAGCCGCCGGCCGGGTGCCGTAATTGGCGTAGATGTGGTGAGCGAGATGCTCGACGCCTCGCGGGACAACATGCAGGAAGCTGAAAACCAGAACGATTGGTTTGAAAGCAACTTCGTGGACCTGCGCGCCGGCGATGCCCTGCACCTGCCCGTGGAAGACGAGAGCGTAGATGTGGCTGCCCAAAACTGCCTGTTCAACATCTTCAAAATCGACGACTTGCGCTGGGCCCTGCAGGAAACATACCGCGTGCTCAAGCCCCACGGCCGCCTCGTGATGTCGGACCCCACCTGCGAGCAGCCCATGAGCGACGAGCTACGCGCCGACGAGCGCCTGCGCGCCCTCTGCCTCACCGGCTCGCTGCCCCTGCAAGAGTACTTGAACCTGATAACCGAAGTCGGCTTCGGCACCGTGGAGGTGCGCGCCAAGCGCGCCTACCGCGTGCTTTCGCCACAACACTACGCCACCAAGGAGCTTATTTACATTGAGAGCGTGGAGGTGTGCGCCATCAAAGACCCCATGCCGGCCGATGGCCCATGCATTTTCACGGGCCGCACCGCCATCTACTACGGCCCCGATGAGTACCTGGATGACCACAAAGGCCACGTGCTCATGCAAAACCAGCCGCTGGCCGTGTGCGACAAAACCGCCGGAGCCCTGGCCGCCCTGGGCCGCGACGACGTGTTCATCTCGCCCTCCACGTACCACTACGATGGGGGCGGTTGCTGTTAGGCAGTTGGGTTGATTGTTGAAAAAGAACGTCATGCTGAGCTTGCCGAAGCATCTCTACCACGCCATTCGGGTGTCGTTCAGTAGAGATGCTTCGGCAAGCTCAGCATGACGTTCTTTCTTATCCTTTTATTCCTTTAAAATACCATGTCTCCATCCGCTCTGCTTCTGCTCAGCGCCCTGCCATTGGCCACGCTGGCGCAAGCGCCTAAGCCGGCGGCGGCCGAAACCCGCCGCTACGGCATCGAGGTGGCGGGCATTCGGGTGGGCACCATGACGGCTACCCGCCAGGCGGCAGTGGGGCCTGATGTGACGTATGTGCTGGTGAGCGACGTGAAAGTGAATTTTCTCTTTTACCACCTCAAGATTTACTACCAGGTAACCAACCACTTTTGCAACGGGCAGCTGCTGCTCTCGACGGTAGAGGCACACACAAACCAGGGTGATTTCAACTCGCGGGCTGAGTGGAAAGGCGACCACTACGACATCGTGGCCGACCAGTACAAACACCACTACCAGGCAACTGAAACGCAGCCCATTCGCTACGCCGTCACGAACATGTTTTTTGGCGAGCCTACGGGCCAAGACCGCGCCTTTGCCGAGTACTTCGGCGACTACTTCGCGCTAAGCCGGGGCAAGGGGACTACGTACCAAGCTACCCGCGACGGTCACGGAGACGAGTATCAGTACGTTAATGGCCAACTGGTTACCATTATCAAGAAGAACCCGCTCAAAAACTTTATCATCCGCCTGCTGCCCTAGCTGGCCTACTCGTATGCCGGCTGGCCCCGCTTCAGCCACAGGCCCCAGGCCGGCGAGTAGGGATGCACCTTGTCGGTAGGAGCGTCGTGGGTGGTCACGACCGGCTGGCCCTCATTGACCCACTCGAACAGGCCGCCGTAAAGGTTGCGCACGTGCGTATACCCGGCGCGTTGCAGCTGCGCTCCGATTTTTTCGCTGCGCGCTCCCACCGAGCAATACACCACAATAGGCGTATCGAGGGGCAAGCCGCGCATTTCAGCCAGGGAAAACGAGTCGTACCCCACCCACCGCGCCCCGCGCAAATGGCTGACGGCAAACTCGGCCGGGGCACGAGTATCGAGCAGCACCGGGGCGGGCTGGCGCTGTAGCTGCGCCACGCTCACGAAGGGCACCGACTCTTTGAGCAGCCCCCGCAGCATGGCCGAGTAAAGCGGGTTGGTAGTAGGCGGCGCGTTGGCCTGGCGGCCCTGGCAGGCCGCCAGGCCAGTCAGCAGCACGGTTGCCAATCGGGCAATAAGCAGGCGCATGGCAAATTATTTAAGGAAGCTGTTTGCGAAATCGGTTCTGAGGTCGTTGTTCTGGTCTGACCGCCCTAGGCGGTCTGACCGGCTACCGCTTGGGCCGTTCAAGTAGCTGGTTATGGATATTCTTGTGGCAGCCGGTCAGACCGCCTAGGGCGGTCAGACCGGACAACGACTTCAGAACCGATTTCGCAAACAGGCTCAAAGAAAAGATGGGCGCTACTGCTTACGCCGCCCGCTGCCGAAGGGCATAGTACGTAAGCGTGCCAAAACCCGTGACCAGCAGCAACTGAAAAGGCAGCAGGCCGTAGCCGCCATAGTGCCAGCTCACGCCCAGCCCGGCCAGAAAGTAAAGCGTGAGCAAGCCTTCGGCCAGCGGCCACGGCCCTGGTTTGCGGGGCGTTGGCTCAGTAGTAGCAGTAGCTTCAGTGGCTGAGCCTTGCTTAGGTGTGCGCACGAAGGGCGAGGGCCGGCGCAAAAGTCCCAGCAGCACGGCGCGGGCGTTGTGCAGGGCTAGGCCCATGGAAAGCGCCAGAAAAAGCAGGAACGTGGGCAAAAACCAGCGCCGCCCGGCCCCGGCCCCCGCCAGCTGCCAGGCCGTGTAGTAGTAATACGTGAGGGGCAGCAGCGCCAGCCCAAACCCCGCCGCCAGCCGAAACACCAGCTCAAACTCGGGGCGGCGGGCCCGCACCACGGCCACGGGCCCGCTGAGCACGGCCATTAGCAAGACGACGGCAAACACCGTGCTGTTGAGCAAGTGAAACGTGGCGTGCAGCCGGGTAGCCAGCGGCAGGCCCGGCGTACGCCACACCCGGCCGAGGTGCTTGCGGGCAGTTTCGGCCGCGCCCTTGTTCCAGCGAAACTGCTGCGAGCGCAGGGCATCGAGCCGGGCGGGCAATTCGGCGGGGGCCACCACCTGCGGGAGGTAGCGAAAGCGCCAGCCGCGCAACTGCGCGCGGTAGCTCAGGTCGAGGTCTTCGGTGAGGGTGTCGGCCTGCCAGCCGCCGGCGTCCGCGATGCAGGCGCGCCGCCACACCCCGCCCGTGCCGTTGAAGTTAAGGAAATGCCCGCCCGCCTGCCGCCCCACCTGCTCCACCAGAAAGTGCGCATTCAGGCCAAATGCCTGGAGGCGCGTGAGCAGCGACGCCTGCTCGTTAAGGTGGCCCCAGCGGGTTTGCACCATCCCGATGTCGCGGCTGGTGAAGTAGGGCAGGGTGCGCCGCAGAAAGTCCGGCTCCGGCACAAAGTCGGCATCGAAAATGGCCACGAACTCGTCGCTGCTAACAGTCAGGCCGTGGGCCAGCGCCCCAGCTTTGTAGCCCTGGCGACCAGGCCGGCGCACATGGTCGATGCGCAGGCCCCGCGCCTGGTAGTGGGCCACGCGGGCGGCGGCCAGCGCCACACTACGCTCGTCAGTAGAATCATCAAGCAACTGAATAGTAAGTTGCTCAGTCGGATAATCGAGCGCCGCCGCCGCATCGATGATGCGCGCCACCACCGCCCGCTCATTAAACACCGGCAACTGCACCAGCACGGTAGGCCAGGTGCTGGGCACAGCAGGCACCGGGGCCGGGGCAGCCCCCCGTGCCAGGCGCGTGAGTTGCCATTGGGTGCAACTGAAGCCTCCCATAAATACCAGGCTCAGCCCGTAGAGCACGAGCAGCCCGGCTTCTAAAACCAGCATAGTGTAAGCGTTTGGCGTAGGGCGAGTGGGGTCGCCCTCCGTGGGCGCCTCACCCCCTAGCCCCCTCTCCAAAAAAGAGGGGGAACTAGCTCTAGTTTTAGCACATAGCTTTTTAGAGCTAAAAACTAGTTCCCCCTCTCCTTTTCGGAGAGGGGGCTAGGGGGTGAGGCGTACGCGGAGGGCGACCCCACTCGCCCTACAGAATCCGTACCGCGTCGCGGTGAATGAGGGGGGAGGCGGCATAGCGGCCGGCGCGGGGGCCGTTTTCCAGGTTGAGTACGCCGCGGGGGCAGGCGGTGCTGCACAGGCCACAGCCCACGCAGGCCGCCCGGATGATGGGCTCGCCGCGTTGGGCGTACTGCTTTACGTCGATGCCCATTTCGCAGGCGTTGGAGCAGTTGCCGCACGAGATGCACTGCCCGCCGTTGGTGCTGATGCGGAAGCGCGAGAAGTGCTTTTGCAGCAAGCCCAGGTAAGCGGCCATCGGGCAGCCGAAGCGGCACCATACCCGGCTGCCCAGCAAGGGGTAAAACCCTACCCCGATAACGCCCGAAAACACGCTACCGATAACGAAGCCGTAGAACTGCGCCAGCGGCCCCGTAACCGCGTGCAGCGCCGGCACCGCCCCCGAAGCGCCCACCCAAAGCAGGGCCGTGAGCGCCACTATCAGCCCCAGAATGGGGTAGATGAGGCGCACTTCCCAGCGCCAGGCCTGGCGGCTTTTGTCGGAGAGGTGGCGGTAGGGGTCGCCGGCGGTTTCGGCCAGGCCGCCGCAGCCGCACACCCAGGCGCAGTACCAGCGCTTGCCAAAAAAATAAGTGAGCACCGGCGTTGCCACGAACGAGAGCGATGTGCCCCAGAACACCATGAACGCGCCCAGGCCGCCGTCGTGCAGCAGCTTTCCCACGGTGTCGGGGAAAAGGTAGTCGTATTTCAGGGGCCAGAAATACGTGAAATACAGCTCCGGCTGCTGCAAGGCCAGCAGCAGCCCCGGCACCAGGAAGCCAAAGCCTAGTTGAAAGAACATGACCGAGCCGGTGCGGGCCAGGTGGTAGGGCGACGCGCGGTATTTGCCCAGCGCCCGGCCGCCCATCAGCAGCACGGCCAGCGTGTAGAACGTGCCGTAGAGAAACCACTGGTCGGCGGGCCGGTGGCGCAGCCACTGGCTAAACGGGTCGAGGGGCCGAATGAGGTTTTCGAGCAAGCCGGGCCACCAGTAAAGCACCACGTAGAAGCCGGTGAGCACCAGGCCCGTTACCCAGGCCACCGCGCCCCGGCTGGTGCTGGCCCGCCGCCACAAAAAGTGCGGGTGCCAGCTCCCGTCGCCGCGCCCGAAGGCGAGCCAGCTCCAGGCCAGCGTGCCGCCGCTCACCAGCGCCAGGGCCGCGTACAAGCTGACGCGGGCGCGGCCCGCATCGGCGTCGGCCGCCGCCAGCAGCAGGGCCAGCAGCCCCAGCGCCACGGCAGCCAGGGCGGTTTTTTCGAGCGGCGAAGCCTCGGGAGGCGCAGTAAGCGCCAGGGCGGGCGGGGTGGAGGTTTGCATAGAATCAGGTAGAAGTAAGAAGCTGTTACGTACTTGGCGCGGGCCTCTGGCCCGTGCCGACTTTCCGCAGGCCTCTGGCCTGCAACGCTCGAACGATTTCCGAACGATTTCGCCCTCCCCGTGCGGGCCGGAGGCCCGCAGAAAGCCGGCACGGGCCAGAGGCCCGCGCCATAAAGCCGCCCAGCCTACCGGCCAAACCGGGCCAGCAGCCCCCGGCGCGGCACCGCCGCCAGGGGCAACTCGGGAAACTGCCGAACAAATTCGCGCCGAATATCCGCCTCGTGCCGCCGGAAAAACTCGGGGTCGAAGTTGGCGGCGCCCAGCTCGCTGAGCACCGTTTGGACCGGTGTTTTTTCGCGCAGCCACCGCTCCCACACTGCGTGGCGCTGGCGCAGGCCCAGGGCATTGAGGCCCGTAACGGCGCAGTTTTCGGTGGGCCGAAAATTGATGCGCAGCAAGTGGCCCCCGCCGGGGTGCTGCCAGCAAAAGGAGGCCGTGCCCGCTTCGGGCCGGGCCGGCACGCGGCCGTAGGTGTGGTAGTCGAGGGCAAAAAACTTGGCCGAATTAAACCACACGCCGCGCTGGTAGGGGGTGGGGATGCCACAAATGGCCTGGGCTGCCGTTTCGCCCTGCTGCCGGCCGGTGTACCAAAGCTGCTCCACGGCCGCCTCGCCGGGGGCGGGCCGGCGGTGCTGCGCGCAGTCGCCGGCCGCGTACACGTCGGGCGCGCTGGTGCGCAGCAGCTCATCTACCAGGATGCCCCGGTCGGTATCAAGGCCCGCCGCCTGGGCCAGGGCGCAGTTGGGCACCACGCCCGTGGCCAGGCCCACCCACTGGCAGGGCAGCTTGCGGCCGGCCGTGGTTACCACGGCGCGCACCCGGCCATCGGCATCGCCGAGGATTTCCCGTAACTCGGTAATAAACTGTAAGTCAATGCCTTGATGAATTATTTGCTGCGCCACCAACGCGGCTTCTTCGGGGGGCAGCACCGAGGCCCAGTAGTGAGGCTCGCGCACCAGCAGCTTTACGGCAATGCCCCGGGCGTGCAGCATTTCGGCCAGCTCTACGCCAATCAGGCCGCCGCCCACCACCACGGCCTGCCGGATGCCCTGCGTGTCGCGCTCCATCTGGGCGAGGTCGGGCAGGCCGTAGAGGCCCTGCACGCCGCGCAGCTGCTGGCCGGGCCAATCGAAGAAGCGGCTCACCGAGCCGGTAGCCAGCAGCAGGCGGTCGTAGGTCAGAGTTTTGCCGGTGGCTAGCTGCACGATGTGGGCGGCGGGGTCGAGGCCAGTGGCTTCGGCTTGCAGCAGGTCCAGGCGGTTTTCGGCCCAGAACCAGTCGGCGTAGGGCTTCACGTCGGCGTAGCGCAGGTGGCCCAGGTAGAGGTACATCAGGGCCGGGCGCGAGTAGTGGTGCGCGCTTTCGGCCGACACCAGCGTGATGCGCGCCGCCGGGGCCAGCCGCCGGGCGGTGCAGGCCGCCGTGACGCCCGCAATGCCGTTGCCAATAATTACAAGGTGCATAAGAACAAATGAACGCCAAAACTGCCGCGCCTGGCCGCTGCTACGTAAGTATTGCCATCGCTCCCACGATTACCTCACCCCCTAGCCCCCTCTCCAAAAAAGAGGGGGAACCAGTTTCTAGTGCTAGAGCTAAAAACTAGCGCTAGTTCCCCCTCTTTTTTGGAGAGGGGGCTAGGGGGTGAGGTAACCCGCGGAGGGCGACCCCGCCCGCCCAACCTGCACCTACGTAAGTACGCCCGCCTTTCGATTGCCAGGCAGCGTAGCTTTTACACCAATGCTTTCCTTCACGCGGGTCACCGCCACCTCGTTTCCTCTTGGCTGACTCTACTCTGCGCATCGGCGTACTCATCCCGGCCCACAACGAGGCGCAGTCCATTGCGCTGGTGCTAAGCGAGATTCCGGCCGGGCTGGTGCAGGAAGTGGTGGTGGTAGACAATGCCTCGACCGACCACACCGCCGCTGCCGCCCGCGCCGCCGGGGCCACGGTACTAGCCGAGCCGCGCCCCGGCTACGGCCAAGCCTGCCTGGCCGGCCTGGCTTACTACGCCGCGCAGCCCCCCGGCCAAACCCCGGATATTCTGGTGTTTCTCGACGGCGACCACTCCGATTTTCCCGAGCAGATGCCCGAGCTGCTGGCCCCCTTGCTGAGCGGGGCGGCCGAGCTGGTTATCGGCTCGCGGGCGCTGGGCGTGCGCGAGCGCGGCGCGTTGCTGCCGCAGCAGCGGTTTGGCAACTGGCTGGCCACGCGGCTGCTGCGCCTGCGCTACGGCGGCACCCACACCGACCTGGGGCCTTTCCGGGCCATTCGGGCCGATGCCCTGGCCCGCCTGGGCATGGCCGATACCAACTATGGCTGGACGGTGGAGATGCAAATAAAAGCGGCCCGCCAGGGCTTGCGCGTGCTGGAAGTGCCCGTGCGCTACCGCCGCCGCATCGGGGTGAGCAAGGTATCGGGCACGGTGCGGGGCACGCTGGGGGCCGGCTACAAAATTCTGTGGACCATCTTTAAGTATTGGTAAATCCGTCTTTCTCCGCCGCCGGGCCGGCTACCGCCCCGCTGCCGGCTCCCGCCTGGCTACGAGCCAGCCAGCTGCTGGCGCTGGGGCTTACCGGCGCGGCCTACTGGGTGTTGGCCTACGCTACTCCCCGGTCGCATTTTGGGCAGCTGCTGGCCTTGTTTGCGGTAGCGGGGGCCGCTTACGCGTGGCTGCTGCACACGCGGCTGCCGCTGCGCTGGGGGCTGGGCGCGGCGCTGCTGGTGCGACTGCTGTGGCTGCCGGCCACCCCGGCGCTGTCCGACGACTTCTACCGTTTTCGCTGGGACGGACTGCTGGCCAGCCACGGCATCAGCCCGTTTGCCCACACGCCCCGGCAGCTGCTGGCCGAGCTGGCCCGCCCCGCCCCGGCGGCGGGCGTAGCGCCCGCCGCCGGGGCCCTGCCAGAGCTGCGCCGCATCTTCCCGCACCTGAATTCGCCCGACTATTTCTCCGTATACCCCCCCGTGTGCCAGTGGCTGTACCAGGGGGCCGCCACGGCCTTTCCTACCTCCCAAACGGGCTTTCTGGTGGTGGTGCGAGCCACCCTGCTGCTAGCCGATGCGGGCGCGGCGGCCCTGCTGCTCTGGCTGTTGCCCCTGACCGGCTGGCCGGCCCGCCGCGCCCTGGGCTACCTGCTGCACCCACTGGTGGTAGTGGAGGCGGTGGGCAACGTGCACATGGAAGGCGTAGTGGTGGCCTGGCTGCTGCTCACGGGGGGCCTGCTGCTGCGGGGCCGCCGGTACTGGGCCGCCGGCGCGCTGGCGCTGGCTGTAGCCACCAAGCTGCTGCCGCTGCTGGCGCTGCCGCTGCTGGCCCGGCACCTGGGCTGGCGGCGCTTTTGGGGGTTTGGGGCCGGGCTGCTGGGGTGGCTGGGGATGCTGTTTGTGCCCTACGTGTCGTGGCAGCTGCTGCTACACATCGGCCAGAGCCTGGGGCTGTATTTCCACTACTTCGAGTTCAATGCCGGCGTGTTTTACTTGTTGCGGGCGGCGGGCCAGTGGCTGGTGGGGTACGACCCGGTGGGCGTGCTTGGGCCCCTGCTGGGCCTGGCCGCGCTGGGCCTGACCGGGTGGCTGGCGCAACGCGAGGCGCGGCCCCCGCTGGCCCGGCTGCCGCACTTGCTGCTGGTCACGCTAAGCGGGTACTTCGCGCTGGCTACCACCGTGCATCCGTGGTACCTGGTGCCGCTGGTGGGGCTCAGCTGTTTTTCGCCGCTACGCTACGCCCGCGGGTGGGCGGGCCTGGTGGTGCTTTCGTACGCGGCCTACCGCACCAGCGCCTACACAGAAAGCGCGGTCTTTCTAACGCTTGAGTACGCGGGCGTGCTGGCCTGGGCGGCGTGGGAGGTGGGGGTGAATGCGCGGGTTGGTCGTTCTGATGGCTCACCTCGCCCCCTAGCCCCCTCTCCCGTGGAGAGGGAGAACTAGTCTCTAGTTTTCTAGCACTAGAAGCTAGTTCCCCCTCTCCACGGGAGAGGGGGCTAGAGGGCGAGGTGAGCCATCAGAACGACCCTACCCATTACTCTCCGCGCCAGGTGGCCAAGTCCTGGGCCGAATCAACGTCGTGCAGGGTGGGCAGCTGGGCCACGCGCAGGTGCAGGCGGGCGGCATCGGCCAAGGTATCGGGCAGCACGGTGGCGGTGCTCCATTTCTTGTTGCCAAATAGCTCGGGGTGCAGCTTGTTCATTCCTAGCAGGTAATAGCCTCCGTCGTCGGCGGGGCCCAGCACCAGGTCGTGGGTGGTTAGGTGCTCGAATGCCTGGCGCAGCAGTGCCGCGCTCAGGCCGGGGCAGTCGGTGCCGATGATGACTACCCGCGCCGCGCCGCCCGCGAACGCCTCGGCGAAGGCGTCGGCCATCCGGGTGCCGAGCGAGTCGGCCGCCGGCTGCACGCGCCAGGGCAGGCCCGGCCACTCGGGCCGGGGCGCGGCGGGGGCGGTAGGAGGGAAGGGGGCTTCGGCCAGCCACACGGTAGCGGGCAATTGCGCGGCGGCTACGGCGGCGGCGGTCAGGGCCAGCAGTTCGCGGTACACTGCCAGCGCGGCTTCAGCACCAATGCCGGCGGCGAGGCGGGTTTTGACGCGGCCCAGTACCGGCTCGCGGGCAAATATGAGCAGTTGCTCGGGAGTATCAGTAGAAGAGGACATAGCAAGCGAGTGGGGGCCGGCAAGCTACGGCCCACTTACCCAATGCGGCTCATTACCTGGCCAACGGCTACAGCTTGCCCTGGCGGATGAGGTGCCGGTAGAGGCGCACCAGCTGCGGCTGGGGCACGCCCAAGTGGTACAGCAGCACCAGCAGGGCGAAAATGCCTTGCAGCCGAAACACGCCGCTAAGTAGTCAGCCATAAGTAAACGTACGTTTACTTATGGCTGACTACGAGCCTGTTCAGGGTTTCGATTTTGCGGTCGTTGTTCCGGTCTGCCCGCCCGCCCTAGGCGGTCTGACCGGCTGCCGCTGGCGCAGTCAGAAAAGCGCCTGAGCTGAGTTCTTTCGGCAGCCGGTCAGACCGCCTAGGGCGGGCAGACCGGAACAACGACCGCAAAACTGAAACCCTGAATAATCTATACTTAACTAAGTACTTACGCGCCTACGTGATGAGGGTGTGCGGTAGCAGCCAGAAGGGAGCCTGCGCCCGCAGGCGGCCCACTATTTCCTGGTCTTCCAGCAGCAGGCTCTCGCGGGAGCCCCCGGCAAGTAGCCAGGATAGGATTATGCCTCACCACTGGCCCAGAGGCGGGCTTGGGCGAGGTCGTCAAAATGACGGTGCTCGAACTGCAGGCTGGGCTGGGTACTGATGTACATAGCGCCGACAGTGCGGCGGTTGAGTGCGTCCAGCGGCTCGAGCTGGGCAAAGCGCTTGAGCCCGTGCTGGCCGAGCGGGACCAAGATGGTGTGCGCGGCCCACTCCAAGTCGCGGGGGCGGACAGCACCTAATTGGCGGTCGTCGGCCACCCAGCCCTGGACGTGGTACTGCTGGGTGAAGTGCAGGGCCTGCAGGGCAGCGGCTCGAAAATCGGCGCTGTTGGCGTAGCGTAGCCATTCCAACTCCAGAACGGGCACGGAGCCCTCATACAGGCACAGGTTCAGGTAAGGGAAAGAGAGTAACGTGCGCATAGGACTAGAAGGGCTGTGTAGCCCAGGCGCGGGCTTCCTCGATGGTAGGGAAATAGTGGTTGGTAAGCTCCGTGTTGGGAATAGTGGTGGCTAGCATCGCATTAACCCCCATGCGGTTCATGGCATCCTGCGACTCAACGATGGCCAGGCGGCGCACACCCAGCTTGCCCATGGGCAGGATGATGTCGGCACCAGCCCACTCCAAGTCAGCCGGGCGCAAGGCCCGAATCAGGCGGTTATCTGCTACCCAGGCATGGGCGCGGTGCAGGCGGGCCAAGCGCAGCAACTCCAGCATAGTGGCGCGAAAGTCGGCACTGGGCACAAAGTCGAGCCAGTGCAGCTCAATGGTTTTGTGGGTTGTGCTGTGCAAAGAGATGTTGACGTATTGCGTGTTAAAGAGCTTTTCCATGCAGATAATACGGGAAACCAGTTGATATTGGTGAAAAGAGAAGCCTGCGCCAAGGTACTAAAGGTGGGCATCAGCAAAGGTGCTGGCAGTGTGCTTGCTGCTGCCAGCGGTGCTAGGAGTTATTGGCATAGTTGACGGGCTGCGGGCTGCCGCTGGTGTAGGTGGTTTGCGTGAGCAAGTAGGCCGCAGGGGGCTGCGTGGAATCCTTTTGAAAAGTAAGCAGTATCTGCTGCGAGCTGGCCTGCTTCTGCTGCGTGTCGGAGAGCAGCCGTGGTGCCGTTCAGTGTCAGGGTGCCGGCTTGGGCGCTCACGGTGTGGGCATTGCGCAGGTCGCTGCGCAGGGTCGGGCTGGCATTGGGGCCGGTGCTCAGCGTTTTGACGGTGCCGTTGCTGTCAACGCCCAGCGCCGGGTAGGGAGCAGTGTTAGTTGGAATGGTCGTCTCGTCGGCTACGCCGGCCGCGCCGGCCGTCCAGTTGGTGGCCGTGTTCCAGTCGCTGGTGCCGCCGCTCAGCCCTACGGTAGCCGGGGCGGTATACTCGTAACTGCCCAGGTCCACGGTGCTGCCCGACGCGCGCGGGTTGCTGGCCAAATCGTTGGTGAGAAGCGCATTATTGATGCCTGTGTTGCTAGCTTGGCTGGTACCGGCCACCCGAAAATTGGCCGTGCACGGGTCTACGGTCGGGTTCACGCGGGGGGCAGCTGTGATGGTGTTGGTGCCTGCTGTCGCCTGGTCGGTACTCCCAAAGAAGCGGTTGTTGGTGTAGTTGGGGCTGGTCGTCAAGTTGTTGCCGTTTGCCCTAGCCAGTTTGTTAGTAACCAGAATGTTAGTCTGCACCAGTACGTTGCTGCATTGGTTAGTATACACTTCACCCCATATGGCGTTGAGGGTAGGGGTGCGCGAGTTCTGGTAGCAGGTATTGTTGCTGCGACTTACGCACTCGGCTCGTCGGGTTAGCCGCAAAGCGGCGACATATTCGCTTCGCTGACCTCTGGTTGGTAGTAAGTAGCTGAAGAACAAGCCAGAATTTCGAAGCTGCGGCACCCATCGGGGAGGTGAAAGTGCCGCAACTTTGAAAACTTGCTACAATGTTAAGGCCAGTTTGCGCATGGTCGAGAGATTGCGCGGAGCGTGGTCGCGGCAGCACCAACTGGCGTCTTCGGCAAAGGTCATGTCCTTGGCTCCTGGGAGTAGTGCCGCGCAACTGCTTGCCATCGATAATAAGCTGGCGGCCAGCTAGCAAGGTTCGGAACGCACTCACGCGCTCTTTCAGAAGTGCATTCCGAAAGCCGCCTGCTATAGGAGCAGCCCCCAACGTTGAACGACTTGCAGGAGGCAGCTACTGGCGCAAACGGGGAGAGTATAACTCCCTGGCAGACGGCTTTTGGAGTGCAACTTCGAAAGAGCGTTAAAGCATGGCGCATTAGAAACGGCATGCCACTCCGTTTTACAAGGGCTGCGCAACCAACCCGGCCCCTAACTTTGTTAGCACCCTGCCCTTTAGTTTTCCGCTGCCCTTGTACGCGATAATCGACATTGAAACTACCGGTGGCCAGCCCGCCATCGACCGCATCACCGAAATTGCCATTTTCGTGCATGACGGGCAGCAGGTCATCGACCAGTACACCACGCTGCTCAACCCCGGCCGGGCCATTCCGCCCTTCATCACCCAGCTCACGGGCATCACCAACGACATGGTGGCCGATGCGCCGCGCTTCCACGAAGTAGCCCGCAAGGTGGTCGAAATGACCGAAGGCTGCGTATTCGTGGCCCACAACGTGCGCTTCGACTACTCCTTTATTAAAAAGGAATTTGCCGACCTGGGCTACAACTACTCGCGCAAAACGCTCTGCACCGTGCGCCTGAGCCGCTCGCTCATCCCCGGCCAGCCGAGCTACAGCCTCGGCAAGCTTTGCAAGAGCGTCGGCATCCCGCTCAATGGCCGGCACCGCGCCGCCGGCGATGCCGAAGCCACCAGCATCCTGTTCGGGCGCCTGCTCAAAATCACCCAGGACAGCGACGCCGCCGCCGAGGCCGACGAGGCCGCCACCCTGGCCCGCGTAGATGCCCTGGCCCCCGCCGGCCGCGCCCCCGACGGCGCCAAAAAGCCCAGCGCCCGCCGCGTGGCTTCCGTAGTGCAGGCCATCAAAACGGCCCTGCTGCCGCCACTCATTACGCCCGAGCTGGTGGCCGCGCTGCCCCAGGAAACGGGCGTGTACTACTTCCACAACGAGGCCGGCGAGGTCATTTACGTGGGCAAGAGCATCAACATCTACAAGCGCATTCAGCAGCACTTCGCCGTGGATGTGAAGTCGCGCAAGAGCTTGGATTTCAAGAACTCTATCGCCGACATCACCTACGAGCTCACCGGCTCCGAGCTGGTGGCGCTGCTTTACGAGTCGCACCTCATCAAGCAGCTCAAGCCGGCCTACAACCGCGCCCAGCGCCGCAGCGTGTTTCCGGCTGGCGTGTATTTGAAAATGGACGAGCAGGGCTACAAGCGCCTCTACTACGGCCGCGCCGACGCCCGCAACTCCGAAATTCCCATCATCGCGCTCGGCAACCAGTACAAGGCGCAAGGCTTTCTCTACCACAAAGTTGCGAAGTACAACCTCTGCCAGAAGCTCTGCGGCCTCTACAAAACCGACAGCTCTTGCTTTGCCTACCAGGTGCATCAGTGCCAGGGCGCCTGCGTGGGCCAGGAGCCTCCCGAAAGCTACAACGAGCGCGTAGACGCCGCCATCGACAGCATCACCTACGAGCACGAGTCGTTTGTGGTCATCGGCCCCGGCCGCCGCGCCGAGGAGAAGTCGCTGGTCGTCATCGAGAACGGCCGCTACGTGGGCTTCGGCTACGTGGACGAGACGTTTACGGCTCGCAAGCTGGCCGACTTCCGCCAGGCCGTGAAGCCCTACGCCGACAACAAGGACGTGCAGCAGATTATCCGGCAGTACGTGCGCACCAAGCGCAAGGGCGAGCAGGTGAAGGTGTTTGGGTAGCAAGCGCGGCCATAGAACAAAGCTTAATTTTTACGCTTCCACTCCTCAAAGGCCAGTACATCCTTTCTAATCTTCTTTCTCCACGCGCCACCAAAATTTTCGGTGAGGTATTGAAATATTCTGGTGTCGTACGCAGCAGCACAAGCAGCATTAGGACCGGTACAGCCGTTTTCTAGATAACGAACCCCAAATTCTAACTCGAAATTCTTATCCGTCGCGTAAACTACTGGGGCAATACCGCCTGCAAGGAGCAAGCAAGGTTTCTTTTCCTTAATGTCTTTTTCGGCCAGCCTACGCCCCTCACTGCAACCATCCTCTACCGATGCAAAATCTAGACAGGTCGCGTTTGGTGTGCTTTCCTGGTTGGAAGCGGGCGTATCCTGTGCGTGTAGCACAACTGGACTGATTATCAGTAATAAGGTCGCCGCTATTTTCATGTTACAAAGTTAGGAGTAATAGTCAGGTACTTACCGCGCCTGCCAGCTCATGGCCACGCCCAGCCCACCGCCCGGCAGCAGCAGGGGGCTGCACTGATACGCCCATTTGGCCGGCTGCATTGGCCCCAGCCCCACGCCTTCGCGCTCTACCGGGCGGCGGCCCCAGCGGTGGCGGTGGCTCAGGTAAGCCAGGTGCGCCGAGAGGATGCCGTAGCCGGCTCCGGCCACCACATCCGATTCCCAGTGCTTGTTGTTGAGCATGCGAAACGCGCCTACGGTGGTGGCCACGGCGTAGGCTCCCACGCCGTACCACTGGCTTTTATCGCGCAGCTCGGTGTGGACGATGCTGGCGGCCAGAAACGCCTGCGAGGTGTGGCCCGACGGAAACGAGCGGTAGTCCGACCCATCGGGGCGCAGGTGGTGGGTGGCCCGCTTGGTAAGCTCGACGGCCCCCAGCATCAGCAGCTCCGACTTTACCAGGATGAGGCCCAGGTTGATGCGGTCGTTGCGGCTCTCGACGCCGAAAGCCAGTATGGCACCTAGCTCGGCGTAGGGCACAAACTGCCCGTAGTCGTCGAGGTGGTTGTCGAAGTCGGGGAAATTGCGCCGGATATCGTCGCGGGCCTGGTGCGAGGAATAGAAGCCGTGGTCGTCGTAGGCACTGATAGCGTAGCCAATGAGCACGGCCGGCACAATGCTGGCCCGCACCAGCTTGCCCCGGTACCAAGGCTTGAGCGAGGCGCCGGACGGCGTTTGGTACTTGTGCCCGGTGGTGTCGGCGGGCGTGGTTTGCTGGGCCAGGGCCGGCAGCGTGGGAGCCGCTAGTAAGCTGAGCGCCAGTAGCCGACCAGGAGTAAATAGTTGAGTCATCAGGTACAAAAGGAAACGGGTGAGCTTACGCCCACCCGTTTCCTTTTGTTTTTGGCACCGGCGCTACTTAGCGTCAGCCAGCGCTTCCTTACTCAGGCTGGCGGCGTCCTTCACCACCACCCGCGTGCCGTCCTTAAGGGTTTTCGACACGGCGCGGAAGGGGCCATTGGCTACCTGCGTGCCAGCCGGGATACCACTGATAATCTCGATGTTCTGGAAGTCGCTGATGCCGGTTTTTACAGGCGTCATCACGGCTTTGCCGTCTTTCACGAGGAATACTACTTCCTGAATCTTGGCTTTGGGAGCGGCTGGGGCATTATCCACGGCCTGGGCGGTGCCGCTGGCGCGGCCACTGGCCCGCACTTTAGGGCCGCCATCGTCGGCAGTTTTAGCCGAGTCGGAGCGGGTGGTGACGGCGGCGAGCGGCACGCTGAGCACGCCGGCTTTGCGCTCGGCGATGATGTCGACCGAGGCCGTCATGCCAGGGCGGAAGGGCACGGTGCTGTGGCCGTTGGGGCCCGCCTTGATGAGGTGGCGGTAGCTTTCGGGCAGCAGCCGCACCCGCACCTCAAACTCGGTGACGGCCTCGGCCGTGAGCGCATCCTTGGCCGTGTTGGCAATGGCCGTGACGATACCCTTAAACTTCTCATTCTGCGTGGTGTAGGAGTCTACTTCCACCTCGGCCGAGTCGCCGAGCTGCACCCGGATGATGTCGTTCTCGTTCACGCTCACCCGCACCTCCATGTTGTTGAGGTTGGCAATGCGCATGATTTCGGTGCCCGCCATCTGGCTGGTGCCGACTACGCGCTCCCCTTTTTTCACGTTGAGCTTGCTCACCGTGCCGCTCACCGGCGCGTAGATGGTGGTTTTGTTGAGGTTTTTCTGGGCTTCTTGCAAGCCGGCCTGGGCGCTGCGCACACTGCTCTGCGCCGCCATAATCTGCGACCGGATGGCTCGCAGCTGCTCCTGCGAGGCATTATAGGCCGTTTGGGCGGTTTCGTAGTCGGCCTGCGAAATTACCCCCTGCTTATAGAGCGAGGCTTGGCGGCGGTAGGTTAGCTCCGTCTGGTGGGCGTTGGCGGTTTGCTGCTGCAGCTGGGCCTGGGCCTGTCCTACGTTGGCCTGCTGAGTACCCACCGAGGCGCTTTGTTGGCTTACCATAGCCTGGTAGTTGTCGGGACGAATGCGCAGCAGCAGTTGGCCCTTCTTCACAGAGTCGCCCTCGTGCACGTACAGCTCCGTGATTTCACCCGACACATCAGGCGAGATTTTTACTTCAGTTTCGGGCTGTACTTTGCCCGAAGCACTTACTTTTTCCACGATGGTGGCTGGCCCGGCTTTCGCCACAGTTACTTCCATGCCCACTGGCTTGCCAATCCAGCCTTGCTTTTTGCCCAGCATAAATACCCCGATAAGCACGACGACGACAGCAAGCAGGATGTAGAGTAAACGGTTGTTTTTCATTTTAAGGTGATGAAGTGATGGGGTAATGAGGTGATGAAGTTGGAGGGCTTTTGAAAGGCAAAGACAACAAACCCTTTGCACTTCATCACCCCATCACTCCATCACATTATCACCTACAGTGCCAGCGGTATGCCTTGGTAGAAGTCGAGCACCTTGCGGCGGAAGATGAAGGTGTATTTGGCTTGCAGCTGGCTGGAAACGGCGTAGTTCAGGTTGTTTTTGGCAATGTTGAACTCCGTGCCGCTGAGCAAGCCGTTGTTGAAGCGGATTTCGGAGTTGCGCTGGGTGAGCGTGAGGGCCGCGACCTGGCGCGTGGAGGCTGCGTACTGCAGCTGGGCGGCATGGGCATCGGCGTAGGCCTGCTCAATGCTTTGGCGCAAGGTCAGGCGGGCCTGCTCGGCGCGCACGCGGGCCGCCTCGTCGTTGATGATGGCCCGCTGCACCGCCGTGCGTGCCTGCAAGCCGTTGAAAACGGGAATTTGCAGTGAAAACTGGATTTGCTTACCCAGGTTGTTGTCGAGCTGATTGAAGAAGCCTACCGGCAGCGTATCATAGGTGGGCTGGCCCGGAAAAAGCACCGAATACGTGGTAGGGGCCCCGTTGAGCACTACCGGGTAGCTGACGTTAGACGAGGAGCCAGTAACCACCCGCGACACGGCCGACGAGGAAAAGCCCGTAAAAATCTGGCCATTCAAGTTCAGGCGCGGGTAATAGGCGCCGCGTGCCAGGTCGATGCTACGGCTGGCACTCGCCACGCGCAGGTCGGCGGCCTTTATTTCGGGCAGGCGGCCACTGGCCGTGCCGTATACCTGGTTGAGGTCGAGAGTATAGGGCGCTTCAGCGTCGGGGTCGGGCAGGTTGGGCACTTCCACCTGAAAATCGCGGGCGGTGGCCGGGTCGATGTTCAGCAGCTGCAGTAGGGCCAGGCGAGCCAGGTCAGCCTGGTTTTGGGCCGTTACTACGTTTAGCTCGTCGGTGGCGAGCTGGCTCTGGCTGTCGAGCAAGGTGCTTTCGGGGATGCTGCCGGCTTTGAGCAGCAGCTTGGTACGGGCAATCTGAGCCTGGTCGCTGGCGATGCGGGTTTGGTTGGCGCGCACCAGCTCCTGGGCCAGTACGAGTTGCAAGAACTGGCCGGCTACGTTGAGGCTCAGGTCGTTGCGAGCTTTTTCTACATCCTGCAGGCTGGCCTCGTATTCGAGCACGTTGCGCTTGATGGTGTTGCGCAGTTGGAAACCCTGAAAGATGGGTACCTGCGCCACCCCGGCAAAGTTATTGGAGCGAATGGTCTGGCTCTGAAACTCATACGTGAGCGGGTTGACGCTGGTGCCGTAGTTCCAAGACTGGGTCCCGTTCAGGTTTACCGAGGGCAACAGGGCGGCTTTGCTTTGGCGTAGCACCTGCTCGTTGCTCTGGGCTTGCAGCTGGTTGAGGCGCACGCCCAAGTTGTGGGCCAGGGCATAGTCCACGGCTCGCTGGAGCGTCCAAGGGCCGGTGGCGGCGGCAGCGGGTGCAGCCAAAGCTGCGGCAGGCGGCGTGGCCGGGCGGGCAGGCTGAGTAGTTTGGGCGGCCAGGGGCCCGGCCGCTAGCAGGCCGGCCAAGCCGGCGGTAAGGCGGAAAGCAGTAATTTTTGCAGGCATAATCAAGGGGCAAAGCTACGGTTTAACAACGAAGGCTGCCCCGGCAAACGTAGGGAGCAGACGGTTATTTCAGGGACTGCCGGGCCGAACGGTACTTTACTGACTGGTTTATCGGCGGGCGGCTACTTGCATTACACGGCGGTTACTCCAACGTCGGAATATAGGTGACGCGGTGGACCCAGCGCAGGTGCCGCAGATACTCCAGCGTAATTGGACTGAGGGCGGTATCTACTTCGACGAACTGCCGGGCGGCTTCGTTTTTGCCTTTGCGCGAGACGAACATGGTGGCAATGTTGCAGTCGTCGTGGGCAATAACGGAGGCAATGAAGGCGATGGAGCCGGGCACGTCGGCGGCGTCGAGGATGAGCGTGTGCAGCGAGCCGGAAAAGTCGCAGCCGAAGCCGTCGACCTCCACAATGCGAATGACGCCGCCGCCCCGGCTCTGGCCGATTACCTCCACCCGGCGCCCGGTGCGGCCATCCAGCAGGTTAACTTTAATGGTATTCGGGTGCAGCGTGGAGGCGTTGCCGACACTTTGGAAGGTATACTGCAAGCCGGCTTCGGCAGCGTAGTCGAAGGCCGTGCGAATGCGGGCATCGTCGGGGGCGTAGCCCAGCAGCCCGGCCACGATGGCGCGGTCGGAGCCGTGCCCCTCGTAGGTACGGGCAAACGAGTTGTAGAACGTGATAACCGCCTCGGTAGGCAAGGCCCCGAGGATGCGGATGGCGGCCCGCGCAATGCGCACGACGCCCGCCGTGTGCGACGAGCTAGGGCCTATCATCACGGGGCCTATCATGTCGAAAATCGAAGATTTCTCAGCCATCGGGGGGGTGTTAAAGGAGTGGCAAGGTAGGTGGTTAAATCGTGGGGCTACGGAAGTCTTTTTTCTGACATTTGTAGTCTGTCGTTGCCCGGCTACGCTGGGGGTTGCTGGTGGGGCTGGTTTGTTCAGCGAAGACTACAAAAATCTGGGAAAAGACTTTCGTAGTGCTTGCAGCCACCTGCCGGCCGCTACCGGCGGCCTAAGGAGTCGGGAAGGCCCGGCAGGGTTGCGCCGCCGGTAGCGGCTACGGCTGCCGATATTTGTTTTTCCTACTAGCTTGTCGGCCAGGAGCTGCCGCCTTTATGCCGGGCTGCCGGCCGGGCTGCGTGCACCGCTACTTACTTCCCTCCCCATGTCTCCCACCTCTACTACCGCTTCCGAAAACGAGTTTTCGCCCGCTGTGCTGGCCCAGCTGCGCCGCCTGCAAGCGCGCTACGCCCCCGACGGGCAAGACCTGGCCGCCTACCTGGAAGGGCTTTTCCACGCCGACTACATCAACTACTGGGACTACATTGAGCTGGATACGCTGCTGAGTTTGCAACGCCCGCTCACGAAGTTCCCCGACGAGAAGATATTCATCATCTACCATCAAATCACGGAGTTATATTTCAAGCTCTGCCTGCAGGAGTATGAGCAGCTTGGCGCGCTGGAGCAGCCCACGCTGGGCGAAATAGTGCTGCGCCTGGGCCGCGTGAACCGCTACTTCGAGAACCTGATTGACTCGTTCGACGTGATGGTGGACGGCATGGAAAAAGAGCAGTTTCTGCAGTTTCGTATGAGTCTGATGCCGGCTTCAGGCTTCCAGAGCGTGCAGTACCGCTTCATTGAGCTGGCCAGCACGGCCCTCGAAAACCTGGTGCCCGAAGAAAAGCGCCGCCTGCTGGGCGACGCGCCCAGCCACGAGGAGTTTATGGGCTGCATCTACTGGCAGGCCGGGGCTACCGTGGAAGAAACCGGCGCCAAAGCCCTGACGCTGATGGAGTTTGAACGCAAATACACCGGGCAGCTCGTGGCCCACGCCCGCCATTATGAGCACCGCAACGCCTGGGCCGTGGTGCAGCGCCTGCCCGAAACCGAGCGCCGCCACCCGCGCCTGGTGCGTGCTCTTAAGCAGCTCGACGTGAACGTGAACGTGAACTGGCCTTTGATGCACTACAAGTCGGCGGTGCGCTACCTGCAACGCGCGCCCGCCGACGTGCCCGCCACCGGCGGCACCAACTGGCGCAACTACCTGCCTCCCAAGTTTCAGCGCCGGATATTCTACCCGCAGCTGTGGAGTGCGCAGGAGCTGGAAGAGTGGGGCAAAGGCTGGGTAGAAAAGGTGCTGGAGGAGGTGGGATAAACAGAAGAGGTGAAGGTGGACTAATACTTAAAATAATATATATTAATAATATATTTACATTAATATTACGTAGTGATGCATAATTAACCGTCAGAACGATACGGTTAATTATGCATCACTACGATAGGACTAAAAATCAGTCACCCTTCTCTTTTTCGGAGAGGAGCTAGGGGGCAGAGCTGTTAAGTTCTGGGGCTAGGGGGTGAGGCGAACGCGAAGGGCGACTAGTACTGCGTAACAGCAGCGCTTAACACCGCTCATCTACGGCTACTAGAAGGCTTCCGAGAGGTAGTGGCTGCGTAACAGCAGTTAATTATCTGTACAAAACTTTTAACCGAAGTCAAAGTGCCCCGAATGAATTCGGGCACTTGGTGCGTGCGCCGGTGGCCCAGTTTGGGTAGCGGCTTTGCGGCCGGCACCCTAGCCTGGAAGCACGAGGGATGCAGGCAACTGGGAACGTTGCCGATAACGTTTGCGAAGATAAATAACGCCGCTCCTCTCCTTACTAAGAGGTGGCTGCCGCTACTTTACACCCAGTAGCCGCTTTCCACAGTGTACCACGGGGCCGTACCTTGCTGCCAAACCTCGGCAACAGCCTGTCAGGCAGGCACGTTAAGTCTAAGTTACCCGATTACCTTATCATCTTCCCTTCCCCACCCATGTCTACAGAAACCAACCCCCGGCGTCTTTTTCTCAAGCAAACGGCCCTGGCTGGCGCGGGCATCATGCTCTCGCAAGTGGGCTGGTCGGCCAGCAGCTACAAACGCATAATTGGCGCCAACGACCGGGTGCGCGTGGGCGTAGTGGGCTTTTCGGACCGCCACCGCAGCTCGCACATTCCGTGCTTTATGAGCCACTGTAAGGAGCTGAACTTTGAGGTGGTGGGCGTGTCCGACATCTGGAAGAAGCGCCGCGAAGAAGGCGCGGCCATCTGGAAGGAAAAGATGCAGCGCGACGTGGTGGCCTACCGCAACAACGAGGAGATGTATGACAAGAAGGTAGTGGACGCAGTTTTCGTGAGCACCGCCGACTTTCAGCACGCGCTGCACGCCATCGAGGCCGTGCAGGCGGGCTGCGACGTGTACTGCGAGAAGCCCTTTGCCGAAACAATGGCCGACAACCGGGCGGCCCTCAAAGCCATTAAGGCTTCGAAGCAAATCGTGCAAATCGGCTCGCAGCGCCGTAGCGGCACCAACTACCAGGCCGCCGAGCAGTTCATCAAATCGGGCAAGTTTGGCGCCCTCAAAATGGTGGAGCTGACCTGGAACGTGAACCAGCCCGGCCGCTGGCGCCGCCCTGACGTAGTGCCCCTGCTTAAAGAGGCCGACACCGACTGGAAGCGCTACCTGATGAACCGTCCCGCCGAAGCCTTCGACGCCCGCAAGTACCTGGAATTCCGCTTGTTCTGGCCCTACTCCTCGGGCCTGCCGGGGCAGTGGATGAGCCACCAGATTGATACCGTGCACTGGTTTACAGGGCTGGCCCACCCGCGCAGCGTGGTGGCCAACGGCGGCATATACATGTGGAAAGACGGCCGCAAAAACTGGGATACCATCACGGCGGTGTTCGACTACGGCCCGGCCAACGACCTGACCAACGGCTTCCAGGTTACGTTTGGCTCGCGCATGGACAATGGCGACGAGCACCCGGCCGAAATCTACTACTCCAACGGCGGCGAGCTGAACCTGAATACTAACACTGTGTCGCCCCGTGGCGGCCTGACCCAGAAGTTCGCGGCGGCCATGAACCAGCAGCCGTTCCTGCTGCCCGAAATGAGCCTCACCCAGCCCGCCGAAGCCGTGGTAGTGTCGGCCAACACGGGCGGCGACTTGCTGACCTCCAACCACATCCGCAACTGGATGGAGTGCGTGCGCAGCCGCCAGCAGCCCCACGCCCCAGTCGAGGCCGGCTACAGCCACTCCATTGCCACCATCATGACCAATGCCGCCGTGCACACGGGCATGAAGGCCACGTTTGACGAGAAAACCCAGGAGGTGCTGGTGGGCGGCAAAGTGTTTACGTACTAACCAGCCAGCCTCGTATCCGATGAAGAATCTTGTAGTATCCGGGGGCGCTTTGCTGGTGGGGCTAGCCAGTTTTTCGACTGCCAGCGCCCAGAAAACCGACGTAGTGCGCGTGGTGAAAGATGCCAGGCAGAAGAAGGTCGACGTGTTTGTGGGCCAGCAGCTGTTCACCACATTCCTTTACCCCGATTCGTTGGAGAAGCCCGTACTTTACCCACTGCGCGCCGCCAACGGCACCGTCGTCACGCGGGGCTTTCCAATAAACCCCCGACCCGGCGACCCCACCGACCACCCGCACCACATTGGCCTGTGGTTCAACTACGAGAACGTGAACGGCCTGGACTTTTGGAACAACTCCTACGCCATTGCCAAGGAGAAGAAAAAGGACTACGGCTGGATTAAGACCGACCGCATTCTGACGACCAGCAGCGGGCCCACCGGCGTGTTGGCCTACCACGCCAATTGGACTAACCAGCAAAACCAGGTGCTGCTGGAAGAAACCACCCGCTTCGAGTTTAGCGGCACGGCACGCACCCGCACCATCGACCGCGTGACGACGCTCAAAGCGGTGCAGCCCGTCACGTTCACCGATGCCAAGGATGGCCTGCTGGGCTTGCGCCTGGCCCACGAGTTGCAAATGCCCAACGACCAGGACCAGAAATTTACGGACAGCAAAGGCATCGTGACGGTGGTGAAAGCGGGCACCGACCACCTACCCAACGGCAACTACCTGACCAGCGCCGGCAAGCGCGGCAACGACGCCTGGAGCACCCGTGGCACCTGGTGCAAAGCCTACGGCAAAATGGGCACCGACTCGGTGAGCGTGGCAATTATCGACCACCCGCAGAACCCCAACTACCCCACCTTCTGGCACGCGCGGGGCTACGGCCTGTTTGCCGCTAACCCGCTGGGCGAGAGGATATTCACCAATGGCAAATCAACCAAAAACCTCCAGCTCAAGCCCGGTGAGGCGGTCACGTTTCGCTACCGCGTCCTGCTGGACGAAGGCAGCCAAACCTTGTCGGCGAAGCAGCTGAACGAGGTAGCGGCCGACTTCGCCAAGAAGAAATAGGGCGCGCCAGGCAGGGGCTACCGCCCAGGCTTAGGGCTTGGCCGGGAGGGCCGGGCCGGTTTTAATTGAGCGCCACTTCACGACGTGGTACACGGCGCGCGTAGTGCCTACGTTTTGCAGGCTATGCAACCGGTTGGGTGCCTGAAAAATAACGGAGCCGGGGCCCACCCGTTTCAGCTTGCCGTTCACCAGCGCCTCCACCGTGCCCTCGCGCACGATGGTTAGCTCCTCCTCCGGGTGCTGGTGCGGCGGGTGGGCAAACTCCCCTGGATTGAGCGTAGTAACGTGCATTTCCAGGTTCTCCAGCGTCTCGGTGGGGCTATCGAATACGGGCCGCTTTTCCCCCACTTTGGTGGGCGTCGCTTTTAGCGCGTTCCACTCAAAAACCGACGAAGGCAGCGTGCCCAGCAGGTGGCGCGTGGTGGCTACGAGGGCCAGCGGCCCGCCCATAATCAGCATCGTGCTGCCCATGATGATGAAGTCTCGCTTAGTAAGGCGCATAGTAGTGGGAAACAAGGTGGCGATACGGAAGCCTAAAAGTAGCCCCGCAGCCAGCCTCCCGTGACCTCCTCCCCAAAACCGGACTATGGCAGGTACTCTACCCTGTTGGGGAAGCCTGCGGAGAGGTGGGTTTCGAGAGCTATAGTTTTTTGATTGCTGCCTGCGTAACAGCACACAGCTAAACCACCTCACTCTCACCCTGATTTCCATACTATGCGCACCTACAATTGGGCCATTCTGGGCCTGGGCACTATTGCCCGCAAATTTGCGCAAGACCTGGCCTTGGTGCCGCAAGCCCGCTTGCACGCCGTGGCCTCGCGCAGCGGGGCCAAAGCGCAGGCGTTTGCAGCGGAGTTTGGGGTGCCGCACGCCGTGGGCAGCTACGAAGACCTGCTGGCCGTGCCCGGTATCGATGTGGTATACATTGCCACGCCGCATTCGGAGCACTACGCCCACACCTTGCTTTGCCTGCGGGCGGGCCTGCCCGTGCTGTGCGAAAAAGCTTTTGCCCAGAACGCGGGCCAGGCGCAGGAGATGATTCAAGTAGCCCAGGCCAGGCGAGTGTTTCTGATGGAAGCTTTCTGGACGCGCTTTTTCCCAGCCATCGCCCAGGTGCTGGCGCTGGTGCAGGCCGGCCACATCGGGGAGGTAAAGCACTTGGTGGCCGATTTCGGCTTCGCTACCTCGTACCAGCCCGAGGGCCGCCTGTTCAACCCCGCCCTGGCCGGGGGCTCGCTCCTCGATATTGGGGTGTATCCACTCTTTATCAGCCAGCTTTTTCTGGGGGTGCCAAGCGCGGTGGGGGCCGTGGCCACGCCTGCGCCCACGGGCGTCGACCTAAGCTGTGCGCTGTCGCTGGCCTACCCCGGTGGAGCCACGGCGAGCTTGTTTTCGACCCTCGCGGCCGACACCGACAATCGGTGCATACTCTACGGCACCAAGGGCAAGCTGCAACTGCTGGGGCGTTTTTATGCGCCCACGGGCATACAGGTACAGCTGGCCGGGGAAGAGGCACTGCACGTGTTTCCCGCTTACACGCCCGGCATTGGCTACCACTACGAGGCAGCCCATGTGCAGGACTGCCTCGCCCAGGGCCTGACTGAAAGCCCGCTGCTGCCGCTGGCTTTCAGCTTGGAGCTAATGCGGCAACTCGATGCCGTGCGCCAGCAAATCGGCCTGCGCTACCCCGGCGAGGAGGCACGCGCGTAATGCTGCCAGACTAGCGCGGCAGGTACACCGTTTTGCCTTCTTTGGCCGACTGGCGGGCTGCGTCCAGAATCTCGACCACCAGCATATTAGTGGCCAGCGACGAGAGAACGTCCTCCGGCGTGGTGCCCTGCACCACGGCGGCCAGGTAGGCAAAAGGCTCGTCATAGGGTGCTGGGGGCGGGGGCACGGCTTGGTCCTGGGCGGTTTCCTGCTCGGTGCGCCGCAGCCGCACGTGGTCGCGGTCGAGGGCCACTACTGAGCCGATTTGGCCATATACTTCCAAGTCTTTGCGGGCGTAGGGCCAGTTCCAGGAAGCCTCGATGATGCCCTGGGCCTGGGGGTAGGTGAGCAGGATGGTCACGTCGTCCTCCACCTTGGGGTACACGTCGGGCTTGATGTGCAAGGCGCTAGCCGTCACCGAGAGGGGCCGCTCGCCGTGCATAAGCCACGTCATGAGGTCGGCGCCGTAGCAACCAAAATCGGGCAGTGCCCCGCCGCCGTTTTGCACGGGGTCGGTGAGCCAGGCTAGAAATTCCTGGTTCACCCCGATTTCCTTCGGCCCTTGGTGGCCGTCGTGGGCCACCAGCTTGCGAATGTCGCCGAGAGCTTTTTCCTGCACCAGCTGGTAGGCCCGCAGGTTGGAGCCGTACCAGGTGGTTTCGTAGTTGGTGAGCAGGTGAATGTGGTACTGCTGGGCCAGGGCTGCCATCTGGCGGGCGTGGTCCACGTTCACGGCCATCGGCTTTTCTACCATCACGTGGATGCCCTTGGGCGCGCAGGCCTGCACCACGGCCAGGTGCTCGTAGATGCTGCCAAATGCCGTAACGGCCTCGGGCCTGGTTTTGGCCAGCATCTCGGCCAGCGAGGGGTACACCAGGCTCATGGGCAGGCCGTACTGCTTGGTGTAGCGCTCGGCCAGGGCCCGGTTGGGCTCGGCAATGCCCACGATAACGATGTCGCCGCGCTTTGCGCGCCCCAGCAGCCCGTGTACGTGGGTGTGAGTGAGGCCCGCCACGCCCACCCGCAGGGGAGCTGCCGGATTGGTTTGCGCGGCAACCGGGCGGCCCGCCAGAATAAATAGCAGCAGTAGAACAACGGAAACCAGCGTTTTCGGCATCGTAGTGGGTGGGAAAAGTTCAAGGCAAGATACTGCCGCTTGGCAGGGTACTGGTCGCCGTAGGTACTTTTGAAGCCCCAAGCGCTCGCCGTTATCCTTTCCCACCCATGACTACCTCCCGCCCGATTGTTCGGCTGGCTGCTTGCGCGGCCACTGCGTTGCTTGCCTCCTTTCAGTTCCGGCCGCCAGCGGTGAAGGTGGCTGATTCCTGGCAGAATCTATTCGATGGCAAAACCCTCACCGGCTGGAAACGGCTGGCGGGCACCGCCGAGTACACCGTCGAAAACGGCGCTATTGTTGGCAAGGCGGTGCTGAACTCGGGCAATACGTTTCTGGTCACGGAAAAGGAATACGGCGATTTTGTCTTGGAGCTGGACGTCAAGGTCGACAGCCCGCTCAGCAACTCGGGCGTGCAGACGCGCAGCCACTTCGACTCGCCCGCCCAGCCGGGCAAGGTCTACGGCCGGCAGGTCGAAATCGACCCCTCGGCGCGGAGCTGGTCGGGCGGCATCTACGACGAGGCCCGGCGCGAGTGGCTCTACCCGCTCGATTTGCACCCGCAAGCCAAGACGGCCTTTAAAGTGGGCGCCTACAACCACGTGAAAGTGGAGTGCCTCGGCAACGAAACAAAGACCTGGATTAACAACGTGCCCGTGGCCTACGTGGCGGACCCCGTGGACCCCACGGGCTTCATCGGCTTGCAGGTACATGGCATCACCAGTGCGGCCCAGGCCGGCCAGAAGGTGTATTTCAAGAACATCCGCCTCAAGCCAGCGGTGCAGCCGAGCGCTTTTCCGGCCGACGTGTACGTGGCCAACTTTGTACCTAATTACCTGACGGCTTACGAGCAGCAGCACGGCTGGCAGCTCTTGTTCGATGGCAAAACCAGCCAGGGCTGGCGCAGCGCCAAGGGGCTGGTCTTCCCCGCGCAGGGCTGGCAGGTGGCTGACGGCACGATGACGGTGCTGCCGTCGGAGGGCAAGGAGGCGGCCAACGGCGGCGACATCGTGACCAACGCCGAGTACCAAGCATTCGACTTATCCTTTGAGTTTAAGCTGACGCCGGGGGCCAACAGCGGGGTGAAATACTTCGTGACGCTGGCCGAGCAAACCGACGGCTCAGCCATTGGACTGGAGTACCAGGTGCTCGACGATGCGCTGCACCCTGATGCCAAGCTCGGCCGCGACGGCGACCGCACCCTGGCCTCACTCTACGACCTGAAAACCGCTGCCAAACCGGCGCGCTTCGTGCACCCTATCGGCGAGTGGAACGTGGGCCGCGTGGTGGTGTACCCCAACAACCACGTCGAGCACTACCTCAACGGCGTGAAAGTGCTGGAATACAAGCGTGGCTCGGCGGAATTTCGCAGCTTGGTGGCGCAGAGCAAATACCACGTCTGGCCACATTTTGGCGAGGCTCCGGCTGGCCACCTGCTGTTGCAAGACCACGGCAACCGGGTATCGTTCCGCAGCATCAAACTCAAGAAGTTGAAGTAGTTATCCTGATTGGATAGCCTCCAAGCCGAAACCCTAAACAGGCTACTGCAATAAGACGGTGAAGCAGGGGGGGCAACTCTCGTGCGACTCCTACATTAGTATGAGAAGGCAGGTCAGCGGCTGTAGGAGCCGCCAAACGGCCCGCTTACCCAGCCCGAAACTCACTTTTTTTTCGCTAACCGCAGGTGGGGCGGAGTATAGCTCGTCGGCTAGAGTTCTACACCAGTAAGTTCTGGTACAAGCAAGACGGCCAGCCCCTACGCCGGGGTAAAAAGCAGAATTATTCAATTGCCTTCCGCCGCTAAGCCATCCGGCTCGTCGAGTCCGGCCTCTCGCAGCTGGAAGTAAGCCAACCGCTAGGCATCGCTCCTGCCACCCTGCTGGTATCATCCGACGCGTAGCCCCGTACCAGGCTGAAGGGCGGGCTGCTTGCCGCAAACAGTCCATCTCCCTAATCTTGCTTATCTGTAAAGTTCAAACCGGATTACCAGCCCGGCCTGTAAAGCGTCAGCCGGATTATCACCTCCACCTGTACAGCTATAGCCGGACGAGACAAATCCCAGTCAGTTCCTAGTCGACCCCTTGTGGCATGGTCGAGGACAAAAAATTAGGGCTGCCTCCAGTATGGAAGCAACTCCAAATACCAGAATAAGCAGCTTGGCAAGTACTTCACCCTGGCAGTAGCAAAGGTAGGTTGCGCATAAATGCTGGCGGGCTACTAAGTTCAACAAGACTAATGCAGCAGTAGGACACCGCGAAAGAGGAAATCCAATTCTGTCCTAAATACTGTCTGATTGAAAAGCAAAAAGCCCGTTTCCAGCATAGAGACAGGCTTTTTAGTAGTCCGTAGGGGATGAAAAATAGGAGAGGGGTTTCCAACCGTTTCCCCTAAGAGTCAGCTAGCGCACCCCTTACCGCCACGGCGGCCAGCGAGCAGGGGAAAGCGCTGGCAACCGAATGCCCCCGAAACTGCCCCCTGGCGCGTTACGAGTGCTTGAGCACCTGGTAGGTGAGCGAGAACTGCCACGCTTGGCGGTGAAGGTCGCCGTGGGTAGTGGCCGGGTCGCGGGCCAGCGGAAGCAGGCTCTGGTAGGCGCGCAGGCCCAGGCCCAGGCCAGTAGGCAGCTGCAGCCCCACGCCCAGGCACGCGCCGGCGTCCACGCGCCGGTAGTCGTTACTGAAGTTGCGGTCTATCCCCTTAATGTACGTCTGGTACCCCATGCCCCAGATGGAGGTCGTTTGCGTACCAGTCTGCTGGCCCCCCAGCAGCAGGCTAGCCTGAAATCCTGCTTCCAGGTAGAGCTTGCCCAGCGTCAGGCGCGAGAGCACCGGCACGTTGAGGTAGTCCAGGCGCGTGTGATACGCGTCCGTAAAGAGAACGTCTCCCATTGACACATTGCGCTGGGTTAAGAGCAGGCGCTCGCGGCTATACTGCAGTTCCGGCACTAAACTCAGGCGCTTGGTGAGCATGAGCTGGTATGTAACCCCCACTTGGCCGCCAAGTTCAACGCTGGAGGTGGTAGATGGGGTTATCCACGGCCTGGAGATGCGCGAGGGTGCCGCCCAGGCGTAGGCCCAGTTGGGTTTGCGCTTGGGCGCTGCCACCGATAAGTAACAGCAACAGCAGGAAGGCGTGACGCATGGCGAAAACGGGTTGGTGGGAAAAGGAGGCAGGCAAATATAGGAGTCTGGTGGCGTAGCAAGAGTTGCAGGCCGGCACTAGGCCACGCGCCGGCGGGCCGACTTGCGCATGAACTCCTCGACTAGGCGCCGCTCGTCCACGCCCACGTAGTGGTTGAAGGCTTCCTCCGTCTGGTGCCCCGTGGCCTGCATGATAACCCGCTGGGGCACGCCCTGGTGAGCTTGAGGGTAACAAACGTCTTGCGCCCAATCTTGGTAGTGAGTTTAAGCCGGGTGGTGCCGGCCAGCTGCTGCACCAGGACTAGAAATTAGTTGGCCCGGTAGCACTCGGGCACGAGCAAATCGGCCGGGGAGCGGTACTCGCAGCGGTTGGCCAGGGCCACGGGCTTAAACAGGTCGTCGTCGTAGAAGGGGATATAAATCGTGGCTCCGGTCTTGGCCGTGTCGTCGAGCACGGGCAGGTTGCCCCGCACGTGCTGCCAGGCGGCGCGGTTAGCGTCGCTGATGCGCAGGGAAGTATAGCAGCACTCCAGGAACTTATCGCGGGCCAGCTCCACGTGCTCCACCCAGCGCTCCACTGCTCGCGGCGGTTGGTTTGCGCGTGCACGTCAGCGCGCAGTTCCAGCAGCTGGGCGCGGGTCGTGGCGTCTTGGAAGTTTAGGCCCGCCACGCGGCGCAGCTCGTCCTCCGTGAGGGCATCGACGCGGCCGCGCTTGTGGGGTGCCACGAAGCGGCGGTAGTGCCGGTGCACGGGCAAGTTCAGCTCCTCTTCGCACCAGGTCAGAAACGTCTTGAGCCGGTCGATGTGCTTGCCGAAGGTGTTCACGCTCTGGTCCAGCTCATCGGTTACGTACACTAAAAAGTTCTGGTAGAAGGATAAGTCCAGCTGCTCGACTCGCAGCGCGAGGCCGCGAGCCGTGGCGTACCGCGCCAGGCGTGAGCGCGTGGCTTCGAGGCCGACTACGGCCAACTCGCTCAGGGGCCGGCCGGTGTCGGCGCGGGGCCAGCGGCTGTGCTCAGGAATCCAGCGGGCCAGCAGGCTGTCGAAGTCTGTGGCCGGGGCCGTCGGGGCCGCTACGGACTTGGGGGCCGGGGTGATAGCGGCCGCGAGGGCGGCGCGCAGCTCGGCCTCGGGCAGTAGGCGCTACTGCTTGCGGGCCTGCTCGGCTGCCTCGCCGGCGGCGTTGCTGGCAGCCGTGAGCAAGGGGGTGATGCTGCTGTGCTGGGTACCGGGCTGCACCTTCACGAGCTTTGTCTTAACGTCCCAGTGCTCATGCTTTACCAGGCAGCCGGTGCGCAGGCGCTTGCCCTCCCAACTCACGACCAAACGGATGGGGGCCAGGCCCTCGGCGTTGAGTTTGTTGCGCTGCAGCTCGCGGGAGATTTTCATGGAACCAGCAAAGCTAACGGGGTTGCTGGCTGGTGCCGCCGCAAAGGTCACTCTCCAGGCTGGGTTGCGCCATTTCAGCGGTTCAGGTACGCTTGCACATCGGCCGCCAGGGGCCCCACGGCAATAACGGCATTGCGCAGGCGGGTTTCGGTGCAGTGGAATTTATGACACCAGTAGTTCACCTCGTTGGTAGACTGCACGTTGACGCGGGTGGTATCGGCGGGAGGGGACACGGAGGATAGGTGGGTAAAAACTGACGTGCCAAAGCTAAGGATGGGTAGTCATTGCCAGCGCCGGGGTGGCGGCTCCCGAAAGCGCCGACAGCTTCCAAGTGTATCATCTGGGCATGGGCACATCTTGGTCAGCTAACTTCTCCCCTAGGTAATAATCGTCCAGGGTAAACGAGTTGTTGACCCATTTTGCCTGGACGGTTTTTGTGTCGCTCTCGTTGCCCGTGTAGGGCTGGTAAGAAATGGTTTTTGCTTGCTCATCGAACTTGATACCATACTTCGTTAAAAGTCCATCCCCGTAGTGGGCTTCAAGGGCTTTGGTGGAGGCCAGGCGCAGGTAGGTGCGAGCCCCTTTGTTCTCTTTGCGCGCATAGGTGGTAGCATTCTTGGGAAAGGCGTTGCCCTTAAACGCCGCCACTGCCTGCCACGCCGTGCCTTCTTTCTGCACGACCAGCGCCCGCTGCCCCTTTTCCTGCATGTTTTCTACCAAGAGCACGTGCTGCTCGTCGAGCGGCTGAAACGTTAGCAGGGCAGCCGTCGAGGTTAGGGTGGTCGCGCGGAAAACTACGGCGTTACGCGCCACCTCCTTGATATAATAAACGCCGGCGCCATTGAGCGAATACGAATACACGACGTACTGCTGGGCACCCACCTGAAAGGGCTGCAGGTAGAGGTGAACAAAGTTGTTTAGCGCGTAGTCATACACGCCATCGAAGCTGATGTCGTAGTACAACACGTTGTTTTCAAAGGTTCTAACGTAGGGGTTTCTTCGGTAGACGCTGAAGGAATACGTAGTGTTGCCAAAGATATAGGTGCTGCCCGCCTTGCCGGTGCTAGCGCTTTTGAGTGCCGTTAAATCGTTACTGTCTTTGCGGGTAAGAAAGGCCAGAAAGGTAGCGTCCAGGTTTTTGCGCAGCCGTGCGCTCGTGGAGTCGGCTTTCGGTAAGGTTTTACCCAAGTCGTAGGCCATGAAGCGCGTCACGGCTTTTTCAAAGGCGGCTACTTCCCGTACTTGGGCACTAAGGCGTAAGCCGCTGAGCAGAAGCAGGAGTACAAGTGCTTTATTTTTCATGCTAGTAAAGTGTAGGTGGTAGCTGGCTGCTCCTTAGGCTGCGGAAGTTACTGGCCCCCGCCGCCGCAGTCCCCGTGGGGGCGGGCCGTGGCTACCCCGTCCCCGTCCCGCTGCCCGTTGGTGCTGGGGTGGCGGCCTGCTCAGCGCTAGCTCTTGCCGCCGTTCTTGGCCAGGTAGTCGGCTGTGGCGGTGAGCAGGGACTTGCGCGCCTCTTTCAGGCTGCCGGTGTCGCCCACGTGCGTTTGGTAGCGGGCCAGCTCCTGGTTGACGTGGTGCAGGCTTTTCTTGACCTGGTTGCGCTGCTGCTTGGCTTGGGCCGGTGTGAGCGGCTGGCTGGCCGCCAGGCTCGTGGCTAGGGCATGGAACTCCTGCACGGCCTGCGCCAGCCCGGCACCGGCCACTCGCTTGTCGGCCTGGGCTGCCGCCGCTAGCAGCTGCGCGGCCGCGAACCGGTCAAAGCGGTCGCTGGCCAGCAGCTCGCGCAAGGGGGCCGTAGCGAGCGGGGCCGGTGCTGCGGGGGCGGTGGCGGGGTCAAAACCGAGCAAGTCAGTGGTGAGCTTTACCAAGGTGGCGCTATGGGCAGCGACACTGGCCGGGGCCTGCGCGGCCTGCTGCTTCCACCAGACGCTGCTGAGCAGCTCGTGGTTAAGAGCCTGCCAGTCCTGCTGGGCCTGGCTGGTGAGCGTGAGCGATTGCAGCACGGCGAAGAGTTGATTCGGTAAAAAGACCTCCCGGTAGGTTTTCACCGTGAGTACGGTCACGGCCTTGGCATCGGCCTGCTGCTGGGCGGCCGCCTGCTGCGCATCGAGGGCCGGCTGCCGCCGCTGCTGCTGCTGGGTGAGCTGGGTGAGCTGGTCGGTGGCTTTTTGCTCGGCCTGCTGCTGGCGCGTTTGCACCTGGGCCAGCTGCTCGGGGCTGAGCGGGTGGCGCGACACGAGCGGCTGGAGGTGGGCCATTGAGAGCTGCATATTGCGCTGCTGCATCTACTGGCTCTGCATGCGCTGGAACGTCTCGTGGGCGTACTGCTGGGTGCGCTGCTGGGTTTGGTAGGGGGTAGGGGTAAAAGTGCGCACCGGGGGGCTGTAGCTGGGATGGTACTGGGCGAGGGCCGCGTGCACGGGCAGCAAAAGGAGCAGGGAGGGTAGGAAGCGCTTCATAGGCAAGGGGGTTGGGGGGATAAGTAGTGGCAAATCTTACCCGACTGGCGCTGGCCCTGCGCCCTGGCCAGCGCCAGCGGCTTCGCGGTGGCCGAACAGGGGGGGGAGTACCGGTAGGGGAGAGCCGGCCGGGGCGGCGGTGGTTAGAAATCAGCACCGCCTGCCGCTTAGCGGCACACGCTGAACTGCTAGACCTGAACCGCGCTGTGCGTTGTAAGGAAATTCTGTTACTCAATGCAAGGCTTGCTCAATGGCTTGGCGCAAGTAGAGCAGGTTGCCAGCGTAGCCTTCTTTATCGTACGCGTAGCGGCCGCTTCGGTCGATGACCGCCGTTGTGGGATAGCCTTCTATACCAAATTCTTGAGCCAACGTGTGAAGCAGGGGTAGCACGGCGAAACCAAAATCGCCCTTGCTCGCCACGTAGCGCCGGAGCCGCTCAGCGTTCTCGCGCGCTAGGGAGAGAAAAACCACATTGGGATTGGCGCGGTAATCGACAGTAAGCTGCTTGAGCGCGGGCATTTCTTGCTGACAAACGCCACACTTGATAAACCAGAAATTTAACACGACCACCTTACCTCGTAGCGCGGCTAGGGTATAAGACTGGCCGTTGATGTCGGTTAGAGCGAATGCCGGGGCGGGTGTCAGGTACGTGCGAGCTGGCGAAACGGCCTGCGTACGCACGCTATCCGGGGCGGGGGCGGGGCGAAGCGAAATAGACGTGATAACTGAGTTAGTTATCTGCGCGTTATTCGTTACGAACATCCTGGTTTTTAGCTTGTTTTGATAGGCTTTGTGCGAAAGTACTGAACCATCTGCGTCGGTGCAGACAGTAGCCTTCGTCATGCGCACGTGTTGCGCGGCGGCCGGCAGCGAGGATAAACCGAGGAAAAGGAATAGTAGGGTTGTTTTCATCAGTTGGGGCGGTTGCAACTAGCGTGTAACAGGTTAATAATTTCGTCCTCGGCCGCCACCAGCTGCTGGCGCCGCTTCCGCGCTAGGTGGTACCTGGCCCACCCCTACCGCCGCAGTCCCTGTGGGCGCTGGGGTGGCAGGCAGTAGCGGCGCGGCTGCTCAACGCTGGGAAGGTATAAGCAGCCCCTGAAGTGGAGCCATCCTGCCCATTGGAGTAATCACGGCGTGGGGGTCGTAGATGACGATGCCCGTAAATAAGTTAGCGTGCTCTGGCGACGGAATTTCGCTGACCGTTAGGCCAGGATGCTCCTTAGTCAAGTTACTGAGGACGTACAGCGTCTGCACTTTTTTGGTAAGGCCGTGGGTGGTGTGTACCTTAAAATAGAGCACCTCACCGCTCCCATTATAGGTGACAGTTAGCAGGGTGGTGTCGTGCTTAAACGTCATCCACCACTCGCTTACGCCAGCTATTATGTCGGCGGAGTTCGGGTTGTGCGCCTCATAGGGCTTGCCCAGCAGGGCCTCCAACTGGAAGATATTCTTCTTTAGCAGTACCGGCACATCAAACGCGGGCTGGAGCTTGGGTGGGGCAGCCGCAGGACGTGCTGGCGTAGCATAATCAGCTAGAAAGAAGCCTATCAAGGATAGCAACAGGTACTTCATAGCTGGTTGAGGGGAATAGGAGCAGTGGGAAAAAAAACGGAGCCCCATAGAGTCGGCAGGGGCTTAGGGTGGCTAAAGTTGAACGTTGGTAAACACGCCTTCGGTAATGTAGCTGCTGGCGCTGCTGCTTGTGGCAGGGTTCATGGCGGAGAAGGTGCCCGAGTAGTTGCCTCCCGCAGTGAGGGTAATGGTAAACTTCTGGTCTTTCTGAAAATTTACGAGCTGGGTCGCTGCGCTACTACTGGGGCTTGTACTGTAGCCTATAGCTACCAACTGGTAGGCGAAAGCGGCGCTACCTGCTGGCTTTTCAAAGGCTATAAAGAGGTCGTCCAGGCTGTTATTCGCATCAGGTGGCGCATAGAGTTCGATGTCCAGCTCATCGTACTTCGTGATGCCGGTATAGTGGTACTCGTTCGCTACGGCCCGGCAAGTCACCAGTTGGCCATCGAGCTTGTAGCTGCCCGTATTGGGGCTGGGAGCCGGGGTTGCATCCTACTTCTTGGAGCAGCTCACGACGCTCAGCAGCAGGCCCGCCAGTAGGTAGGAGGGGGCTTAGGCGTAAAAACATAAACAGCTAGGTTGAAGGATACGCTGAGGAAACTGCCGCCCCCACTGTGCCGGCGGGGCAGGAGTGGTTAGGGATGTACGTCGGTAAAAATGCCCTCCGTGATAGTGCTGCTTGTCACGGGGTTCGTGCCAGAGAAAGTGCCGGAGTAACCACCTCCCGCAGTACGGGTGATGGTATACTTCTGGTCTTTCGGAAAGCTTATAGGCTGTAGAACCGGGCCGCCATGACCCTTAGAGTAGCCCACGGCTGTTACCTGGTAGGTGGAGGCGGCACTGCCCGCTGTTTTTGCAAACTTCACTATCAGGTCGTCATACATCCCGTTCGCGTTGCCAGGCGTGGATAATTCCAGTTGCAACGAATCGTGAGACTGGGTGGAAGTATGCAGGTATTCATACCCGGTGGCTTTGCAGCTCACCAACTGGCCATCCAGCTTGTAGCTACCCGTATTGGAAGCAACGGCTGGGGTGGCATCCTCTTTTTTCGAGCAGTTCGAAGTACCCAGCAACAGCGTAGTGGCTAGTAATGGCGTAGCGAGTAAAAAGCGTTTCATAAGCATTAAGTCAGTTCGCCCAGCCCCACCCCGCCGCAACGGGCGCAGCTGGGACCATTTTAGTTTCCTCACCGGTGCTGGCAGGGACGCAGGTGGTAATCAAGGGCGAACGTCGGTGAAAACGCCCTCCGTGAAGAGGTAATCCTTTTGGAAACTGAACCCGATACTGGTCGTCGCCTTGCCAGAGAACGTGCCGGAGAAATCCCCGCTGTGGGTGGTGGCAACCGTGACTGAATCATTATAGAGCCCACGCCCCTGCAAGACCGGGTAGCGAGCTGTATTCACCTCCATAGCGAGCACCTGGTACTTTGCTTGGCTAGCTTGCTTATAGAGGTAGATTTTCATCGTTTCCTCCCCACTGGCGGGCTGGGGCACAGTCGTAAAGTTGAGGTCCAGGTAATCAAAGCCCTGTCCGTTGCTAGTGGCCGGGTCGATTTTGGCCGTTACCCAGCACTTTATCAACTCCCCGTTGAACTTGTAGCTGCCATTCGTAGCCGGGGCCGCGTCCTCCTTTTTGGAGCAGCCCGCAGTGCCCAGCAGCAGGGTGAGAGCGAAGAGCAGCAGCGTGAGTAGGGGTAGTTTCATAAGCGTTAATTTGGCCGGTTGTACCACCCCGCAGCAGGCTACTAATCTCCTCCTTCGAGGCAAGCGCGCCTTCTTGAGAAGCGAAGGGCTTTTAGATGCGGTTGCTGGGGCCAGCTAGCGTTTAAGGTCGAAGAGGTAGCTGACCGATGTCTGGAACTCCCGGTTGTAGACGTTGGGTGGGGTAAGGGGAGAGTCGCCATAATAGGGCGCTTGGTTCACCAAACTCAGGCTGTACTCGGCCCGAAGCAGCAGGCGCTTGCAGCGGTAGCCCACGCCGGCCTGCACCCCCGCGTCGAAGCGCCGAACGGCATGCCCTTCCTTGGCCGGGTCTTCATATGCGGCCACGTAGATAGGTGCCGTCTTATCCGCCTCATTGCGAAGGGAGTAAGACCCTTCGCCGCCCAGCAGCACACCCAGGTAGGGGCCGGCAAAGAACTGCGGCCCAGTGCCGGGGCCAGCGGGCGTGAACGCGACGTTGAGCGGCAGGGTGAGGTAGTTGAGGCGGTACTGGGTGGGGAAGAGGCCAAGTTGCCCAGGGCTGTAGATGGCGGGATAGGAGGTCGACTCCTCGGACGTCAAGCCGCCTTTCTGCTCAAACAAAAGGGCGGGTTGCAGGGCGAACTTCTTCCAGCTCAGCGACGCCTGAGCACCCGCGACCAAGCCGAAACGATACCCGGTACTGTTGCTTGCTGTAAAGCGGCTGCAGAGCGTCCCGCCCACACGCGGGCCGACGCTTACCTGTACCTGCGCCTGGGCGGCGGTTACCAGCCCGAAGCAACTGGCTAAAACGAGAGTAGTGGGAAGATGCTTCATAAGGACAATGAGTTTGGTCGGTTATAGCCGCCACGCAGCAACGAAGCGAATAGATTGGTGCGTTGTCAAATACCTCCTTTAGTACCCAGTGCTTGGCCACCATCAAAGAGGACGTAATAGGCTAGGGCTAATAGACCAAGCAAAAGGGCTAGCCCGAACAGTAGTTTCTTCCAGTGGCGCATCAGTTCGGCCGGCCATACCCGCCCCGCAGCAAGCTGCAAATATCCAGTAAATATACTGTACTAAGTAAAAATACCTGTCTTTGCTAAATCACAACGCAACGGTTAGTCTGGGCGGTTAAACGCCGCCTTGCGCACCGCCAGCGTTTGCGTCAATGGCCTGTGGCGGGGGGGCATCTAGGGCTGCGCCTGCGTGATAACGTACCAGATACCGTAGATGAGTAGTGCAAGCAAGTGCCCGATAAACAGCACCACAAACAGGCCAAGCAGCATCTTCCAGGAGGGTAGGTAAAGATGTCCATCACGCTCGGAGCAGCCTCTGATACCAGACACAGCACCATGAACAAGCCGATGCTGGTGCCCAGGTAGCGAAGCAGGTAGGTGAGTGTCCTCGACATACAAGTAGCTAATGCGGCCAACCCAGCCCCACCCCGCCGCAACGGGCACAGCTGGCTGCTGCTGAGTAGGAAGTTAAGTGATTTTATCTGCCAGCCGCACAAGTAGGCTGGCCAAACCATAGGCCACTAGCAGCCCTATCGTAACGGGCAAGGCGTAGAAGCCAGCGTAAAACAGGAAGAGGCCACCTTCCTGCAGCGAGTAGGAGTGGGTACCTGCGGTTAGCAGGCCGAGGCACCAGGCAAACGCGAGGATGCCCAGGTTGAGGTAGAGCAGGTTGCGGAAGGCGCGAAGTAAAGTAGGTGCCATCGGTAGCAAGCAAGTCGGCCGGTTAACCCCATCCCGCAGCAGACCGGGCCGCAGTATGGTAATCGATAGCAGCTCGCGCATCGGTATCCGCATCGGTATCGCTGTCGGGGCCTACGTGCAGGAGTAAGAAAACAAGTCCTAGTAGGGTAAGCAGCACTAGTAGGATTCTCAGCAGCAAGCGCATCAGTTCAGTCGATTAAATTCACCCCGCTGCAACGGGCGCAACTGGGGCTGCGGAAGTTACTGGTCCCCACCGTGCCGGCCGGGGCCAAGGGTAGTTAGGGGTGTACGTTGGTGAAAACTCCTTCCGTGAGCTGGCTGGCACTGGGCCAGCCAGTGCCGGGGCTCGTGCAGGAAAAGGTGCCGGTGTAGCCCCCACTAGCCGTGGAAGCAATCGTAAACTGGCAATTCATATTGTATAAGCGCCAATTTATGTTGTTGGTACTTAGCCCGGTGAGATGCGTCGCACTCTTCAGGTAATAAGTAGATACCGGCGCGTTACCGTTTTTGAGGAAGCTAAGCAGCATGTTGTCGCCGGTGCTGGTGGCGGTAACGGGCTGGATGAGTTGTATCTGTAGCTCGTCGGCACCCAGGCCTCCCCGGTTGGGGTACTCGAACACGGTGACTTTTGGGCAAGTCACCAGTTGGCCATCGAGCTTGTAGCTACCCGTATCGGAGGCGACGGCTGGAGTCGGGTCGTCTTCCTGCTTCTTGGAGCAACTCAGGGTGCCGAGCAGCAGCAGGGCCGCCAGTAGGGAGGAGGAGCGTAGGCGTAAGAGCATAAGCAGCTAGGTTGAAGGATACGTTGAGGAAACTACCGCCCCCACCGTGCCGGCCGGGGCTTAGGGTGGTTAAGTAGTACCAGGCGCGGTAGCCACCGCACCCGCCGCAGTTCCCGTGGGCGCTGGGGTGGCAGCGGAAACTAGCTCGGGGCCAGCAACTGGCGCAGCGACCTACGGACGCACCTCGGTGAAGGCCCCCTCGGTGATGTTGCTGTTGCTGCCGGGAGTCGTCGCCGTGCTGACAAAGGAGCCGTCGAAGGTGCCAGAATAGCTCCCGGTATCGGTTTGCGTAATGGACGTCGCGTTGCTGTAGTAGGCCGTGCTTATTTTGCTTCCCGGGCTGAAGTAGGTAGTGGCGGCCATCTGATACTCCCGTACCGGCCGGCCTGTGGCCTTGGTAAAGTAGAGCACCGCGTACTCTTTGCCGCCGACGGGCTCCGGCGTCGTCACCAGGGTCAGGTTAAGCAGGTCGAGGCCGGGGATGCCCGTGTTCGCAGGCGTGATGTAGGAGGCCTGGCAGGTGCGCGTGACCCCGTCGAGCTTGTAGCGGGCCATGCCGGCGGCTGGGGCTGGCGTGGCGTCGTCTTTCTTGGCGCAGCCCAGCGGGCCAAGCAGCAGGCCCAGGGCGAGCAGTACGTGAAGCTTTCTCATGCGGTGGTGGGAAGGTGGCAGGTAGCTAAGAGGGGTACTGATGGGAGAACGGTTGCGTGGTGGCTGCCCCCACCGCCGCAGTCCCCGTGGGGGCAGGCCGTGGCGGGGCGGCTACCCCCGGCGGCTCTGCCGGCATTGGGGTGGCAGCTACTGCTCACCAATAATTTTCAAGAAGATGCGAATAAAGCGTAGGCTTACAGATACTGACCAAGCTAAAGCAACAATAAATACCAGCCATAACGGCACGGTGTAAGACTTGATAACCCATTGCGCGGCCGCCAAAGAACGTAAGCTGAACAGCAATAAAACACCGATAACAATGGCGTGAGAATAGAGAAAGGTTTGAAGAAACTTCACGAGACTGCTATTCGCCCTAATATCGCGCATCCGTTCCGTGTTCACGGAGTGGATAATCGTATAAATCGTGAGAAAAAAGCCGAGCATACTTGTGCTGATACTCAAGACAGAATTACCAAGCTTTTCCCGCATTGCCTCAAAATCCTTGGCTGCCAGTCGCTGGACATAAAAAGCCATCGCCACCGTGGTGACTAAGGTAAATAAGGCAGGTCCGAAGCGTTCTGCGAAGCGTTCAGGACTCATTTAGTCGGTCATAGCACAAGAGTATCTCGCGATGGGTAGACAGCAATTTTTTTAAGCGGACAATGCGTTTAGCAAAATTAAGATTCGCGGCACTAAGTTCACTGATAGGCACTTCCACGTTGTCCACTAAACGAAATTCCAAAAAATTTATCACTTCTAGTCGGAGTGATTCTTCCTCTACCAAGCCTGTAACGCTAAGTACCTTTACTGGAGGTAGTTCCCCTTCCTCTTGGCAGCGCCACCCGCTGCAACCGTATCACTCTGCCCGCAGGCTCAGCACGGGGTTGCGGCGGGCGGCTCGCCAGGCCTGTACGCTTACTGTGAGCCAGGCAATGAGTAGGGCCCCCATGCCGGCTGCGGCGAAGTACCACCACTGCCACGCCACGCGGTAGGCAAAGCCTTCCAACCACCGCTGTAGGAGCAGGTAGCTCAGAGGCAGCGCCAGTACGATGGCCACGACAACCAGCCAGGTCAGGCTGCTGGTCAACAACCAGACGATGCCCAGCTCGCTCGCGCCCAATGCTTTACGAATGCCGATTTCCTTGCGCCGCCGCTCGGCGGTGAAGGCCGCCAGCCCCAGCAGGCCCAGGGCGGAAATGAGAATGGCCAGCCCGGCAAAGTAGCGGGCGAGCACCGCCACCCGCCGCTCGGCCACGTACTGCGCCTGGTAGTCGGCGTCCAGAAACGTGTAGTCGAGCGTAAAGCCGGGGTTGTAGGCCGCGTACAGCCGCTGCAACGCCTCAATGGCCGTCTGCTCCGCATCGGGCCGCAACTTCACGTACACCGTGCCCATAAGAACCTGAGGTTCGAGCCGCAGGAGCAGGGGCTTGATTTTTTCGTGCAGCGACTCGTAGTGGAAGTCGCGGACCACACCCACGATGCGGGCCCCGTCGAGTTGTTGGCCCACGGGGTCGGGCATGCCCAGGCCGGCCACCAGGGCCTGGTTGACGATGATGGCGGCGCTGTCGGCGCGGAACTGCGGCGCAAAGCTGCGGCCGGCTACCAGGTGCAGGCCCAGCGTTTCCACCAGGTTATAGTTGACCTGCATCGTTGCTACTGGCAGGCGCTTCCCCCGCCAGCTCACCTCCCCGATGTAGCGCCCCCCCAGGAAGCCGCCCGAGATGCTGGACGCCTGCCCGACGCCGGGCAATTGCTTCACCTCGCGCAGAAAGGCTGCCCCCTGGCGCGCCGCCCGGCCCGCCGTTTCAAAGTGGAGCACGTGGGCTTTGTCGTAGCCCAGCGGCTGGCGCTGCACAAACGCCAGCTGCGCGTTGACGACCACCACGGCCACGATGAACAGCACCGAGAGCGTGAACTGCAGCACGACCAAGCCCTGCCGCGTCCAGACGTCGCCGGCCCGGGTGGGCAGCTTGCCTTTGAGCACGGCCGCCGGCTGGAACCCCGACAGGTAGAACGCGGGGTAGCTGCCCGCCAGCAGCCCCGTGCCCAGCGCCAGGGCCAGGCTGGCTGCCACCAGCGGCCACTCCCAGCGCAGGGCCAACGGCTTGCCCGTCAGCGCGCTGAACTGCGGCAGCACGAGCTGCACCAGCCCCACGGCCACGACCAGGGCCAGCAAGGCCATCACCACGGATTCGGTCAGGTACTGCCCTATCAGCGCGGCGCGGCTGGCCCCCAGGGCCTTGCGAATGCCCACTTCCTTTACCCGCCGCGAGGCCTTGGCGGTGAACAGGTTCATGAAATTGATGCTGGCAATCACCAGAATGAGTGCGGCAATCAGGGCGAACAGCCGCACGTAGGCAATGCGCCCCCCGGTGGCGACGCCGTTTTCGTAGGTGCCGTGCAGGTACGCCGCCGCGAACGGCCGCACGAACAGCGTGCGCCCTTTGGCCTGAGCCTGTGCGCTTTTGGTCTTCAGCAACCCCGCCAGCTTGGCTTGAAACTGCGCGGGGTCGGCCCCCTCCTTCAAGGCCAGGTAAGTGGTGAAGGGGCCGTCGTCGTCCCACTTGATGGTCTCGCTCATCTGCATCCGGTCCCTGAACGAGGCAAATGGCAGCACGAAGTCGAACTGCTCGGACGAGTTGCGGAGCACCCCGGCAAACACCCCGGCCACCAGGCTGGTCTGCGTGCTATCGGCGGCCAGCTGCCATTTCACGGCTTGGCCCAGGCTGCGCTGCGGCGACCCAAAGAGCTTGGTGGCCAAGGCTTCGGAGAGCACAATGGCGTGTTTATCCTGCAGCACCGTGGCGGGGGTGCCCACCAGCAGGGGGTAGGAAAACAGCTGGAAGAAGGCCGGGTCCGCGTATTTGGGGACGGCGGTGAGCTGCCGCCCGCCCGCCGCCAGCGTGAACGGGGGGAAAAACGGGACCGGCGTGGTCGTGGCCACGAATTCAATCTCCGGCATTTCCCGCCGCAGGGCCTCGGCCAGGAGCGGCATGGTGCCGGTTTGGGTTTCGATGCCGGCGGCCGTGCGGCGGTTTTCCAGCACCTGGTAGAGCCGGCCGTCCAGGGCGTGGTAGCGGTCGAAGCTGCGCTCGTCGCTTATCCACAGGTAGATGAGCAGCGCGCAGGCCAGGCCGGTCGAGAGGCCAATCAGGTTGATGAAGAACGTGCTTTTGAACCGCTTGAAGTTGCGGTAGAGGAGCAGCAAGGGGTAGGGAAGCATGGCCGAAAGGGGAGGAATCGGTTAGAATTGGCTGTTTTCCAATACCACCTGCCCGTCGAGCAGGCGGATGACGCGCCGGGCGTACCGAGCGTCGTGCTCGGAGTGCGTGACCATGAGCACGGTCGTGCCCGCCTCGTTCAATTCGGTCAGCAGGCCCAGCACGTCGTGGCCGCTGGCCGAGTCGAGGTTGCCGGTGGGCTCGTCGGCCAGTAGCAGCGGTGGGGCGTTTACCACGGCGCGGGCCACGGCCACGCGCTGCTGCTGCCCGCCCGAGAGTTGCAGCGGAAAGTGGTTGCGCCGGTGCAGCAGCTGCATTTTCTCCAACACCTGTTCCACCCGCTGCCGCCGCTCGGCGGCCCCCACGCCGAGGTAACGCAGGGGCAGCTCCACGTTCTCAAACACCGTCAGCTCGTCAATCAGGTTGAAGCTCTGAAACACGAAGCCCAGGCTACGCTTGCGCAGCTCGGCCCGCTGGCGCTCGGAGTAGCGGCTGGTTTCGGTGCCCAGCAGTTGCAGGCTGCCGCCGTCGGGCTCGTCGAGCAGGCCCAGCAGGTTGAGCAGCGTCGATTTGCCGCAGCCCGAGGGCCCCATGATGGCCACAAACTCCCCCTGCTCCACCGTCAGCGAGACGTGGTTCAGCGCCTTGGTTTGCACCTCCTCGGTGCGGTACACCTTTTCCAGGTTTTCGGTCTTAATCATGGGGTTCAGTATAATTTTTGGTAGCTGTTATGTTCTGGCGTCGTCGCCCTCCGCGTTCACCTCACCCCCTAGCCCCCTCTCCCGTGGAGAGGGGGAACTAGTTTCTAGTAATAGATTTATCTTAAGATATTTATTTATAATCTAGCACTAGATTCTAGAGCTAGTTCCCCCTCTCCACGGGAGAGGGGGCTAGGGGGTGAGGTGAACGCGGAGGGCGACGACGCCTGCGTAACAGCCCTGAGGGTGAGGCGCACCGTCAGGGAGTATCAGGCCGGCTATTATCCAGTACCAGCTCCTGCTGGTCGGCGTACCCTTCGTAGCTGGACGTCACGACTTGGTCGCCGGGTTGCAGGCCCGCCAGCACCTCGTAGTAGTCGGGGTTCTGCCGGCCCAGCCTAATGGCCACCCGTTGGGCCCGGGTGCTGTCGGCAGCCAGCTTGAACGCCCAGTTGCCCACGGTTTGCTGGTAAAAGCCGCCTTTGGGCAGCAGCACCGCCGGGGCCTTCGCGCTCAGCGCCAGCCGGATGGGCAGGGTCTGGCCCCGCCGCAGGCCCGGTGGGGCCGCGCCGGTAAAGGCCAGGTCGATTTGCAGGCCTTTGGCCACTTGGGCGAAGATTTTAGTCACGCGCAAGGCATACGCCTGGCCATCCACCACCACTTCGCCCACCTGACCAGCCGCGATGCGCGCAATGTAAAACTCGTCCACGGCGGCGTGTAGTTTTACGCCCGCCAGTGCGTCAATCTGCCCCAGGCGCTGGCCCCGGGTTTTGGCCTCGCCCACTTCCGCCGCCAGCGAGCTGAGCCGGCCGCCGACCGGGGCCCGCAGCAGCAGGTCGTCCATTTTGCGCCGCATCAGGGCGAGGTTGCTGGTCATGCGCTGCACCGATTCCTGCATGGTGCCCAGCTGCTGCTGCATGGCCACCGAATCCTGGCGTAGGGTCTGTTGCGTGAGCTGTCGCCGGCGCCGCTGGTAGCGGTAGGCGTTCTGACTCTGCAAGTAGTCCTGCCGCGCAATCACCTTCTGGTCATAGAGCACCTGGTTGGTGTCGAACACCCGCCGGGCCTCGGCCAGCTGGAAGTCGATGTCCGCCAGCTGGTTTTGGCGCAAAATGCGGTTTTGCAGCAGCTGGTTGCGGGTGTTGCGCAGGTTGTTCATCAGGTCGTACACGGCCGTTTCGCGGTTTACCATTTCCAGCTGCAGGTCGGGGTTGGCCAGCCGGAGCAGGGGCTGACCCGCCGTCAGGGTCGTGCCTTCTTCCACCAGTACTTGCTGCACCGTGCCGGCCTCCACTGCGTCCAGGTACACGGTGCGCAGCGGCTGCACCACCCCGTCGATGGCCGTGAATTCCTGAAAATTACCCCGCGTAACGGAACTGATAGTCAGCCGGCTGGCCGCGACGTGTAGCCGCTGCCCCGGCCTAGGCCAGTAGCGGCCGGCCACTCCCGTGCCCACCAGCACCAGGGCCCCCAGCCACCACCAGCGGGCAATAAACGACCACTTTTTCTTCGGTATCAGGACATCCATTTGGTTCGGCGCAGGCACTAGCCGCAAAAAGCTAGTAACCGGAGGTGCCAAGAACGGTGCCTTTTTTACAAACTATTGCTACTCAATAGCCTGATTCGGAAACCTAATAGCCAGCGGTTGCCGAGCGTCCGGTTTTGATACAGTTGACCGTGCGGTTCTGATACAGTTGGAATCTATTGACGGGCAGAAAACGGCCTAGTTGACTGAAAACCAGTATTTTTCCAAGCACGCACAGTTTATGTGGCCTGAGTTGGAGCAGATGCCTGCCAACTCCTACTTTTACGTTTTGGGGTCGGCTCAGAAAACGGAAAATATAGCGCGTTAAGGGCTGAAAAGAGGGTGTGGAGCTAATAGTCCGTTTTCAAAACCTCCGACTCGGAGGTTTTGCCCTATTTGTTTAACAACACCCATTTTATCGCGTTACAGCCTTACCTGCGCTCATGCTGCCTATTTCACAAGATGTCCTGCGCGGTTTAATGGCCAAGGGGGATTCTACTAATCCGGAACTACTCGCGCTCGTTCAAGAACTGGCCCCTTCGGCTACTTCGGATTTTGTCACGCCCCGTTACCATTTATACGATATCTATGAGACCCGTCTGGGATTAACTCAATACGTCACAGGGGAATTTTACGAGGGATTAAAGGGGGCGGTAGAAGCAATGGCTGCTAGCTCGCTGGCTAACACCCGTCTTCTCGAAGTCGAGTGCATAGAGGGCGATTGCATTCTATTTGTAGAGGAAAATTTGAAGGAGGTACTTGGCATTATCTACTTCCCGCATAAGAGTGAAGCGGAATGAGCTTCATTAAATGTTCCCTTTCTTAACCTGCGAGCAGCAGCCCCGCACCAGGTGCCAGCAGGCCGGTGCAGGGCCCGGCGAGTTTAAGAAACTCGTCTACGATTCGAAGTTTGGGTGTTGTTAAACAAATAGGGCAAAACCTCCGACTCGGAGGTTTTGAAAACGGACAATTAGCTCCACACCCTCTTCTCAGCCCTTAACGCGCTATATTTTCCGTTTTCTGAGCCGACCCCGTTTTTCCTAGTAGCTGCTTCATGAACCTTAAACACGCCCGCATCCTAGTGGTAGACGACGAGCCCGACGTGCTGTTCGCGCTCCGGCTGCTGCTCAAAAGCGAGGTGCGGGAAGTCGTGACGGAGCGCAACCCGGAGCTGCTGCTCTCCCTGCTCCGCCAGCAGCCCTTCGATGCCGTGCTGCTCGACATGAACTACCGCAACGGCCAGGCGACGGGCAACGAGGGCTTCTACTGGCTGGCCCGCATCCGGGAGCACGACCCCACCACGGCCGTTATCCTGCTAACGGCCTACGGCGACGTGCGCACGGCAGTGCGCGCCCTCAAAGCCGGCGCCACCGACTTCCTACTCAAGCCCTGGCACAACGACCAGCTGCTGCAAACGCTGGCCGCCGCCCTCCAACCCAAACCCGGCAGCAAGAGCCAAGGCACCCCGAAAAAAGCAGCCGGGCCGGCCGCCGCGACTGCGCTACTCGGCGAGTCGGCCGCCATGCAGGAAGTGCGCGCCATTATCGAAAAGGTCGCCCCAACCGAAGCCAACGTGCTGCTGCTCGGCGAGAACGGTACGGGCAAGGAGCTGGTGGCCAAGTCCCTGCACGAGCAGTCGCGCCGCGCCGCCCGGCCCTTCGTGGCGGCCGACGTGGCCGCGCTCAGCGAGGGCTTGTTTGAAAGCGAGCTGTTCGGGCACACCAAGGGCGCGTTCACGGATGCGCAGGCCAGCCGCGTGGGCCGGTTTGAGGCCGCTGCCGGGGGCACCTTGTTTCTGGACGAGATTGGCAACATTGGCCTGCCGCAGCAAGCCAAGCTGCTCACGGCCCTGCAAAACCGCCAGGTGGTGCCTGTGGGAAGCAACGCCCCCGTGCCGGTGGACATCCGGCTGCTGTCGGCCACCAATGCCCCGCTGCACGCGCTGGTAGCTCGCGGGGTTTTTCGCCAGGACTTGATGTACCGCCTCAATACGGTCGAAATCACGCTGCCGCCCCTGCGCGAGCGCGACGACGACGTGCAGCTGCTGGCCGAGCACTTCGCGCAGGTGTACGCCGCCCGCAACCGGCAGCCCGTGCCCGAATTCAGTGCCGCTGCCCTGCGCAAGCTCCGGGAGCACACCTGGCCCGGCAACGTGCGCGAGCTGCAACACGCCGTGGAGCGGGGCGTTATCCTGGGGGCCGGCTCCGTGCTGCTTCCAGCCGATTTCTCGTTTCGGAACCCCGAACCGGCGGCTTCTGTGGCGGCGGCACCAGCTGCAACCTTGGCCGAGAATCCGCTGCCGTTGCTGGCAGTAGAAAAAAACACCATCCAGCAGGCCATTGAGCGCCACCAGGGCAACCTCACCAAGGCCGCCAAGGAACTGGGCCTCACCCGCACTGCCCTCTACCGCCGGCTCGACAAGCATGATATATAATGGCCTGGATGCCCGCCTGCTGGGGCGGTTGGCCCTGCTGGTGGCCGCGCTGGGCGGATGCGGGTACGCCGCACAGCACCACGCCTACGGCTTGGCCCTGGGGGTCCTAGCGCTGCTGTTGGCCCTGGTCCTGGACCTAGCCCGCTACCTGACGCGCGGCCAGCAGGCGCTGGCCGACTTTACGCTCGCCCTCAAGTACCGGGATTTTTCGCGGCAGTACCCGGCGCAGTCCGTCCCGGCATCGCTGCGGCCCTTGCACGAGGCCTTCAACCAGGTAAATGCCACGTTTCGGGAGCTGCGGGCCGAGCAGGAAGGGCAGTTCCAGTACCTGCAAACCATCCTGGCGCTGCTCGATACCGGCATCGTGTCCTACGATGCGGCGGGCACCGTGGCCTGGGCGAACGAGGCGTTCAAGCAGACGCTACACCTGCCTTATCTGAAAAACATCCGGGCGCTGCAATCCCGGCAGCCGGTCCTCTACGAGGCTATTTGCCGGGTGGTGCCGGGCCAGCCCACGGTGGTGAAGCTGACGGTGGGCCACCAGACGGTGCAGCTGCTCGTGTCAGCCACGCAGTTTAAGCTGCGCGGCGAAGCATTTACCCTCTTGGCCTTCAAAAACGTGAGCCAGGCCCTGGCCGACACCGAGACCGCCGCCTGGCAGCAATTGCTGCGGGTGATGACGCACGAAATCATGAACTCGGTCGCCCCCATTGCCTCGCTGGCCGACTCACTGGGCCGCCATGTGCAGCGCGCCCGGCCGCAGGAGGCTTCCACCGAACTGCTCGACGACGTGGGCACCGGCATTCGCATCATCCAGCAGCGCAGCGAAGGGCTGCTGCGCTTCGCCCAGGTGTACCGCGACTTCAGCACCCTGGCCTCGCCGCAGCGCACCACCCTTTATGTGCAGGAATTGCTCCAGGCCACCCGGCAGCTACTGGCCGAACAACTGGCCGCGCAAGGCATCGAGGTCACCCTTAGCGTCCGGCCCACGCACCTCACCCTGCACGCCGACGGCCACCTGCTGGAACAAGTGCTTATCAATCTGGTGCTCAATGCGGCGCAGGCGCTCGCGCAAATCCCTAACCCTCGCATTAGTCTGCTGGCCTGGTCCGATGAGCAGGAGCGGGTGGTTATCGAGGTGAAAGACAACGGGAGCGGTATTCCTGCTGACGTGATGGACAGCATCTTTATCCCTTTTTTCACCACCCGCCCCCACGGTTCCGGCATTGGGCTGAGCCTGGCCAAGCAAATTATGCAACTACACCAAGGCAGCATTCAGGTCCATTCCGTAGCAGGAGCGGGCAGTGTATTTCAGCTCTGGTTTCCCTGCTTAGCTACCTTCTAGTGAGCTTTTGGCTCGCCGACATACGGCTCGACCCAGCGTTGCATGAGCCCGTCATACCGCCACGAGGGTACGTTCAGGTGCCCTAAGTAGCGATAACTCCCACCTTGCCCCCGCGCCCGTGGGGCTTCTTCGTGGTCAGCACTGTCAGCAGCGGCCGGCCAAAGCCCCGCGTCCCGCCGTAAGTACTGCGCCACTGTCAGTGGCGCAGTACTTACGGCGGGCATGAAAAAGCCGGCTCCTGAGTGGGAGCCGGCTTTCTTACCACTACCTAGTTGTATGGTCCCGGAGGATAGTGGGTCGGGTGTCGAATAAAGATACTAGGATTTTTTCGCCATTCGGCGCAAACAAATTCGTAGGGGGTGAGCCCCTTCAGGCGCTTAAGCCATTTGGCAAAATTGTAAACTTGTAAGAGCCTCTGCAAGTGTACGTTAAGTTGGTCCGCCGTCTCATAGTGAAAGCGTTTAATCGTCGCTTCCTTGACCGTGCGGTTCATCCGCTCGACCTGGCCGTTGGTCCACGGGTGAGCGGGCTCGGTAAAGCGCTGCTCAATACCCCACTCGTCGCAGAGCTGCCCGATAGGGTGGCGGCATACGCGGGTATGATGTGGCAAATTGCGAAACTGAATCTCATTGTCCGTCAGCAGCTTATGCACTTTATACGGAATCTGTGGCAAGACCCGCCGCAAGAAGCCCACGGCGATGGCCTGCGTGGCCTGTGGGTGCAACTCGGCAAACGCCAGCTTGCTGGTGCGGTTAATAGCGAGAAAGAGATACTGTTTGCCTTCTTCCGTCTGCACCTCGGCAAAATCGAGATGCAGATAGCCGATGGGATAGTCCTTAAACTTCACTTTTTTGGTCTCCACCGCCTCTTCACCCGGCGGCAAGCGGCTGATACCGTGGCGTTGAAAACAGCGGTGCAGGGCCGAGCGGCTCAGGGTCGGAATCGATTCTTGCAAGGCGTAAAGGCAATCATCAAGGGGCAGCAGGGTCTGCTGGCGAAACAAGACGATAACCGCTTCCTCAGCGGGCGTGAACACGGTAGAGGCGGGCTTTGGGCCGCGCACGGCCTCTTCGGTCGTCGGGCGGCCGCGCCATTTGGCCACCATTTTCTCGTTGATGCCCAGGCGCTTGGCTAGCTTTTATAAGCTTTCTATACTTTGCTGGATAAGGCGCCGAGTTGCTGGCGTTGTCGTGGCGCAGCCGTGTGGTATTTTTCCCATAAATTTGCCTTGAAAGCAGACCCCAAAGTTACACCCCCATCCTCCGGGACCATGCAGGTCGCCGATGGCCGTGAGTCGTACTGCGTTTTCCATAAGTTATAAACTTTTAAGTTCTTCTATTAGGCGGTCGTACTTATCTTGGTGAATGTATGGGGTGGTCGGGTGCAAATGGACATGGAGCTAAGGTAGGTTGAAAAGGTAGTGGAGTTCAGTTTCGAGCGGGGTACAGTAGCCTAGGGCGGAGTGCAGCCGCTGGGTATTGTAGTAGTGGTCGAGGTATTCGGCTAGTTCCAGGCGCGCCACGTGCTTGATGCGGCGGTCGGAGCTCACGTTCATGGCCCCGGCCACGATGCTGCTGTTCACCCAAAACTGCCCGCCCTCAAAGTAGGCCACCAGGGCACGGATGCTGCCTGCCGACACGCCCCCGCTGGCAAGACCGGTGCCCGGGTTGAAGTACGAAATGTTGCCGGCCACGTCCGTTGCCGTGGCCGAGCCGTTGATGTGCGGCTTGGCAATGGGGTTGGGGGTGCCGATGCCCACCCGGCCGCCGTTGGTGAGCACAAACTGGTTGGTGGCGGCCCCGTTGCCCGAGAGGTAGAGGTTGGCGTTGGTGGTGTAGAGCCCCACGTCGTTGATGTTGCTGTAGTTGCGCTTCACCCCGTGGCTGGGGTTGCCGAAGTACAGGGCCCCGGCCGAGTTGTCGGCGGCGCAGGTGGCGCTGGCATCGGGCGTGCGCACGTCGAGTGTGGTGGCTGGCGTGCTTGTGCCGATGCCCATGCTGCCGCCGTTGGGGTTGAGCAGCAGCGGGTACTTCTGGCTTAGGTCGTTGGCGTCGGTGCCTTGCAGCCACAGGCCGGCGCCCCCGATGCTGCCAAAGTCGAGCAAGGCGCTGTACGGGTCCTGAAAGCGGGCGATGTGCCCGGCGCTTTGCGCGGTGCCCGAGGTGGCGGGCAGGCCGCCGCCCGCCCCGCGCACACTCAGGCGCGTGACCGGCGTGCTGGTGCCGATGCCCACGTTGCCGCTGCCGCGGTACACGTCGGCGCCGCTCACCTGCCAGGTGCCGGGCAACCCCGTGATGTTGGCCCCGTTCAGGGCCGGCGCGGCGGTGATGTTGCCAGCAGGCGTGATGACGATGGAGCCGTTGCCCGCGTTGACTCCGGCCGTCATCACGATGCCACTGCTCCCCGTGGGCGTTACCCAGGAGCTGCTGCCGCCACCGCCGCCATGCCCACTATCGTTGGTATATCCACCCCAGTATTCCCCTCCGCCACCGCCTTCGTACCCTCCAACGCACGGGTTGGTGATGCTGCCTCCCTGGCCTGGGGCGTTTCCGCTCGTCTGGCTAGAGCCTGTTATGCACTTGTAGCGTAAATTAGGGTATGACAGTTGTTCGGAGCTACCCTAGCGATGTAAGGGATGACGAATGGGCCTTTGTGGCCCCGTATTTGGCCCTGATGCACGAAGATGCCCCGCAGCGGGACTCCCCCCTGCGCGACCTTTTTAATGCCCTGCGCTAGCTGGCCCACACGGGCTGTCCCTGGCGCTATCTGCCGCACGACCTGCTCCCGTGGGCTACGTGCTACCAACAGTGGACCCGCTGGCGGGATGCCCGCGTGTTCGAGGATATGGTGCATGATTTAAATGAGTTACAGCGCTTAGTGCTGGAGCGACCCGCCACGCCGACAGCCGTCATTCTGGATGGCCGGGTGTTGCAGAGCACTCCTGAGAGTGGCCATCGCGCCGGTTATAATGGGGGCAAACGGCGCAAAGGCAGTACAGCCCACATCGCCGTCGACACACTTGGCCAGTTGCTGAGCGTGGTCATCACCCCGGCCAATGAACAGGAGCGGGCGCAAGTCGGCGAATTGTGCGAGCGCGTACAAACCGTACAGGTCGCCTTTGGCGACGAAGGCTACACGGGCGAGGAGGCGGACTACGCGGCCGCCGTACACGATAGTGACTTGCAAGTAGTTAAAAAGCCCGAAGGGCAGACGGGCTTTGTGCTCTTGCCCCGGCGCTGGGTGGTGGAGCGCACCTTTGCCTGGCTGAGCCGTTCGCGTCGGTTAGCCCGCGATTACGAGCGAATCAGTAGCACCTTGCAGCAACTCCATTTCCTCGTCTTTCTCGGCATTGGCCTCGCCCGACACGTCAAACCGCTCACCAGTTCATAACAGACTCTAGTGAGGAATCGGGCCGTGATTGAGGCCGCCGGGCTGGTCGTCGCGTTCTGGGATGGGGCAGCAAGGGTACCGGCCACGCCTTGAAGTTAGCGCGTAAACTGGGCATCAATACTATTGTGGTGGTGCCTGAACTGCCCAACTAATTACCATTGAAACTGGTAGATTCGCACATCCCCAGCCAGCCCCGAGGTGCCTGTTACTGGCTGTTACGGGCGCGCATGGCCCGGGCCTGCGCCGGGTGCCAGGGCCGCCGCGCCGGCAGCTCGGCTGGGCGGCGGCGCAGGTGGCCGAGAGCTTACTCCACGAGCGCCGTCCACTCGCCCTGGGCCACGACGGTGCTCCACTGCTGGTAGTGCCCGTGCTAGACGACGAGCGTGCCGTAGTTGGCCGTGGCCCCCTGCCCGCGCGCGATTTCCAAACGCAGGCCACCCGGCACCTGCTCGGCGTGTTGCACCCAGATGCCGTGGTGCTGGAGCAGGTGGTAGGCCTGGCACAGGTGCCCGTGTAGCCGAGGAGGCAGCGCCTGCACGGCGAACTGCTGGGCCAGTTCGTCGTCGAGCGGTGTGAAAGTCGTGGTCGTCATAGGTAAGCAGTGGTTGGCAGCAGGGAAAGCTGAAGCGGGCTATCAGGTGGCAGGTAGCCCGCTTCTACCTTCCATAGCTGCCTGCTCATTCGCCGGTTTCGGGGTTTGAGCAGGCTGGTAGCTGCCGTTAGGGGCCATACTGGCCCGAGGTTGCCTTCGTCGGTTGGCACTACCCACCGGGCTGCTCCAAGCTCGGGTGCAGCCACCAGCGCCGGTGCCGGCTGCCCAGGTGCTGGGCCTCGTTAAGGGGCAAGGCTTCGCAGCAGAAGCCGCGGGCCTGGTAGCGGCGCTGGCAGTAGTCGGAGAGGGCCAGTAGGGCCGCTTCCGGGCTCTCGTAGCTGGCTGGCAGTTGCACCAGGGCCGCGAGCTGTTGTCCCTACCCCTGGCGGCCGAGCAGCAACAGGCTCCCGGCCAGGTAGGGGTCTTCGACGAGCAGCTCGCGCACCATGCGGGCCTTCGTGAAGCGGTCGTGGGTGAAGAGTAGCATGCCCATTGGGCTGGATTGCAGTTCCTGCCCGGCCGCTAGCCGCCACTGGCCGAAGTGATAGCGGGGCAGGCCCGCCGCGTAGGGGGAGCTGGCGGCGGCCAGCGCCTGCCACAACCGCCGCTCGTGGCAAGGTCAGGCAGGCGGCCTAAAGCTTTATTACATTAGCTTACCATTCTGGTACCTGGCTAGGTGTTGAGAACCCCGAGGGCTAGTCACTAGACTTCCACGCTGGGGAGGAGAAGCGGCTGACGGGGAGCGAGCCCCTCACCTACCGAAAAGACTAGCGAGCCCCGGCTACCGCGGCTGGGAGACGGTAAGGCGAAGGAGAGGACAAGACAACAACACCTGTTGTTACATCAACTTGCCATCTTGGTTCCTGCTCAGTCCCCAACTGCCCTACAAGCCAGTTTGCCCCGCCGGTTTAGGAGTGGTGTGGAAACCGCGATAGCTCCCGGCCTACCTGCCTTTCCGACGAGCTGGCGCTGACCAAAAAGTTTCGGAACCCACTTTTTGCCCCGGCGAAACACGGCTTTTAATCTCCGCTGGCCAGAATAGGGGTTTGTGAATGCACTTTTTTGACCTAGTAGCGCACTAGAAGGGATTTTTCTCCGGGCGGATTCACACGCTAAGCCAGCGGGTTGCTGGAAGTGGCGGAGCGGGCGACGATGCAAGGGGGCGAGTGGAGCCGGCTTGGTGAGGGAATAGGTGCCATCGTGCTCTTCGCTCGCGCCCGCATGGTCGCCCAAAAGTCTACCTATGGCAACTGCTCGGTAGTACATTTGCCGCCCGCCACCCCCAAAGACGTCGTGGTGCCCAAGTGGCTGGTGATGGAGCTGCGCACGCAAGTGGGGAAGCAATGGATAAGTACGTTTCGCTCGTTGCCCATGAACAGCAACCCCGCTGCTAACCGCCACCCGATTATCTCAGCCAGCCGGCTGGCCCGAAGCTGGATGAGCTTCCTTTTTCTGCTAGCTTGCAGCCAGCTGCGCGCCCAAGCACCGGCCGATATTGCCCGTCTCAACCAGCAGCTTGCCCCGCTCTCGGCGGTGCGGGCCGGTAGCGGGTTTGCCGACCTGGCCCCGCTGGCGGCCGTGGTGGCGCCAGCGCGGGTGGTGGGCCTGGGCGAATGCACGCACGGCACGCACGAGGTTTTTCAACTCAAGCACCGGCTGCTCGAATACCTGGTGACGCAGCAGGGCTTCACCACCCTGGCCCTCGAAGTCGATTACGGGTGGGGCGAAATCCTGAACGAGTACATCCAGACGGGGGCGGGCGACTCGCTCGCGGTGCATCAGGCCGCGGGCTTTAATCTGTGGAACACCACCGAATTTTGGGACATGGTGGAGTGGATATGGGCCTACAACCAACAGCACGCCGCCAAAATCCGCTACGTGGGCATTGACATGCAAAGCCCTGAGCCCAACCTGCTTCGCCTGGAGCACTTCGCCACCCAGCGGGCCGATACCCTGCTGCAGCGGCAGCTCCAACGGCTGCGGGCATTCTATTCCGCGCCCAACTAGGCTTCGGCCGACACCAGGCAGCGCATCGTGCGCTTCTCGGACGAGCTAGTGCAGCACCTGCAAGCGGTGGCGGCCCCGGCGGCAGTGCAGCAGCATGGGCAGGTGCTGCGGCAGCGGGCCGGGCTGCTACTAGCGGCTAATGGGATTACAATGCGCGACCAAGCAATGGCCCTCAACCTCGCCTGGCTGCTGCAGCAGGAGCCGGCAGCTAAGGTGGTGGTGTGGGCGCACAACATCCACATTCAGCGCGCCAAGTGCTACCCGCTGATGGGTCAGTACCTGTCCAGGCAGCTCGGGCCGGCCTACGTGGCCGTGGGCTTCGCCACGGGCCACGGCACAGCCAGCGTCTTCAACCCGAACGAGTCTGCTCGTACCCTGGTACTCGCACCCCCCCTTTCCGACTCCTTTGAGATGTGGCTCGACCAGGCGGCCCCGCCCAACTACTTCCTCAACCTGCACAGCGCGGTTGCTGCCGACAAGTGGCTGGCCACGAGCCGGAAGTTTCGGAATACCGGCGAAAAGGAGCTGCCCGGCGGCGCGGAAGGTCAGTTTATGGTAGGACTTACGCACTCGGCTCATACGGGTAGCCGCGAAGCGGCGGCATGTTGGTAGTTGCGAAGTAGTTAGGTAGTTTCCAGAGCTGCGAAGCTGCGGCACTTTTACCTGCACGATAGGTGTCGCAGCTTCGCAGCTCTAGACTAGTTATCAAGCAGTTGCTACCAACATGCCGCCGCTTCGCGGCTACCCGTATGAGCCGAGTGCGTAAGTCCTATATGGGGTACCCACCCCTGTCCAAAGCGTTCAATGCCCTGTTTTACCTGCACGAAACGTCCGCTTCGCAGCCCTGCCGGGTGGCGCACCCGGCCCGGTAGCCCGGCGCAGCGGCATCGAGCACTACGCCTTTATGGCCCTCAGCCGCGCTGCTTCACCGCTCGCCTCCTCCCGTCAAAACGACTGCCTGAATGCCCATCTTAGCTTGCTATCCGTACTAGCTGGACCGCCCCAGTCGCTGCCTGGCGGCCAGCGCCCGGGCACTTGGTCGCCACCTCACGCCTTAGCCTACCACTACCTGATGCGCGCTTTACGCTGGTTGCTCCTACTGTTACCTCCCGTCCTAGTCGCCTGCGTGCAGCAAAGTGGCAGCGACAGCGGGCCGAGTGGCCGGCCCCTGCTCGGCCCGCTGAAGCTCCACGGCTTTGGCTCGCGCGTGGCGGTCGGGGCGAACCTAGTGGTCGTTATCCGGGAAGACGGCACGCTCTGGGCCTGGGGCGACAACCGGTTGGGACAGGTCGGCATCCACCGCACGACCCTGGAGTATGACTACGTGACCTGCCCCGCTCTCGTCGATGCCGGCCACGACTGGTACGCCGTGGCGGCCGGCGAACAACACTGCCTGGCCCTGCGCCGCGACGGCACGCTCTGGGCCTGGGGGCCGAACAACGAGGGAGCGCTCGGCACCGGCCCCGACATCGCGTTGCTGGTGGGAGCCAGCGCCCCGGTGCAAGTGGGCACGGCCACCGACTGGGTAGCGGTAGCGGCCGGCCGCTACCACTCGCTGGCCCGCCGGGCCGACGGCTCGCTCTGGAGCTGGGGCGACAACAACAGTGCCCAACTCGGCAACCTGCCCTGGCCCGGCCCGGACCCGGCGTGGTACAACGTGCCCCGGCGCGTGGGGCCGGCCGCTGCCCGGTGGGCAACCTTCGCAGGCGGGGGCACCATGACGCTGGCCGTGCGCGCCGATGGCACGCTCTACTCGTGGGGGGGCAACGACACCGACCAGTTGGGGCGGCCGGGCCTAGACCGCATCTTGGATGAGGGCAAGACCGGGGTGTACTCCCACCCGGAGCCAGTGCCGGGCGGGTTACCCTGGCGCCGTGTGGCGGCGGGCTGGGGCTTCGGGGTGGGTATCCGCCGGGATGGCTCACTCTGGGTTTGGGGCAATGACAGCAGCCTGACGCGCATTAAGCAGCCGCACGACACTACCTGGGTGAAACTGGCCGCCGGCAGCAGCCACTGCCTGGCCTTGCGCCGCGACGGCTCGCTCTGGGCCTGGGGCAGCAATAGCTTCGGCCAGTTAGGTACCGGCAACACCGACGACCCGGAGCTGCGCCAGTTCGTGCAAGTTGGCAGTGGGCAGCAGTGGCGCGATATGGCGGCCGGGCGCGACACGTCGGTGGGGCTGCAGGCGGATGGCAGCTTCTGGCTGTGGGGCGAAAACGGGGTGGCGTGGACCGCAGAGCGCACAGAACAGCCAGCGCCTTATTTGCGGCCGACGCGGGTGGTGTTTCCGCCCGCGCCCAGTGGCAACCAGGCGGCTTTTTGAGCCGGGCCGGCAGCGGTAGGTAAGGTGTTACCTGCGCTCAGCCTAAATGGCTGGTTGCAACTGGGCGGGCGCAGCCGCGCGGGGCGGGGGACGACGTTACTCCCGGGTGAGGTAGACGTTGGCCTGGTCCGACTCGCGCAGGTCGGTGTCGGACTCCCAGTGTTCGCCCGGCCGGGCATTGGCGGACCACTGCAGGGCCTGTTTGATGCGCCAGTCGTACACCTCCCCGTGCTGCTCCAACACCGTTTTTACCTGCTCGAACGTCAGCCCGCCTTGTGTGGGAAACGTGTTCAGGTACCCAACTACTGCCAGCGTGAACGTAGCCATTGCGTGAAAAGGTAAGCGGTGAAAGGTAAACGGCCGCCACAGGATAAACGCGTTGTAGCCGAGCCCGGTGCCAACCTGCCCTACGCCGTTCGTCAAGCGCCTGTTGCGGGTAGGCCCGGCGCCGGCCCTAGTACCCGGCCGGGGTAGCCGAGTGCCGCAGCTGGTGCAGGCTCAGGCGCAGCAGCACCTGCCGGGTGGTGTCGAGGCGGTCGGCCGCGTGGGGCAGGCGCTGCGCGGGGCCGTTGCGGCGGGCGGCGTAGAGCGTTTCGGGCTGGGGCAGGTTGGCTTGCAGCAGGAAGGCGCGGGCGTAGACTACTGAGTCGCCCAGGCGAGCCACGGCCACCGGGCAGAAGGGATAGTCGATGGTGTAGCGGTTGCGGGTGTAGCGGTAGCCGGCCTTGTCTACTGCTTCCTCGGCAATGACCAGCGGGTAGGTGCGGGCGCTGAATACCTTCACCGCCTCGCCCCGCTCGCCGAGCAAGGCCGAAGTCAGGCGGCGCGGCGGCCGGTCAAACACCCAGTTGAGTCCTGCCTGGCCCAGCCCGTAGCCGCGGCCGGCCCAGTGGAACGTGAGCGTATCGAGGGGGACGCGCCGGGCCGCGGAGGCGGGCACTAGCTGTACGCGCAGCACTACCTGGCTCAGGTGGGCTGGGGTAAAGGCGAACGCGTTGTGGACGGAAGCTTCCGGCGGGGCCCAATAGCTGGGCAGCGTATCCTGCCGGGCCACGGGGCGGTAGCCAGCCGGCACGGCCTCCAGCAGGGGTGCGGTGGGCAGGCGCTCGGCGGGCGCATTGGGGCGGCAGGCGGCCAGGCCGGCCAGCAGCCCCAGCCAGCAGCGGGCAGGCGAGTTAGGCAGGCGCATACAGCTACGGCGTGGGGGGCAGGGTTAGCTCGGCGTACACGGGCGGGGCGTCGTCTAGCAGACCCGCCGCCTGGCGCAGGCGCGGCAGCACCCGGTTGGGCGAGGCCCAGCGGGCTTCCTCGGCCTCCCAGGCCGTGGGCTCGCGCTGCCACACCAGGCGGGGGCCGGTGGCCTCCACCCGCACCAGGCTGAGCATATTAGCCTGGTCGACGCCGCCCAGGCCGGGGCTGCACAACAGCAGGTGGCGGCCGTCGGGCGAGGCAAACGGACGGCCGGGCTGCTCCAGCTGGCGGCCAGTGCGCTGGTCTACCAGTACCGTGCCGTCCGACTCCCAGTAGTTGGCCCGCACCACCCACTGGTGCATGCTCGGCAGGCTGCCGAGGTACTGGTAGCGCACGGCAGCGCCATTTTGCAAGGTAAACTGCGCGTCGGGCACCGAGCTGAGCTTTACCAGCGGCCCCGCCGTGGGTTGCAGCCGCAGGTCGAGGCCCCGGCGGCGCCCCGGAGTTGGGTGAGGTCAATGGGCTCTGGATCGGTGCTGTAGAGGTCGGGCACCGTGTCGGCCGGCAGGCGGTTGAAGGCGGCGGCGGTGCTGGGTTGCAGGCGCCCTACCTGGCCGCCGGGCAGGTGCAGGGTATCGGTGGGGTTGCCGGCGGGGGCGGGCGGCCCGGTGGCCGCCCCGGGGGCCGGCGCGGCAGCTACCGGGGTGGCCGAAGGTGCGGCGGCGGGGTGGTTGGCCTCGGTGGCCGGGGCATCGGGGCGGCAGGCGGCGGCCAGCAAGGCCAGGGCAGGTAGCAGGATGGAACGTCGCACAGGAAGCAGTTAGGAGCAGGCCAGTACCGGCCTGCCGTAGGCCAACGGCCTCCGTAAGGCGCAGGTTACAGCGCCGCCAAGCCAGCCCCCAGAAGCCGCCCGGCCGTACAAGCCGACAGGGCGCTTATTTTACAGCCCCCACACCACGACGCTATGGGAGTTTCCGCACGACAAGGCTGGTTGCTGGAGGGCTGCCTGGTGGTGGCCGGGGGGCGGGGCTGGCCGTGGCGCTGCTAGTAGGCGGCTACTACTGGTCGAAGCAGCGCCGGGAGCGGCAGGCCGCCCTGGACGAGGTCAGATACTCGGCCGTCTGCGACACCGCTCGCTACGTGACCGAGCAGTCGGCCATCTCCTTCGATGGCTTCGACCCGGCCGAGTTGCGAGCGCTGACCTTTTACCTGGTGCGGGGCGGGCGGGTACTCCGGGATACCACCGTGCGGAACCGCCGCGAGCAAGACGCACTGGCGGCCTTCAACATCGCCCTACCGTTCGCCCGGTTCCGCAAAACCGATACCATCGTGGTGGCCACGGTCGGGCGCAACCAGCGGTTTTACTATATCTCAGACTTTCACCACTACGCTTACCTGCACTACGGCATGCTAGGCTACCTGGGCAGCCACGACTGCCGCTTTGCCGACGGCGCCTACCTGGTGAACAGCCGGCCGTATGACGGGTTCCTGCGCAAGCCAGCGGGGCTGCGCGCCCTGGCGCTACCCACCCGCCGAGCAGCCCGGTAGGCGGCCCCAGCCAGCAGCCGCGACGACCGCCCCGCTAGCCGGCACGACTGGAAAGCGCCGGGCACTGCATTGGCTACCAACTGTTCGTATTACCCAGGCACCGGGGCAACCGGCTGCCAACCTTAGCTCTTCTCCGCTTATGCCTCCTCCTTCGCCAGCTACCCGGCCCGGTCTGCGCAGCTTGGTGGTTCTCCATCCGCTCAGCTCATTGGCCGTCGGCGTGTTTTTACTGGGCCTGCTGCTGCTACCACTAGCGGCCCTAAAGGCAACCCAGGGCAACTGGCCACGGGCGGCCACCGCGGGGCTGCTAAGCCTGGGCCTACTGCTGCTGACGGCCCGCAAAGTCGTCCGCCGCAACCAGCCGATGCTGCTGACCAGCGACCGGAATGGCCTGCACTTGGAGCCGATAGGCTCCGAACCGGGCCTGCCTGCCGAAACTATTCCGCTGGCCAGCATCAAAGCCTACACATACTGGCTGCGGCTGCAGCGCTGGCGGCTGTTTGCCCAATGCCACCTGCGGCTGGAATTGACCGATGGCCGGGTGCTGCACCTGGCCGACCGCCCTGGCACCCGGCCCGACGACCCCACCGGCACCGTGCAGCTCGATGCGGTAGCCCGCCGGCTGGCCCGCCGCAAAACCGGCCCGCCCCGGCGCTTGCCTTTCTTTTCGACCCGCACGGCCCAGCACCTGCTATGGGGTGGCCTGGCGGCTGGGGTCGGCGGGGCGGGTCTGCTAGGGCTGGGCTATCTGGTAGGCTTGCTGCTGCTGCTGCTGGGGGCAGGGTATGCCGCAACCTACTATCTGTGGCGCGACGCGGACGAACTTCTGGCGTAACGAGCAGGGGCCGAGTGCGGCCCCAATCGGAGCAGTCACGCCGCACTGGTTGGCTACTGAGGCAGTTAGTTACTCAACGAGGTAGCATCAAGCTACCTGCGCCTCAGCCCCAGCCGCTATGTACCCCGCCCCCTGGGCTTACGTGGGCTACCGAGGGTCAGGTGGCAGCGTGGGCAGCCTCTGCCGCCGAATAAGCAGGCCCAGGCCGCCGCCTACCAGGATGGCGGCCCCCAGGCCCAGTCCCAGCGTCGGGATAAGCCAGTACTGCTGCGCGGCGGCGCGGGGTGGCTGGCCGTTGGGCAGGTAGCTATTTTCGAGCACGTAGTACGGCTCGGCAGCCGTTACGCGGTGCCGGGTAAACGCGCGCTGCACCACCGTAGGCAGCGTGCCGGGGTGCAACTGCCCGCTGAAGGTGGCCGGAAACGGGGTAGCGTTGTCGAAGGGGATAGTGCGTTGGTGGGCCTCGTCGAAATACGCATCGGTGCTGGTGTCGAGAAAAAACCGCACGGGCTGGCCGGGGCGCCAGTCGGGGCCGGTGAGCGGCAGGTAGCGGTCGGTTTTGCGCACTTGGCTGTAGCTGGTTTCTTGCAGCACATACTGGTAGTCGGTTTGCAGCACCGCTTGTAGCCGGGCGTATTTAGTGCCGGGCAGCACGGGCGCGTTGGGCTGCGCCACGAGGTTGAGCGGCACGACGGGGCGTCTTTCGTCGCGCTCGGCCTGGTGCTGCACGTAGTAGTAGGTCGGCAGCGCCAGCAGCGGCGGCCCGGCGGCCAGCAGCAGTAGTTTCGGCCAAGTGATGGGCGCGGCGGGCTGCGGCGGTAGCAGCGGCCCCGCTAGCTGCGCCCGCTGGCCTTTAGGCAAAAACGGCGCTACCAGCAGTAAGGGCAGTAGCATAGCTCCTGCCAATAGTAGGAGAATGGTCAGCTTCAAGGAGGCGCTGCCAAACCACTCCAGCTCTTGGGCCAGCACCCAGCCTCCCAGGCCGGTCTGCGTGAACGTACTGTAGATAAAGTAGCCGCCAGCCAGCAGCAAGTAGCCGCTGTAGAGCGAAACCAACTGCTTGCGGCGGGGCGAAGCCGGCGGTGGAACAGGTGTCATAAGGTAAGGGAAAGGCGCGCTCCCAAGTACGTAAGCCGTGAAGTAGCAGCTGCTGGCTGGCTAGCTGCTGGCAGCCTTAGTTGCCCCGCCCACCTACCGCGCCTGCCGCCACGACGGCTTCAGTTGCCCCCAAAGTCTACCCCAGCAGTTAGTGACTGTCCTTGAGCGCGTTGGGGGGCAGGTGGGCAAAGTGCAGGGTATCGTTGCCGTCGCTGACCACTTGCTGCGGCACGGCGCGGCTGGTGCGCCGGTAGGTGCCATCCGGGGTGAAGTTGCCGCCGAAAAAGCAGTCACTTTCCGCGCTGCTTACTAGTATTACCCGGGCCGCCGTGGGCGAGAAACCAATCTTGAGCCGGCAGCCGTGCTCGTCCTCGGGCGCTTTGCTGAAGTACGTGGCCGTGTCGCCCCGCAGGTGGGCCCGGCCAAAGGCATTGGCCAGGTGGTAAGCCGGGGCCCCATCGTTGGCTTCCACTTGAAACAGGATGGTCGAATCCGACTCGGGGTACACCGTCAGGGTGCCGCCCATGTCGTCTTTTTCCGCCTCGCGCCAGCGGTATTCCCCGGCGTAGCGCGTGGTGGCTGGTGTCGCTGGCTCGATTGAAGCAGCCACGAGCGCGGCCGACGGCGTAGCAGCTTCGGACTGGCTGTGGCAGCCAGCTAGTGCGGCAGAGGCCAACAGCCCGAAGCGAGTGAGCGAGAAAAACATCGTAGTAGTACTGGACGGGTTGCTTACGCAGGCTACGGCCACTGGTTGAACCTCAATGACTGAAGCAGACGAGCGAGGCGTGGTGAGCGCGGGTTACTGCCATCAGGCCCATTTCTCCTCGGCCTGCGTCTGGTAGGTCCGGGGAGTCGTCGTTGCCTTCCAGCGCAGCTATGTAGTGGTTGCCCTGGGCGCGTCGGCTGCTTCCTAGAAGTTCGGCTTGCGCAAAAGGGAACTCTTGTCCTTAAAGCAGGCCCTATGCATAGGCGTGATACCAGGCACTGCGTCCCCGCCGGTCGGCTCCCACCCGAAAGTAGAGGTAATCGTGCTCCCCGTGCCAGTAGTAAATAAGGGCGTCGCTGCGGACGCGGTCGGGCCGCCCTAGCACCCGCTTCGGCAGCGACCTGCACGTGCTACTGCGCATGCCCAGCACGCGCAGTAGCACGTGCAGGTCGCTGCCGAACCGTGCGCAGGCGGGGCATTTCCGCCGCTTCAGGCGTTGGTAATCGGCCCCCAGGTGCGGTCGGAGGCGCTGGCCAGGGCCGCTGCCGGGTATCGGCCCTGGCAGCAAGTGGGGGGCAAATCGCCTGCTATGGGCGAGCGGGTCGGAGCCGCACACGCGCTGAGGCTCCCTAGCCCGAGTACGACTAGCCGGCGCAGACGACTACGCGGCCACATGGTCGGAGGTGTTGACCTGGGGCGCCCCCATGAAGGGAAACTTCGGCATGGGGGCTAGTTGCCGGGGCACGCGCCCGGGGTGGTAGTACGCACGCCCGCCTTAGCGGCTTCGCACTGGTTAGCGTAGGTTTTGCCGTTGCACCCGCACACGGGGGCGTACTCGCGCGTGCAGATGCCGTCGGGCCTGATGCGGGCGGGGTCGATGCAGTCCGCCGTCGCCGTGGCAACTTGACGGTGACAGGCACTGCCCAGAAGCGCAAGTAGCAGGCTGATAGCGCTGGCTTGCCAGCGAAGCGAGGAGAAGAGCACAGGGTGAGAAAGAGGAGGTGTGGCGGCGTGCCAAGTAGCTTAGGCACGCCGGGCAAAACTACAGCGTGGCAAAGTGAACGGGACGTGCGTAACGCTAGCAACTACCCAATTCCTGGTGCGGCTCTGCCAGGTTAGAAGCCTCTGCTAGCGGCTGGTGCATAGTCCCTGCTGCACCGCCGAGGCTTTCGCCACGCGCTACGCCGGTGGCCCCGTAGCGGCCGGCTTTGGGTAGGAACGCGGCTGGCAACGCTTCGATGTGCCCGTGGCGCAGGGCCTGGTGCAGGGGCTGCCACTCGGGCAGGGCCTGGCCCACCAGGTGCCAGAAACGGGCGGTATGCAGGCGCTCGCGCAAGTGGGTCAGCTCGTGCACCACCACGTACTCCAGGCAAGCTAGCGGCCACTGGCTCAGCTCCAGACTCAGCCAGATGCGCTGGGCGCGGATACTACACGTGCCCCAACGCGTTTTCATCTGCTTGATACCCCAGGCCGCTGCTTGGGCCCCAACCAAGGGCTCCCACTTGGCTAGCAAGGCCGGCACCTGGGCCTGTAGCTGCGCCCGGCGCCACCGCGCCAGCACCTGCGCGCGGTAGGCGGCGGTGGCGCCCGGGGCAACGAAGAGGTGGAGCACCGCTTCGTCGGCGACCAGCCGCACGCAGGCCCGGCCTGGCTGCTCGTGCACGCACAAGCACCAGGCGTGCCCTTGGTAATAATGGGTTTCGCCGGTTTCATAGCGCAGCACGGGCACGGGTGACCGCTGCTGGCAAGCAGCTTGGTGGCGGCGAATCCAGGCTTGCTTGCGCAAGACCACCTCCCGGATGGTGGCTTCACTCGTACCCAGCGGCACGGTTACCCGCAGCTGCCCCTGGGGCGGCCGGATGGCCAGCCGCAACTGGCGAACGGGTTTGCGGACCACCTCGACGGCGAGGTCCCCGACAAGCAGGTGAGAGGGGCTAGCCACCGGGCTACGCATGGGGCAGAAAGCTGCAAAAGTAAGCGGGCCGCCTGGGCAGTACTGGCAGCTGGCTAGCGCAGGCGGTTAGGGAGGTTTGGTAACTTGATAACTGCTGTTACGCAGGCGTTATCGTTCTGGCGTGCGCCTCACCCCCTAACCCCCTCTCCGAAAAGGAGAGGGAACTAGCTCTAGAACTTAGACTAGAAGCTAGAATTAGAAACTAGTTTCTCCTTTTCGGAGAGGGGGTTAGGGGGTGAGGCGCACGCCAGAACGATAACGCCGGAAGAAGCATGCTACAGGTGCCTGGTACTGGCCTGCGGCGGCAGCCAGCAAAAAGGCGCTTCAGGCGGACAAGAGGGGGGTGAGCGCCTGCGAATACGTGAGGGTGAGCTGGTGCATGGCCCGGGTGCACGCCACGTAGAGCAGGCCCCGGTCTACTTCCGTCTGATAGGTGGTAGCGGAGGCAAAGGGCACGATGACTTCATCGAATTCGAGCCCTTTCGCCAGGTAGGCGGTCGTGATGACGACCCCTTCCTTGAAGGCCGTGGACGCCGCCGTGAGCAGCTGCACGCCGGAGGCCTGCAGCGCCTGATACACCTGCGCGGCCTGCCGGTGGGTTTTGCAGAGGATGCCCAACGACTGCCGGCTGGAGCTGTGGAAGGCCGCCAGCAGGCGGTGCAGGGCGTGCATTTCCTCGGCCGGGCTGCCGAAGCCGGCTACTACCGGCTCGGGCCCATGCCGTTCGAGGGGAATGAGGTGGGGAGTGGGCGTGATGCGCTGCGCGAAGGCGGTGATTTCGAGCGTCGAGCGGTAGCTGCGGTAGAGCCTCACGACCTCGGCCTGCGGGAAAACGCGCTCGATGGTTTCGGCCGAGGAGGCGCTGTATGGGTTAACGGTTTGGTTTACATCGCCCAGAATGGTCTTGCGGCAGTTGAATAAACGGGCCAGCACGGCATAGTGCACGGGGGTATAATCCTGCATCTCGTCGAGGAGTAGGTGTTTTACGTGGTCGTAAGCGCTAATGCTTTCCAGCCGGATGCGCATATAAATCAACGCAAAAACATCGGCATATTCCAGGCGCTGGCCGGGCTCGACCCGGCAGAGCTCGGGGCGACCCAGCCAGCGGTAAAAATCCCGGTAGAAATCCAGCACCTGCCGAAACCGGAACAGGCGGGGAATAGCTTCGCCGATGGTGGCCTTTTCCGGCCCGGTGAGCTTGCGCTGGGTGGCGTCGCGCACATAGGTGCGCACATCCTGGGCCACCAGCGGCAAGCGCTGCAACACCGGCAACCGGTGGTAGGCCCGGAACCGGGCCTGCATAAAGGGCAAGGGAACCAGGATTTTGCCCACCCGCAGCTCGGTGCCGGTGAAGTAATTGTTCTCCACATAAAGCAGGTACTGATTGAGCTGGCTGAGAAACTCCCCCGATGATTTAAAGCGGATGCGCTCCACAAATGCGGGGTCGGGGTTTTCCAGCAGCGCCGCTACTTGCTCGAAGAAGGTCTGGAACGGATACTGGTTGCCGAGCAGGTCGGCGGCCAGCTCTTCCATGCCCAGCTCCGGAATGTGCTCTTCGCCCAGCTCGGGCAGCACGTTCGAGATGTAGTCGGCAAAGACCTTGTTGGGCGAAATAAGGAGCACGTCTTTGGCCGCGATGGTTTCGCGGTAGCGGTAGAGCAGGAACGCAATCCGGTGCAGGGCGATGGACGTTTTGCCCGAGCCAGCCACGCCCTGAATCACCATCACCTGCGCCGTCTCGTTGCGAATCACCGCGTTCTGGTCGCGCTGAATGGTGGCGACGATGTTTTTGAGCTTGTCGTCGGAAGACTTCGCCAGCTCGCGCTGGAGCACGTCGTCGTGAATGTTGACGTCGTTTTCAAGCACGTATTCCAGCTGGCCGTCGCGGATTTTGTACTGCCGTTTCAGCTCGATGGTGCCCTGTATCGGGCCGGAAGGGGTGGTATAGGTGGCTTCCCCCAGTTCGTAGTCATAGAACAGGGACGAGATGGGGGCCCGCCAGTCGTAAATCAGGTTTTGGCGCTGCTGCTCGTCCAGAAAGGAATACACGCCGATGTACACCGGTGCTGTTGCCTGGCCCTGCGGAGTGAAGTCGATGCGGCCAAAGTAGGGCGATTGTCCCAGCTTGAGCAGTTTTCGTTTGCGGGCTACGGCGGCCTCGCCCGTAAAGGCCATGCGGTTGATGGATTGGTCGGCGGCTACCATATCCGCAGCGTCCAGGCTGGATTGGTGCTCGTGGAGATACTGCTTTTGCTGCCGCAGCTCGGCCGAAAACTGCTTGACGGCGTCATCGCCGCGCCGGATGGCCAGGGCCAGCTTCTCCTTGATTTCTTCCAGATATTCTCGTTCTGCTTGCTCGGTGGCGTTCATCCCAGGTGGGTTTTGGCTAATAGGCCGCAAAGGTGGCCGCAAAATTCGGTCGGCCGAAGCAGGGTGCCTGGTGTAGGCGGTGCCTAGCCGCTGGCCGCGTTGCGTATCACGCACCTTATCAACAAGCCTAAAATGGGCCGTCTGCCCCTGCTAAATATCGAGTAGGCCAGGCGGTCTTGGCAAAACCCGCTGGTCAGTTGGGAGCCAATGGAGCGCTGCCGCCTGTACTCCCTGAGCCCGGGTGGCGCTCCTCGCCCACGGCGGGGGCTTGCGTACTACCACCCAGCCGGGTGCCCGGTTCCTAGTCTGGGGGTTCGTTTCTCTCCCTCCCTCCTGCTGTGAACTCTCGATGGCCAGTGGCGAAGCTAGCCTTAGAAGCTGTTTAAGTTAGCATTTTTAATAATTATTCTAATGCTGCATAATAGAATAAATGATTGCTCATTACGCGTTTTTTGTTCGTAACACCTTGACAATCTGAAGTTATTTGTTATCCAACTGATGC
>JBPBPU010000140.1:0-117138 GCA_050954465.1 Janthinobacterium lividum
GGTACCTGGTCTCTACCTAGGGTTGCCGGCCGGGGTGGTTATCCAAAAGCAGTAGCACTGTTTTGTCCTATCGCACAAAGCTACAGGTCTCTACATCGCACACACTGGCTTGCAAACCGCTCTAGTCGGCAAGCTCGAAATGACGTTCTGCACGTTCTCATACGCTACCCGGCCACTACTTCGGCCAGCACCTCCCCGAGCCGCGCAAACAGCACCTCGTTGCCGGCTTGTGCGTAGCTGGCCAGCGCCGCCTCATAGGCGGGCAGCTCGGCCAAAAAGGCTTGCACACTGGCCGCCGTGATGGCCTCGAAGCGGCGGCCGTAGCCGCGCTTTTCGATTTCGGCCGCGTTCAGCCACTGCTCGAACTGCGCCGGAATGGGCACGGCGCACACCGGCTTGTGCAGGTACACGGCTTCCGAGATGAGCGAGAAGCCGCCGTTGGTGAGCACGGCACGGCAGCCGGCCAGCTCGGCAATAAAGCCGGCTTCGGAGAAGGGGCGCAGCAGCACGTTGCCGTGCGCCTCGTCTTTGTTGAAGCCGTAGACGCGGAATTCCTGCTCCGGCAGCTGTTGCAGAATCTCGACCAGGTTGGTTTGGTTGGTGGCCGTCTGGTACACCAGCACGTAGCTGCCGGGCGTGGGCCGGGCGGCCTGGATTTCGGGCCGGATAATGCTGGGCACCTGGGTGGTACGCTCGGCGTAGCGCAGGCGCAGGGGTAGCTCGAAAAACGTGGTAATGAGGTAATGGCGGGCGCGGGGCAGCTTGGCCCGCACCAGGTAGCGGGCCAGGTCGTAGTGCTCACGCTCGGCTTCGGGCACCGATACGTCGAGGTGGGCGCGGCTGATAATCTGCATGTTATCGAGGCTGACGACGGGCACCCGGTGCAGCTTGGCGTAGAAGTAGCTGAACGACTCGAAGTCGGAAATCACCACCTCGGGCTGGAAGCCATGTAGCAGCTGCCGGTACTGCCGAAAATTCACCCGCAACGCCTCGGGCGCGGTGCGCAAGGTAAGGCCCAGCGTGCGCGACTTCGACACGGCCAGCTCCTTGTAGGCCAGGTGGAAACCCTTTATTTCGAGCACCCGGCCGGGAAAGGTCTTATCAAGCAAGGTAAAGGCCCGCGAACTGCTGACGACCCGCACGTCGTGCCCCTGCGCCAGGAGCCAGGCAATGACGACTTTGCTGCGCGTGGCGTGGCCCAGGCCCTCGCCGGGTACTCCGTAGAGAATGGTCATGTGGTACGGCTGAAAAAGGAGAAACGAGCCACCAGCCCAGCGAAGCGGCCCGCCCGGCGAAGCTACTACCCGGCACGGTAGCGGGCTGCGCACCTGCTCGCTACCGTGCCGGGTAGCGGCAGCCGGCTAGCACGTCCGGCAGGCCTATGATGGCTATGCGCTGGCTGCCTCACCGCACCCCATCTCCTTCAATTACGTGGTTGACTACCTGGCTCCCGGCCGTGATGAACCAACCGCCCAGGTAGCAGGTAGTGCCTCTTACACCCAGCGCCTTGATGCAGCAGTGCAAGTCGGGAATCGGGGCCGGGCCGGGGATGCTCCAGGTGCAGCCATCCCAGGTTGCCAGGCTGTTGGCAGGCTGGCCCCCGGCGGTGGAGAAGCTGCCACCCACGTAAAGGGTGGCCTCCTGCATAACCAGCACTAGCACCTCGTCACTCACCCCGTTGGCCTGGCCCGCACCCAGACTGCTCCAGGCAGTGCCGTCCCACCTGGCTACGTGGCTGGTCGCTATGCCCCCAGCCGTGGTGAAACGGCCGCCCACGTAGAGCGTAGTGCCTTGCCCAGCCAAGGCCAGCACTTCATTATTCACCCCGTTGGCCGCCCCCGTTCCCAGGCTGTGCCACTGGGTGCCATCCCATTGGGCGATATTATTGACGGCCACATCCCCGGCTTGTTTGAAGTAGCCGGCCGCGCAGAGGGTGCTGCCGGTTACGGCCAGCGCCAGAACTTGCGTGAACATGTCGGTAGCGATGCCCGTGCCCAAACTGTGCCAGGCGGTGCCATCCCAACGGGCCACGCTGCCGGTGGCCACGTCCCCGGCTTTGGTGAAATGCCCTCCCACGTACAGGCTGCTACCGCCCACCGCTAAAGACGCGACGAAGCCTCCTGTTTCATAGGTGATGCCAGTGCCCAGGCTGTGCCAAGCGGTGCCGTCCCACTGCGCAACAAAGCTGGCTGGGATGCCTCCGGCTTTGATGAAGTTGCCGCCTACGTAGAGGGTGGCACCTTTTATCGCCAAGGCGTGTACGGGCAGGTCCGTCCCGTTGGCCGCGCCCATGCCCAGACTGTGCCACCGGGTGCCATCCCACTGGGCAATATGGTTAGCGGCCACCTCCCCGGCCATAGTGAAGTCTCCACCCACGTACAGCGTGTTATTGCTTATGGCCAGAGCTGAGATGTCACCGTTCACGCCAGCGCTTGCTTCGGTGCCTAAGCTGCTCCATTGGCGGCCGTTCCACTGGGCTACGCCGTTGGCGGCCAGGCCCCCAGCCTGCTCGAAGCTTCCCCCCACGTACAAGATGCTGCCACTTACGGCGAGTGCCTGAAAATGGCCACCCGTGCCGCTGGCCTCGTCGGTGCCGATGCTATGCCAAGCAGTACCATCATAATAAGCCAGGTCATTGGTAGCTTGGTCTTCACCTGTGGCAATGTATCCTCCCGCGTAAAGCATAGTACCACGCAGAACCAGCGTATGCACGGTACCCTTCACTCCATTGCCCACGCTGCTCCACCTCTTGCCGTTCCACTGGGCTATGCCCCTGGCTTCTACCTTCCCGGCCTGCTCGAAGTCGCCGCCTACGTAGAGCGTGCTACCCTGCACAGCCATGGCCAGAACACGGCTACGCAGCCCGCCCCCAATGCCGGTGCCCAGCTTCTGCCAGCGAATGCCGTTCCAGCAGGCGATGTGGTTCGTTTCCACGCCCCCGGCCATGATGAACCGGCCGCCTACGTACAGGGTGGTGCCGCTCACAGCCAAGGTATGAACGGCCTTGTCTGTGCCTTTGGCAGCACCTGCACCCAGGCTGTGCCAGGTGCTACCATTCCACTGGGCTACGTGGTTAGCTTCGGTGCCGCCAGCCTTCGTGAAGTATCCGCCTGCGTACAAGGTAGACCCATGCACAGCCAGGGCCGCAACAGCGTCATCCATTCCATTGGCCGAGCCGATGCCCAGGCTGCGCCAGGTAGCGCCATCCCAACGGGCAATGTTGTTGGCTTCGGTGCCCCCGGCTGTGGTGAAGGTGCCGCCCACGTAGAGCGTACGGCCGCTTACGGCTAGGGCCATAATGGTGCCATCCACGCCGTTGGCGGTGCCCGTGCCCAGGCTATGCCAAATACTGCCATCCCACTGAGCTACGTGGTTGGCTACGACGCCCCCGGCTGTGGTGAAGGTGCCTCCTACGTACACCGTACTACCCTGCACGACCAAGGCTTCTACATCGCCGTTCACGCCGTTTTGCCGCCCTGGGGTGCCGCCGCCCAGCCCGTGCCAGCCAAGAGGCGCGGGGCGCAGCACCGGCTGGCCGCCCCGGCCGTAGCTGAGGCGGTAGCCCCGGGCATCGAACGAGCCGGCGGCACCAGGGCGCAACGTGCCAGCCGGGGTAAGGATGGTGCTTACCGAAGGCGACGCGCCTTGCGCCCGCGCCGCGCCGGGCAGCAGGGCTAGCAGGGACAGCAGCAGGAAGCCCAAACCAGCCAGGTGAGCCAGCCGGCGGCGCAAGGGAGCAGTAAGAGTAGCGGGCATAAGCGAAGACAAAGGAGGACGGTGGACCCGGCATTTCATCAGGGACCAAGGCTCCTGACGCAACGGGCAGCTATTGTTTTTAAAAAGTAACGGCGTACTTCGAGGCTACCCTGGGCAAGAGCAGCCGATAAGTAACTGCTGTTACGCAGGGCAGGAAGTAGCGCGAAGCTTTCGCTTCGCGCATCGCCACAAAGCGGCGAATCTAGCACCACGCCGCCTGGAGCAACGACAGCCAGCGCAAGTTTCGCCACGCTGCAGCGATGTGCGAAGCTTTCGCTTCGCGCTACTTCCACCTTACCGTAGCATATAATTTCCCCAACAAACTGCGTTAGGGCGCAACTATTCACCCGCTGCTATTCTCCTTGCCTGCATGAAACACCTTGTTGCGCTAATGCTGTTTTTCCTGCTGGCCTTCACCAACCACGCCCAAACCCCCACCAAAGGCACCGCCACCCTGCGCGGCAGCGTGCAGGATGCGGCCACCAAAAAGCCCGTAGAATTTGCCACCGTGATGCTGCTGTCCGCCACCGGCACCGCAGCGCTGGCGGGCGCTACCTGCGACGAGCAAGGCCGCTTTGAGTTGAAGAACCTGGCCCCTGGCTCGTTCCGGGTGCAGGTGAGCTTCGTGGGCTACACCACCCGCCTAGACACCGTGCGGGTGGCCGCCCAGGCCACCGACCTGGGCGTGCTGTCGCTCAAAGCCGCCGCCCAGAAGCTGGGCGAAGTAACCGTGACGGGCCAGCGCCCGCTGGTGGAAAGCAAGCCCGACCGCCTAGTGTACAACGCCGAGCAGGATGCCACCAACGCCGGTGGCACGGCGGCCGACGTGCTGCGCAAAACGCCCCTGCTCAGCCTCGATGGCGACGGCAACCCGCAGCTGCGCGGCACCAGCAACGTGCGTATTCTGGTGAACAACAAGCCCTCGGCCATGCTGGCCGGCAACCTGGCCGATGCCCTCAAGCAGATTCCGGCCGACCAGATTAAGGCCATCGAAGTCATCACCTCGCCCTCGGCCAAGTACGACGCCGAAGGCTCGGGCGGGGTTATCAACATTGTGCTCAAGAAGGGCTTGCAGGGCACCAACGGCAACGTGGGGGCCAACGTGGGCAACCGCAACCAGGGCCTGAACGGCTCGCTGAACACGCGGCGCGGCAAGCTGGGAATCAACACCCGGCTCAACGGCTACTACAACACCTCGCGCTACGAATCCAGGCTGAGCCGCACCGACTTTAGCCCCCTCAGCACCGGGTACTTTGCCCAAACCAGCGCCTCGGAGGGCGAGAACTACGGCGGCTACGGGCAAGTGGAGCTCACCTACGACCCCTCGCCGCTGCACAGCTTCACGGCCAGCGCCAACGGCAACACCTACCAGAGCGACTCGCCCCAAAACCTGTTCAACCAGTACCTGGGGCAGGGTCTGGGCCAGCCCGGCCGCGACACGCTCTACGCCCGCGACATCAACCAGAAGTACCTGGGGCGCAACTACGACTTCAATGCGGGCTACACCCGCACCTTCGGCCCCGAGCACCCCCGGCGCGAGTGGAGCGTGCTGGCCCAGCACACGCGCAGCACCAACACCGGCCGCTACAACCTGGCCCAGTACCACGCGGCCGACGTAGCGGCCGGCCCGCTCGAATACCAGGAGCGCAGCGACAACCGCGCCCGCAACCTCGAAACCACCCTGCAAACCGACTACACCCACCCCTTTGGCGAGAAAAACTCGCTCGAAGCCGGGACCAAGGCCATTCTGCGCCAGGTGAGCAGCGACTACGCCCTCGATACCCTGCTGCAAGCCCGGCAAAGCGACTTTGCCCACAGCGCCCGCCGCTCCAATGCCTTCGACTACCAGCAAAATATTGCGGCGGCCTACGGCACCTACCACCTGGCCGTAGGCAAGAAGTACGCCCTCAACCTAGGGCTGCGCCTGGAGGAAACGTTTATCGAAGGCGAGTTTTCGGGGGCCGGGGCCAGCTTCAGCAACTCGTATTTCAACCTGCTGCCCAACATCAGCGCCACGCGCACGCTCAAGGAGCCGGGCCACACGCTGCGCCTGAGCTACTCGCGCCGCATTCAGCGGCCCAACATCTACTACCTCAACCCCTACCTCAACCAAAGCGCGCCCCGCAGCGTGAGCTACGGCAACCCCCGCCTGAGCGCCGAGCTGGGCGACAACCTGGAGCTGAGCTACAGCACGTTTGGCAAAACCACCTCGCTCGATGCCTCGCTCTACGTGCGCTACACCGGCAACTCTATCGAGCGCTACACCCTTTACAACGCCGTGCTGGCCCGCACCGAAAGCACCTACGGCAACCTGGCCACCAACGCCGCCTACGGCCTCAACCTCTACGGCTCGTGGCGCCCTACCTCCGCCTGGAACCTGGGCGCCAACGCCACCTTCAACTACAGCTACCTGCACAGCGCAGCCCTCGACCGCACCACCCGCCTGCTGTCGATAAACCTGGGCCTGAATGCCTCCTGGAAAATCGACAAGCGCTACAGCCTACAGGGCTACGGCGGCGGCGGCAACGGCGGCGTGGGCTTGCAGTCGCGCTACAGCGGCTACCTCTACTACACCTTGGGCCTCAAGCGCACCTTCCTCAAAGACAAAGCCGACCTCACGCTCAACGGTACCAACTTTCTGACGCCGGGCCGCGAGTTTCGCAACACCACCAGCACCGACCAGTTCAGCAGCGAAAGCCTGAGCTACCAGTACCAGCGGCAAGTGCGCCTTTCCTTTAGCTACCGCTTCGGCCGGCTCGATGCGGGCGGCCGCCGCCAGCGCCGCAGCGTGCGTAACGACGACGCGAAGGGCGGGGGAAGCGGGGAGTGAGGTGGAAAATGGGGAATTTGAATAACTACTGCTACGCAGTAGTTAGAAGTCGTTACCCGGTCTGACCGCCGTAGGCGGTCTGACCGGCTGTCGGTGGGGTAGTTCCAGCGCCGTCGGGCTAGCGGCAGCCGGTCAGACCGCCTACGGCGGTCAGACCGGGTAACGACCCCTAACTGCTGCGTAGCAGTAGTAACTAGGTTGTACTACGTTGGTTTCTTGCCTGGCGCAGTACTAGCAGCCACACTGTAAGCTGCACAAAGAAAGCCCCTTTAACTGCCCAGTCTTTCAGCACATCAACCTCCCGCCAGCTATCTACTCTGAATTTCGGATTCCAGCGGTCACTGGCGCTGACTCTGCTTTTACCAATTACCTGGCCTTTGATAAGATATAGGTCAGCCCCCATTGGGTCCAGGGCTGTGGCAGGCTGTTTGGTTACGTAAATCTCAGCGTAGTCCAGGTTGTATTTTTTCAAACTATCGGGAGTTATGGCTCTTAAATAAAGCCGTCCGTTCACTACAGTTTCGTCGGGGCACGTACACGCCAGCCCACTTACTTTAAGCTGCCCCCATTGAAATGGCGCGATGTAGTCGCTGAATGGAACAAGCTGGCCTACCAGCAGTACGCCCATTATGGCTAATTTCTTCTGCCTGTTCACCTGTTTATGGCTTTGAAAGAGGGTATACTTTCTGCGTTGTGTTGCTCCTACTCACGTTCCTGCTTAGCCGTAGCCTCGGCTGCCGGGCGCAGCCAGGGCCAGAGCGCGTAGCCCAGCACCACGCCCGCCGCCAGGCCCCCGAGGTGGGCGGCGTTATCGATGTTGGGGCTCAGGAAACCCATAATTAGGCTCAGGGTGCCGGATACGCACACCACCACCACCAGCACGGCTTTGAGGCCGGCATCGACCTGGGGGCGCCGGAAAAGCGTGAGGCCCAGGCCCATCCAGCCGAAGAGGGCGCCCGAGGCGCCCACCCCGATAACCTCGGGGTGCCACCAGTAGCTGAGCAGGCTGGCCGCTACGCCGCAGGCCAGGTACACCACCGCCACCCGCAGGCCGCCCAGCACCCGCTCCAACTGCCCGCCCAGCACGGCCAGCAGCACCATGTTGTTGGCCAAGTGCGAGATACCGCCGTGCAAAAACGTGCCGCTGAGTAGCCGCCACCACTCGCCCCCGGCAATGGCCGGGCCATAGCTGGCGCCCCAGGCCAGCAGCGCCGGCCCGCTGAAGCTGCCCCCCGTGGTATAAGCCATCAGCCCAAAAGCCAGCAGGTTGGCATCGAGCAACAGGGGCGTGGCCACGTAGCCCTGCCGGGGCCAGAGGGGTTGCAGATACGCCAAGGCCCAGGCTACGGAGCGGTTGAGGCGGCCCTGCAACAACGCCTGCTGCCGCTCGGCGTCGAGGGGCAGCACCAGCAGCAAGAGCACGAATAAGCCGTTGCCGAGGGCTTCGGCCCACCAGAACACGCGGGCCGCGTGGTGGGCGCGCCGGGCAAACGGCGTGTACACCGGCAGCAACAGTACGGGAGGCCCGGCACTGGCCTGGTAGCGGGCGCTGTGGCTGGCGGCCGTGCGGAATGCCGCCACCTGCTGGGCATCGAGGCAGCGTTCCAGGTAGTAAAAGGGCTTGGCGGCGTCGGTGGGAAGGGTGTTTTCGGTGGCGGCCACGAAGCGGTGGTAAGCGGCCTCTTTCTCGGCATCCGAGTTGCGGCTGCTGGTTTCGTCGCGGTAGGTGAAGCCCAGCCAGGCCGGCACTGCTGCCTGGCCGGCGCTGGCTGGTATCCCGGCCACCGGGCAGGCTATGAACAAGCGAAAATCCAGGTATTCGTCGTGCCTGCCCGCCAGTTCGCTCTGCTGCTCCACGCCCATGTTCTGCCCATCGAGTTGGAGCTGGTCTACCTTATAGTAGCGGCTGGCGGGGTGCGCGGGCAGGTCGGCCAGGCTGTGCAGGGGCTGCAAGGGCTCCAGCGTAGCGGCCACGTAGCCCGGCACGGTACCAACGGCGAATGCAAACGTGACCACTGCCACTACCGTCAGCAACTCGCGGGTGGTGAAATAATAGCCCACGCTTTTCTTGGCCACCACGCGCAGGTAGGGCCACAGCGCCAGCAGTACCACCACCGCCGCCAGCAGCGCCGGCCCAACAAACCCCCAGACCCCACCCGGCAATTCGGCCACGGGCAGCCAGGTAGCCAGCGCTGCCCCCAGCAGCGCCATCACCACTAGCAGCAGCGCCAGCACCCGCAAATAAGGCCACAGAATGTAGTGCAGCTTAAACCTCAGATTTTCCCCAAACATGCGAGCGAAAGTACTTGGCGTAGCTGGTGTTACACGGCGCGGGCAGTAGCGCTCAGCTTTAGCTTGGCGCATCGCCGTAACACGGCGAATCCGGCACCGCACCGCCTGGGACAACGACCGCAAACGCGAGTTTCGCCGCGCTGCGGCGATGCGCCAAGCTAAAGCTGAGCGCTACTGCACCAGCAGCTTGCCGGTGCGGCTGATGCCGCCCGCTTGCAGGCGCACGAGGTAGAGGCCGGCGGCCAGGTCGGTAAGCGGCAGGGGCACCTGGCGCGGGCCAGCGGCCTGCACCTGGCCCGCCAGCACGGTGCGCACGAGGCGGCCGCGCTCATCGAGCAGGGTAAGGCTCACGGGGCCGGCCTGGGGCAGGGTGTAGCTGGCGGTAGCCGCGCCCAGTTCGGCGGGGTTGGGGTGGAGCAGGAAGTCGTCGGGGGCGGTGGCATCGGCTAGGGGGATGGCGGCGCGGGTGGCCAGGGCCACGTTTTCGTCGCCCACCTGGTAGGGCAGCAGGTCGAAGTAGCCGATGAGCATCTCGTCGCTGGTGTTTTCGCCCCAGTTTACGGCAATGGGCGGCACGTTCGGGTTGCGCGGGTTGCTGCTGGTGTTGTCGTAAGTGATATCGGCTTCGAGGCGCGAGCCGGCGGGCACTTTCTGCATGGTGGGGAAGCGGTAGTTGCCCTGCCAGCGGAAGTTCCAGGAGTCGATTTTCACGATTTTCAGGGTGTCGCCGTTCGGCTTCACAGCCCACACTTTCCACTTCTGGGCCAGCAGGTGGGCGTGGGGCAGCACGGCAAGCAAACTCACATCCTGCGGCACCACGATGCTGGAATGGAAGGTCTTGACCTGCCCCGCCGGGATAGTAAACGGCCCATTGGTGAGGCCATAAAAAGGCGTGATGACCGGGGCCGTGGTGATGTAGCGCGCCACGGGCTGGTGGCTGAAGAAGATATTAACCACCGACGAATCGGTCTGGGCCGTGCTGGTGGGGCCATAATGCACCTGTACCAGCAGCTTGGCGCGCTTATAGAGCTTTTTGCCCAGCCCATTGGGGTAAAAACGCGCCTGCGACCCCGGCACCCAGCCGGCGAAGTTGTCTTCCACCGTCGTAAACCCGAAGCCACCGAAGCTGGTGTAGCCGTAGCCGGGGTCCTGCGCATCGAGCACGGTGGCCTGGCTGGTGGTGTCCATGCCGATGATGCTGTGGTGCACGAGCTGCTTGTTGCCGGGCCGGAACTCCACGGCGCTAATGTCCTGGTCGGCGGGCAGCGTCACGGGCAGCACAAACACCCGGTACAAATCTTTGCCGTTGTTGGGGATGGCAAACTTCTGGGCCATCGGCACCACCATATCGGGCGTGCCGAGCTGCGAGCCGGCCGGATAGGTGGGTACCGGCGGGGCTAGGGCGGGGTTGCCCTGGGGCATGCCGCTGGTCACCCAGCTCGCAATTTGCGCCACCTCGGTAGTGCTGAGGGTGTTTTCATCCAGAAAATGGCGGTACTTAGGGTCGGGCTTCCAAGGGGGCATGTAGCCCGAGGCCGTCACGGCCTTGATGGTGGTGCCCCGGCTGGCCACATCCTGGTAGCTGAGCAGCGAAAACGGCGCTACCTCGCCCGGCCGGTGGCAGCGGGCGCAGTGGTTGTAAATGATGGGCGCAATGTGCTCGCTGAAAGTGAGCTGCGTGGTTTGGGCCTGCACAGCGGGCAGCACCAGTAGAGTAAGCAGTAGAGTAAGCAGTTTTTTCATAGTAGGTAGCGCGGACTCTTTGAGTCCGCGTTTAGGAAGAGTGGAGGATGGCGCGGATTACAACCGCAGGTCAGTGTAGTAAAGTCCGCGCTACAAGTAAATTAAAGCTCAATATAGCACCCCACGGCCGGTGCGCGAGGCACGGCTACTGCACGGCCAGCGGCCAGGTCGGCCAAAGCTTCGGCCAACTCGTGGTGCTGGCTCACGGTGCGGCGCTCGCCCAGCCCGGCGTACTGGTCGTCGAGGCGGCCCCGGTACCGGATAGTGCGGCCATCGGCGGCCAGCACTACCGCTTCGGGCGTGATGGTAGCCCCCAGCTGGCGCGTGAGGCGCAGGCCGGGGTCGAGGCGCAGCGGGAAAGGCAGGGCGTAGGTGTTGCCAAACGCGGCCAGCGAGGCGGCAGTAGCCGTGCTCCCCGGAAACACGCCCACAAATGCCACGCCCTGCGCCGCGTAGCGGGCGTACAGCTCGCGCAAGGGCAGGGCCGCCTGCTGGCTGATGGGGCAGGTTTCGGCCAGAAACACGTACACGGTGGCTTTAGAAACCGGGGCCGCTGGCCGTGCGGCCAGCGTCAGCAGTAGCCCCAGCGGCAGTAGGGCTAGGCGCAGTTTTTGGGTAATTTTTGCTTGCATCGTATACCACAGCGGCCCGGCGGCCTGTTTAAAAGCTGCTGGTTAGCTGGCTAACAGCTCAAAAGATACACTAGAAAGCGGCCGGCGGTTCCCCGGCCCTGGCCCGGTTTTCGTAAGCAGCTGCAAGCGTCCACTTTTTTGTTTGTTTATGCGCTATTCTTTCTTTCGGGCAGCTTCCTGGGCTGCGCTGCCGCTGCTGGCGGCTACGGCCTGCACCGCCCCGCGGGGCATCACTACCTCGGGCAAAGTAACCCCCCAGGGCGAGTTTCGGCTGGCTTATAACCAGGGTTTTAACATCGGCACCGCGCCCCTGGCCAAAGCGGGCTCGGCCATCAAAACCGCTGCCAGCCAGCTCGGCAACAAAGCTGCCAGCGACACCGTGCGTTACTCCGGTGTGGTAAGCAGCGTGCAAACCGCCGCCCTCGCCTACCTGCTCGACCCGCTCCAAAGCACCGCCGATTTCAGCATCCGCTACGGTGTGGTGCCGCGCCTCGATGTGGGCTACAAGTTTGCTTTTGGCTCGCACGTATTCGATGCGGCCTACCAGTTTCTGGGCCCTACCGGCTCGGTCGAAAACCCCGAGCGGGGCGCGGCTTCCGGCACTACCTACGCCAGCGTGGGGCTGCAATTTGCCTTTCAGCGGGCCTCGCTGCCCAACCTCTCGTTTCTGAGCGATGCCAACAGCCTGCTCAACCTCACCGCCACCCGCCACGACTTACTCATTCCGCTCACCTTCAGCCAGTCGCTGGGTGAGGAAGAAAGCATTGGGGCCATCAGCTACGGGGCCGTGTACGGGCACTCCTGGGTGAGCTACGGCTTTGCGCCCACCAAGCTCTACGACCGCACGGGTGCCAAAGTGCTGCCGGCGCTGCCCACGCAGTCGCGCGACTTCTCCTCGTTCGGCCTCTTTGCCAACCTCAAGCTGGGCTACAAGTACGCCTACGTAGTGCCCGCCATCAGCATCTATTACCAGAACTACGGCGACTACACCCTGCTCGACGGCAGCAGCACCTCGCTGAGTGGAGTCACGTTTGTGCCCTCCTTGGGCTTGCAGTTCCGCATTCCGCACCTCACGCAGTAGCACTCAGCTTTAGCTTGGCGCATCGCCGCCCAGCGGCGAGGGCGGCCCCGCGCCGCTGGGTTCAACGGTCCCAGGCGCGAGTTGCGGCGATGCGCCAAGCGTTACTGCCTACCCTGCATAATGTCTGGAAACAAAGTGTAGCCCCTCAAAAAAAGCCCCCAATTGCCAGGCAGTTGGGGGCTTTTTTAGGGGAGCCGGTAGACTACGGCGCAACGCCATTTATTCCCGGCTGAAGCGTACCGTGCTGGTGTGCGCGCCTTGCTGCACCCGCAGCAGGTAGGTACCCGCTGCCAGGGCCGAGGCCCCCGGCAACTCCAGCAGCTGCGTACCCAGGCTGCCCGCCAGCTCGCTTTGCAGCAGCACGGTGCCTCTCACGTCGTACACGCTGACCTTCACCGGGCCGGTTTCGCCGGTGGTCAGCTGCACGCTTAGCTCGCCGGCCGAGGGGTTGGGGTAGGCGCTTATGGCCCAGGCCAGCGCGTCGGGGGCCAGCGTGCGCACGGGCGAAAAGGCGCTGGTGCCGTCCTGGTCTACCTGGCGCAGACGGTAGTACACCAGCGGCACGCCGTAGCGGGCAATGGCCTGGTCGAGAAAGCTGTAGGTGCGAACCGTGCTGCTGCTACCGGCAGCGGCTACCTGGCCCAGTACCTGCCAGGTGCTGCCATCGGGGCTGGCCTGCACCTCAAAGTAGGCCGAGTTCGCCTCCGACGCCGTGGTCCAGCTAAGCAGGCCGTCGGCGGCCTTTTTCACGGCCGTGAAAGCAGTCAGCTGCACGGGCAGCGTGGTGGCGGTGCCCAGCAGCACGCTGATGGTGTTGTCGAGGCCGTTGGTGGTTACCAAGTCGGGGGCCGTGTCGGCGCTGAGCAGGCCCGTGGCGATGCCCGTGGGGGCGCTGCCGGTGGCGTAGGCCGTTTGGGTGCCGAAGGTGCCGGTGCCCGCATTCAGCAACACACTCAGGGTGTTGCCGTTGCCGTTGGCGGCGGCAATGTCTACGTCGCCATCCACGTCCAGGTCGGCCACCACTACTGCGCCGGGGCTGCTGCCCACCGCGTAGGCGGTGCTGCTGCTGGGGAAGGTGCCCGTGCCGGTGTTCAGCACCACGCTCACGGTGTTGCCCGACGTATTGGCTACCACGATATCGGGGTAGGTATCGGCATTTAGCAGTCCCACGGCCACGGCCGACGGCTCGCTGCCCACCGCGTAAGCCACCTGGGTACCGAAGGTGCCGGTGCCCGTATTGAGCAGCACCGAGATGGTATTACCCAGGCTGTTGGCCGTCACGATGTCGGGCCGCCCGTCGAGGTTGAAGTCGCCCAGGGCCACGCCAATGGGGTACGACCCCACCGTGTAAAGTGTGGCCGCGCTGGGGAAGGTACCGGTGCCCGTGTTCAGAAACACGCCTACCGTGCCCCCGTCGGCGTTGGTTACCACAATGTCGGGGTAGGTATCGGTATTCAGCAACCCCACGGCCACCCCGGCGGGCGAGGCCGTCGAAACGGGCGTAGTGGCGCTGCTAGTGGTTAGCGACGACGCGCCCGTGCCATAGGTGCCGCTGGTTACAAACGTGCCGCTGCCGCTATTGAGCAGCACAGTGATGGTGCCGGCATTGGGCAGGGTGGTGCCGCTCGTTACCTGGCGGCTGTTCGCGTTGGCCGTTACAATGTCGGGGTAGCCATCCTTGTTGAAGTCGCCCGTGGCTACGGCCAGCGGCGAGTCGCCGGTAGCATACGTGACGCCGGGGCTGGGGTAGGTGCCGGTGCCCGTGTTGAGCAGCACCGTCACAGTATTGTCCGAGAGGTTGGCCGTGACGACATCAAGGAAGCCATCGAGGTTGAAGTCGGCCACGGCCACGGCGGCCGGGTAGGTGCCGGCTGGCGTAGTACCGGTGCTGTAGGCCGTGGCCGTGCCGAAGGTGCCGGCAGCAGCCGTGCGGGCCACCTGCGCGGGGGCGGCCAGGGGCGGCAGGCCCGGCCCGGCGCTGGCCTGCGCCGCCAGGGCCGTGCCCAGCGCCAGGGCCAGCCCGGTGCCGCGCCGCCCCACCCGGCCGGGGCGCAGGCGGGCGGCTAGTTGAAGAAGAAGGTTCATAGCGAATGCAAAATGAGCGGTTAGAAAGTGTAGCTGTTGCCGTAGTCGCGGGTGTGGTCGCGCCAGATGCTGTGGTAGTGAATCTGGCTGCTGTACACCACGCCCGACTGGCACACGAACTCAATCCAGACGTGGGGGCCGTCGATACGCACGTAGTCGGTGTTGGTGGTGAAGAGGCCCGTGCCCGAGTAGGCGATGTAGGTGCTATTCAGCTCGCTGGCGTAGCTGGCCAGCAACGTGGCCGAGTTGCTATCGTCGTCGTCGAGCACCCAGGGCTTCATGGCGGCCAGCACCAGCGCCTTCTGGGTGGCGCTGAGGGTGCTGGCCGCGATGCCCACCTTGGTAGCCGGAAACTTGCCGTCGGTGTTCGGCCCCAGCACCACGTCGCTGAAAGTAGTGGTGAGCTTGGCGGTGGCTTTCTGGGCAGTGGTGAGGCTGGCAATCATCGACGTCATGCGGTCGTGCTCGTTGGTGAGTGGGCCGTAGGTGCCGGCGGCCAGCGTGGCGCCCGGCACTGTGGTGGTGGCCGTCAGGGTGAAGCTCTTAGGCTCTACGCCCTCAAAATGCGGCGTAGGGCCGGCCTCCAGCCCGTTGATGTAGGTTTTGTTTACCGCCAAGTGGTGGCCCCCAAACTGCAGCTGCCAGGTGTCGCTGGTGGAGATGGTGCCGGCACTGACGCTGGTGCTGGGTGCCAGGAAGGCTATAAAGTACAAGTTTGAGCTGTAGGTCGACGCGTTGCTGCCCGCGTTGGCGCTCAGGTTGTCGTCGGCCGCCCGAATCTGGACGGTTTCGTCAAAACCCTCGTTGGTGGTGGTGCCGGTGGCCGCTTGCACCACGGCCATGGCTGCCGTCAGCTGCGCGGGCGTGATGCTGCTGGATGTCAGCTGCAGGCCATTGCGGCAGCCGGCGCCGCAGGGCAGGTTCGACCACTTCACGGCCAGGGTCTGGGTGCGCGTGAGCAGCACGGCGCTGCGCTGCGAGGTGCTGAGGGTGGCCAGAAACGCATTGGCCGCCGTGACTACCGCCGATACGGTCGCGGTACCCTGTATGTGGCGTGGGGCCGCCACCAGGGTGGGGGTTCGGCTATCGGTGCCGGTTTTGGCCAGCAGCAATCCGAGGAGGAGCAAGCTCTTTTTCATATATAATCAGGAGTAAACGGGTATTTTTTGGTAAGCTGCCTGGCCAGGAACCAGCTATACGACTAAGCTAGCGGGCCTCACCGCCCCCCGGCCGCCCTAACCGACGACTTAGGCTGCCACATCGCTCGTTGCCCGGTTTTGGCTGCTCCCAGGCCAGCCGGGAAGCAGACAGGCTGCCAGCTGGCAACTGCTTTAACCTGGGGCATTCAGCCGCTCATCTTCAACAAAAACGCCTCCGGTTGGGCAACCGGAGGCGTTTTTGTTGAAGATGAGCGGCGAAAACAAGGGCAAAAAAATAACCGCCCCAGGGAGGCGGTTATCGTTTTTGGGGTAGCAGCAGTTAGTTTAGCTGCACCTTGGTCGTAGTAGGCAGCTGGGTAGGCGTGTCTACCGTGACGGTGTACATGCCGGAGGCCAGGCCCTCGGTAGGAATAACGGCCGAGCCACCGTAGAACGTGCTGGTTTTCACGGTCTGGCCCAGGCTATTGCGCAGGGTGTAGGTGCCCGTGATGGAAGGCTGAATGAGTTGAATCTGCCAGGCGCTGCCCTCCGCTGTGGGGTTGGGGTACACCGAGAATACCGAGCCGGCGGTAGTTGCTTTGGTGCCCAGGGCGGTGGTGAAAACGCCATTGCCGCCGACAGTGCCGTAAAAGTTTCCGCCGTAGTCGCGGGCCCGGTCGCGCCAGATGCTGTGGAAGTGCGTCTGCGTGTTGTATACCACACCGGTTTGGGCCACAAACTCAATCCAGACGTTGGGGCCGTCGATGCGGGCGTAGTCGGCGTTGGTGGTGAAGTTGCCCGTGCCCGAGTAAGAGATATAGGTACTGGCCAGGGCGTCGGTGTACTTGCCCATCAGAAACGCTGCCGTGGCATCATCCGCATCCTGCACCCAGGGGTACATGGCATTGATAACCAGCTGCTGCTCGGCGGTAGTAAGCTGGCTGCACTGAATACCCACGCGGGTAGTGGGGAACTGCCCGTCGGTGCCCGGACCCAGCACTACGTCGCTGAAGGTTTGGGTGAGCTTGGCCGAGGCTTTGTGCGCCGTGGTCAGCCCATTAACCAAGGCCGTCATGGCGCTGGCCTCGTTGCCCATGGGCGTGAAGGTGCCGGCCGTGGTGCCGTAGGCCGCGTTGGCCGTACCAGTGAAGCTCAGCGGTTCTACGCCCTCAAACTTGGGGGTGGGGCCCGTGAACAGCCCGTTGCCAAACGTCACGTTGGTAGCAAGGTGGTGGCCCCCAAACTGCAGCATCCAGGTGCCGGTGGTAGAAGGCGTGCCCAGGAAGGCGATGAAATAGATGCCCGCGCTGTAGCCGCTGCGCTGCGTACCTAGGTTGTCGTCGGCCGACCGAATCTGCTGGGTTTCGTCGAAGCCGTCGTTGGCCACCGTGCCGGTAGCCGCCCGCACCACGGCCAGCGCGGCCGTTACCTGCGCCTGACTCAGGTTGGTGAATTGCAGGCCCAGGCGGCAGCTGCTACCGCAGGGCAGGTTCGACCACTTCACCACGTTGGTAGCGTTGTAGGTCTGGAGCAGGGTAGCTTGCTGCGCAGTAGTGAGCGTGGCAATGAAGGCGTTAGCCGCCGTCACTACATCAGACACGCTGCTCACCGACTTCACCGATTTCACGGTTTTTGTCGTTTTGGCCGTGGCCGGGCGGGCGGCGGCTTTGGCGGGGGCGGCCAGCAGCTGGTCGGTACCGGCCCGGCCAATGGAGGCGGCCACCAGCAGGGCGGTCAGGTAGGAAGATTTTTTCATGAGACGATAAAAAAAGGTGAATATTCTATACAGGATGGGATACCCGCCAAGTAAAACATAAGCAGCTGGGTGCCCTATACCGTACCCGATAGCTGACAGGCGGACCTACTTTAATTCTTCAGCAGCATCCGCGATTGCGTGAACGTGCCCGACAGGTTGGAAACCTTCACGTTGTACACGTAATTGCCGGCGGCCAGGGCGGCTACGTCCAAATCCAGTAGCTGCTCGCCAGCGGCCATTGTGCCCAATGCTTGCCGCAGCACCTGCCGGCCATCTACCGACACTACGGTTACCTGCACCTCGGCGGGCGTGCGCAGCACTACCGGAATGCGGGTGTGGCCCTCGCACGGGTTCGGGAAATTCTGCCGAACCTGGAACTGGGATTCAGCCGCCGCGCTTTGCGTCGAGAGCGCCGAGGAAGAGATAAAGGCATCCCAGGCGAGCACGTAGCCCGCCGCCACGCTACCCGTGACGGTGCTCATCTCCGTGGCCGTGCCGTCGGAGAAAACGTTGTCGCTGGCATTATAAGTGTAGCCCGTCATGCCCTTAGTGTAGCCGGAGGCCGTGGCCGCGTTCACGGTTACCACGGCGCTGGTAGCGCTTTCGGGGAAGGCAATCTGCGAGATGAGCAGGCTGGTGCCGGAAGCCGTGTAGACGTGGACGTGAATGTGCGTGGCACGGCTCTGGTACCAGCCGGGGAAGATGGACGTAAAGCTGACCATGCCGCTGCTATCGGTCGTTTGGCGGCCTCGCAGGAAGTCTTGCGCGGTGTAGTTGGTGGTTTGCATGGTGGTGCCGCCGTACTGCGAGTAGTTGCCGTCTTTGTCGCAGTGCCAGATGTCCACTAGTAGGCCCGAAACGGCCGCGCAGTTGTTTTGCACGTTCTTCACCGTGATGTTGATAGTGAACGGTACGCCCGTGCGAGTGCCGGTGATGCTGCTACGCACAAAGTTGGCGGGGTTGATGGTCGGGAAAGGCCCGGCCGTTTCGGTGCTGGCTACCGTGCAGGCCTGCGCCTGGCTGCCTCCCAGCAAGGCCGGGCCAACCACTGCCATACCCAGGAAGCCGAAGCTTTTTTTGAGGAAGTCAATTCTGTTCATGAGGAAAAATTAGTAAAATAGGCGAAAGGAAAAGTGAGCTAAAAAACTGCCTACCCAGGCCCGGGGAGTACCCCCGCAAACTCCAGGCAGAAAAGAATGGCCGTTTCGGAGAGGGCCTCAAAATCTATTTCGGGCGTTTCCCAGAACAGGAGCGCATCGCGGTGCTCCACCAGCCGGTCCTCAATCTCGAACGAGCCATTAATGACGTAGCACAGCGAGAAGCTGCTCGGGTTACTAGTCGGGATAGTGTCCTTGACCCGGCTGTCGTACAGACCCACCCGCGCCGGCAGGGCCTGGTTTTCAGTCGTTATCAGGACGTTTTTCGTGGTCAGGGGCAGCAGAAATTCCTGCACGGTGTCACTAATTGCTGTCGGTACAGGAGCCTGAAGCAGCAGCAGGTTCACCGTTTCTTGCTCGAAGGGATTGGTAAGTGTGAAGGAGCGGGCATCCGCTGCCGGAATGGTATATATGCAGCCCGGCAGCAAGGCCCGGTCGGTTTCCTGCACCGTGGTGAGTAGTGCCCCACCCACAATGGGTAGCACCAGCAGCTGGCCCGTCAGGCCCGCCGTGTCTGGCCGTAGGGAAGTGCCGGGCAACATAAAAATATCGTCGAAGCGGGCCTGCTGCTCAAAAGTGGTCCGGTACGTCTGGCTGTCGGCCGTTTGGATAACGGTGCGGCGGTCAGCCTTTAGGAACCGGGATTTGTAAACCGTGAGGGCGGGCATAGTCATCGACATCGTATCTGGCAGCGAAATGAAAAAGCGGGGTGGGCACCCGTCAAAAAAAATTTACGAGTGACCACGCGAGCAGCTAAAAACCAGCAGCGGAATTGTTTACTGAAAATTAGGGACTTGCGCCGGGGAAAAGCCCGACCAATCGACCAAAAACCGGGTAAAATCGCCCAATGAAGCCGGAGTGAACTCCCTTGGCACCACCAGCCTTAGGCTACCTCACCGGGCTGTGTGGCCCGCGCCCGCCACCAGCTCAGCAATGCCAGGCTCACCAGGGCCGCCAGCAGCCACGGCGCATAGCTGGTAGCCCGCGCCAGTTGGCCAGTCAGCCAGTTGCCCTGGCCCGAAAGCCGCTCCGTGAGCCAGGCCAGGGCCGCCACCAGCGTCAGCCCCGCCCCCACCGGGCGCAGCCAGGCATAGGTAGGTGTGCGGGCTAGCAGCCACAGCCACGGCATCGTAACCCCGATGAGCACCACCTGCATCAGCTCAATGCCGAGGTTAAAGCCCAGGATGCTCAGGCCCATGCGCGTGGCATCGAGCTGCAGGCCTGCCAGCGTACTGGCAAACGCCAGCCCGTGCACCAGCCCGAAGCCGCCCGCCACGTAAGCCTCGCGCCCCGCAAACAGCGGCCGGATGGCGTGCACCGCGCCCACCAGAATGGACACCGCAATAAGCGCCTCTACGGGCTGGCCCGGCAGCCGCAGCCAGCCCACAGCCCCCGCCAGCAGCGTGAGCGAGTGCCCCAGCGTGAAAGCCGTGACGATGCGCAGCACACGCCCCAGGCTGTAGCGCACGCCCCCAAAGCCGGCCCAGCGCCCACCCAGCACCAGCAGCGGCGCAGGCAGCAGCAGCACCAGCAAAAACAGCAGGTGGTCGGTGCCCTCGGCAATGTGGGCCATGCCCAGGCGCACCATGCTGCCGAAGCCCCGCCACCACGAGCCCTGCTGCTGGATTTCGAGCGGCGGCACCACGTTATTCACCGGGTCGAGCTGAATGACGCCCGCCTCCACCGGCTGGGTAGCTACCACGCCCGCATCCCAGTCCTGCCGAATGGAAACCAGCGTTTTGTGCGTCACTACCTGGTGCACAATCACATCGTAGTGCAGGGTAAAAGTCCGGCTGTCGGTGCCGGCGAGCGGCTGCAGCCACAACTGGGCCGTAAGTGTCTGGAAAGGGCCAGTATAGCTCTGCTCAGTGGCCTTGATTCCCAGCGCCCCCACGGTTACGGCCCAGGGGCGGCCATCGGTCCCGATGGGCCGCACGTGGGCTTGGATATACGCCCGCAGCTGCGGCCCCAGGCGGGCCACCAGCGTTTCGGGGTGCAGGGCTACGTCGTGGCCAAAAGCCAGCTGCAGCTCGCCGAGCGGCAGCTGTAGCTCGGCCCCCACGCCGGTGCTCTTAATATCGAGTAGCACCACCGAGCTGGGTACGGGGTGCGCCAGCGCCAGCCGGGGCCAGGCCCCAAGCAGGCCGGCCACCAGCAGCCAGGCCAGGCAATAGCGCAGAAAGTGAGCAGGGTACATAAGAAATGCCTCATGGCTAGGAGGCAGCCGCAATAGTACCCCACCCGTAACCCTGGTGCCAAGTTTAATCGCCCGATGGCGGCCGGTTATTCGACCATTGGCCAAATTCGGCGGGCAGGCGCTCCGCCCAGTGGCGAGGCAGTGGCTGCTGGCAGCAACGAGTAGGCCGTGGAGCCTGCGCTGCTCTACGGCTATTGCAAAGCGGAAGCTCTGCGCTACGGCATGGCGTCAGGTCAATAGGAAGTCGCCGTGCCCAGCGTCCCCAGCACCCTGCTACACGCCTTGTGCCAGCACAGTTATTCGCCGGGGTAGCGCAGGCCAATTTGCTGGCGCACCTCGTCAAGCTGTTGCATAAGTTGGCGGCTGAAAGAGAGCGGCAGCAGCGGGCTTTCGCCCAGGCCCTGCGCGAGGCACTCCTGCACATGGGCCGCCTCGTAGTGGTAGCCGTAGCCCGGCGTGGGGGCCGGAAGTATCCGGGGCGCTTCTTCCCCGGCCAGCTGCACCTGCACCCCCGTGGGCGCATGAAAGCGCCCCAGCAGTTGCAAGCGCCCCTTGGTGCCGTAGAGCACGCACCGGTTGTCGGTGTGGGCGGCCAGGGTAGAAAACAAACTCGCCGTGGCCCCGCCCGGGTAGGCCAGCGACAGGGCACAGTTGAGGTCGACGCCCGTAGGGGCGAGGGTGGCCACGGCGGCCGCTGTGCGCGGCACGCCCAGAAACAGCTGGCTGATAAAAAGCGGATACACCCCAATATCCAGGAGCGAACCCCCAGCCAGGGCCGGGTTGAACAGGCGGCCCTCAGGCTGGTACGGGGTGGCGAAGCCAAAGTCTGCCACCAGGTGCTTTACCTCGCCGATATGACCTGCCTGCACCAGCGCCAGCGCCTGGCCAATGGCCGGGAAAAACCGCGTCCAGAAAGCTTCCATCAGGAACACCCGCCCTGCCTGGGCCACCCGAATCATCTCCTGCGCCTGACTTTCATTTTGGGCAAAAGCTTTTTCGCACAGCACGGGTAAGCCAGCCCCCAGGCAAAGCAAGGTGTGGGCGTAGTGTTCCGAATGCGGCGTAGCGATATAGACCACGTCGATATCGGGCACGGCCAGCAAGTCTTCGTAGCTACCAACGGCGTGCGGCACGTCAAACTCCGCCGCGAAAGCCTGCGCTTTGGCCCCACTGCGCGAGGCTACGGCGTGCAAGCGGGCCTGCGGCACCAAGGCCAGGTCCTGCGCAAATTTGTGAGCAATAGTGCCCAGACCCAGAATAGCCCAGTTATACGTGCGCATAGTAGAAAAATCAAGTCAAGAAATGACAGTATGCAGTAGAGAAGTAGCGTGAAGCTCTCGCTTCGCGCATCGCCGCGCAGCGACGAAACTTGCGCCTGAACCGGGGGTACTTACTACCTGACGTTATGCAGTCGTCTGGGGCCGTTACCCGGTCTGACCGCTGTAGGCGGTCTGACCGGCTGTTGCAAGCCCAGTATACTACTTGGACGGCCCCACTCGGCAGCCGGTCAGACCGCCGTAGGCGGTCAGACCGGGTAACGGTCCCAGACGACTGCGTAACAGCAGTGACTACCCCAGCCGGCGCGGTACCGCCTTCGCCGCTTTGCGGCGATGCGCGAAGCGAAAGCTTCGCGCTACTTCCCTGTCCTACTTCCACCTGGCGAAAAACGCATCCACGGCCTCGCGGTAGCCGTCGCTCACGGGCAGGGTTTCCTTGTTTACCTGTAGCGTGCCCCGGCCCACGGCGGCTACGTGGTCGAGGCCCACGATGTAGGAGCGGTGGATGCGCATGAAGCGGGTGGCGGGCAGCTTTTCTTCCATGCTGCGCAGGCTGGTGAGCGAGAGCAGCGGCCGGGGCTGGCTGGTGAGGTGCACTTTCACGTAGTCTTTTAAGCCTTCCACATACAGAATATCGGCCAGCATCACGCGTACGAGCTGGTACTCTACCTTGAGGTAGATGTGGTCTTCGGGGAGCAGAGCGGCTGGGGCTACCGGCGCGGCTAGCGCCACCGGGCGCGGCTCGAAGTGCGCCCGCGCCTTGAGGGCGGCGCGCAGAAACTCCTCGTAGTTGAAGGGCTTGAGCAGGTAGTCGAGGGCATCGACGCGGAAGCCTTCGAGGGCATATTGGTTGAAGGCCGTGGTGAAGATGACGCGCTGCCCGCCGCCTTGCAGCACCCGCGCCAGCTCCAGGCCGCTAAGGTCGGGCATTTTGATATCCAGAAACAGCAGCTTCACGTCGGGCTGCTCGTGCAGGGCGCGCAGGGCCGCTACGGCACTGGCATAGCGCCCTACCAGCTTCAGAAACGGCGTTTGCTCGATGAAGGAGCACACCAGGCCCAGGGCCAGCGGCTCGTCGTCGACGGCAATGCAGGGGATGGGGGCGGCTACGGGAGCAGATTCAGCTGGAGACATACTTCGTATTCTTGGTGGGCATTGGGAGAGAGCACGCGCAACTCGTGGCGGCCGGGGTACAGCAAGTCGAGGCGGCGCTGGGTGTTGGCCAGCCCGATGCCGCCCGGCTCGTCGTCGGGACTGGTGGAGCGCGGAAACAGGGTGTTGCGCACGCACATTTCGACCTGCTGGGCGGCCGGCTGCCGCAGGGCAATGGTGATGCAGCTGGGCGCACTGGCACTTATGCCGTGCTTGAACGCATTTTCTACATACGGCTGAAACAGCATGGGCGCGATATACGGGTCGGGCGCGGCCGGGTCGGTGGGGGCCTCGAACACCACCTGCACCTGGTCGGTGAGGCGCAGATGCATCAGCTCGATGTAGTCGCGCAAGAAGCTCACTTCCTGGCTCAGGCGGGTGTGGCCGGCGGGGGTTTCGTAGAGCACGTAGCGCATCATGCGCGAGAGGCGGTGCAAGGCCGAGCGGGCCCGCTCGCCGTCGATGAGCGTGAGGGCGTAGATGTTGTTGAGCGTATTGAAGAAGAAGTGCGGGTTAATCTGGGCCTTGAGCAAGCTCAGCTCGGTGGCTACCTGGCGGCGCTCCAATTCAAGGCGGCTTTCGGCGTCGCGCTGGGACTTTTGCATGGCCGCCAGGCTAGCCGAAATACCCAGCACCAGGAGCGTGAGCAGCAGCACGCCAGGATTGAGCAGTCCGCCGCCCTGCTCCTCGGGCCCTGGCACAAAGTGCGGGCGTGGGGCTGACCACGGGTTGGGCGGGTCCATGACGGCCTCGCGGCCCCTCGCCAGCAGCTCGGGCAGGTGCAGCCGAGCTTCCACCTGCTGATGAACCCAGAGCACCCCCAGCACCGCCACCGCATTGATGCCCACGTAGGCCAGCAGCCGCTTGCGGAAGAGCAGGCGCGGCGCGGCCCAGCCCACATTTACATAAAACACCAGCAGCAGCAGCCCAAACACCACCGCCTGCGCCAGCCAGAACTCGTGGGGCTTGGGGCCAGGGTAATCGGGCTGTTGCGCCCACAGCAGCACTGCCACCAGCCCCCATACCAGCGTGTGCAGCAGCAGCGTAGAAGCCGAGCGAAAAAAGCGAACAGGCATGGAAACAGGTGAAAAACTGCGTGAAGCTACTGCGTATACGAGTGGTAGTTGAACGCAATCGGCGGGCGCTGGGGCAGCGTCGGCGAGTAGCTGCTAGGGCGGCTGGCAGCCTATTGGTCTGGCAGTGAGGCACGGCCGGCGACGTAGCCCGGCAGCTGGGCGATTAGTGGGGCAGAAGGAGTGGGGCGGTGGCAACTTTGGGTACGGGTGCATCTTTGCGCTACCACGGTCGGCTGTTGTAGGGGGAGGGGCTTGGCTTCGCCTTCCTTCGGTTGTCCCCGCCCGTAGTTGAACAAGCTGCAATAACGACGGGCGGGGGCAAGCCCCGCACCCTACCGCAGATGGCTCCCTCATGAAGCTCAAAAAAAACATTGCCACCAGCGAAGCGGGCTTCGTCTTTAATCCCGCTACCGGCGACTCGTTCGCGGCCAGCCCCCTGGCCGCCGAAGTGCTGGACCTGCTCAAGGCCGGCCAGTTGCCCGCCGCCATTCAGCAGCACCTGTTAGAGCGGTATGAGGTGTCGCCCAGCCAGCTGCAGCGCGACCTGGACGACTTCCTGGCGCAGCTCCGGCTGTTTCAGCTACTGGAAGCAGTCGGCTAGTGCTGGCTTGCGCCTCGATAATTGTTAACTGATACTTGATAATTGAAACCCCCGCTCACCGTTGCGCTCACTGGCCTCAATGCCACCGACAGCCCAGGGGCGGGCGTGGCCGTGGCCCGCGCTTTACGGGAAAGTGCTGACTACGAGGTGCGCCTCATCGGGCTGAGCTACGAGGCGCTGGAACCAGGTATCTACCTGCCCGACCTGTTCGCCAAATCCTACCAGCTGCCTTACCCTTCGGCTGGCTCGGCCGCCCTGCTGGAGCGGCTGACCTACGTGCAGCAGCAAGAAAACGTGGCCGTACTCATTCCCTGCTTCGATGCTGAGCTGCCGCATTTCATCCGGCTTGAAGCGCCGTTGCGGGTGCTGGGCATGCGGGTGTTTCTGCCCACTGCCGCCCAGCTGGCCGCCCGCGACAAGCCCCAGCTCGGCGACTTCGGCCAGGCCCACAGCTTGCCTGTTCCTACTACTTGGCTGTTGCGCCACGCCGCCGACCTGCCCGCCGCCGGCACGGCCCTAGGCTGGCCGCTGGTGCTCAAAGGCCGCTGGTACGAGGCCCAGGTAGTGCATTCGCTGGCCGCCGCCGAGGTGGCCCTGCTGCACCTAAGCGCCCGTTGGGGCTGGCCGCTGCTGGCCCAGCAGTTTGTGGCCGGGCAGGAACTGAATGTGGCCGGCCTCGCCGACGGCCACGGCCACCTGCTCAGCGCCGTACCCATGCGCAAGCTCACCATCACCGACAAGGGCAAAGCCTGGGCCGGCATCACGATTGAAGACGACGAGCTGACCGAGCTAGCCCGCCGCTTTGTGGCCGCCACGCACTGGCGCGGCCCCTTCGAGCTGGAGTTGATGCGCACAGCCGGCGGCGAACTGTTTATCCTCGAAATCAACCCCCGCTTCCCGGCCTGGATTTTCCTGGCCGCCGCCGCCGGCCACAATCAGCCCGCCGCCCTGCTGCGCCTCGCGCTGGGCGAGGCGGTAGCGCCGTTTGGCGAGGTGGCGGTGGGCAAAATGTTTGTGCGCTGCGCCTGGGACTTAATCGCCGATGCCACTGACTTTCAGCAAATGGCGGGGAGGGGCGAGTTGTGACAGGGCTTACGCAAAACCGTTTGTCCTTGCGAGCAACGCGAAGCAATCGCACCGAAACGAGTCGTTCGGGTGCTGTTCGGGTGCGATTGCTTCGCGCTGCTCGCAAGGACAAAATCTTTGACTACCAAGAAAATGAATAAGCTTCCCTACGAGCGCCCCACCATTCGCCGGCTCACGGCCGCGCCGCTGGCCAAGTTTGGGCCGCAGGCGGGCGTGCGCCCGGTGGCCGAGCTGGACGGCGTGCCCGTGCCGGAGTTGCTGGCGCGGTTTGGCTCGCCGCTGTTTGTGCTGAGCGAGCGGCAGCTGCGGCGCAGCTACCAGGCGGCGTACCGGGCCTTTAGCACGCGCTACCCGCGGGTGCAACTGGCGTGGTCCTACAAAACCAACTACCTCAACGCCGTGTGCCGGGTGTTTCACCAGGAAGGCGCGTGGGCCGAGGTAGTAAGCGGCATGGAGCTGGAAAAAGCACTGCGCAACGGCGTGCCTGGTCCGCAGATACTCTTCAACGGCCCCGGCAAAACCACCGCCGACCTAGCCCGCGCCGCCGAAGTCGATGCCGTGGTACACCTCGATAATTTCGATGAGCTGCACGCGCTGCTGGCCGTGGCCGCCGGCCGGCCGCAGCCGGTGCGCGTGGCCGTGCGCGTGAACCTCGACGCGGGCCTTTTTCCGGCCTGGGACCGCTTCGGCTTCAACCTCGAAAATGGCCAGGCGTGGCAGGTGCTCACGCAGGTAGCCGCTGCGCCCACGCTGGCGCTGGTGGGTTTGCACTGCCACCTGGGCACCTTCATTTTGCAGCCCGCCGCCTACCGCGTGGCCGCCACCAAGCTGGCCGCGTTGGCTTGGCGAGCGCAGCAGGAGCTAGCCCTGGTGGTGCGCTACCTCGACCTGGGCGGCGGCTTCCCCTCTCAGAACACACTCAAAGGCAGCTACCTGCCCGGCCCCGACGCCACCCCCGACCTCGACGAGTACGCTGCCGCCATTGCCGAGGCGCTGCTGAGCACTGGCTTCGCCCCCGAGGCCCTGCCGCTGCTGATTCTCGAAGCCGGCCGCGCCCTCGTAGACGAGGCGGGCTACCTGCTGGGCACCGTGCTGGCTACCAAGCGCCTGGCCGACGGCCGCCGCGCCACCGTGCTCGACTTTGGGGTGAACCTGCTGTTCACCTCCTACTGGTACGACCACCCTATAAGCCCCGTGCAGACTCCTTCCGCTCAAACCGAGCCTACCGTGCTCTACGGCCCGCTTTGCATGAACATCGACGTGCTGCGCGAAAGCATCAACCTGCCCCTGCTCTCGCCCGGCGACCAGCTGGTTGTGCACCGCGTAGGTGCCTACAACCTGAGCCAGTGGCAGCAGTTCATCACCCTGCGCCCCAACGTGGTGCTGCTGGACCTGCAAGGCCGGGCGCACGTAATCCGGCAGGCTGAAACGCTGGAGTATCTGGAGCAAAACGAGCAGGTGCCGGGACATTTACTGTAGGGTAAGCTTTAGCTTGCCTTCTGGGCGGCCGGCAAGCTAAAGCTTACCCTACCCTGTATTTATAACTACTTACCGGCAAGCTAAAGCTTACCCTACATGTCCTTTTTCCGCGCCGTTCTGCATAGCTACAGCATGCTGTTCTTCTCCCAGCACCGGGGGACGGCCGTGCTGCTGCTGCTGGCTACGCTGGCCCACCCCTGGGCGGGCGCGGCCGGGCTGCTGGCGGCCGGGCTGGCAGTGGGCGGGGCGCGGCTGGGCGGCTTCAACCGCACCTACACCGACCTGGGCGCTTATAGCTTCAACGCCCTGCTGGTGGGGCTGGCGCTGCCGCTGTACTTCGCTCCAGGGCCGGCGCTGGTGGGGCTGGTGGTAGTAGGAGCGGGGCTGGCCTTGCTGCTAAGTGTGGCGCTGGGCGGCTGGCTGGCTGGGCACGGGCTGCCGTTTTTATCGCTGCCATTTATCCTAGTCATGTGGCTGCTGCTGCTCGGCAGCTACCACCTGCCGCAGCTGCAGCCCGCCGAGGCTACGGGAGCCTACTGGCTCAACGACGCCTACGCGCTGGGCGGCCCGCGCCTGGTGGCGGCCGCCCGCTGGGCCGCCGAGGCCGACTGGCCGCCCGGCCCCGCCACCTACCTGCGCGCCCTGAGCGCGGTGCTGCTGCAAGACAGCGCGTGGGCCGGGCTGCTGGTAGCGCTGGGGCTGCTGTGGCACTCGCGCATTGCGTTTTCGCTGTCGATGCTGGCTTTCGTAGGAGCGTGCGTGCTGGGCTGGCTCACGGGCGGTGCCACCGATACCTACGACCTGGGCGCCAACTACCTCATGGCCTCCGTGACGGTGGGGGCGGTGTTTGCGCTACCATCGGCCGGCTCCTACGGCTGGGCGTTGTTGAGTTTGCCCATTACGGCGGTGCTGCTGGCGGCAGCCGACGCGGCCCTGCGCGGCAGTGGCGCGGCGGCGGGGCTGCCCGCACTGTCGCTGCCTTACTGCGGCACGTCGCTGCTGTTTCTGTACGTGCTGCTGCTGCGCGAGAAGCCCGGCAAGTGGCTGGTGCTCACGCCCTGGCAGCGCTACTCGCCCGAAGCCAACCTCTACGCCCACCTCGCCGGCCATGACCAACGCCCTGCCGACCCCGCCTACGTGCCGCTGGCCCTGCCCTTCTTGGGCGAGTGGCGCTGCACCCAGGGCTACGCCGACGGTGGCCCCACTCACCAGGGGCCGTGGGGCCAGGCCCTCGATTTCGTAGTGGCCGATGCCGACGGCCGCACCTACCACGGTACCGGCCAGCGCCTGAGCGACTACTACTGCTACAACAAGCCCGTGCTGGCCCCCGCCGACGGTGTAGTGGAAACCGTAGTGCAGCACTTACCTGACAACGCTATCGGTGAGGTAGATACGCGCCAGAACTGGGGCAATACCATTGTGCTGCGCCACGGGCCAGGGCTGTATTCGCAGCTTTCGCACCTGCGGCCGCAGTCGGCGCGGGTGCAGCCCGGCCAGGCCGTGCGGCGCGGCGACGTGCTGGCCGCCTGCGGCAGCTCGGGCCGCTCACCCGAGCCGCACTTGCACTTCCAGGTGCAGGCCACACCCGCCATCGGCTCGCCCACGCTGGCGTATCCATTTAACAGTTATCAGGTAGCAGCAACTCTTAAAACCCACGCCGTGCCCCAGGCGGGCGACACAGTGCAGGCCGTGCATCCCCAGCCCCTGCTGGCGCAGGCGCTCCGCCTGCCGCCGGGCTACCGGCTGGCCGTGCGCCCGGCCGATGCCCCAGAGGCTGCGCCGCAAGTGTGGGAAGCATTCACTGATGCCTACAATGCCCGTTACCTGCGTTGTGCCACCACTGGCGCAGTGGCTTACTTCGAGCAGGATGAGGCAATGCTACGCTTCACGGCTTACTACGGCTCGCAGCAGGCCTGGCTATATGCGCTCTATCTGGCAGCCTACCAAGTGCCGCTGGCTTACTTGCCGCAAGCCACATCGGTGGCCTTACCGCTTCCAGTAGGGCGCCGCCCCGCCCTGGGCTGGCTGCAAGATGTAGCTGCACCGTTCGGGCAGCTGGGACAGCCGTTGTTTTCGCTGCGCTGGCTGGCCGAGCCGGGCCTGGCAGCGCGGCAGCTTCAGCTTGGCAGCGAGGTAAAAGTGCGCTTTTTGGGGCGGACGAAGCTGGTGCAGCAAGCCGAGCTAACGGTAACAGATGGCAGCCTGACGGGGCTACTGGTGCGGCGAGGACGCGAGGAAACTCGGCTGGCTTTAACGGAGGTGGCGCGATGAGAAAGTTCTGGACTTGTCGCTCCAACGACACCTCACCCCCTAGCCCCCTCTCCAAAAAAGAGGGGGAACTAGCTCTAAAATTTAAACTAGTACTAGAAACTAGTTTCCCCTCTTTTTTGGAGAGGGGGCTAGGGAGTGAGGTGTCACGGAGGGCGACCTACTTGCTCCTACTCCTCACCCTCACCCGCCCCGGTCACGCCCAGCGTCTGCTCGATTTCGCCTACACCGACAGCCTGACCCATGCCCTGCTCGACCAGCGCCGGTACGTGGCGCTCGACTCGGTGGGGCAGGTTGCCCTGGGCCTGGGGGCCGACTACCCGGCTCTGCGCCGCCGCCTGGGGGCAGGGGCCCTGGCGAGTGGGCACCCGGCCGCCGCCCTGCGCTACTACGGCCCTGCCCTGCACGAAAACCCGCTGGACGTGGATGCCCGGATAGGGCTTGCCACCGCTTACCTGGCCCTCAACCGCCCGGGACCGGCAGCCTTGGTTAGTGGGGCGCTGTCCGACTCACTGCGCCGGGCGCTGGGGCTGCCGGGCCGCCGGGCCGTTGTAAGCACCGAGTTGGAAGCCAGTGTACTAAGCACCGCGGAGCAGCGGCGCGGTACGGCCAGCTACGGCCGCTTGGGGGTGAGCAGCCGCTTGAGCGCACGCCTTAGCTTGAGCCAGCATGTAAGCTACTACGCCCAAACTGTGGAGCAGCCGCGGCCCGGCAGCCCCGGCGCGGTGGAGAAGCACGACATCAGCCAGGGGCAGTATAGCGCCCTGTTGAGTGGACAGCTAACTCCGCAGTGGCAGGTGAAAGCGGGCTACAACTATATTACCCCAGACTTGGGCCACAACCACCTGGGCTACCTGGCGCTGGCCTACGCCCGGCCGCAACTCACGGTGCAGGCGGGCCTCTATGCGGGCGTCATCACCGACACGGCCCGCACGCAGGCCGACCTGCGCCTGACGGTGTACCCGCTCGGCAACCTGAACCTGTATGGCTTTGGGCGGGGCAGCGTGGTCAGCACCAGCGGCCAGGGCTATACCAATGTATTGCTGGGAGCCGGCGGGCGGCTGCGGCCCTGGCTGTGGGCCGAGGCCTGGGGCTGCGCCGGCCTGGTGCCCGTGCTGGCCGAGGCCGATGGCACCTACGTCTATAACCTGCTCGACCCACTGCGGCGCCGGGCTGCAGCTAGCTTGCTTATCTTGGCCCCCCGGCACGCCAGCGTGCACCTAGTGTATGGCATGGAGCAGCGCTCAATTACGAGGCTCAACCTCGACTATACGCTCCATCTATTCTCCGCCGCCCTCACATGGACTTGGTAAAGCCTGCCCTTCTTGCTGCCCTGCTTCTGGCCCCGGCGTTCCTGCGGGCGCAGGACCAGAGTGGGCTGTCGGCTAGCTTCGGGGCCAGCTATACCGCCGAGGCCAAGGCCGACTACACCGATGCCATTACGGCCCTTAAAAACGGCTACGCCAACCTGTACGAGCAGAACCTGCGCCTGGGCTGGCTTTATTTTCTGGCCAAAAACTACACTACCTCGGTCGTGTATTACCAGAAAGCCATCGACCAGCGCCCGTATGCCATCGAGCCAAAATTTGGGCTGGTGAAGCCCCTGAACGCGCTGGGGCAGGTAGAAAAAATGCTCAGCCTCTACACTGCCATCCTGCAGGTAGACCCGCAAAATACCCAGGCCAACTACTGGACCGGCGTTATCTACCTCAACCGCAAGGTATTCGACAAAGCCGCCCGCTACTTCGAGCGCGTCGTAAATCTGTACCCGTTCGACTACGACACTAACCTCTCCCTGGCTTGGACTTACCTCAACCTGGGCAAAAAAACCGAGGCGCGGGCCTTGTATAACCGGGTGCTGCTCATTCGCCCCGGCGATGCCAATGCGCTGGCGGGGCTGAAGCGTTTATAGGATTAGGGATTAGGAGGATAAAGGATGAGGGACGGAGCCGAACGAAAGAAGAATATTCTCTTTCAGCCGGCTCTGTCCCTCATCCTTTATCTCACTAATTCCTAATCCTACTTCGCTACGGCCATTTTATACACCCGGAAAGGCTCGTGGGGCTGGCCTACGCCTTTGTTCCAGTTGGGCATCTTATCCAGCTCCGATACGGTGAAGTAGAGCGACTTGCCGTCGGCGCCCCAGGCGAAGGTATCGGGCCATTGCAAGCGGGCTTCTTTCACCAACGACTCCACTTTGCCATCGGGCGAGCGGCGCAGAATTTCGCCGTTCTCGAAGCCGGTCAGGTAGAGGTTGCCTTTGCTGTCCAGCTCCATGCCGTCGCAGGCGGCCAGGTCGGGCAACTTCTCCACGGCGGCTGCCACCTGGGCGGGCGTGAGGGCGGCGTTGCGCAGGGCTTCGGTTTTGATGCGGTACAGCTCGTGGCCCGACAAGGCGCGGTAGTAGAGGTACTGGTTGTCGGTGGTGAGCGCAATGCCATCGGCCTTGAACTGGCCGGGCTTGCCCTGGGGGTCGTAGAGGGCGTGGCCTTGGGCTTTGGTAATGAAGCCTTTAACGGGCATCGTGGACTGGTGCTGGGCCAACAGGCGGCGGGCTTTGGCGGTTTTCAGGTCGACTACTACCAGCGAGCCGGTGCCCGATTCGGTCATATAGGCGTAGTTGTTTTGCAGGTCGATGCGCACGTCGTTAAGGTACGACTTACGCGGGGCCACAGCTTCGGGAATGGCAATGACTTGCAGCACTTTAGCCGTGGCCGGGTCGGTTTTAACCAGCTTGGGGCCGCCCAGCACGGTGTACTTGAGGCCGGGCGAAGCGGGGTCTACTATCCAGAGCATACCCTGGGTATCGACGTAGCCGGCCTGCGGGCAAATCCAGTGCTTCTGAGGCTCGTTTTTCACCGAGTCGTTCCACATACACCACTTGTCGTCGGGGTAGGGCATGAGGGTGTTGTTGGGGCCCACGGCCGCCACCGGGGCCGTAGGGTTGAAGTCCCAGCGCGGCGAGAAAATGAACACCTTTTCGCCGGGCGCCACGGCCACGCCCGTCACCTGCGGCGAGTTGAACTCGGCTACTAGTTGCAGCGGCGAGTTGGCCGGGGCCGGGGCGGGCACGTGCGCCGCCGTAGAGTCGGCGGGCATGGTGCCGCGCGGCTGGTCGGCGGTAGAGGAGGGCGAGTTGCAGGCGCTCAGCAGCAGGAGCAGGGCCGCCGGGGCGGCCCCGGTTTTGGCGAAGAAAGCAGACATAGAAAGTATGGGAAATGAAGCAAAAACCCCGGCCAGAGGAGTAGGCTGGGGTTTGACATACGGGCCGAAAGGGATGGCCGTTGGGTTGGGGGTAGTTTGGGCGGGTAGGGTAAGCTTTAGCTTGCCAGCCAGCCGCCTGAACGGTAAGCTAAAGCTTACCCTACCCGCCCTCATACGCCAGCACCGCCAGCTGCTCCGCGGCGGCCGCTGCGCTCTGCGGCTGGCCGGTAGCATCGTAGAGCAAGCTCAGCGGCTGGAAGGGATTGCGCATAATTACTTCTTCGAGCAGGCCCCAGCGCGCCCATAAGCCGGTGAGGGTGTGGGCGTAAGCGAGGTTGTCCCAGGGGTTGAAGATGGTGGCCGTCACGTCGTCTACGAGGGCATCGAGCACCAGCTCGGTGCCGGGCGGGTCGAGGGGGCCGGGGCGGCGGGGGTACACGTCGGGCACGGCCGCCAGCAGGTAGGCCGCATAGTAGGCCCGCGCCTTGAACTCGGCCACCTGCGCCGGGTGCAGCGGGCGCTGGGCATCGGCGGCCACCTGGCGCATGGCCTGGCCAATAAACCCAATGTCGACGAGCGTGGCTACCACCACGGCCCGGCCCAGTTTAATGCTGAAAACCAGCGTATTCAGGTCGTCGTCGTAGGCAAAGTCCGGGGCCTCGTACTGCGCATCAACTTCGAGCACGAACACCGAGCCGGGCACGAAGTCGGCGTAGTCGGTAGGCACCCGCAGCCCCTGCAAAAGCTGAAAAAACGCCCGAAACCGCTGCACCAGCTGCACGTTCTCAGCCAGCGGGTACTGCGGCTTGATGAGCGGCTGCTGCTGCTGCACCAGCTCCGTGGCGAAGATGCCGTAGAACATTTTGCCTAGCCACTGCCACAGCCGGGCGGGCGGCAGGGCCCGCAACGCGGCTGGTCCGGCCTGGGCGGCGGCCTGCACCTCGGCTTCGAGTGCGGCGAGGCGCGGGCGCAGCGCCGGGGTTAGCGGCAGGCGCAGGGCGGCGTAGGTGGTCTGGCTCTGGTCAAGCAGGTAAATGGGGCGCTCGGCCAGGCTGTAAGTGGTTTGCAGCCAGTCGGCAAACACGGGTACCGTATCGGTGGGGCCAACGGGCTGGCCGGTGAGAAAGCAGCGGCCGGGACCGAACTGCAGGCCCTCGAAAGGGTCGTAGAGGGTAATCATGGCAGAATGGGGTGCGACCGTAAAGGTCGGTAGCAAGCAGGGTAGGCGGAGAGTAGCGCTCAGCTTTAGCTTGGCGCATCGCCGTAGCGCGGCGAATTTGGCCCTGCGCTGGTTGTTTCCAACGGCCCCAGACGCGAGTTTCGCCGCGTTGCGGCGATGCGCCAAGCTAAAGCTGAGCGCTACTGCGCCGGCTGCGTAAGTCTTAAGTTAGCAACCGCCTGGTAGAAAAAACAGCGTAATAAGCAGGTAAAACCAGGCGAAAAAAGAATTTTAAAAGTCAGTTTCAGGCGTGGTTATTCGCGTATGAAACAGCATGTTGCGAGAGGTAAGTGTTCAAACTGAAGTCGGATGCTCTCAACTATTTATTTTGTAAATAGCCGCCGCTGCTGCACGTTTGTGCAAACCTTGCTGCCGGGATGCCGGCACCAGCGTAAGGCCCGGTTTTTAACCACCCTTTTTTTCCTGCTCCCAGGAGGCCGAACGAGGCATCTGGCAGCGACGACGATACCAGTTCACCCGGTGCGCCGCCAGCTTATTTTCTTTCACTTTTTTCCTAACATCTTATGAAAAGTAGTATGAAAATCAAGTTACTGTACTTGCTCCTGGCCATTGGCTTGGGCACCCTCGCCTAGGGGCAGTCCCTCACCGCTGGCATGAGAAACCCCCTTGAGGTGCTGCGCACCGCGCAGGCCGGGCTTGACCCGCACCGCATTCCCACCGGGATTCTGATGAACCGGGTGCTGCTCTTTACCAACCCCAGCCGCTTTGCCGGGCAGGGCGACACCGCCGCCAGCTACCGGGGCTTCGAGCAGCAATACTGGGAGTATTACCACGCCAACCTGGATACCACGCAGCTCCTGACGCTGGATTCGCTACGGGCCCGTAGCGGGCGGCGGGTGCAGCAGCACGAGCTGCCCCTGCTGATGCTCAGCTACCGCTACAATGCGTTGTCGGCTACTTCTATCCAGGATGGGCTTATTACCATCGACACCGTGCATGCTACCGTAACCGATGGGCCCAACCTGAGCCAGAGCCCCTACATTACCCGGCAGCTTTTTTCGGTGGCGCTGCCGCTGCCAGCGGCGCGGGGCACGGTGGCCGTGTACGTGGGCCGGGAGTTCTGGCTGGGGCCGGACCCCGCCCCCGCTAGCCTGGACATCGATTTTGGCGACGGCAACGGGGTGCAGACGGTGGCCATGGGCAGCACCGTGCAGGTGAAGATGCCAGCCCCGGCGGCTATGAGCGGGGCCCCCGGCCACGCGCCGCATACGTCGGCCCCCACTAGAGGTAGCAGCGAGCTGACTATCCTGGCGAGCTACCAGGCCCCGGCCCTGGAAGAGGGAGGCGAGCGGCAAAGCCTGTCGGCCGCCACCTCCCTGCGAGCCCTGCGCCTGGCCACCGACGCGCCCGACGTGGCCCTGGGCCTGAAGGCTACCAACGTGTGGCCGGGATTTACGCCCTCGCCCAACGTGGTATCGGCCTGGGACAAACACGCCTCGGCCATTGCCTGGATAAAGTACGCCGCTGGCAACCCCGTGCAGCCAGATGGCACGCGCAAGCTGCGCCGCCCGCTGGTATTTGTGGAGGGCATCGACTTTCCGGCGTACCGGAATGCGTCGGGCGCGGCGGGCCTGAACCACTTTATTACCACTACGGCCCCGCTGCCGCTCAGCGACTTTACCACCGGGCCGGCCCAGGAGTACGGGGGCTACCGCAACGGCACGGCGGGCTGGAACGAAATGTCGGACTACAACCCCGCCTTTCCGGCCCTGGAGAAATTTCCCGACCTGCGGCAGCAGCTACAGGCTCCGTATGGACAAACGGTGGGGCCTAACGGGCAGCCGTTTGCCAACGGCCTGCCGGGGGGCGGGTACGACATTATCTACCTCGATTTTTCGGACGGGGCCAGCCTCATTCAGAACAATGCCATGGTGCTGGTAGAGCTGCTGCAATGGATACAGCTCTCGGCCAACCGCGATGCCAACACCGAGGAAACACTGGTTATCGGGGCCAGCATGGGCGGGCAGGTGGCCCGCTTTGCCCTGGCCTGGATGGAACAGCAGCAGCTCTGCCACAACAGCAAGCTCTACGTGTCGTTCGACTCGCCCCACCGGGGGGCCAACATTCCGCTGGGTATCCAGTGCATGTTCGACAACCTGCAAGGCACCTGGGTGGGCTCGGGCAGCGCGCAGGAAGTGGTGCAAACCAAGCTGCGGCGCGAGGCCGCCGAGCAGATGCTGGTGGCCCACTTTGCCGATGAGGCTATTCCTCTCCGCAACGCCTGGCAGGCGTGGCAGGCTACGCCCACCAGCTACCCCTCGCTCCTGCGCAAGGTGGCGGTGGCCAACGGCAGCGGGCAGGCTGTGTTTCCGCCCGATATGCAGGCCGGCATGGCCCTGCTGCACACGACCCTAAACCCGATTAATGGCCCTGCGGCACAATTAGTTACCGGCATCAACAAAACTTATGCGCTGGGCCGGGGCGACCGGGTAATATACACCTATACGCCCCGGTTGGTATTGGGAGTCGGCGGGGTGCTGGGAGGGTTAGGAGGTTTTTTTGGAGGAGGTATATTTGGGGGGCTAGGTGGAATAGCAATTGGGGCCTACGTTGCCTCCTTCGTCACCCAGGACATCCACTCGCCCGCTGGCCTGGGCAACTACGACACCGCCCCCGGCTCCAGCACGCGCACGGCCGGCAATGCCCAGGATGTCAGCGACCACCTCCTGGTAGCCGACTACCCCGACAACACCTTCATGCCCACCATCAGCACCCTCGACGTCCGCGATGCCGGCTCTATCCTGAATCCTGACTTTTCGTATGATGTGAAGACACAAATTCCTTCGAACGACCGTCCAAACTCCACCAAGTATGCGTTTGATGCCTACTTCGCGGCTGGTAGCGCCAACGAGCCGCACGTAGAGATTACCAACGGGCAGGCATCCAACTTTCCGAACACCTACAACACCTCGTACTACACCGACAACAGCACTTGGATTGAGAACGAGCTGCTGCAGTCGGCGCACCACCTGCCGGCCCTACTGACCACCACCTACAACTACGGCAGCCCCTACCGCCACCTGCTGCCCTCGGTGCAGGTAGAGTACCAGGGCAACCTGCTCATCAACGACGGCACGGTGCCCGTGAGCGGGGGAGCGCCCAACCCCGCTACCCCGCCGGCCGCGCCGCCGGCCGGGCGCTTCGAGGTGTATACCTCTACCTGCAACACGGTGGTCCAGGTGAAGCGGGGCGGGCAGTTGCAGGTAGGCGGCGACAATGCCCACCCGGCCACGCTGGTCTTCTCCAACAATAGTCTGCTCGACGTAGGCAAAGCCAGCGTGCCGCGCCGCAAAGAGCCCGGCATCCTCACTATCGGCGAAGGCTCGGTGCTGCGCATTGCGGCAGGCGGCACCCTGGTGGTGCGCCAGGGGGCCACCGTGACCTGTTACGGCCAGATAGAGATAGACCCCGGCGGGTACGTGTGCGTCGAAGACCCGGCCAGCATCGTGCTACTAGGCAACGGCACCTACCACGTAAGCCAATACGCCCTGGCGGGGGCCAACCCCATCCTGGGCAACCTGGGAACGCTGCCGTGCGCCCAGCAGCCGCTGGGGGTGCAGTTCGCCATGCCGCTGGTGTACACCAACGCGTGCTACTCGGCCCACGGCAACCCTAACTACCTGCAATGCACGGCCCTGGCATACGGCGGCGCGCCCCCCTATACCTACACCTGGTCGTACCGGCCCAACAACTCAACCTCCGCCTCCTACATCCAACTGCCGCCCAGCAGCAGCCCCGTCTTCGGCCTCTGCCTGACGCCCTATGCCGGCACTAGTATAAACTTCCAGGTGGTAGTGACCAGTGGCAGCCAGACGGCGCAGGCTGCTTACTACGCCACCAGCCAATACCGCACGGCGCTCTACCCGAACCCGGCCGACACCTACACCGACGTGACGGACGACAACGGCCCCAGCGACGCGGCGGCCAGCAGCGCCCCCGCCCTGAGCCAGGCAGCCAGCACCTCGGGGGGGGCCGGCAACGAGCCGCCCCTGCAGGTAACGGTGTACAACTGGCAGGGTGCCCTGGTATTCTCGGCCGACAACATTGCCACGGGCTCGCTGCACCTGGCTACCAGCACCTGGCCGGCCGGGCTCTACCAGGTGAAAATCCAGCACGGCCAGACGGTGAAGACGCAGCAGCTTAGCATCCAACACTAAGCCCAGCAGGCACTTCGGGCCGGTGTGGACGCCCTGGCACCCCGCACGCCCTGGCCGGCCATGCCGGCCCGATACGCCGCACTTTTTGTTTTACCCCACTTTATTTTTATCTCCCATGAAACGCTACATTCAAAGTTTGTTGCTACTGCTAGGCGTAGCCGGCTGTACGCAAGACCCGACAACGGGCACGACCACAGTCGAGGGACAGGTGGTGGAAAACCAGAGCCGAAAGCCGGTAGCCAATGCCACGGTGCAGGTCTACCAGGAGGCCAAGAGCGGGGGCTACGCCCCGGTGAGCACGCCCGTGCAGGCCGACGGGCAGGGGCATTTTTCGCTCAGCTTCGAGGCTGAGAGCACGAGCGGCTACGCCGTGTTCGCCCAGGCGTACCCCGGCTACTACACCCCGGCGTATGCGGCGACGGGCATCACGGCGGGGCGGGCCAACCAGGGCGTGGTCGTGCCCATGCTCGCCCCCGCCTGGGTGCGCCTGCAACTCGTCGATGAACTGCCTAAAAATAGGATTAGCATGCATATTTCTGGTTATGAAGGGCCTGGGGACAGATTGTACTATCCACGCGATACGGTCTTGACACGGCCCTTAGTTGCAGGGTTTTCTGGTCAGATTATTTGGGTAATAACCAATGAGAAAGGAATTGACACTCAGTATTCCCAAACCATTAAGGTAGGTGCCTTGGACACGGCCAAAGTGCGCATTCCTTTCTAGCCAGCTTTATGAAAGCGCGGATACTAAGTTCTTTATTGCTTTTAGCCGGCCTGGCCGGCTGCATGCAAGACCCGACGACGGGCACCACGACGGTGTCGGGGCAGGTGGTGGAAAACCAGAGCCGCAAGCCCGTGGGCGGGGCCACGGTGCAGGTCTACCAGGAAGCCAAAAGCGGGGGCTACGCCCCGGTGAGCACGCCCGTGCAGGCCGACGGGCAGGGGCACTTCTCGCTCAGCTTCGAGGCCGAGAGTACGAGCGGCTACGCCGTGTTTGCCCAGGCCTACCCCGGCTACTACACCCCGGCGTATGCGGCGACGGGCATCACGGCGGGGCGGGCCAACAAGGATGTGGTCGTGCCCATGCTCGCCCCCGCCTGGGTACGCCTTAAATTGGTGGACGAACCGCCCAAAAGCCCGGTAGTAATTACTACCGATGGGTATGAAGGCTCAGGGGACACTTTCTATTACCCACAAGACACAGTTGTAATACGTCCATTAATTTTTGGTTCTAAGCCAATTATATCGTGGTGGATTGATGAGAATGGGAAAACTAGAAACTCTTCCAATAGTATCCAGCCTAATGCTTTGGATACGGTCACAGTGCGCATTCCCTTCTAGGCAGCCTTATGAAAGCGCATACCATAAGTTCTTTGTTGCTACTGCTAGGCGTAGCCGGCTGCACGCAAGACCCGACGACGGGCACGACCACGGTGTCGGGGCAGGTGGTGGAAAACCAGAGCCGAAAGCCCGTGGGCGGGGCCACGGTGCAGGTCTACCAAACGGCCAAGAGCGGGGGCTACGCCCCGGTGAGTACCACCTTCCAGGCCGACGGGCAGGGGCACTTCGCCCTGAGCTTCGAGGCCACGAGCACGAGCGGCTACGCCGTCTTTGCCCAGGCGTACCCCGGCTACTTCACCCCCGCGTATGCAGCGACGGGCATCACGGCGGGGCGGGCCAACAAGGACGTGGTCGTGCCCATGCTCGCCCCCGCCTGGGTGCGCCTCCAACTTGTCGATGAACCTCCAAAGAATAATATAAGTATATATACTTCAGGGTACGAAGGCCCCGGTGATAGGCTGTATTATCCGGGCGATACGGTCTTATTTCGGCCCCTAATTGCTGGATTCTCGGGTAGAATTAATTGGTCGATAACAGATGAGAAGGGGATTAATACCCACCACTACCAAACCATTAGTGTCGGGGCTTTAGATACGGCCAAAGTGCGCATTCCCTTCTAGGCAGTCTTATGAAACGCTACAGTCAAAGTTTGCTGCTACTGCTAGGCGTAGCCGGCTGCACGCAAGACCCGACGACGGGCACGACCACGGTGTCGGGGCAGGTGGTGGAAAACCAGAGCCGAAAGCCGGTAGCCAATGCCACGGTGCAGGTCTACCAGACGGCCAAGAGCGGGGGCTACGCCCCGGTGAGTACCACCTTCCAGGCCGATGGGCAGGGGCACTTCGCCCTGAGCTTCGAGGCCACGAGCACGAGCGGCTACGCCGTCTTTGCCCAGGCGTACCCCGGCTACTTCACCCCCGCGTATGCGGCGACGGGCATCACGGCGGGGCGGGCCAACAAGGACGTGGTCGTGCCCATGCTCGCCCCCGCCTGGGTACGCCTTAAATTGGTGGACGAGCCGCCTAAAAATAACATTTCAATGTTTATATCTGGATATGGAGGCAGTGGCGACCAATTGTACTATCCTCAAGACACTGTTTTAATCCGACCCTGCGCTCCAAATCTCGCTCGGCAAATTATTTGGACGATAACGGATGACAAGGGGGTAAACACGCAATATTCCAAAAGCGTGAATACAAATCCGTTGGATACGGTCACGGTGCGCATTCCCTTCTAGGCAGCCCCATGAAACGCTACAGTCAAAGTTTGTTGCTGCTGCTAGGCGTAGCCGGCTGCACGCAAGACCCGACGACGGGCACGACCACAGTATCGGGGCAGGTGGTGGAAAACCAGAGCCGAAAGCCGGTGGCCAATGCCACGGTGCAAGTCTACCAGACGGCCAAGGGCGGGGGCTATACTAAATGGCACGCTACTATTTCTTTGCTTCTCTTTTCCAGCTGTTTTGGGCGGTTGTTGTAGGGTGCGGGGCTTGTCCCCGCCCGTCGTTGAACGACTGCAAATGGCTCGTTGAACGACGGGCGGGGACAAGCCCCGCACCCTACAACAATCGGAAAATTTTTAGTAGAGTAGAATGGCTGCATGGCTACCCACGACAAAGCCCCACTGGCAAAGAGCCAGTGGGGCTTTATGATAGAGCACAAATAGCAGCCAGAGCCTACCGCGACAGCAAATTGCTGGCTTTAATGAGCAGGCGGCTGAGCTGGTGCAAGTCCTCGGAGTAGCCGTTAGCCGACTCCTCGCCGACTTTGGCGGTTTCGGCACCCAGGCTGGCCAGGGCCTCGGCTATTTCGTGGGCCTCGGTGTCGGAGGAGGCGAGTAGCTGGCGCAGCAGCTTGATTTCCTGGCAGGTTTTGGCCAGGCCGGGGCGCTCGCTGGCAGCCAGCACCATTTCCCAGCGCTCCAGCTCGTGCAGGCCGGCTTTGCCGTCGGCGTTGGGCAGGCCGTGGCCCAGCAGGCTGAGCGTGTCGGTGAGCAGGGCCGCACTTTGCTCGTCGCTGATGTGCAGGGGAATTTCGGGCGCGGGGGTAGCGTGCGGGGTGGAGGCGGTAGAATCCATGAGGAAAGGGGAAAGTAGGAAGGGGCTATACTTGGCGGCGGGCAAAAAAGTTGGTGCCTAAGCCCGGCGTAAGCACCACGGGTTACTTTTTGGGAAAGCCCCTATTAAGCGGCACAACTTCACCCATTACCACCTTTGCCCATGAATACCTCGCTCAAAACCCTGTTCGTAGCCGCCACCCTCAGCCTGGGCCTCAGCGCGTGCCACACCGACACCGCTACCACCACCACTACCGACCCGGCTACCGGCACTGAAGCCACCGTAACCACCGAAACTACCACGCCCAGCACCGAAGAAGCTAAAGGCAAAATGGAAGAGGCCGGCGCTAACATAGACGCTGCCGCCGACAAAGCCGGCGACAAAATGGATGCGGCCGGTGCCAAAATGGACGCCAAAATGGAAGAAGCCGGCGACAAAATGGATGCCGCTGCCGACAAAGCTAAAATGGATGCCAAAGAAGCTGGTGCCAAGATGGACGCCAAAATGGACGCTGCCGGCAACAAAATGAATGCCATGGGCGACGCCGCTGCCAAGTCGGCGCACCAGACCAAGGAGAACATGAAGGCCGCCATGAAGAAATAAGGCTGGCTACTGCCTGCTGTTTTAAAAACGTCCGGCTACTACAGCCGGACGTTTTTTGTTTATTAGGACTTACGTAGTGGTTATTTCTGGCACGGCGCAGAGCCCTGCGCCGTGCCAGAAATAACCACTACGTAAGTCCTAGTTTGGTAGAACGGAACAGCCCTTTTGGCACGGGCCAGAGGCCCGCGCCAGATGTCCAGAGGCACCGGCCGCAGCTATAGACTTAATCGCGTACTTTGCTACCGTGTTTTTTAGCCGCCGCACCGTCGTTTCTGCCGCCGCCCTCTCCGACCAGGAGGTGCTGGCCCGCTACCGCCAGAGCGGCGACGTGGCCGACCTGGGCGCGCTCTACGAGCGGCACCTGCCCGACGTGTTTGCCGTGTGCCGCCGCTACCTGGCCCCGCCCGACGAAGACGCCCAGGATGCCACCATGCAGCTGTTCGAGCATTTGGTAGAGAAGCTGCGCACCCACGTACCCGACAATTTCGGGGCCTGGCTCTACACCACCGCCCGCAACTATTGCCTCATGCAGCTGCGGGCACGGCAGCGCGGCACGGCCAGCGGCGGCCCACTGCTGCTCATGCCCGATGCCACCGATGTGGAAATTGCCGCCGCCCGGCATCTGCCCGATGCGGCCGAGGAAGCCGCCGAAACAACCCGGCACGAAGCCGACCTGCAAGCCCTGGAAGCGGCCCTCGCCCAGCTGCCGCCCGAGCAGCGCCGCTGCCTGGAACTGTTTTATTTAGAAGAAAAATCGTATCAGGAAGTTGCCGCCCTCACCGGCCTGGCTCCCAACCTGGTAAAAAGCCACCTCCAGAACGGCCGCCGCATGCTCAAGCGCAACCTGGAATTAAAAATGAAACAGGCCGAATGAAGAAATGCTCCTCCGTGTTTTAGAAGGACGTTCACTTAACTCTTAACTAAAAAAATGCTACCCGCTAACCCGCTGCTGAACGCTACTGCCCCGGCCGGCCCGCACCTGCCGGTGGCGCTGTTGCGCCAGTATGCGGCGGGCGCACTGGCTCCCGCGGCCCAGCACCGCGTAGAAGCACACACCCTGGCCTGTACGCGCTGCGCCGACATCCTGGATGGGTTGCTGCAAACCCCCGCAGTTACTACCGACCAGGCCCTGGCTCAGTTGCAGCAGCGCCTGCGCCGCCGCACGCAGGGGCCAGCCGTAACGCGGCCGGGTCTGGCGCAGCGCCCGCACCGCTGGCTGGCCCCGCAGTTGGCTGCTGCTGCCGCCCTGCTCCTCGGGCTGGTAGCCGGTGGGTGGTGGGCCTGGCAGCAGCGGCACCCGGCCAGCCGGCCGGTACTCACGCCGGTAGCCGTGCAAATAGCTCCGAGCCAGTCGGTTCCAGCCGTGGCACCGGTGCCGCCCGTGGTAGCGGCTCCCACGTTGCCCTACACCGCCACCCCAGCGGCGAAGCCCCGGCAGCCAGAGTCGTATGTGGCTGCGCGGCCTCTTAAGGCCACGCGGGCGACGGCGGTTGCCTCTAGCAGAGCGCGGGCCGATACGCAGCTGGTAGCAGCAGTTTCCCGGCCGGCAGCGGCGGTGGCGACTTCGCCGCCCGCTGCCGCGCCCGTAGCATCGGTATCGCCTACCGGGGCTGTTGCGGCAGAAGTAGCCGCCGACTCGGGCCGGCTGCCTGGCTCAGCAACTGGCCTGGCCCGCAAGGCCAAGATGATGGCTACTGAAACGGCCGCCCAGGTGAGAGACAAGCCACTGGCGGCCGGCGTAGCCCCGATAGCTCCCCGGCCGGTAGGTGGCCTGGTAGCGTTGCGCGATAAGCTGCGGCACGGCGGCACTGAGTTTGAGCTGGAAGCGGAAAAGCCGATTGAAGGCTCAGTATACTTGCGGCTCACCATCGGGGCCGATGGCAAAATCGAGAAAGTGAAAGTGCTGCGCAGCATGCGCGACGACTACGACGAAGAGGCCGAGCGCCTGGTGCGCGAGCTTTCTACCTGGACGCCGGGCCTCAAAGGCGGCAAGCGCGCCCCGCTGGAAGTGGATGTGTCGGTACCGTTTCTGAAGCTGTCCAGCCACTTGCCCCAATCCGACTAACCAAGTAGCGGGGTAGCACTGGCGTCACTGCTCTAAGCGAGGTAGCACGTAAAAAAAGCGGCCGCCTTAGTGGCGGCCGCTTTTCAGGAATAGGCAGTAGTTGCCTACCCACTATACCCACCGCCGCTTTCGGGCTCGGTGGCGCTGCCGCCGGGCTTGGTGGGAGTGGGCAGGTCGGTTTCGGTTTCGATGTGCACCTGGCTGTAGTCGGGGGTGCCGTCGCCCTGAGTGGGCACGGGCGGCTCGGTGTGGGGGTCGGGAGTGGGCTGGTTCATGGGAAATAAAGGGATAGGAGAGGGGCTTCTACGGCGGCGGGGCGGCGGCGGCTGCCCATTCCCGCATTCTCTCCCTCACGGCTGGCGTACTTTTGCAGCCATTCCTTCCCGCATTTCTCTCCCATTTTTCATTTCAGCCACTTATGGCTATGACGCAGTTTCGCACCGAAAAAGACACAATGGGCCAGGTGCAAGTGCCCGCCGATGCCTACTGGGGCGCCCAAACCCAGCGCAGCATCGAGAATTTCCCCATTGCGCAGGACATCAACAAGATGCCCAAGGAAATTATCCGCGCCTTTGCTTACCTCAAAAAAGCCGCCGCCCTCACCAACCAGGAAGCCGGCGTGCTGGAAGCCGATAAGGCCCAACTCATTGGCCGGGTGTGCGATGAGATTCTGGCTGGGCAGCTCGACAAGCAGTTTCCGCTGGTGGTGTGGCAAACCGGCTCGGGTACGCAGTCGAACATGAACGTGAACGAGGTGGTAGCCTACCGGGGCCACGTACTACACGGCGGCCACCTGGCCGACGCCAAGAAGTTTCTGGCCCCCAACGACGACGTAAACAAGAGCCAAAGCTCGAACGACACCTTCCCCACGGCCATGCACATTGCGGCCTATAAGATACTGGTGGAGAATACTATCCCCGGCATCGAGGAGCTGCGCGACACGCTCAAAAGGAAGTCAGAAGACTTCAAACATGTCGTCAAAATCGGGCGTACCCACTTCATGGATGCCACGCCGCTTACGCTGGGCCAGGAGTTTTCGGGCTACGTGTCGCAGCTCGACCACGGCCTGCGGGCCATTAAGAACACGCTGGCTCACCTCGCCGAGCTGGCGCTAGGCGGCACGGCCGTGGGCACGGGCATCAACACGCCCCCCGGCTACTCCGAGAATGTAGCCCGCCACATTGCCGAGCTAACCGGCCTGCCCTTCGTCACGGCCGAAAACAAGTTTGAGGCCCTGGCCGCGCACGACGCTATCGTGGAAAGCCACGGCGCGCTGAAAACCGTGGCCGTGAGCCTGATGAAAATTGCCAACGACATTCGGATGCTGAGCAGCGGCCCCCGCGCCGGCATCGGCGAAATCCACATTCCCGACAACGAGCCCGGCTCCAGCATCATGCCCGGCAAGGTGAACCCCACGCAGTGCGAAGCCCTCACGATGGTGGCCGCCCAAGTGATGGGCAACGACGTGGCTATTACCATTGGCGGCAGCCTGGGCCACTTCGAGCTGAACGTGTTCAAGCCCCTGATGATATACAACTTCCTGCATTCGGCCCGCCTCATCGGCGACGCCTGCTCGTCGTTCACGGACAAGTGCGCCGCCGGCATCGAGCCGATTCTGCCCAACATCAAGAAGCATGTCGACAGCAGCCTGATGCTGGTAACGGCCCTCAACCCGCACATTGGCTACTACAAAGCCGCCGAAATAGCCCAAACCGCCCACAAAAACCACTCGACCCTCAAGGAAACCGCTGTAAAGCTCGGCTACGTGACGGCTGAAGACTTCGACCAGTGGCTCAAGCCCGAGGATATGGTAGGCGAGGTGAAGTAGGCAGTAGAAAGTCAGTAATAAAAGAACGTCATTCCGAGCTTGGCGAGCGAGATTCCTCGCCAAGCTCGGAATGACGTTCTTTTTTGCCTCATCACCTCATCACTCTAGTACCCATGCGCCCTGCCGATACCCGCCACCGTGGCCCCCACCCCGCCGATGCCCGATTGTTTGCGCCCGACTGGGTGCCAGTGCTGCGCCGGGCCGTAGCGGAGTTGTCGTGGCTGCTAACGCGCGACTACCCATCCGGTGCGGCCCTGAAACTGGTAGGCGACCGGTACGCCATGACCGAGCGGCAGCGCTGGGCAGTAGCCCGCGCCGCCTGCACCGACGAACACCGCACCCAGCGCGCCGCCACCGAGCTACCCCTGGCAGCCATCGGTGGCCGGCCGGTGTCCATTGATGGCTTTAATCTACTCATCACCCTCGAAACGGCCCTGAGCGGCGGGCTAGTGCTGCGTGGCCGCGACGGGGCGCTACGCGACTTATCAAGCATCCACGGCACCTACCGGGCGGTGCAGGAAACCGACCGCGCCATTGAGCTAACTGCCGCCACGCTGGTACCCGCCGCGCCCAGCGCCGTGCGCTGGCTCTTCGACCAGCCCGTGTCGAACAGCGGCCGGCTGGCAGCGCGCCTGCGCGACTTCGGGGCCGCCCACAACCTGCCCTGGACGGCCGAGGTAGTACTGAACCCCGACCGCGTACTGGCCGAAACCCCCGACGTGGTAGTGAGCGCCGACTCGGCCATCCTCGACCGCGCCGGCGCGTGGCTCAACCTCGCCGCGCTGGCTTTGTCGGCTGAGCTAGCCGCCTGGCTGCTCGACTTGGGCGGGGCGTAGAAGTTGCTTAGGGCGCGGGGTATGGTGGCATGAGCGATTATAAAAGTATTTTTTTGGACTTTTGTAGGCTATATACCCCCAGCAGAAACCGCTCCAGGAACCATGTTTAATACCATCCTGCCCTACCGTTTCGTGCAGCGCAACCGCAACTACACCCTAGGGCGGGAAAGCTGGCTTTCTGAAGACATCTACAAGTTCTTTATGCACTCGCCCAGCTCGCGGCGTAAGTATTTGGTAGAAGTCCATGCCTATTCCGACTATCTTTATACAGTGGATTTTTATGCCAAAGTTCACAACGTGAACCGCTACCGGCTGCGCACCAACCAGCACGCAGCCGGTAAGCTGGGTGCAACGGTACTGGCTATTATCGCGGGCATTATCCGTGACGACCCACAGGCGTGTTTTGGCTTTATCGCGGCGGCCATGCTCCACGAAACCAGCGACGCCAACACCAAGCGGTTTCGGCTCTACACGCGGATGTTGGAACTTAAAGTTGACCCGGCCCGCTATAAGGTGGAAGCCTTCCGCGAAACCAGCACTATCTTCGTGGTACCGGTTGGGATAGTAAGCCAACCCATTCTGTTACAGCAACTCATTGACCGTTATGAGCGCATCTTTCGCGAAACGTTCTAAGAAAATCGACCCGCGCCAAGCCGTGCGCGAAGCTCGCAAAGCAGCCCAGGGCGGCATCACGCCCGACCGTATTGACGCCATCCATATCTTAGCAGATGGTAGCGAATTAATTGAGTTAAAGCCCGTCAGCATCCCCGGCTACACCTACGCTTTCTAGCGCTAGTCCCTTGAGTTTATACAAGCCGCTTTCCCGCCTGGGAAGGCGGCTTTCTTTTTTGCCGCGCATTTTTGCATTCCCAACCGTCCTGCCCTATGGATTTCACCCCGCCCCTGGTCATCGAAAACAGCCGCGTGCGCCTGCGCCCGCTCGAAGCCACCGATTTTGAAGAGCTAAAACGCGTAGCCTTCGACGCCGAGCTGTGGCGCTACACCCTCACGCGGGGCGACGACGCAGTGAGTTTGGCGGCGTACATCGCGGCGGCCTTGCAGGCGCGGCAGGCCGGGCAGCGCTACCCGTTTGCCATCATCGACCGGGCCACGGGGCGGCTGGCGGGCAGCACCAGCTACTACAGCGACTTCCCCGACGAGCGCCGCCTGAGCATCGGCTACACCTGGGTGGGCACCGATTTTCAGCGCACCGGCCTCAACCGGGCCTGCAAGCACCTGCTGCTGTGCCATGCCTTCGGGCAGCTGGGCTACGAGCGCGTGGAGCTGGAAACCGACGCCCGCAACCACAAGTCGCAAACCGCCATGCGCCGCATGGGAGCCACCGAGGAAGGCACCCTGCGCAGCCACCGCCCCACGCAGGGCAACATTCGGCGCGACACCGTTATTTTTAGCATCCTGCGGCCCGAGTGGGACCAGCTGCGCCACACCGTTTTTGCCGAGTTCGATGGCCATGCCTAAGCCCGCCGGCGGTATGCTCCGGCGCCGCGTCGCCAGTTTCGGGCATTCCTTGCGGGGCGTAGGCTTCGCCCTGCGCTCCGAAGTGCACATGCAGCTGCACGCTGCCGCCACGGCCGTGGTAGTGGGGCTGGGCTGCTACTGCCACCTGCGCCCGGTGGAGTGGGCCCTGGTGGCCCTGGCCGTGGCCGGGGTATGGTCGGCCGAGCTGTTCAACACAGCCATTGAAACGCTCACCAATTTGGTGTCGCCCGGCTACCACCCGCTGGCCGGACGGGCCAAAGACATAGCTTCCGGGGCGGTGCTGCTGGCGGCGCTGGGGGCGCTGGCGGTGGGCGGGCTGGTGTTTGGCCCCCGGCTGTGGGCGCTGCTGCCGCGCTAACTATTCGGGGCGGTTGGCGTAGGAGCTTTCTGGCTTGTGCTGCCAGTACGGGCCGCCAACATCCTTCCATTATGCATCGTTTCGTTTTCCCTTTCGTTGCTCTGGGCCTGCTGCTAAGCGCCTGCCAGCAGGAAGTAGTAGTCAATACCCCCACCACGCCACCCTCCGAGGGCTTTGTGAGTGAGCAGAGTACGCCGGCCCCCACCAGCACCAACACGGTGGACGAGGTGCCCGACCGCGACCTGCGTTTCGACAGTACCGCCCGGCCGCTGTGGCTGCGCCAGCGCATCCAAGTCATCCTGGCTGAGCGCAAGCGCAACCCGACCATCCGCATTGTGCGCTACCAGTACCAGGGCCAGGCCGTGTACTACGAGTCGGCCCCGTGCTGCGACCAGAACTCTACCGTATACGACACCAAAGGCCGGGTGCTCTGCCACCCCGAAGGCGGCATGACGGGCAAAGGCGACGACCAGTGCGCCAACTTTGACAAGCGCAAAACCGGCGAATTGCTCGTGTGGCAAGACCCCCGGTGAGGGAGCGCAGGTAGAGACGCATCTTTGCGTCTGGACGTTGAACAATCCCTCGGCGTAGCATTAAACCAACGACGAGACGCAAGGATGCGTCTCTACAATCCTTCACCAAATGATTAACACTATTGCTAAGCTCGGCGCATTCAACGTGTGGGCCAACGAAACACTGCTGCGCCGCCTCGACTCGTCGGTAGCGGCCGGCAAAACGGCCCCGCAGCCGGCGCTCCGCATTTTCAGCCACGTTATTAATGCCCAGGCCATCTGGATTGCGCGGCTTAGCGGCACGGCCAGCCCCCTCAAAGTGTGGCAGGAGCACGACCTGGCCGGCCTGCACCACTGGCACGAACAAACCTCGCGGCGCTTCCAGGAGCTGTGCGAGCAGGCCGACGACCCCGAGCTGAACCGCCACATCCAGTACTCCAACTCGCAGGGCGACGCCTTCGACTCGCAGGTGAGCGACGTACTCACGCACTGCGTGATGCACGCCAGCTACCACCGCGGCCAGGTAGCCACCAAGATGCGCGAAGGCGGTCTGGAGCCAGTAAACTCCGACTTCATCACCTACTGCCGCGAAATGAGCGGGCAGGTAGCACCGCAGTCTTAGACCGCAGATTTAACGGATTTAGCGGATTTCACGGATACGCCCCTGCGGGGCTGGCGAGACTAGCACGTAAGTACAGTTGCTTTACGTGCTAGTCTCGCCAGCCCCGCAGGGGCGTATCCGTGAAATCCGCTAAATCCGTTAAATCTGCGGTCCTTAGTGGCGGGTGGTGTCGGGCACGGCGGGCTTCTTCTTGTTGCCAAACAAGCCGTTCAGGCCTTTGCCTATCAGGTCTTTGGCCTTTTCCTGGGCTTCGAGCTTTTTCCTCTTTACCTCCAGGTCCAGTTGCTCCTGGGCATTTTGCTGCGTGATGACGGTAGCCTTCTGGGTGCTGTCGCCTTTGGCCTTGTTTTTATTGGCGAGGCCGAGCAGGGTGCTGGTAAGCTTGGTTTTTACCAAGCTGGTGGCTAGCGCCTTGCCTTGGTCTTTAACGCTGCCGCTGGTGAGTTTCACGCTGGGGCTGGTGAGGGTGCCGCCGATGTTGAGGCCCAGCGTTACGCGGTCGGTGCCCTGGATATCCGACACGCCAGTGAGGCGAGTAAGCTGGCTGTTGAGGGCGCTGCCGAGCTTGCCGGTGGGCGTGTTGATGGCTGTGACGTAGGAGAGCGCCCCCGCCAAGCTGTTGGAGCCGCCAAGCGTGAGCTTAATATCGCCCACCGTAAAGTCGAAGGGCTTCACCACGAGGTTGCCATCCACAAGCTGGGCGTCGATGGTACGGTTGAGGACTTCCAGTGTTTTGAGCTGCGGCAGGGTGGTGAGGCTAGCAATCTGGGTGAGCGTGGGCGACTGCGAGATGCTGGCTTTCACGATGTTAAACAAGCCCTTGCCGCTCAGGGTGCTGAGCTTGGGCAACATGTCCTGGCCCATTTCGCCGCTCACGTTGAAAGTGGTGCCGAAGATGCCCTGCGCCACTGAAGCCAGCGGCACCAGCGCCTTCACGGTGTTGAAGGAAGCAAAGGCTTTCTGGAAATCGAGGTTTTTGATATTCAGGCCCAAGTCGAATTTAGGATGCGCCAGGCTCTGGGTATTGTAGCTGCCGGTGGTGCCGAAGGTGGCGCCCAGGGTGTTGAAGGTAAGGTCTTTGAGGGTGGCAATCTGGTTTTTCACGGCCACGGTGCCGGTGGCATTGGTGAGCTTCAGGTTGTCGTAAGTCACGTTGTCCACCTTGCTGTTGAGCACTAGGTCGAAGTACTTGGGGATGGGCACCACGCCGGTGGCTTTGGCGGGGGCAGCCCGGCCGGTGGCAGTGGTCTTTTCGCTCACGGGGTCTACCATAAACTCGTTCAGGTTGAAGTTGTGCGAGTTCACGGTCAGGTTGCCTTTTAATGCCTGGCCGGGGGTGAAGAGGTAGCCTAGGTAGTTGCTGATGGTGCCGCTGGCGGCAAAGTCGGAGGTGCCGGCCGTGCCATTCACGCTTTGCAGCGTTATCTGGTTGTTGTTGAAGGTGCCCGCCGCGCTGCTGATGTTCACGCCTTGCGGCAACTCTTTGCTCTTGTACGTCACGTTCTTAGCCTGCACGGTGCCACTAGCCTTCACGTTCTGGTAGCGGCCGGCTTGCACGTCGGCCATGTTGCCGGCGGCCGCCACGTTGCCGCTCACCCGGCCGGTTACAGTCATGCCTTCGAGCGGGAATATCTTAGTCATTTTGGTCAAATCCACCGTGCCGTTGACGTGGGCATCGAACACGGGCGAGTTGATGTTGTGGGCTGTGAGGGTGCCGTCGAGCGGCTCGCCTTCGAGCATCATGTGGAAGCGCGACAGGTTTACCTGCGTGTCGTTCACCTGCCCGGTGGTGTTCACCACGGTGCCCGCCAGGTTAATATCCTGGATGGGAGCCGGAAATTTGTTCGACTTCACGTAGCCGTTCGTCATGCGGATGGCGGCATTTACCACCGGCATTTGGGTTTTGGAGTAGGTGCCTTTGCCGGTGGCATCCACGAAAAACTGGCCGCGCGCGTCCACGCCGGGCACGGGGTACACCTTCAGCATTTCGGCCAGGTTCACGTTGGCTTTCACGCGGCCATCCACCTTCATGGGTGCCAGGCCGTCGATGCTCACGTTGCCATCCACGGGGTTGGTGCCCAGGTCGAGGTGAAACTGCGATACGTTGACTTTCACGTTGTTGGTGAAGCCCGAAGGGTTATCTACCACCATCTTCACGTTGATGTTCTTGGCCTCCTGCGGTAGCTCGGGGTACTTGAAGCGGCCGCCCGTTACGGCCAGGTTCAGGCCGTAGCCGGGCATACGCAGCTTGTTTTGCAGGCCCTTGTAGTAGCCGTTGAAGGCCACCTGCCCACCAGCCTCCACGTTCTTGAACTTCTCAGTAAACACGCCCGGCACGAGGCTCAGAATGGTTTTGAAGTCGGTTTGCAGCGCCTTAAACGTCACGTCGTAGGCAATGTCGGTGGCATTGGGCAAGCCCACGGTGCCCGCAAAGCCCAAAGCAAAGTCGTTGAGCTTAACCTGGTTGTCCTTGAAGGTGTACACGTTTCGGTTCAAATCCATGCTCATGGCCACGTCGGCTGTCAACTGCTTGTCGGTGAGGTAGTCCACCCCCGCGTAGTTGGCTGTAAGTTTGGCAATGGTCGTGTTGGAGGTGAGGTCAAACACGTTCTTCGTGAAGTCGCCCTTGCCGCTGTGGTTGATGCCCCGCGCATCCATTTTCACGGGAATAGTGCGGTCTTCGTAGCGTAGCCGCCCGTCGGTGACTTTCCAGCCCTGAATGGCGAGGTTTACCTGGCTGGTATCCTGGCCTTTGGCCGCAGCGGCCGAGTCCGAAATCATGATGTCCCAGTTGGGCCGCCCGCTTTTGAGCACCTTGGCCGAAATGTCGGGCCGGTCCAGCTCAATGCGCTTGATATCAATCTGCTGGCCCTTAATGACGCTCATTAAATCGAGCCCCACGCGCAGGTCGGGCAGGTAGGCCAGCGTATCGCGGCTAAACGAGTCGAGGCCGATAACGCGCAGGTTCTTGATGTCCACGCTCAAATCGGGGAAGGTGCTGAGCAGCGTCACGTCGATGTCGGCGGGGTTGTACTGCACTTTGGCCCGCACCCGCTGGGCTATCTGCTTATCAGCCAGCGCCCGCAGCTTGTCTTTAAATAAAAAAGGAGCGGCCGCCAGCGCTACCACCAGCAGCACCACAAAGGCCAGAATACCGAGCAGAATCTTACGCATCAGAATGAGAATAAAGTAGCGCCGGGCCCGCCAGGCGGCCCCGCGAATTTTCCTTAAACGCGAATATGACGCCAATTGCACCCGGCTGCGGCATTTTTTCGCTCAACACGGGAAGTTTGCCTGCCGAAAAGGTACTGGGCGTAGGGTGCGGGGCTTAGTTACGCTGTCCTACTTAGCTAATTCTCCTAGTTTCAGATACCGCGCCCGGTCTGGCCCCGGCACGAGGCGCGTGGTGGCATCCAGGCGCAGGGTTTGGCCGCTGCCGTCGGGCAGCAGCGGCGGCCAGTTGGGCAGGCCCGCGCCGTTGGGGTTACTGGTTTTGATGAAGTTGGCGAAATACGTTTGCAACTGCTCCGAAAGCCGATAATCGTCGGGCATCCAGGCGTATACCTTGTTGGCGGCCAGGTTGCCCAGGGCGTATTCTATTTCGGCCGAATGCACCGCGCCCTGGTCAGCTGGGGGCACGGTGGGAGTGGCGGCCAGCGCCGGGCGGGGCCGGGCGTAGAGGTAGCGGTACACCGGCCGGCCGCTGGTGTGGGCGTGCGCGTCGGCCCATTTCCAGGTACTGTAGCCGATAAACCGGTCGCTAGCCAGGTCGGTAGCGGCCGGCGCTACGTCGGCATCGGTGGCGGCGGGATAGAGGCGCAGTACATCGGCAGCATGGTCAGGATAAAGCTTTTGCACGGCAGCGCGGTAGTTTTCCACCGTCAGCGCGGCCTGGGCCAGGATGCCTTGCGGGCCGCTTTCCTGCGAGTTCCAGCCCACTAGTAGCGGCACATGGGCCTGCCGGCCAGCCTGGTACAGCGCTGCTGGCTGCTGAGGCAGAAAGTAGCCATCGACTACGGGCCGAAAGCGCACCGCGCCGGGCTTGCCGGCAGCTTCCAGCAGCTGCTGGGCCGGCAGGGCCCGCAACGCGGCCAGCGAACCCGCGTCTACTGCCGCAGCAAACGCTACGCCTTCCTGCTCAGCCTGGGGCAGCGTAGCCAGCGGCTGCAAACTCAGCAGCGAGCCGCTTTCGCCAATGGCCCCGGCTACCAGATGTTGAGCTAGCGGCGAGGCCAGTTGGGCGCTCACCGAGAATGAGCCGGCCGACTCGCCGCCAATAGTCACGCGGTGCGGGTCGCCGCCGAAGGCCGCAATATTGGCCCGCACCCACTGCAAGGCGGCGGCCTGGTCGAGCAGGCCGTAGTTGCCAGCGGCGTGGTGGGGCGACTCTTTGGTTAATTCCGGGTGCGCCAGGAAGCCGAACACGCCGAGCCGGTAATTGACCGTCACCGTCACGATGCCCCGGCGGGCCAGGCTTTCGCCGTCGTAGCGCGGCTCCGAGCCATCGCCCGCCAGGAAGCCGCCGCCGTAGAAATACACCAGCACCGGCCGCCGCTCCTGGGCAGTTTGGGCCCCTGTCCACACGTTGAGGTACAAGCAGTCCTCACTCACGCCGTTGGAGCGAAACTGCATGTCGCTGAACAGCGGCAGCTGCATGGCGCGGGGGCCAAACTCCGTGGCGGGCCGGGGGGTAGCCCAGGGCTTCACCGGCTGCGGGGCCTGCCAGCGCAGGCTGCCCACGGGCGGCGCGGCGTAGGGCACGCCTTTGAAAACGTGGATACCGCTGGGTAGGGATGCGCCTTGCAGCGGGCCGCTAGCGGTTTGGGCCTGGCCGGCGGTTAGTGAAAGGGATGGTTTCTGCTGGGCCTGGGTGCCGACTGAAATTGTGAGCAAACCTGCTAATAAGGGCAGCCAATTTTTCATGGAGAGGGGAGGGAATGTATGGGTGGCACCAAGTTATGCACACGCAACAGCTATGCTCCTGCGCTGTTAACTTCGCCAGGCAGCTGCTGCTTAGGCAGCTTATTATCAATGGGTCTTTTCGCAACTCTCAAAGCTTTATTCCAAGGCAATAACTTGGCTACTGCCTCTGCTCCCTCGGTTAGGCGAGAGCCTGGCTTTGATATAGCCACTGTGATGGCAACCTACCATGCCCGCTTAGCTGAAGATTTCAAGCAAGCTGAAGTAGCTAGCCAGGAGTTCGAGCAGCATTACGGCGAATTTACCAGCTTTTTCTATCGGCCCGGATTCGACCTTTTCTTGCGTAAGCAAGTGTTGCTTTTCTGGGAGCCAAGCCTAAAAGACAAGACCTTTTTAGATACTAACCACTGGTCAGAAAAACACCCATTCAATTTTCCCGGCCCTTTTTATACCGGCGAATCGGACACCTGTGGAACGGGGATTGCGCAAGCACCAGTTAATGTGGCCAATGACATGCACTGCTGTGAATACATTTTTAAGCAACCAACCAGCTATTATGAGTTGCTTTGTGTTTTGAATGCGGCGGCAGTGGAAGTATTTGACAGTTATTCGTCGAATGGCAACGACTACTGGACTTATGCGTCTTGCAAACAGTGGTGGCGAAACCGCGACGGGCTGTTGCGGCACTTAACCAGGAAAGAAGTGATTGATACGAATGATGGACAGGCTCAACTCTACCTCGACTATTTAAATGGAGAAGCAGAAATGGACCTGCGCCGCTATTGTTACTTTTTAGAACATGGGCTATACCCTCTAAAAGACCATACTACGCTACCCGAATTGTAAGCGCGAAGGAAAATAGAATGGATGAGGCAGTAGCAACTGCCCCAAACCCTAAAGAAAGCGCCAGCCTGCCAGCGTTCGTAAGGCCAAGTCAACTTACCCTCCGGGATTCGGGTATCGCCCGTAGCGACAATACCCAAATCCCAAGGCTGCTTTGCTTTGTTAGTAGTTACGCAAGTGGGGAAGCAGCCTCATCCCTACCGCACTCCGCTATGAAACCCGTTCCAATCGACGCCCTCTATGCCGCCTTCACGCCGGCCGTGGGCGATGCCCCGCCCGATATGCGGCGTGAGCTAGGGCATTTCAATGTCTTCACGGTGGGCGGCCCGCTGGCTGGGTTGCCGCACCAGCCACCCACGCACTTCAACCGGCAGGCGTTCTACAAAATCAGCCTCAACCATGGGTGCGGTCGGCTGGAGTTTGCCGGTCAGGCCCAGGATGTGGGGCCGTATTTCCTGTTTCTGGCTACGCCCAGCCTCTCCTACCGCTGGGCGCCGCAGGAGGCAGTGACGCACACCGGCTGCTTTTGCATCTTCACCGACGAGTTTTTGCAGCCCGCCAAAGGCGGCGTGCTGGCCGAGGAGCTGCCGATTTTTCAGCCCGGTGCCCACCCGGTTATTGCGCTCACCAAAGCCGAGTACCAGGCCGTGGAGGTGATTCTTCAGAAGATGATGCACGAGATGGCGTCCGACTACGCCTACAAGTACGACCTGCTGCGCACTTACCTGGTCGAGTTGGCGCACGCAGTGCAGAAGCTCCAGCCAGCCGCTACGCCAGCGCGGCCCCTGGCTGCCACCCGGCTGGCCGCGCAGTTTGCCGAGCTGTTGGAGCGGCAGTTCCCCCTGGATGCGCCGGCCGCCCGGCTGCACCTGCGCACGGCCAAAGCTTATGCCGACGCGCTGGCCGTACATGTCGTACACCTCAACCGGGTGCTCAAGGAGGCCACCGGCCACACCACCACCACGCTGCTGGGCAACCGGCTGGCGCACGAGGCCAAGCTGTTGCTTCAGCAAACCACCCACAACGTATCGGAAATAGCCGACCGCCTGGGCTTTACCGATGCGGCCCACTTCTGCACCTTCTTCAAGCGCCACACTGGCCTCACGCCTGGCGATTTCCGGCAGTAGCGCCGCCATTGTTTACTTGGCGCAGTAACTGGTTTAGCTGGCGCAACGCGGCCGGGTGTCACCGGTCAGACCTTTGTGGGGCAGTTCCGGACCACTCATGCTTCGGGTCACAACTCACATTTAACCAGTTCATTATGAAAGTTTTTGTAACCGGAGCCACCGGCTGGGTCGGCTCTGCTATCGTGCAGGAGCTGCTGGGCGCGGGCCACCAAGTGCTCGGCCTGGTGCGCTCCGAAGCCAACGCCCAGGCCCTGGCCGCTGCCGGCGGCACCCCCCTGCGAGGCAGCCTCAACGACCTGGACAGCCTGCGGCGCGGGGCCGCCCAGGCCGACGGTATCATTCACACCGCCTTCGGGCTGGACCTGGCAGACATTGCCAAATCCGGTGCTGAAGAGCAGCAGGCCATCGCCACGTTTGGCGAGGTGCTGGCTGGCTCCGACCGCCCCCTCATCGCCACGAGCGGCCTCGGCTTCGCGCCAGTTGGCCAGCCCATGACTGAGATTTCGGCTTTGTCCGAGATTGAGATTCCGGGCTTCCCGCGCCACCCCGAACGCGCTGTGCAGGCCATCGCCGCGCAAGGTGTGCGCGCCACGGTGGTGCGGCTGCCGCGCTCGGTACACGGCGCCAACGAGCAGCACGGATTTATGCCGATGCTCATTCGTCTGGCCCGCGAAAAGGGCGTGTCGGCCTACGTAGGCGACGGCCAGAACCTGTGGCCCAGTGTGCACCGCCTCGACGCGGCCCGCGTGTTTTGCCTGGCTCTGGAGCAGGGTGCCCAGGGCGGCCCCTTCCACGCGGTAGCCGAAGAGGGTATTCCGTTCCGCGCCATCGCCGAAGCCATTGGCCGCCTGCTGCACCTGCCGGTAGTATCGCAGTCGCCCGAGGAAGCCGCCGCCCACTTCGGCCCTATTGCCCTGTTTACAGCTGGCAACGGCCCGGCGGCCAGCGAGCAAACCCGCGCCCGCCTAGGTTGGCAGCCCACGCAGCCCGGCCTGATTGCGGATTTGGCGGATTACAATGTTAGCTAGCCGGTAAAGCACCAATGCAAAACGCCCCGCTGCCAACAAGCAGCGGGGCGTTTAGGTAGACAGCTAGCAGCTTAAAGATTACAGCAGCTCCGTGCTACGCTTCACAAATGCGGTCAGCGCCTCACCTTTCAACATGCCCTGCGAGAGCAGGGCCAGGTCGAAGGCTTGCTTGGCGATGGTGTCGCCGCCGTCGGCCAGTACTTTTTGCACGAGGGGGCTGTTGGCGTTCACGGTTACGTCGAACGAGTCGGGGAAGCCGCCGAACATCTGCATGCCGCCCCCGCCGCCGGTGCGCTGCATATCTTTCATGCGGCGCATAAATTCATTTTGGGTAATGACGACCGGCGCATCCTGGGGCGAGAGGGCGGCCACTTTGACATGCATGGTGTCGTTGTGAATGGCGGCCTTGAAAATGTCGGTGAGCTTGGTGTTGTCGTCTTCGCTGAGTACGCTGGCGGGGGCTTCCTCTTTCTCGATGAGCTGGCTGGCGGTGGCCGAGTCGACGCGCTTGAGCGTGGTTTTTTCCAATTTTTGCTCTAGCTGGCCGATGAAGTGGGCGTCGAGCACCTGATTCATATTGAGCACGCTGTAGCCGCGCTCCTGGGCGGCTGCCACGAAGCCGTGCTGGGCCTCGGCATCGGTGGTGTAGAGCAGCACCGTGTTGCCGTCTTTGTCTTGCTGGTTGGCCTGCACCTGCTCGGTGTATTCCTGGATGGTGTAGAGCTTGCCGCCCACTTCGGGCAGCAGCACGAAGTCTTTGGCGCGCTCGTAAAACTTCTCATCCGAGAGCATGCCGTACTTCACAAACACCCCAATATCAGTCCATTTCTCCTCGTAGCCGGGGCGGTCTTTGCGGAACAGCTCGCCGAGCTTATCGCCCACCTTGCGGGTGATGTAGGTGTTGATTTTGCGCACGTTGGCGTCGGCTTGCAGAAAGCTGCGGCTCACGTTGAGCGGAATATCGGGCGAGTCGATAACGCCGTGCAGCAGCATCAGAAACTCGGGCACCACGTCCTTCACCTCGTCGGTGATAAATACCTGGCGCGAGTAGAGCTGAATCTTGTTGCGCTGGAATTGCAGCTCGTCCTTCACTTTGGGGAAGTACAAAATACCTGTGAGGTTGAACGGGTAGTCTACGTTGAGATGAATCCAGAAAAGCGGCTCATCCATGCTCATCGGGTACAGCTCGTGGTAGAACTTGGTGTAGTCCTCATCGGTGAGGTCGGCGGGCTGCTTCGTCCAGATGGGCGTGGTGTCGTTAATCAGCTCACCCTCAAACTCAATCGGCACCGGCAGAAACTTGCAGTACTTGGTGAGGATGCTGCGCAGGCGGCCTTCTTCCAGAAACTCGTCGGAGTCTTCGGCTACATGCAGCACCACGTCGGTGCCGCGCTCAGCCTTGGCGTGCTCGCCAGTGGGCTCATCAAGGGTGTACTGCGTGCTGCCGTCGCAAATCCAGTGGGCGGTGAGGGCATCTTCGCGAAAGCTTTTCGACCAGATTTCCACCTCTTTCGCCACCATGAAGGCCGAGTAGAAGCCCAGGCCGAACTGCCCGATTATCTGGTCTTTAGCCTGCGCATCTTTCTCTTTGTACTTCTCCACAAACTCGGTAGCGCCGGAGAAGGCAATCTGGTTGATGTACTTCTTGATTTCGTCGGCGCTCATGCCCAGGCCGTGGTCGGAAACCGTGATTTTGCGGGCTTCCTTATCCACCGTCACGCGCACTTTCAGCTCGCCCAGCTCGCCCGTAAACTCGCCTTGCCGGGCCAGGCTCTGCAGCTTCTGGGTGGCATCGACGGCGTTGCTGACCAACTCGCGCAGGAAAATCTCGTGGTCGGAATACAAGAACTTCTTGATAATGGGGAAGATGTTCTCGGTATGGATGGAAATAGAGCCGGTTTCGGACATGGGAAGGAGTACTAAATGAAGCTAAAAAGGCTGGCCGCGCCCGGTTGGGCACCACCAGCCTTGCTTTTCAAAGTACATTCCAAGCCGGAGCCACCTGCCAGCTTGGCAGCAAGTGATACTGCCCGATACGGCTGTAAAATACCCGCTTGGCATAAGTCTTGGCTAGTAAGCATTCCCCCGCATGAAGCCGGAAAAATCAGGCTTCTTCCATCGGCCCAGTCTACTGTTCAGCGTCGGAATCGGTTGTAGGGCCACTCGGCTAGTACCTCGGGCAGCAGGGGCGAATTGTCGGTAAGCCATTGCAGAGCGGCGAGGGGCTGCGTAAATAACTGCACGTCGCAGCGGGCAGTAAAGGAGGCCGGGGCGGCATCCAGGATGGATTCTACTACTTGCTGGTTGTATACCCGGGCACTGCTCATGCAGATAACCAAGCGCTCCAGCGGCAGCGGCAACAGTCGGGGTATAAGGTAGGAGCCTATCCAAAGCTGGTCGTACACGGAAATATCGGGTTGTTCCTCCAACTCGCAGAGTACCCGGCAGGAGTTCAATTGCTCGGCAAGGTCCAGCAGTTGGGTATAGGTATCGCGGAAGTGGCTGGCGCTTCCATCTTTTTTCCACTTTACCCGCAGCAGCCGCAGCCGGGCGTCGCATTGCACATTAAGGCAAGGTATAGTCTTGATAATCACTGTTTTTGCAACAAGATGTACTAGCGTGCCATCAGTACATGAATAATCTTGCCCTGATTGGTGGACGCAGAACGAGTAGAAATAGCTGTCTGTTGGCGCTTTTCGCTCAACCGGGCTGCCCACACGTTGTAGCTAATCTTAATGTCGGTGAACACTTTTTCACCAGGGCGTTTGCGCCAGTCGCCACCAGTCGGCAGTCCACGATGCGTTAAATCGCCGAGCCTTGCGCACCAGATATAGCCTTCTGGCAAGCGGCTACCCGAACGAATCAGGCTCAGCCATGTGCTCCCGAGCGCATCAGAAAGGCAAGCTGGTTTAAAGCGATTTTTCGCAACGAGGTTGCAAAATTAATTAATACTTTACCCAGCCGACAGTACTTTTGCCCGGCCAACTAACCTCCGCGAGCGCGGCTCGTTCAAAGGCTCTGGCCTGGCTATTTCTGTGCTGCAACTTGCTTTACGTCCTTATGTAGCGTGCCTGCTGCTGCTCTGCCTCGGGCGGACGCTGCTGCCGGAGGCGTGGGTACTCACGTTGCACACCCACACGCATACCACGGAGGAACCAGCTTTTGCCAGTAGCCACCGCGCCCAAGACCGGGAAATGGTGACGCCCAGGCACACGCACTGCCACGTGGAGCAGTTCTACAACGTGCCTTTTCAGGTGGCGCTGCCGGTGGCGGTGCCGGTGCCCCGATTACTGCTGTGCTACCAGCCGCTGGCCGTGCCTACGGCGCTGGCTGCCTCGGCTACGGAGCTGCGGCGCACAGCCTTGCGCGGCCCACCGGTGGCGTAGTAGCTGCCCGTCCTGCGTGCTGCCGGTAGGTTGCGGCACTAGTTCCTTTTTTGAGGGTTTACGCTCATTGGACAGCCATTATTGGCTGGCAATGTGGCTGTTTGGCGGAGGTGTCGCGGAGGGCGACACCCCCGCCAAACAGCTGCGTTCCTCCCCGTCTTATTTCGTGGTTTAGCATGTTTCGTACCGCTTCTCTGGTGGTGCTGGCTGGCGCATGTGTGCTGTCGGCTACTGCCCAAATTACTCCGGCCCGTAGCCGGCCAGCGGCGGCCGCGCCGCTCACTGGCCGCCTCACCGACGCCCGCACCGGCGAGGCTCTACCGGGGGCCATCATCGTTTTCGCCGACCTCAAGCAAGGCACTGCTACCGATGCCGATGGGCGCTTTAGCTTCGCTAACCTGCCCAAGGGACGGTTTCTGGTGCAGGTTACCTTCCTGGGCTACAACACTATTAGCCAGACCGTAGACACGGGCAGCGGGCAGCCGCTGAACTTTGCCCTTACGCCAGCCGCTACCGAAATCGGGCAGGTGGTGGTTACGGGCGTGAGCCAGGCCACGGAGCTGCACCGCTCGCCGGTGCCCACCACGGTGGTCGACCGCACCCGCCTCAACCAGACTTCAGCTACTAACCTCATCGACGCTATTGCCCACACGCCGGGCATAAGCCAGATTACGACCGGGGCCGCCATCAGCAAGCCTGTCGTGCGCGGGCTGGGCTATAACCGGGTCGTCACGCTCAACAACGGGGCCAAGCAGGAGGGGCAGCAGTGGGGCGACGAGCACGGCATCGAGCTGGATGAGTTCAGCATCGACCGGGCCGAAATTATTAAAGGCCCCGGCTCGCTGCTTTATGGCTCCGATGCCATGGCCGGCGTCATCAACTTCCTGGCGCCCGACCCGGTGGCCGAGGGGCGCATCACGGGTCAGGCCACGGCCAACTACCAAACCAACAACCGGCAGCAGGGCTACTCGCTGCAGACGGCCGGCAACCTCCACGGCTTTAACTGGCTGGCGCGCGGCACCCGTAAGGTGGTCGGCGACTACCAGAACCGCTACGACGGCCACGTTTTCAACTCGGGCTTTAATGAGTGGGACGCCAACGGCTACGTGGGTTTCAACAAAAGCTGGGGCTACTCGCACCTGACTTTCAGCACCTTCAACCAAAACCTGGGCCTGATAGAAGGCGAGCGCGACCCCGTGAGTGGGCGCTTTTTGCAAGATGTGGCCGTGGGCGGGCAGGTGGTGAGCCAGGAGGTGACTGACAACCACAGCGGTTACACCTTGCAGGTGCCGCGCCAGCGCGTCAACCACCTGCGCCTGGGCACTGATAACAGCTTCATTGTAGGCCAGAAAGGCGGGCGGCTGCAGCTCCAGGTGAACTACCAGCAGAACCTGCGCCGCGAATTTGGCAATGCCTTGGCCCCCGACGACCCCGACCTGTACTTCCAGCTGCGCACCGTGGACTACGCCCTGCGCTACTTCCTGCCCGAGTTGCACGGCTGGAACCTGGCCGTGGGCACGACAGGACTGTACCAGCAAAACCGCAACCTGGGCCACGAGTTCCTGATTCCGGCCTACGATATGAGCGAGGGCGGCGGGTTTGGGGTGGTGAAAAAGTCGCTCGGCGGCCTCGACTTCAGCGGCGGCCTGCGCTACGACGTGCGCCGCATTCGGGCCCAAGAGCTGTACCTGGATGCCGCTGGGCTGCCCGTAGCCGTCGGCACGCCGGCGGCCGAAACCAAGTTTGCGGGCTTCGAGAGCACCTTCAACAGCTACAGCGGCAGCCTGGGCGCGGCCTACAACTTCAGCGACAAGCTCACGGTAAAGGCCAATATTTCGCGGGGCTTCCGCGCCCCCAACATTGCCGAGCTGGGAGCCAACGGCGTGCACGAGGGCACTATCCGCTACGAGCAGGGCAGCCCCAACCTGCAGCCCGAAACCAGCCTGCAACTCGATGCGGGCGTGAGCTACACCAGTGAGCACGTCCGCTTCAGCGTCGATGCTTTCGAGAACAGCATCAGCAACTACATTTTCGAGCGCCGGGTACTGAACCGGGCGGGCCAGGACTCGCTGGTGAGCACGGGCCCCGATATTGGGCTATTCAGCTACGTGCAGGGGCAGGCGGGGCTGCTGGGCGGCGAGGTTACGCTCGACTTTCATCCCCACCCGCTCGACTGGCTGCACTTTGAAAACTCCTTTTCTATGGTGCGCGCCCACCAAGCTGACGTGCCCGACGCCCAGCGCTACCTGCCTTTCATCCCCGCCGACCGCCTGCAAAGCGAGCTGCGCGGCAACTTCCGCCGCCAGGGCAAGCGCCTCACCAACGTCTACGCCCGCTTCCAGCTCGAACAAACCTTCGCCCAAAACCGCTACTTCGCCGCCTACGACACCGAAACCGCGACCCCCGGCTACGCTCTCTTCAACGCCGGGGCCGGCACCGACGTAGCCGATGCGAAAGGTAGAACCCTGTTCTCGGTGTTCTTCACGGCCAACAACTTCTTCGACGTGGCCTACCAGTCGCACCTGAGCCGCCTCAAATACGAGGACTTCAACTACGCCACCGGCCGGCGCGGCGTGTTTAATATGGGCCGCACGGTGAGCGTGAAAGTGGTGGTGCCGCTGGTGTTTCGGTAATGGCGGCTAAAGCGTTGTAGGGTGCGGGGCTTGCCCCCGCCCGTCGTTGAACAATATCGTTCGATGACGGGCGGGGGCAAGCCCCGCACCCTACTTTCGTTTATGAAAACGCTGCTGTTTCTGCTGCTTTGCTGGGGGCTGAGCTTGGGTCAGGTGGCTGCGCAGTCGCGGCCGGCCGGGCCGTGGCGGGTGGTTTACCGGCTGGTGCGGGTAAGGAAGGATGAGTTGAGGGAGGATGACGCTTACTACGACCTGCGAAACCCCGGCAACTTCCAGCTACCAAGTGAAACTGAAACAGCGGATGTATTAGCAGTCGTCAAATTGGAAGCCGCTGAGAGAAAAATAAGCTCGGACTCGATTGGGTTGGCATATGATGATTGGGGGACGCTGAAGAAGCACAGCGATACCACGACTGTACTACGTACAAAGCGCATCACATCCAAAGTCGCCTGGAACATTAACCCCGATTCCATCCGGCTGTTCCTCAACTGCGAAAACCCCTTAACCGCTCTGCCTGGCAGAGCAGCCATCCGCTTCGCTGCCACCGGCGCCACCTTGAGGTTCGATGCTAAACAACATCTGTTCTGGCTGGCTCCGACTGCACCGGTCGTGGTACTGCGGGCGTACCGTGGGCAGCGGTTGGTGTTCCGGCACGAGTTTAGGGCGGTGGAGCCGCCGCCGCCAGTGGTAGATTGTTACGTTGGTGGTGCGAAAGCGGATGATGCCAGGCCAGAAGATGTAGGGAAACACTACTCCTTGACAATGAAGGCTATACCAAATATGGATTTTGCCGCCTTTATGCCAGCTGATGCCCGTTACCGGGTTGCCAAATACCGTGTTACGCTTGTTCGAGCAGGTGAAGTCGGGCCTACTCTGCTCATCGATGGACCACAAGGCAATATTCAGGCGCTAAACTTTACCGACGAATTAGGTGGCGAATTGCAAGCTGACATTCTGTTGGTTCAGCGCCAAAATTTTCGGGGGCAAGTTTTTGAATCAGTAAAACCACTGAGAAGCCAGTTTTCAATCCCTAGCGAAAAACCTTGACGAACGTTCTTTATCAGACTGCAAAGCTCATCGGGAAACGCTAAAATTCTTCCATTGAATCCAAGCCCGGCGCTTTGCGTTTAGCTCCCAACTACTTTTTTCCTCGAAATGCCCCACGACCACCACGACCACTCCCACGCCGGCCACGTCCACGCCGCCCCGCCAGCCGGGGGCAAGTTCAGCGCCGCCTTTGCTATTGGCATTGGGCTGAACCTGGCTTTTGTAGTAGCCGAAATGGCGGGCGGGCTGTGGGCCAATTCGGCCGCGCTACTCTCCGATGCGGGCCACAACCTGAGCGACGTGCTGAGTCTGGCCCTGGCCTGGGGCGCGGCCTGGCTGGCGGGCCGCCCGGCCACGGGGCGCTACACGTTTGGCTACCGGGGCGCTACCATTCAGGCGGCGCTGCTCAATGCGGCGCTGCTGTACGGGGCGCTGGGCTTCATTCTCTGGGAAACCATCGACCACCTGCGCCACCCGCAGTCGGTGAACGGCGCAGCCGTGATGGTGCTGGCCGGGGTCGGCATCGCGGTTAACGGGTTCACCGCCTGGCTGTTTCGGGCGGGTCAAAAGGGCGACGTGAACGTGCGCGGCGCTTACCTGCACATGCTCACCGATGCGCTCGTGAGCCTGGGCGTGGTGGTGGGCGGGGCCGTCACGTACTTCACCCACTGGACCTGGCTCGACCCGCTGCTGAGTCTGGGGCTGCTCGGCGTTATTGCCGTGGGCTCGTGGGGGCTGCTGCGCGACACTATCCGCTTGGGTTTGCAAGCCGTGCCCGATGATATTGATGTAGAGAAAGTCCGGGCCTTTTTGCTGAGTCAGCCGCAGGTCGAAAGCCTGCACGACCTCCACATCTGGAGCATGAGCAGCGACGGCCACGACACCGCCCTGATGGCCCACCTCGTGCGCCCCGGCGGGGCCGATGCGCAGTGGTTGGCTAGCCTCTCGGCGGGGCTGCTGCACGAGTTTCACATCCACCACAGCACCGTGCAGGTAGAGGATGCCCTGCTGCCCGAAGGCTGCCACAGCGGCTGCGCGGTGCCGGTGTAGCCAAGGCTATTTGGCAGGAGCGGCCGTGGCTTCAGGGGGCCGCTTCGTGGCAGTAAAAGGCGGTTTCACCGAATTTTTAGGTAGTTACTGCGGAGGTGCGGAGTTTTGGCAGGAATTTGGATTCCAGCGGAAATTAGTTGGGAAATTTCGTTTTCACCCCCCGGCTGCTTATTCCCTATTCCGTATGAAAAACCTGTTTTTTGGAGCAGTTGTCTTGCTCTTCAGCGCTGCTACCGCTTCGGCCCAAACCACTCGCCCCGATACCTTGCGGCCCGCAGTGCAGCCCATGCAGGGCACCTACCAGCAAAACGCGCAGAACGCCCAGGCTACCTACAATCAGCAGCGCGACCAGCGCAAAGCCGCCGAGCAGACGGCCGACGACAGCCGCCGCCAGCTGAAAAATCAGCGTCAGCAAATGGACGACCTCAAAAAGCAGATGAAGGCCCAGGAAGAGCAGGAAAAAGCCGCCAAACAGCAAATAAAGATGCAGGAGCAGCAAGCCAAAGCTGCCCGCAAAGAAGAAAAAGCCGCCAAAGAGCAAATGAAAGCGCAGCAGGAAGCGCAAAAAAAGCAGCACGAAGCCGAGAAAATGCAGCAGAAAGCCCTGAAGCTGCAGGAAGAAGCCCAGAAAGCTTCGCAAAGCCACTAAACTCCGTGTTGCGAGCTTATTTCTTAAAACTCCGGCCCCAGTCGGAGTTTTTTCGTTACAGGCTCTGTACCCCAATTTAGTCATTCCATGAAAAATGTACTGTTGCTGGCGGCCTTCGCCGTAGCCAGCCTGGCCGCCACGACGGCCCACGCCCAAACCACCACCACTGACCCAGCCCTGCAGACGCCCCAAACGGCGCAGCAGGCGCAGGCTACCTACGAGCAGCAGCGCGACCAGCGCCGGGCCGCCAGCGAGACGGTGAAAGACAGCCGCAAGATGCGCAAGGCAGAAGAAAGCCAAGCCAGCGACCTCAAGCACCAGCTTAGGGAGCAGCGCCACTCGGCCCACGCCGCCAAGCAGCAAGAAAAGGCTGCTAAAGAGCAGGAGCACCTGGCCCACAAGCAGGAGAAAGCTGCGAAGGATGAAGCCAAAGCTCAAAAGAAAGCCGAAAAAGAAGCCCGCAAAGCGCAGTAACGCACCCCGGCACCTTGTTTTTCTTGAAAAAACTCCGGCCTTAGTCGGAGTTTTTTCGTTTTCCAGGTAGGCGGTTCGCACTATTCACCGCTTTTAGTTCTAGCTCATGGCTGCCAAAAACCCCGTTCGCCTTTACCCGCTGCACCATTTTATCTTGCTGCCGCTCACGCTCCTTATGCTGGGCTACACCATCCGGCGCTACGTAGGCGTGGCCGGCGATAACTCCGAAATCTCGCGCCTGTGGTTTTCCCTGGCCGCTGTCACGCTGCTGTTTTTCGTTGCGCTCGTGATGCTGCGCCAGCACTACGCCCTCACGTTGCAAGACCGTATTGCCCGCCTCGAAGTGCGGCAGCGGTACTTTGAGGTGAGTGGCCTGCGCTTCGCTAAAATCGAAAAAGACCTTTCTCTCAAACAGATTTTAACTTTGCGCCTCGCCAGCGACGAGGAATTGCCCGCCCTGGCCCATGCCGCTGCCAGCGAAAAGCTCGACCCCAAAGCTATTCTGGCCCGTATCAACGACTTCCAGTTCGATGCGATGCGGGTGTGACGCAATGAGTTAAGGAGCGAATAAGTGAAAGAGTGAATTTCACAACTTTGCTTTAAAAACCACTCATTTAGTCATTTACTAAATCACTTATTATAAAAATGATTCTTTATAACGTCACCACCAGCCTCGAACCCGCCGTTGCCGACGAGTGGCTCGCCTACATGCGCGAGCACCACCTCAACGATGTAGTGGGCACCGGCTGCTTTATTAAAAGCCAACTCTTGCGCCTGCTCAACGAGGAAGACGACGGCATCACCTACGCCGCGCAGTACTTCGCCATCAGCCTTGAGCAGCTAGAGGCTTACCAGCAGCATTTCGCCCCCGCCCTGCGCGCCGACATGGACAAGCGCTTTGCCGGCCAATACGTGTCGTTTCGCACCGTGCTTGAGGTAGTAGAATAAGCCGGGTCGGGGGCGATGCAGCGGCTAGTAGGGGCGGGGTGACCGGGCATCCGATACCAGGCCGGTGGCCTGGCTCAGCCGGGCACCCAGTTCTCGTAGGTTGCGGCGCTGAATAGGGTCGTGTGAGTACTGGTTGTAGCGCACTAGCACGGCTCCGTAGCGCGACACGTAGAACTGGTCGAGGCCGATGCATTGCTCAGTCTGCCAGTTGCCAGCGCAGTTGGCAAGCAGCGTGTCGGGCGTACGCGTGGCAGCCGCGGCAGCCGCCGGGGTGTCGTATTCCAGCACCGACACGCCAAAGTTATAGGAGTAACCCAGCCCCGACTCCGTGCCCATATCCTTATGGTAGGCGTGGCGTAGGTGCTGCAATAGCCGGGCGCGGGCATCAGGCTTGAAAAACGTAGCCGTAAATGCTCGCGTTGCTGGCAATTCTCTGAAGCATTGCGTAGTATCTACTGCGGGTAGGTCGTAGGTATCGCTGTCGGCCGGCGCAGGAAATGCGGCCAGCACCTGCGGCAATTGCTGGTCGAAGCGCAGCAGCAGTTGCCGGATAGCCGGCGGCACCTGGGCGTAAGAGCAGGTTGGCAGCCGGGAAGCGCTGCCCGCCGCGCCGGCCAGCAGCAAAGCACCAAGTGGGAAAAGCCAATGCATAGGAGTGATAGCGCCCCGAGAGTAGATTTTAATGGCCGGGCGTCACGCCCATGTTATAAAACGCGAAGCTCCACACGTCGGCCCATTCCTGGATTTGGAGCTTGGTGCTTTTGCCCGCGCCGTGGCCCGCGTTCACATCGATGCGGATGAGGGCGGGGTTGGGGCCGGTTTGGTCGGCCTGGAGCTGGGCGGCGAATTTGAAGGAGTGGGCCGGCACCACGCGGTCGTCGTGGTCGGCGGTGGTAATCAGGGTGGCGGGGTAGGCGGTACCAGGCTTGAGGCGGTGCAGCGGCGAAAACTGGTAGAGGTTCTCAAACTGCGCCTGGTTGTCGGAGGTGCCGTATTCGGGGGCCCAGTTCCAGCCGATGGTGAATTTCTGGTATTTGAGCATGTCCATGACGCCCACGGCCGGGAAAGCCACCTGGCAGAGGTCGGGCCGTTGCGTCATGGTAGCGCCCACGAGCAGGCCGCCGTTCGAGCCGCCCGCAATGGCGAGCTTGCCGGTGCTGGTGTAGCCGCTGGCTTTGAGGTACTCGGCGGCGGCAATGAAGTCGTCGAACACGTTTTGCTTGTTGGGCGTCATGCCGGCTTTGTGCCATTTTTCGCCGTACTAGCCGCCGCCGCGCAGGTTCGGGATGGCCAGCACCCCGCCGTTTTCGAGCCACAGCAGCCGCGCCACCGAGAAGCCCGGCGTGAGCGAGATGTTGAAGCCCCCGTAGGCGTAGAGGTAGGTCGGCAGCTGCCCGCTTTTGGTGTCGAGGCCCTTTTTGTGGACGAGGAACATCGGAATTTTCGTGCCGTCCTTGCTGGGGTAAAATACCTGCGTCGTCACGTAGTCCTGGGGGTTCACGTCTACCTTGGGCGCGCGCCACACGGTGCTTTGGTTGGTGGCCGGGTCGTATTTATAAATGGTAGTGGGGTAGGTAAACGAGGTGAAGGCGTAGTAGAGCGCCTTGTCGGTGCGCCGGCCGCCGAAGCCACTGGCCGTACCCAGCGCCGGTAGTGCCACCGCGTGCTTGAATGCGCCGGCTTCGGTATACACTTTCACCTGCGAACTGGCATCGTGCAGGTAAGTAGCCAGCAGGTAGCCGCCCGCCTGGCTGATGCTTTCGAGCTTCTCGCTGGTTTCAGGAATCACGGTTTTCCAACTGGCCTTATCGGGGTGCCGCGGGTCGACGCGCACCACCTTGAAGTTGGGCGCGTGGTCGTTGGTGTACACCAGCAGCTCGCCCCCCACGTTGCCGATTACGCTCGTGTCGAACTCGTAGCTGTCCTGAATGGTAATCCAGGTGCCCGCCCGCGTGAGGTTCAGGAAATCGCGCACCAACACCTGGTTGCCGTCGCTTTTGCCGTCGGTCAGGCTCACGAACAGGAAGCGCTCGTCCTCCGTCACGCCGGCCGTGCGGAAACCCAGGGCCATGTCTCGGTTTTCGTACACCAGCTTATCGGCGCTTTGCGGCGTGCCCAGCGCGTGGAAGTACACCTTGTGGTACTCATTTTTGCCGGCCAGGCTGTTTTCGCCGGCCTTGGGCGCGTCGTAGGCGCTGTAGTAGAAGCCTTTGCTAACCCAGGCAATGCCCGATACTTTCACCCAGTCCAGCGCGTCGGGCAGGAGCTGGCGCGTTTGCATGTCCAGCAAATGCACCTGCTGCCAGTCCGAGCCGCCGCCGCTGGTGGTGTAGGCCAGATAGTGGTGGTCGTTGCTGAAATGCAGGCCCGCCAGGGCAGTAGTGCCATCGGCCGAAAAGGTATTGGGGTCGAGCAGCAGCTGAGCTTGCTCCACGGGCTGCCCCAACCCGAGCGTGTACACTACGGCCTGGTTTTGCAGCCCGTCGTTTTTGCTGAAAATCAGTTGGTTGCCTTCCTGTTCCGGCACCCCGTACCGCTCATAGTTCCAGAGCTGGGTGAGGCGGTCGCGCAGCTTGTCACGAAACGGAATCCGCGCCAAATAATCAAACGTGACCTTGTTCTCGTCCGTCACCCAGGCTTTGGTTTCGGGCGAGTCGAGTTGTTCGAGCCAGCGGTAAGGGTCGGGCACCTGGGTGCCAAAATAGGTGTCGGGCTGCGGGTCGCGCCGGGCTTGGGGGTAGTTGAGCATAGGAGAAGTAGCGGCCGCCGCCTGGTGCGCTGCCGAGGTGCCGCCCCGTTCCAGGGTCGGCGACTCGGTAGAAATGCGTTTGTTAGCTACGGCATTGATACTGGTAGGGTCGCGCCGCACGGCCTTTTGGGGCGAACTGGCTGTGCGACAGCCGGCGGCGGCTAGCAGGGTCAGGAGTAAGGCGGAGGAGCGGGTAGGAGTAGGCATAGCTGGGTAGGGTAAGCTTCAGCTTGCCGGTAAACAGGGGCTGAATGCCAGGCAAGAATTACGTGTGAAATACAGCTGGTGACAAGCTAAAGCTTACCCTATAGCTCGTCCAGTCGTTTATTCGGCAAGCTAAAGCTTACCCTACTTCTTCAGCGCCTCCGCTACCAGCTCCTGCACCTGCTGGCGCTGGGCGGCCGTTAGCTCCTGGCTGCTGGCTGTGACGGCAGCCCGGCGCAGCTGCCGCAAGGTGCGGCCCAGGCTCAGGCGCAGCATGGCGTAGAGCACCAAACTCAGAATACTAAAAATGAGGGCTAGCGGCGCGAAAATGCGGTTTAGCAGTGGCTCGGTGGTGGGGCTGGCGGCCACGGCTACGGGGGCGGGCGTGGCGTTGCCGGCTTCGGCAGTTTCGGCGGGGCCGTTGTTGGTGGTAGAATTGTCGGCGGCTTCGGGGGCGGGGGTAGGGTCGGTGGGCGGCAGGCCGGTTTGCACGTAGTCAGTCAACTTCTTTTCCAGGGCTTGCAGGCCGGCCAGGCGCACGGGGTCGTGCTGGCGTGAGGGCGAGGCTTTCAGCTTACCGATAATGGCTTTGACCAGGGCCGCCAGGCGGGTGGGGTTGTCCTTCAAGCCCTTGTAAATCTTGCCTTTGCCCTCAATGGGCACATACAGCAGCGAGTAGATACGCAGGCTATCGGGGCGCAGGCTGGTAGCCAGGGCGGCCAAGTTGCCGCTCTCGCAACGCAGGGTGTTTTTGAGCTGCGGCCGGCCGGCATCGTCGTACACATAGCGGGCGGTGGCGCACCATATTTGCACCTTCGCCTCATCGAGCGAGGGCTGGCCCAGCGGCGTTTGGGCGGCACTGGTGAGGGTGCCAGCTAGCAGTAGCCCGAGGCATACCGCCAGGAGCCAATGGGGCCGGGAAAGACGAAAAAGACGGTTCAGCATACCAGAAAGGGCAAAAAGCCGATTAAGGCTGGAAAGTACAACCGGCCCGGCGCTTCGGGCGATGGCAGTAGGCGGCCGTATCTTTGCGGGCTCCTGTGCTGTGCTGGCAAAAGCTTAATTAACAGGATTTTGGGTAATTGAATGCGGGTTATTTGCCCCGTAAGCTGCCGAAATTAACTACTTAGTACCTTGAAAAAACTTCTTACCATCCTGAAATACGTGCTTCTGCTGGGTATTTCGGGCGCCCTGATGTGGTATGCCCTCCGCGGGCAGGATTTGTCGCGCGTCGGGGATGCTATTCGCTCGGCCCATTACTTCTGGCTAATAGTATCGCTATTCATATCAGTACTAGGCTACTTCAGCCGCGCCTACCGCTGGCAGATGCAGCTCGACGCCTCCCAAACGCCCGCCCCCTTCTGGAAAGTGTACCACGCCATGATGGTCGGCTACCTGGCCAACCTCGTGCTGCCCCGCGCTGGCGAGGTTATCCGCTGCTCGGTGCTGCGGCGCACGGCCGGCGTGCCGGTGCAGGTAGGCATCGGCACGGTCGTAACCGAGCGCATCATCGACCTCATTGTGCTGGCCGGGCTGCTCACCGCTACGTTGGCCCTGGATTTCAACACATTCTGGAATTTTGCCAACGACAAGCTCTTCGGCGGTCAGGCGGCCACCATTGCCCGCAACCGCACGCCTTTACTAGTGGCTGCTATCGCGGCGCTGGTGTTACTGGCCGCCGCGGGCTACACGCTGTTTCGCAACCTGGAGCGCCTGCGCCAGAATGCGCTCTTTAATAAGGCCATCATATTCATGAAAGGGCTGCTGGCCGGTGTGTTCAGCGTGCTCAAGCTGCGCAACAAGGGGATGTTTCTGCTGCACACGGTCTTCACCTGGGCCGTGTACTACGCTATGAACTACCTGGCCTTCAAGTGCTTTCCTGAAACGTATACCCTCGACATGAAGGCCGCGCTGGCCGTGCTCACCTTTGGCACCTTCGGTATGGCCGCGCCGGTGGCGGGCGGCATCGGGCCGTACCACGTGCTGGTGCAGGCCACGCTGGTCGTCTACAAGGTGAGTATGGAAGCCGGTATTGCCTACGCGCTGGTCGTCCACGGCTCCCAAATGCTGCTGGTCGTAATTATGGGCGGCATCAGCTTCATTGCCGTAGCCGCCGCCGACAAGCACAACGTACTGGCCGAAGCCGAGGCCCTGGCCGACGAGCCGCTTACCAGTGAGTGAGTAGGTGAAGGAGTGAATGGGGGTAGGAGTGAAGCAAACGCCTTTTGCTTACTCCTACCCCCATTCACTCCTTCACCATCAGCAGCCTTCCGGGCCGCAGGCAGGGCCGTCGGCCAGCAATACGGGCTGGGGGTGAGCTTCCTGCCACACTTTATCCATCACCTCGGCAAATACCTCGCTAGGCTGAGCACCCGACACGGCATACTTGTCGTCGAAGACGAAGAAGGGCACGCCGCGCACGCCTATTTGCTGAGCTTCGTACTCATCGCGGCGCACGTAGTGGGCATAGGTGCCAGCCAATAGCGCCTGCCGGGCCGCGTCGGGGTCGAGGCCGATTTCGGCGGCCAGCTTTGTCAGCGTATCTACTTCGTTCAGGTTTTGGCCTTCGAGATAATAGGCCGCCATCAGGCGCTCCTTGGTGGCATCTTGCTGGCCGTGGTGGGCCCCGAAGTGGATGAGCTGGTGGGCCAGGAAGGTATTGGCCGGGATGGTTTTGTGGAACTGATAATCCAATCCTACCTCCTTGGCTATCTGCGTCATTTGCTCGTTCATGCGGCGGCCTTCGGACTCGGATACGCCTTTTTTCTTCGCCAGCAAGGCGTGGATGCTTTCGCCGGGAGTGGGCTCGAAGTCGGGCGTCAGCTCGAAGCTGCGCCATTCCACCTGCACATCGGAGCGATGGGCGAACTGCGCCAAGGCTTTTTCAAATTTGCGCTTGCCAACGTAGCAGAACGGGCATACCACGTCGGACCAGATTTCAACTTTCATAGGAATAATCGCCGGGGAAATAAATGGGTTAATCCGAAGCAGGCAGGGCTCCGAAATGTTTGTCTCTTATAGTAGTTAACCAGTGGTAGCCCGCCGATGTGCGCCGGGGTGCCAGCCCGGCAACCATAACCTTCACCGGGCAGCAGGGGTAGTACGAGCAAGTAATTCTCCATCAATTTTATTTAACTCATGGACTATCAACAACTAGGAAATTCCGGCGTCACGGTTTCGCGCATCACCTTTGGCAGTTGGGCGGCGGGCGGCTGGATGTGGGGCGGCACCGAACAGAACGATGCCGTAGGGGCCATCCACGCTGCCTACGACGCGGGCGTCACCAGCATCGACACGGCGCCTATCTACGGCATGGGCCTGAGCGAGCAAATAGTGGGCGAAGCCATCAAGAGCCTGCCCCGCGACAAAGTGCAGATTCTGACCAAGTTCGGGATGCGCTGGGACTTGGCGCAGGGCGACTTTGCCATGCGTACCAAAGACAACCAGGGCCACGACCTCGACGTGTACAAGTACGCCAGCCGCGACAGCATCATTAAGGAATGCGAGGATAGCCTGCGCCGCCTGGGCACCGACTATATCGACCTCTACCAGCAGCACTGGCCCGATGTGACCACCCCTATTGCCGAAACGATGGAAGCCGTAGCGCGCCTCATCGAGCAGGGCAAGGTGCGGGCCGCCGGCGTCAGCAACTACTCGGTAGCCCAACTGGCGGAAGCCGGCCAGACGGCGAGCGTGGTATCTAATCAGGTGCCGTACAGCATGTTGCGCCGCGATATCGAACAGGAGCTGGTGCCCTACTGCCAGCAGCACGGCCAAGCCATTCTGGTGTACAGCCCCTTGCAACTGGGGCTGCTAACCGGCAAAATTAAGCCCGGCCAGCCCTTCGATGCCAGCGACCTGCGCAGTACCAACCGCCTTTTCCAGCCCGAAAAGGTGCAGCAGGTCAACAGCTTCCTGGCCAAAATCCGCCCGTTGGCCGAAAGCAAAAACGTCACCCTCGGCCAGCTGGTACTCGCCTGGACACTGGCACAGCCCGGCATCACGGTAGCGCTGGTGGGCGCCCGCAATCCCGAGCAAGCCGTGCAGAATGCCAAGGCAATGGACGTGAAGCTGTCGTGGGAAGAGGGCAACTACATCAGCGAGCAGCTGGCCGCGCTGAGGCTGGGGTAACTCAAGCTGCGGAGGAAACCAGTTGTTGGGTTAGAGGTTTTTCGCCCGAAATGCCCTGCTAAAAACTTTTGGCTGTTGTAGGGTGCGGGGCTTGCCCCCACCCGTCGTTGAACGACTGAAATCGGTTCGTTCAACGACGGGCGGGGGCAAGCCCCGCACCCTACACAGCCGAGATAGAGCGGCCCGTACTAAAGCGTTTTAGGCGCGAATGGCTTCGCCGACAGCCTCATTCGAGACGATGAGCTTCACCTCAATGTTGCCGCGTGTGGCGCGGGAGTAGGGGCAACCCTGGTGCGCTTTCGCCACAATGTCTTCGGCCTGGGCCTGGTCTACACCGGGGAGGTTGGCGTGCAGGGTTACGGCCAGCGTGGGCAGGTTTTCCTCAGTCATCAACAGGTCTACTTGGGCATCAATGGAGATTTCGCCCACGTTTACCTTGGCTTGGCGAGCCACGTGGATAATGGCGTTGCCGAAGCAGGCGGCGTAGCCAGCGGCAAACAGCTGCTCGGGGTTGGTGGCACCTTCGCGACTGCGGCCGCCCAGGGTGCGCGGCATAGTCAGCTCCAGGTTCAGGACGTTGTTGTCGGACTCGATGCGGCCGTCGCGGCCACCGATGGATTTGGCTTGGGAGGAATGAAGGATAGTTGCCATGAGTAAAAAAAAGCAGGATAAAAAAGAGAAATCAGGAAAGCAGTTGAATAAGGTGATGCAGCTCCTGGCGCAACAGGGCCACATCGTCGCGGGTGAGGGAGTAGCGCTGGGCGAGTTGGGCCGGAATCTGGCGCGCCTGCTCGTGCAGCGCTGCACCAGCCGGCAGCAGCGTTACCAGCACTGAGCGCTCGTCGCGGGGGTCGCGGCGGCGGCTTAGCAGCTGGCGCTGCTCTAGGAGCTTGAGCAAGGGGGTAAGGGTGCCCGTGTCGAGTAGTAGCTTCTGGCCTATCTCTTTCACGGCTAATTCCTTACGCTCCCACAGCAGCAGCAGCACGAGGTACTGGGGGTAAGTCAGGCCCAGCGGCGTTAGCAGCGGTTGGTAGGCCTTGGTAATGAGCCGGGAAAGGGCATACACGGGAAAGCAGGTTTGCTCTTCCAGTTTCAGCCGGGCGTCGAACTCAAAGGATGGTGGAACTGGCATCAGGCTACAAAGGTAAGGATTAGATTTTATACAATGTAATTTTATACAATATAATTCAATCCCCACCGGTTGTGGTGCACCTGACACCGTAAGCTGCCGGTTGCTTCCTAGTTTTGGCAATATTTTGCTTTGTTCATGCCCCTTCCTTACCGCCGCCTGGTTGTCAAAATCGGCTCCAACGTGCTCACCCAGCCCAACGGCCTGCCCGACCAGGAGCGCCTGGCACAGCTCGTAGACCAGATAGTGCAGCTCAAGCAGCAGGGCCTGGAAATCATTGTGGTATCGTCGGGGGCAGTGGCGGCGGGGCGCAGCCTCATCACGCTGCCGCCTCGCGCCGATGCCGTGCGCAGCCGCCAGCTGCTGGCCGCCGTGGGCCAGGTAAAGCTGCTGAGCCTCTACGCCGAATTACTGGCCGCGCACGGCCTGCTGGGGGCACAGGTGCTGGTGACCAAAGAAGATTTCCGCGACCGGCAGCACTACCAGAACATGCGCAACTGCTTCCAGGAATTGCTCCAGCAAAACGTCATTCCCATTGTAAATGAGAACGATGTGATTTCGGTAACGGAGCTGATGTTTACTGACAACGACGAGCTGGCGGGCTTGGTAGCCAGTATGCTCAATGCCGACGCCCTACTCATCCTGAGCAACGTGGACGGCATTTTCGACGGCGACCCCGCCCAGCCCGGCTCCCAGGTTATCCGCCACATCGCACCCGCCGACACCGGCTTTGCGGAGTTCGTGACGGCCACGCGCTCGCAGTTTGGCCGGGGCGGCATGCTCACCAAGTGCAGCATTGCCCACAAGGTAGCCGGGCTGGGCATCAGCGTGCATATCGCCAACGGTAAAACGCCCGATATCCTGCCCGGCATCCTGCACGAAACGGCCATTAGCACCTGGTTTCAGCCCAGCAAGCGCGCCTCGGGCACCAAAAAGTGGCTGGCCCACGCCCAAGCCGCCCAGGCTACCATCCACGTTAATGCCGGGGCCCGCACCGCCCTGCTCGCGCCCGGCCAGGCCAGCAGCCTGCTGCCGGTGGGAATAACCAGTATCGAAGGCGACTTCCAAAAAGGCGACCTCGTGCGCCTTTTGGACGAAGCCGGACAAGCCATCGGCCTCGGCATTGCCGAGTACGGCGCCGAAAAAGCCCGCGAGCGATTGGGCCAGCACGGCCAGCGTCCGCTGGTGCATTACGACTATTTGTTTTTAACTGCGGAGTAGCTTGCTCCTGGCGTCCCCACCGATTACCTCACCCCCTAGCCCCCTCTTCCGTGGAGAGGGGAAACTAGTTTCTAATTCTAGTCTCTAAATTAAAAAGCTAGGTTAAAGACTAGTTCCCCCTCTCCACGGGAGAGGGGGCTAGGGGGTGAGGTAACCCGCGGAGGGCGTAAAAGCCCCCCCATGCTCGACTTCCAACCCTCCCAGCTAGCGGCCCGCGCCCTGGCCACCATCCCCGCCGCCGCAACCGACGCGCTGCTGCGCGACCTGGCCGATGCCCTGTTGGCGCACGCCGACCAAGTGCTGGCTGCCAACGCCGAAGACCTGGCCCGGATGCCCGCCACCGACCCACGCTACGACCGCCTGCGCCTCACGCCCGAGCGCCTGCAGGGCATGGCCCAGGACCTGCGCAACGTGGCCGACCTGCCTTCACCGCTGGGCGCGGTGCTCTCGGAAAAAGAGCTGCCTAATGGCTTGCGGCTCAGTAAGGTGCGGGTGCCGCTGGGCGTGGTCGGCATCATCTATGAAGCCCGGCCCAACGTGACGTTCGACAGCTTGGCCTTGTGCCTCAAAACCGGGAATGCCTGCGTGCTCAAAGGCGGCTCCGATGCGGCCGCTTCCAATGCGGCGCTGCTGGCGGTGGCCGCGCCGGTGCTGCTGCGCCACGGCCTGCCAGCGGCGGCGGCCACCCTGCTGCCGCCCGACCGCGCCGCTACCGAGGCCCTGCTCACGGCCGTGGGGCAGGTAGATGTGGTAATTCCACGGGGTAGCCAGGGGCTTATCGACTACGTGCGGCGGAATGCGCGGGTGCCGGTAATCGAAACCGGGGCGGGCGTGGTACACACGTTTTTCGACGCGAGCGGCGACCTGGCCAAGGGCCGCGCCATTGTACTCAACGCCAAAACCCGCCGCGTGAGCGTGTGTAATGCCCTCGACTGCCTGCTCCTGCACGAAACCTGCCTGCCCGACCTGCCCGCCCTGCTCGCGCCGCTGGCCGAAGCCCAGGTAACGGTATTTGCCGACGCGCCAGCCCTGGCGGCCCTACGCGGGTACTACCCCGCCGCCTTACTGGCTGAAGCTACGGAGGAACATTTTGGCACCGAGTTTCTGGATTACAAGCTGGCCGTGCGCACCGTGCCTGACCTAGCCGCCGCCCTCAACCACATTGCCCGCTACGGCTCGCGCCACAGCGAGGCCATTATTTCGGAAGATGCAGCGCACCTGGAGGTCTTTCTGCAAGCCGTGGATGCCGCCGCCGTGTACGCCAACGCTTCTACCGCCTTTACCGATGGGGCGCAGTTTGGGCTGGGAGCGGAAATTGGCATCAGCACTCAGAAGCTGCATGCCCGCGGCCCGATGGGCCTGGAGGAGCTAACCAGCTACAAGTGGCTGGTGCGCGGCGATGGGCAAGTGCGGCAGTAGCGCGGACGCTGCGAGTCCGCGAACAGCTTGCCACAACTAACCACTTCGCAAACTCACCGAGTTCGCGCTGCTACACTAATTTGCCATCATGCAAATGCCCCTCACCTTTAGCGCGGTGCTCGAAGCGGGTGGCCCCAGCTTTATGCCTACCCAGATAGTGGTAGTGCCTGCCGAGACGGTGGCGGCGCTGGGCGGCAAAGTCGCTAAGCGCGTGGTAGCCACCCTCAACGGCCACCCCGAGCGGCTGGGCTTGCTGCCATTGCCCGGTGGGGGCCGCCACCTCATGCTGCGCAAAGCCCTGTGCCAGCGCCTGGGTTTGCGCATCGGCCAGGAGATAACCGTGAGCCTAGCCCCAGACCCTAACCCAGATTACGTAGACTTGCCCGCCGAACTGGCCGAAGCGCTGGAAGCCTGGCCCGAGGCTGAAGCGGCTTTTCTGGCCTACAGCGCTTCTCACCGTCGGGCGATGGCGCGCAAAGTAGAAGCCGCTAAGCTACCCGAAACCCGCGCCCGCTACGCTGTGCAACTAGCCGAACGGCTGGCGAAGGGCCAACATCCGTTTCGGGGCAATTAAATTCTGACATCATGTACTGGCGCGGGCCTCTGGCCCGTGCCAGGGAGAGTTGGTAAGCTCGAAAGGATGTTCCTTTTGGTGGCTAACGGCTCAGCTTCTGCCAGTTGGCAACTTATCTGAGCGTGATGCTGACCACCTTGCCGGGGCCATCGACCAGAAACTTGCACTCCTCGAACTTGGGCGGGGCAAAGCGGGGACGCACGTTGTTGCTGAAGGCGTAGGGCTCGGTAGGGATGCCCAGGAAGTTCTTGTCCAACTTGTCGTTGTTGTTGGTGTCTTGGGTCAGGGCCACGGCCCACTCGCCGGAGGCTAGCTCTACGGGCACCGTTACTTCGTTTTTGCCGCCTGGCCGCAAGATGAGGCGGAACGCCTGCTGGCCGTCTTTGAGAAACTTCTCGGGGGCGTTGTAAAAGTTCAGCTTCACCACCGACTGCGTCGAGGCCAGGGCGGTTACTGTCACAGTTACGGTTTGGGTGGCCGGAGCCGTCGCGCCGAGCGACAAGCCACTGGCAACCAGTAGGGAGAGAAGCGCGGCGGTTTTCATAGCGGAGCAGGTAGGTTGGCTTGACTAACGCCAAGGTCGGCAAAATAATTTAGTCGGCCGCTATTTCGCGCCTATCCCGCTACCCAGCGCAGGGCCTGACCGGCGTTTTCTTCCAAGGTCGAAAGCACGCCTGCGGCCGTTACTTTTTTGAGCCCGCCGCTGCCGGTGTCCGTGATGTAGAGTGAGCCATCGGGTGCTAGGGCCACGCCGGCCGGATAAGCCAGGCTACCGGCCACCAGACTTAGCTCCCCGGCCGGGCTTATTTTTTGCACACTATTGGCGTAAGTGTCAGCTATATAAAGCGTGCCAGTAGCATCCACAGCTAGGCCGTGGGGTTGGTGCAGGCCCTGGCTCAGCAGCACGGCGGCCGGGGCGTTGGGGCTGATTTTGAGGATGCTATTGTTGTCAGTATCTGCCACATACACGGTGCCGTCGGGGGCTACTGCCACGCCGGCGGGCTTATTGAGGCCCTGGGCCAGCACAGTGGCGCGGCCGCCTGGCCCAATGCGGCTCACCACGCCTTTGCCAGCTTCGGTGGCCGCTTCGGCTACTACTACGGTGCCATCGGGAGCCAGGGCCACGGCCGAGGGATGAGCCAAGTTGCGGGCCAGCGTCGTCACCTGGCCGATGGGGCTGATTCTCAAGAGGCTGTGGCTGCCGGCGTCGGTGATGTACACGGTGCCGTCGGGGGCTACGGCCACGCCGGTTGGGTAGTTTAGGTGGTCGGCCAGGGTGGTTATTTCGCCGGCTGGCCCCACTTTTTTCACGGTCTGGTTGTCGCTGTCCACCACGTACACGGTGCCATAGGCATCTACGGCCACGCCATCGGGGTAGCCGAAGGTGCCAGTGGGCCGGTAAGAGCGGGGCCCACTGCCGGTTGGGGCCGGCTTGCCCGGCGGCAGGCTACCGGGCAGCCATAGTAAGGGGCTTGCCAGGAACCATATACGTAGTACAAAAGCGAACATATACTAGTTGCCAGTCGGCTAAGTGCCTGTGCCAAAGGTACCCCTAGCAGGCAGCAATTGGGACAGCAGAGGTCTTAGAGGAGAAGTAATTGGGGAATAACCAGTTTCGGTAGCGGGTGTGGCTGCTGCTACCAACAAAGCTTTATGCCGCTAAGTGCCATCGCTGCCCGGCGCGTGGCACCTTTGTGCCAGGCAAGTAGTAAGTCTATAACGTGTTGATAAACAAAAAAGATAGTTAACCTCTGCTGTTACGCAGGTGGCAATGCGCGAAGCTAGCGTCTGCGTCGTACTGAGTTACTGCTGGTACGCAGGGCAGGGAGTAGCGCTCAGCTTTAGCTTGGCGCATCGCTGCGGAGCGGCGAAGCTCGCGTCTGGGGCCGTTGCAGCAAGCGGCGCGGTCCCGAATTCGTCGCTCCGCGGCGATGCGCCAAGCTAAAGCTGAGCGCTACTCCCTGCCCTGCGTACCAGCAGTGAGTTACCGCTCCGAGCGGCCCAGTTCCGCTTTCGCCGCTACGCGGCGATGCGCGAGGCGAAAGCTTCGCTTCGCCGTCCTTCGGTTCGCGCTACTTCTTCTGCCTGCGTAACGGCAGGTAATACTTTCATTTTGCTACTTATGAACCTTGCCACCCGCGCCACTACGCCCGAGCTGATGGACGACCTCAACCTGGCCTCAGAGGAGCTGCGCCAGAACCTGGATGAGCTGGAAACCATCAATACCTGGTTGGGGGGCTACCGGCCGGTGCTGGCGGCGCTGGCCAGGCTGCGCCCGCGCTTCCCAGCCGAACGGCCCCTGCGCCTGGCCGACCTGGGCAGCGGCGGCGGCGATACCCTGCGCCACATAGCAGCTTGGGCGCGCCGGCAGCGCCTGCCCGTAGCCCTTACCGGCATCGATGCTAATACCTTTATGCTCGGTTACGCGGCAGCCAAGAGCGCGGCTTGCCCCGAAATCAGCTACCAACAGCTCGATATTTTCTCGGCCGAGTTTGCGGCCCAGCCCTACGACGTGCTCACGGCTAGTCTCTTCTGCCATCATTTTGCCGATGCTGAGCTGGTAGCCTTATTGCAGCGCTGGCAGCAACAGGCCGGAGTGGCGGTGGTTATCAACGACTTGCACCGGCACTGGCTGGCTTACTACAGCATTCGGGTGCTTACCTGGCTGTTGCGCGGCTCGCGCCTAGTGCAGCATGATGCGCCGCTTTCGGTAGCCCGCGCCTTCAGCCGGGCCGACTGGCGGCGGCTGCTGGCGGCGGCCGGCATTGCGCACTACACCGTGCGCTGGTGCTGGGCGTTTCGGTGGCAGGTAGTGCTGCTGCCCTGAGGCCGGCGCTATTTACACTGCCAGGCAGCATTTTAGCGGCTGCGGGGATATTTAGAAGCTGCTGGTTGCAGGATGATGCATCTTTTCCGTACATTTAGCCAACCTAACTCACTCCTTCTTCTTATGAAACAACCATTTACAGCGTCTGTCCGACTATTACTGCTGGCCTTAGCACTGGGCACGGGCTACACTTCCTGGGGACAAGTCACCTACAGCCAAGTACCACTCACGGCCGGTAGCTTCACGGCCGACATTGTTGCCAACGGTAGCGCGGCTGCATCTCCGGTCCTCTCTACTACCGCTGACGCAGATGGTGCCGGCTTCTACTTCATGTCGCAGGACTACTATACGGCTACTACGCCCCACACCTCGGGCATTCCCAACAGCGGGCTTATTCCGAACTCCATCGCGGGCTATTCGGCCCTCACCTACCAGATGGCCTCGCTGAGCGCCAACAACTCGCTGCGCATTGCGGGCGGCGCCACGGGTACTGGCACGGTCACCTTTGCCACGCCCACGGCCGCCTCCGAAGTGTACGTGCTGACTACCAGCGGCAGCGGCGCCGCAACCGTGGACATGACGGTGAACTACTCCAACAGTACCAGCACCACCTTCTCGGCTCAGTCGGTGCCCGACTGGTTCGGGGCCTCAACTACCCTCAACGTATTTGGCATGACGGGCCGGGCCAGTGTTGCTACCCCCGTTTCGACACCCTATACGGCGGCTAATACGGCTCCCTTCTTCGACCAGATAAAGCTGACGATTCCGCCAGCCCAGGCCGGCACGACCATTACGGGCATCACGTTTAACAAGACTTCGACCGCCGGCTACCTCCAAGTGGTGGCCGTGAGTATCGGCACCTACCCCGTCTGCACGGCCCCGCCCACGGCAGGCACGGCGGTGGCCTCGCCCACCAGCATGTGCGCCGGCGGCACCGCCACCCTCACGCTCACCGGCGTGAACGCCGCTACGGGCCTCACTTACCAGTGGCAGTCCTCGACTACAGGAACTGCGGGCAGCTTCACCAACATCACGGGCGCTACCAACAATACCTACACCACGGCGGCCCTCACGCAAACCATGTACTACCAGGCCGTGGTAACCTGCTCGGGGCAGTCGGCCACCTCCACGCCCGTTACCGTGACGGTTCTGGCCCCCACCTACGCCACGCTGCCCTACACCCAGGGCTTCGAGAGCACCTGGCTCAGCCGCTGCGCCACCGACGAAGCGCCGGACGCGAGCTGGCTGAACACCCCCGCCACGGGCAACGCCTCGTGGCGCCGGGAGGACGACGGTGCCAGCGCCAGCTGGACGGCGGCTACCTCTGGGGCTTATACCCCAGCCGGCTCCAACGCTGGCGGGGCCAGCTCCTCGCACTCGGCCCGCTTCCACAACTACTTTGTGACCGCCGGCACCGTGGGCACCCTAGACCTGTACGTGAACATGGGCGGCGTCGCGAGTGCGCCCACCCTGAAATTCGACTACCGCAACTCGGACACCAACGCCGTGACGGTGCTGCTAAGCACCGACGGCGGGGTTACCTTCTCGGCCACGCCGCTGCAAACCCTGGGCAAAGTCACGACCTGGACCACCTACACGGTGGCCCTGCCCACCACCGTGACAGCCACCACGGTTATCCGCTTCCGGGCGGTGGGCAACTACCTGAGCTATGACACCGGGCTCGACAACGTAAGCATCGCGGTACCCTGCACGCCCAGCACGGCCACGTTCAGCTACGGCAGCACCAGCAGCTACTGCGTGAGCGGCGCTACCAACCCCACCGTGGCGCTGGCTACGGGGGCTGCGGCGGGCACGTTCAGCTCCACCACGGGCCTGACCATTGACGCCACCACCGGCGCTATTACGCTCAGCAGCAGCACGCCTGGTGTCTACACGGTTACCAACACCGTGGCCGCTACGGCTTCCAACTGTGCCTCCTCGGCCACTACCTCCGTCACGATTACGGCGGCCCCCACGGCGGGCTTCTCGTATCCGAGCGGCACTACGTGCGTGAGCACCGGCACTACGCTCACCCCCACGATAGCCACCGGGGCCACAAGCGGTACCTACAGCCTGCCTACTACCACGGGTTTGGCCATTAACGCCACCACGGGCGTGGTGACGGTGAGCAGCACGGCGGCGGCTGGCACCTACACGGTAACTAATTCGGTAGCCGCTGCCAATGGCTGCGCCGCCGTAACCAGCACGGCCACCTTCACGCTCACCACGACGGCCAGCGCCGCGTTCGGCTACGCGGCCGGGCCGTATTGCACCAGCGGTACGAACAACCCCACGGCCACCATCACGGGCACCACGGGCGGCACGTTCAGCTCCACTACGGGCCTGACGCTGAATGCCACCACGGGCGCGATTACGCTCAGCAGCAGCACGGCCGGCATCTACACCGTGACCTACACCGCGACCAGCACTTGCGGCACCAGCAGCACCACGCAAACCGTGACCATTAACGCCGCCCCCACGGCGGGCTTCTCGTACCCCACGGCCACGGCCTGCGCGGGCACGGCCACTACTAAAACGCCTACGCTGGCTACTGGCGCGGCAACCGGTACGTTTACGCTGCCCACAGCCACCGGCTTGTCGGTAAATGCCACCACGGGCGTCGTGACCATTGGTGCCACAGCGGTAGCGGGCAATTACACCGTCACGAACACCATAGCGGCCGCCAACGGCTGCGCGGCGGTGACGAGCACGGCTACGTTCACCATTACGCCCCAAACTACGGCTACCTTCAGCTATGCGGCCGGGCCGTATTGCACCAGCGGTGCCACCAACCCTACGCCCACCATCACGGGCACGGCGGGCGGCACGTTTAGCTCCACTACGGGCCTGGTCATCAATGCCACTACGGGTGCTATCACCTTGGGCAGCAGCACGTCGGGCACCTACGTTGTGACCTACACCGTAGCCGGTACCTGCGGCAGCAGCAGCACCCAGAGCATTACTATCAACTCGCCGCCTACGGCTGGCTTCTCCTACCCCAGCACGACCGTGTGCGCGGGTAGCAGCACGAGCCTGGCCCCAACCGCCGCTACGGGTGCCACGGCCGGCACCTACTCCCTGCCCACGGCCACGGGCCTGAGCATTAATGCTGCCACCGGTGCCGTGACGGTGGGTGCCACAGCTACCGCCGGCACCTACACCGTAACCAATACCGTGACCAGCGGCGGCTGCGCCACCATCACGAGCACGGCCACCTTCACCATTACGCCCCAGACGACAGCCACCTTCAGCTATGCGGCCGGGCCGTACTGCACCAGCGGCACCAACAGCCCCACGGCTACCATCACGGGTACCACGGGCGGCACGTTCAGCTCCACTACGGGCCTGAGCATCAATGCCACCACGGGCACTATTGCGTTGGGCACTTCTACGCCCGGTACGTATACCGTAACCTACACCGTGGCTGGCGCTTGCGGCAGCAGCAGCACCCAGAGCGTGACTATTGGTGCTGCGCCTACGGCCGGCTTCTCCTACGCCACCCCCGCCCTGGGCACCGCCTGCACTGGCGGCACCAACACGTTCGCGCCCATCCTCGCCACGGGGGCCACAGTCGGTACGTACTCCTCGACCCTGGGCCTGAGCCTGAATGCGACGACGGGTGCTATCAGCCTGGCAAGCTCTACCCCTGGCACTTACACCGTGACAAACACGGTGGCGGCCAGCGGCGGGTGCGCAGCCACTACCAGCACGGCCACCTTCACCGTGAACGCCGTACCCTTCCCGCCCACCCTCAATACCACGGGCACGGCGGCCACGGGCATCACCCTTACTTCGTCGGCCACCACCGGCAACCAGTTCTACCTAAATGGGGTGGCCGTGAGCGGGGCTACCGGCCAGAGCTACCTCATTAACTCAGGCACCAAGAACGGCTCCTACACCGTCGTGGTCACTAGTGCTGCCGGCTGCTCCTCGGGGGCTTCGGCTCCGGTGACGATAACCGTCACGGCCACGGCCACGGCCGCCGCTGGCACTTCGCTCACGCTCTACCCCAACCCCACCCGCGACGGGCTGCTGACGCTGGAGCTGAGCGGCTACCGCGAAGCGGTGTCGGTGCGCATTGTCAATGCCTTGGGCCAAATGGTGTACACGAGCGAGGTGAGCGGCAGTGCGCTAGGCCAGAAGCAGGCACTCAACCTGAGCGGGCTGGCCACGGGCGTGTATGTGCTACAGGCCCGCACGGCCAGCGGCGAGGTGCAAACCCGCCGCATTGTGCGCGAATAGCACCCGCTTGCTTAGCTGAAAAGAAGCCTGCCGCCCTGCGGCAGGCTTCTTTTGTTTTAGCGGCTGGGTTAGGTGGCAGTGCAGCCAAAAGCCGGTGCGGAGGAGTGACGCGGCTTGCTTACGGGAGTACTGGCTGGCAAAAGCCGCTGGCAGCGCAAATAATAGGTAGGGTGAAAGGCTGCTTTACATTTATTCCGTTGGTTAGTGCAAAACAAGGTTGCTGGTTCCGTATATTTAGCCGCCAATACGCTTAACCTACCCTTTATGAAACAACCACTTACCACCTTCCTCAGACTGCTACTGCTGGCCCTGGCTTTGGGCACCGGCTACACCTCCTGGGGGCAAACGACCTACACGCAGATTGCCCTAACTGGCTTCAACCAGGACGTGATAGCCGAGGGCACCGGCTCGGCCCTCACCCTGACTACCTACGACGTGGACGGCGCCGTTGGGACCGGGTACGACTTTATGAGTGCCAACTACATCAATCCCTCGGGCGCTACGAACCCCAACCCCAACCCTATTCCCAACAACGGGCTTATCACCAGCATCGCGTCGGGTACCACGGGCCTGACGTTTCAGATGGCGGGCTTTGCGGCCAGCAACGTGCTGCGGGTGCCGGCTACGGGCAACACTGGCACCGGCACCGGGGCCGGCGCCGATGCGGGCACCGTTACGTTTGTTACGCCCTCCCCGGCCTCTACGGTGTACGCGCTGGTGACGGGCGGCGGCGGGGCTCTCACCAACGTAACCGCTACGATTACTTTCACGGATGGCACTACCCAGGCCTTTACGGGCCTGGCGATAAGCGACTGGTTTACGCCCGGCACCGCTACCGTAGCCTACCGGGGCTTTGGCCGGGTGGCCCGCACGGTCGCCAGCGCCATCGACGCGGGCTCTTCCAGCACCGTCACCCCGTACCTCTACCAGCTGGCGTTTTCGATAGCAACAGCTAACGTGACCAAGCCGATTGCCAGCATCACCTTCGGTAAGAATACTACGGCGGTGGGCGTCATCGACTTGTTTGCGGTAACGACGGCCACCATTCCGGTATGCTCGGCCCCGCCTTCCAACTTGAGCACGACGGCCACCACCACCAGCGGCGGCACCACGGCCCTGACTTCGGCCTGCTCGTTTACCAGCATCTACCTCGCCGTGACGGGCCTACCCAGCACGGCTACCGCCGGCTACACCTACCAGTGGCAGTCGTCGACTACCAGCGCTACCACGGGCTTCACCAACATCAGCGGGGCTACCAGCAGCACCTATACGGCCACCGGCCAAACGGCCACTACCTACTACCGCCTCGTGGTAACGTGCCTCTACGACGGCACCACGGGCGGCACGGGGGTGCCTTCTACGGCGGTGCAGATAACGCAGAACCCGGCCACCAGCTGCTACTGCATCCCCACGCACAGCAGCACCAGTACCATTTATACCAGCGTGACGACGGTGACGCTGCCGGGCGACGGGGGCGTGACGCTGACCAACTCGCCGGGCCTGCTCAATACCACTACCCCGGCTTACTACGCCATTTACCCGGCCAGCACTACCACTACTTCGCTGAGCCTGAACGGCAGCTACACCCTGACGGTAGCGGCCATCGCCAACCAGCGCATCTCGGCCTGGATTGACTACGACCAGAACGGCAGCCTCGATGCCAACGAGTTTTACATCCTGCGCAATGCGAGCGGGGCCGTGTACTCCACCACCGCTACCAACCTTACGGCCACCATCGTGCCGCCGCCCAATGCCCTGCTCGGCCCCACGCGGCTGCGCATCCGCAGCGACTACTTCAGCAACACGGTGCTCAACACGGCCACCAACGCCTGCGCCACCACCGTGTATGGCGAAGCGCTCGACTACACGGTTAGCCTCACTGGCACGGCCTGCTCGGGTACGCCGGGGGCCGCCACCATCAGCTCGTCGGCCACGGCGGCTTGTTTCCTTACGTCGTTCGTGCTTAGCTCGGTTGGCCCGGCAGGGGTATCGGGCCTCACGTTTCAGTGGCAGAGCAGCCCGGCCGGGGCGGGTACCTTCACCAACATTGCCGGGGCCACGGCCAACACGTACACCGTCACGGGCCAGTCGGTAGCTACCGACTACCGCCTGCTGGTGACGTGCCCGGCCAGCAGTGCCTCGACCCCCTCCAACGTGGTGACGGTAACCCAGAACCTCTATACGACCTGTTATTGCACCCCGACTTACGCTAGCGGCGGCACTGGCGACATCATTGCGCGGGTGCGGCTGGGTACGCTCGACAACGCCACTACGGGCAACGCCTCGCCCTACTACCGCGACTACTCCTCGGCCCAGACCGGCACCACGCCCACGCTGCAAATCCCGACGCTGTACGCCGGCGCGTCGGCCGTTCTCACGCTGAACTTCGGCACGGATTCTAACCAGTACAACGGCGTATGGATTGACTTCAACCAGAACGGGGCCCTAGAGACAAGCGAGTTCTTCACCTCGGCTACCAACGCCGGGGCGAGCGGCACGGCTACCGTCACCATCACCGTGCCGAATACGGGCGTGGTGGCCGGCAACACCAAGATGCGCATCCGGGGGGGCGACGACAACCAGCCCACCAGCGCGCAGTCGTGCGGGGCCAGCGGCTCCAACTACGGCGAGGCCGAAGACTACCTCGTCAACATCGTGGCCACGCCCTGCGCGGGCACCCTGCCGGCACTCACGGCTACGGCCTCGGCCACGGCCGCCTGCTTCGGCTCGGGCGTTACGCTAACGGCCACGGGCCTAGCACCTGGCACCGTAAACGTGGCCTACCAGTGGCAGAGCCGCACCGGTACGGCGGCCTTCGCCGACATCACGGGGGCCACTACCAACCCCTACACCGTGACTACGCAGCGGGTGGCAACCGACTACCAGCTGGTGGCTACCTGCGCAGCCAGCGCGAGCACGGTTACTTCTAACATCGTATCGGTAAGCCAGACGCCGTACCTGAGCTGCTACTGCACACCGGTAAGCACGGGCACCAACGAGTACATTAAGAGCGTAACGCTGCCCGGCACCCCCGGCTTTACTAATGCCAGCGGGGCCAACTCGACCAACGGCTTCGGCGACTATACCGCTACTGCGGGCCTGACCACGACGCTCATGGCGGGCACCACCTACAGCGGCACCAACGGCGTGAGCGTAACAGTGCGCTCCAACGCCAGCGGCTCGCAGGGCGCGATGTGGATTGACTACGACCACAGCGGCACCTTCGATGCCAACGAGTATACGCTCATCGGCGGCTCCAGCCTGACTGCCACCGACGTGACCTTCACGGGCGTGACGCTGGCCGTGCCGGCTACGGCGCTGCCGGGCCAAACCCGCGTGCGGGTGCGCTGGCGCAACAGCGCCTTCACCAGCGCCGACGCCTGCACCTCGGGCGCCACGGCCTGGTACGGCGAAACGGAAGACTACCTCATCAGCATCTGCACGCCCACTACGGCCACGTTCAGCTACGGCAGCACCGCCACCTTCTGCGTGAGCGGCACCACCAACCCCACGGTAGTACTGGCCTCGGGCGCCACGGCGGGCACGTTTAGCTCCACTACGGGCCTCACGCTGGATGCCACCACCGGCACTATTACGCTCAGCAGCAGCACCCCCGGCGCCTACACCGTCACTAACACGGTAGCGGGCACCTGCGGCAGCAGCAGCACCCTGCAGGTAACCATCAATGCCGCGCCCACGGCGGGCTTCAGCTACGGCAATGGGCCCTATTGCGTGAGCGGAGCTACGAACCCAGCAGTAGTACTAACCAGCGGAGCCACGGCGGGTACGTTCAGCTCCACGGCGGGCCTGACCATTGATGCCACTACCGGCACCATCACGCTGAGCAGCAGCACCCCCGGTGCCTACACCGTAACTAATACAGTAGCGGCCGCCAACGGCTGCGTTCAGGTAACGGCCACGGCCAGCATCACCCTCAACGCCGCGCCTACGGCGGGCTTCAGCTATCCGGCTACGACTATATGCGCGGGCAGCACGGCTACGCTTACGCCCACCACGACGGCGGGCGCGACGGTGGGTACCTACTCGCTGCCTACCGCTACGGGCCTCACCCTCAACCCCAACGGCGTAGTAACGGTAGCTGCCTCGGCCGCCGCCGGCACCTACACCGTCACCAACACGGTGGCTGCGGCCAATGGCTGTGCCCAAGTGACGGCTACGGCCAGCTTCACGATTACGCCCCAGACTACCGCTACCTTCAGCTACAGCGGCTCGCCTTTCTGCACCACGGCGGCCGCTGCTACCCCGGCCATTACGGGCACGGCGGGCGGCACGTTTAGCTCGGCTACGGGCCTGGCCATTAATGCAACTACGGGGGTTATTGCGCCTGGCAGCAGCACGGCGGGCACGTACACTGTCACTTACACGGTGGGCGGCTTATGCCCCAGCAGCAGCACCCAGAGCGTAACCATCACGGCTCCGCAAACCGCCGGCTTCTCGTACCCAACTACGGTGGCCTGCGCGGGTACGCCTACTACCAAAACGCCCACGATGGCTGCCGGGGCCACACCCGGTACCTTCAGCCTGCCCACGACTACGGGCTTGAGCGTGAATGCCACCACGGGCGTGGTGACGGTAGGTGCCACGGCTCCGGCTGGCACGTACATCGTGACGAACACCCTGGCCGCCAGTGGCGGCTGCGCGGCCGTGACGAGCACGGCCAGCTTCACGATTACCCCCCAGACGACGGCCACCTTCAACTACCCGGCCAGCCCCTACTGCGTGAGCGGCGCGGCCAATCCCACTCCCACCATCACGGGCACTACGGGCGGCACGTTTAGCTCTACTACTGGTTTAAGCCTGAACGCTACTACTGGGGTAATTACCTTGAGCAGCAGCACCTCGGGTACCTACATCGTGACTTACACGGTGCCAACCACGGGCGGGCAGTGCGGCTCTACGGGCACTAGCTCCGTGACCATCAATGCGGCCCCGACTGCCGGCTTTACCTACCCCAGCGCCACGATTTGCGCCGGTACCAGCACTACGGTTACGCCCACGCTGACCAGTGGGGCTACATCGGGTACGTTCTCGCTGCCTGCCGCTACTGGCCTAGCGGTGAACGCCACCACGGGCGTTGTGACGGTAAGCGCTTCGGCCGCTGCCGGTATGTATACCGTTACCAACACCGTTACCAGCGGTAGTTGCGCTACGGTTGTGGGCACGGGCAGCTTCACTATTTCGTCGCAGGCTACGGCCACCTTCAGCTACCCTGGCTCACCGTTCTGTACCAGTGGTGCCACCAACCCCACGCCCAGCATCACGGGCACGGCAGGCGGCACGTTCTCTTCGACTACGGGCCTGAGCCTCAATGCTACGACGGGCGTGATTACGCTCAGCAGCAGCACGGCCGGCACCTACACCGTCACCTACACGGTGGCTGGCGCCTGCGGCAGCAGCAGTACCCAGAGCATTGTCATCAACACGCCCCCCACCGCCGGCTTCTCGTATGGAGCCGGGCCGTACTGCGTGAGTGGAGCTACTAACCCAGCCCCAACCCCGGCGACGGGAGCCACCGCGGGCACGTTCACCTCGACTACGGGCCTGACTATCGCCGCTAACGGCACCATCACACTTAGCAGTAGCACGCCGGGCATCTATACCGTAACCAACACGGTGGCGGCGGCCAACGGCTGTGCGGCCGTGACGAGCACCGCCAGCGTGATAATTAACGCGGCCCCCACGGCGGGCTTCACCTACGGGACCGGGCCCTATTGCGTAAGCGGTGCTACCAACCCCACGGCGGCCCTGACCACGGGTGCCACAGCGGGCACGTTTACCTCCACGGCGGGCCTTACGCTGGCGCCCAACGGGGCCATTACCCTCAGCAGCAGCACGCCCGGTACGTACACGGTAACGAACACGGTAGCCGCCGCCAACGGCTGCGCCGCCGTAACAAGCACGGCTAGTATCATCATCAACGCGGCTCCTATTGCCGGCTTCTCGTACCCGACCACGACCGCCTGCGCGGGCACAGCTACGACCAAAGTGCCCACTATGAGCACGGGGGCTACCACCGGTACGTTCTCATTGCCAGCCACCACAGGGCTGACTGTTGATGCTACCACGGGCATCGTAACGATAGCCAGCACGGCCGCTGCCGGTGCGTATACGGTAACGAACACGGTAGCCGCCGCCAACGGCTGCGCGGCCGTGACGAGCACGGCCAGCTTCACGATTACCCCCCAGACGACGGCCACCTTCAACTACCCGGCCAGCCCCTACTGCGTGAGCGGCGCGGCCAATCCCGCGCCCACCATCACGGGCACCACGGGCGGCACGTTCAGCTCGACTACTGGTTTGAGCCTGAACGCCACTACTGGGGCAATCACCCTGAGCAGCAGTACACCGGGTGCTTACACCGTGACCTATACGGTACCAACCACGGGCGGGCAGTGCGGCTCTACGGGCACTAGCTCCGTGACCATCAATGCGGCCCCGACTGCCGGCTTTACCTACCCCAGCGCCACGATTTGCGCCGGTGCCAGCACTACGGTTACGCCCACACTGACCAGTGGGGCTACATCGGGTACGTTCTCGCTGCCTGCCGCTACCGGCTTGGCGGTGAACGCCACTACGGGCGTCGTGACGGTAAGCGCTTCGGCCGCTGCCGGTATGTACACCGTGACCAATACCGTTACCAGCGGCAGCTGCGCCACAGTTATCGGCACGGGCAGCTTCACTATTTCGTCGCAGGCTACGGCCACCTTCAGCTACCCTGGCGCACCGTTCTGCACCAGCGGTGCCACCAACCCTACGCCCAGCATCACGGGCACGGCGGGTGGTACGTTCTCTTCGACCACGGGCCTGAGCATCAATGCCACCACAGGCGTGATTACGCTCAGCAGCAGCGCGGCGGGCACCTACACCGTCACCTACGCGGTGAGCGGGGCCTGCGGCAGCAGCAGTACCCAGAGTATTATTATCAACACGCCTCCCACGGCTGGCTTCTCCTTCCCGACCACGACCATATGCGCGGGTAGCAGCACTACGCTCACGCCCACGCCGGCCACCGGGGCTACGGCGGGCACGTTCAGCCTGCCAGCTACCACGGGCCTCGCCATCAACGCCACTACCGGCGTGGTAACGGTGAGCGGCGCGGCCGCCGGCATTTACACCGTCACCAATACCGTCACTAGCGGTGGCTGCGCTACGGTAACAAGCACGGCTACATTCACCATCACGCCCCAAACGACGGCCACCTTCAGCTACAGCGGCTCGCCCTTCTGCACCACGGCCGCCAACCCCACGCCCACTATCACGGGCACGGCGGGCGGCACGTTTAGCTCCACCACGGGCCTGACCATCAATGCTACTACCGGCGCTATCACGCTCGGCAGCAGTACGCCCGGCACGTACACCATAACGTACAGCGTAGCCGGCAGCTGCCCTAGCAACAGCACGCAGAGCGTGACCATCACGGCTCCGCAAACTGCGAGCTTCTCGTACCCGACAACGGCTAATTGCGCGGGCACGGCGGCCACGCTCACGCCCACGCTGACTACGGGCGCGACGGCGGGCACGTACTCGCTACCCACGGCTACGGGCTTGAGCATTAATGCCACCACGGGGGCCATAACGGTGGGCGCCACGGCCCCGGCCGGCATTTACACCGTCACCAACACGGTGGCGGCCAGCGGCGGCTGCGCCGGCACCACCAGCACGGCCAGCTTCACGATTACGCCCCAGACGACGGCCACCTTCAGCTACAGCGGCTCGCCGTTCTGCACCACGGGCACCAACCCCACGCCCACCATCACGGGCACGGCGGGCGGCACATTCTCTTCCACCAGTGGTCTGAGCATCAATGCTACTACGGGTGCTATCACCTTGAGCAGCAGCACGGCCGGTACCTACGTTGTGACGTACACGGTGGCCGGTACTTGTGGCAGCAGCAGCACGCAGAGCGTGACCATCACGGCCCCGCAAACGGCGGGCTTCTCGTATGCCACGCCGGCCAGCGGCACAGCCTGCGCGGGCGGCAACGGCAACTTCGCGGCCGTGCTGGCCACAGGGGCCACAGCGGGTACCTTCTCCGTCTCGCCCATCGGCGTCTCGGTCAATGCTACGACGGGGGCGCTAAGCCTGGCCGGCGCGGCGGCGGGCACCTACACGGTGACGAACACGGTGGCGGCCAGCGGCGGGTGCGCAGCGAGCACGAGCACGGCCACCTTCACGGTGAACCCGCTGCCAGCTACGCCGGTGCTCACCCCGTCGGGCACGGCGGCCACGGGCATCACGCTCACCTCGTCGGCCACGACGGGCAACCAGTTCTACCTCAACGGGGTGGCCGTGAGCGGGGCGACGGGCCAGACGTACCTGGTCAACTCGGGCACGAAGAACGGCGCGTACACGGTGGTCGCCACGAGTGCGGCGGGCTGCGCGTCGGCCACGAGTGCGGCGGTGAATGTGACGGTGACGGCCACGGCCGGGGCCACGGCTACGACGAGCCTGACGGTATACCCCAACCCCACCCGCGACGGCCTGCTGACCTTGGAGCTGAGCGGCTACCGCGAGGCGGTAGCGCTGCGCCTGACCAATGCGCTGGGCCAGGTAGTGTACACGGGCGAGGTGAGTGGCAGCGCGCTAACGCAGAAGCAGGCACTTAACCTGAGCGAACTGGCCACGGGCGTGTATGTGCTGCAAGCGCGCACGGCCAGCGGCGAGGTGCAAACCCGGCGCATCGTGCGCGAATAACCCCCGCTTACTTAGCTAAAAAAGAAGCCTGCCGCCCTGCGGCAGGCTTCTTTTTTTTAGCAGGTAAGTGCCTGGTGGAGGCAGGAATAGGTTGCAGTAGTGGTTTCGACGCAGCTAGTAGGCGCTCGGAAAAAGCGCATGCTGGCCGGAAGGCCCGGCTCCTGCAGCAAGCAGGGGGTTAGCGTGAGCTGTTGGGCTTGTGCGTCCGGTAGTAGCACCGTACATTTAGCCGCCAATTATTACTTAACTCTTGTATGAAACAACCAACTACCATTTTCCGCAAGCTGTTGCTGCTGGCCTTGGCGCTGGGCACGGGCTACACTTCCTGGGGGCAAACCTACAGCCAGGTGCCGCTCACGGCCAGTAGCTTTACAGCCGACGTTATTGCCAATGGTGCAGCCGCCTTGCCAGCCTCCAGCTCTACTACCGCCGATGCCGACGGGGCGGGGTTTTACCTCATGTCGCAGGACTATTTCACGGCCACCACGGCCCACACCTCCGGCATCCCTAATAGCGGCCTGATTCCCAACTCTATCGTCGGCCTCTCGGCCCTGACCTACCAGCTGGCCTCGCTGAGCGCCAACAATTCGCTGCGCCTGGCTGGAGCATCCAGCGGCACCCTTACGTTTGCGACGCCCACGGCGGCCTCGGAGGTATATGTGCTCTCCTGTAGCGGTAGTGGCGCTTCCACCTCCACCATAACGGTAACCTACTCCGACGGCACCACTACCTCCTTTACGGGCCAGACTTACCCGGACTGGTACGGGGGTTCGGCTACGCAAAACGTGTTTGGCATGACGGGCCGGGCCTCTACCAGCACTACCGCGCCCGTTTCAACTCCTTACACGGCGGCTGGCACAGCCCCCTTCCTGGACCAGTTGAAGCTGACGATACCGACCAATAAAATGAACACCACCATCAGCAGCATTACGGTAGCGAACGCAACTGCGGGCGTGGTGCTGAACGTGATGGCAGTGAGCATCGGCACCTACCCGATTTGCTCGGCCACGCCTACCAACCTGGCGGCCGTGGCGACCAGCGCCAGCGGTGGTACTACGGCCCTGACCACGGCCTGTTCCAGCACCAACATCTTCCTCTCGGTAACGGGCCTGCCCAGCACGACCACAGCGGGCTATACCTACCAGTGGCAGTCGTCGACGACCAGTGCCACCACGGGCTTCACCAACATTGCGGGGGCTACCAGCAGCACTTACACCGCCACCGGCCAAACGGTAGCCACCTACTACCGCGTGGTGGTGGCCTGCTTGTACGACGGCGCAGGCGGCACGGCCGTGAACTCCTCGGCGGTGCAAGTGGCGCAGAGCCCGGCTACGAGCTGCTACTGCGTGCCGGCCCGCACCAGCACCAGCACCTCCTACGCCACCGTCACGGGGGTGCTGCTGCCCGGCGACAATGGCATTACGCTGAACAGCGCCCCGGGCCTGCTCGTCAGCACCTCGCCGGGCTATGTGTCCACGTCCTATGCCGTGTATCCGGCCAGCACTACAGCACCGGCCACCACCACCACGCTCACGGCTGGCAACTCGTACACGCTCACGGTCGGCGTACCTTCCCTGACCCGCGTATCGGCTTGGATTGACTTCGACCAGAGCGGCACCTTCGATGCGAGCGAGTTTTTCATTCTGCGCTCGGGCACAGCACTGTATGGCTCGGCTACGGTCAACAACCTGACGGCCACTATTGCCCTGCCCGCCACCGCGACGGCGGGAACTACCAAGCTGCGCATCCGCACGGACTACTATGGCAATACCGTGCTCAACACCTTCGCCGGGGCCTGCACCAACACCACTTATGGGCAGTCGATGGACTACACTGTGACCCTGGTGGCGGGCACGGCCTGCACCTTTGCGGCCCCGCCTACGGCTAGCGCTTCGGTTACGGGCGTATGTGCCGGCACGGGCTTCACCCTCACGGCCACCACGCCGGCCGGGGTAACGGGCCTGATGTATCAGTGGATGAGCAGCCCGGCTGGGACCAACACGTTCACGAACCTGGGCGCGGCCCAGACATCGCCCAGCTACACAGTAACCGGTATCACGGCCTCAACCGATTATAAGGTAGCGGTATATTGCCCCAACGGAGGCCAACAGGTAGCCTCCAACACGGTAAGCGTGGCATTTAGTTACCTCAACTGCTACTGCACCCCCGTAAGCACGGGCACCAACGAGTATATCAAAAGTGTGGCGCTGCCCGGCACTCCCGGCTTCACCAACGCCTCCAATGCCAACTCCACGAGCGGCTACGGCGACTTCACGACCAACGCGGCCCTCACTACAACCCTGACCCAGGGCTCGACTTATACCAACGGCATAAACGTGATAGGGCACCTGAACAGCACCAACGCGCAGGCCGGTATGTGGATTGACTATGACCACAGCGGCACCTTCGACGCCAGCGAGTATATGCTACTCGGCATCCAAACCGCCATCAACGCCGACTACACGTTCACGGCTACGCTGATGGTGCCCGCCACGGCGCTGTTGGGCCAGACCCGCGTGCGGGTACGCCAGCGCAACGGCTCCTTTAGCGGCACCGACGCCTGCACCTCGGGCACCACCACCTGGTATGGCGAAACGGAAGACTACTTCATCACCATCGTGGCCCCCACCACCTGCTCGGCCCCGCCCGCTACCGTGACGGCCACCGCCGACGTAACCAACGCCTGCGCCAACTTGTCGTTTACGCTCTCGACCAGCAGCGTGCCCACTACCCTGGGCGGCTACAGCTACCAGTGGCAGAGCCGCACTGGCACCAACGCCTTCGCCAACATTGCGGGTGCTACCACCAACCCCTACACCGTGGCCAGCCAGACGGTAGCCACCGATTACCAACTGGTAGTAAGCTGCCAGTACGGCGGCACTCCGGTTACGTCCAACATCGTGTCGGTGGGCCAGAACAGCTTCAACCAGTGCTACTGCACGGCCTCGTCTACGAATGTGTGCAGCAACTACGGCGTGATTACGAGCGTGGCCCTGGGCACCATCGTCAACGCGTCGGGCTGCACCTCCACCAACTCGTACTCCGACTACACCGCCATTTCTACCAACCTGGCGGCCGGCTCTACCAACACGCTCACGCTGGGCGTGGCCAGCGCTACGAGCACGTTCAACTACAACTACGGGGTGTGGATTGACTTCAACCAGAATGGTACGTTCGAGGCCAGCGAGTTTGTGGCTAGCTCTACTACGCCGGTTTCGGCCACCAGCGCTACCATTACCATTGCCATTCCGGCACTTTCCAGCACCGTGCTTAGCGGCCCCACGCGCATCCGTATCCGCACCAATGCCGGTATTGCTTCCTACGGGGTGTTCACGGCTACCGGGGCCAACAATGCCTGCGGGGCCGTGTACAACGGGGAAACCGAAGACTACACCGTCAACATCGTGACCTGCACCCCCAGCACGGCCACGTTCAGCTACGGCACCAGCAACTACTGCGTGAGCGGCACCACCAGCCCCGCAGTAGTACTGGCCACGGGGGCCACGGCGGGTACGTATAGCTCCACCACGGGCCTGACCATCAGCGCCACTACCGGCGCTATTACCCTCAGCAGCAGCACGCCTGGCATGTATACCGTCACCAACACGGTGCCGGCCACGGGTACGCAGTGCAGCTCCACGGCTACCACCACGGTTACTGTTACGGCTGCGCCTACGGCTGGCTTCAGCTACGCGGCCAGCCCCTATTGCGCGAGCGGCACCACCAGCCCCACCCCGACGATGACGACGGGCGCTACGGCGGGTACCTTCAGCTCTACTACGGGCCTGACCGTTAATGCCACGACGGGCGCTATCACGCTCAGCAGCAGCACGCCCGGCACCTACACCGTCACTAACACCGTAGCTGCCGCCAACGGCTGCGCCGCCGTAACCAGCACGCAGAGCGTGATTATCAACGCGGCTCCCACGGCGGGCTTCTCATACCCAACCACAACGGCTTGCGCAGGCACGGCCACCACGCTCACGCCCACGCTGACTACGGGTGCGACGGCGGGCACGTACTCGCTACCCACGGCTACGGGCTTGAGCATTAATGCCACCACGGGGGCCATAACGGTGGGCGCCACGGCCCCGGCCGGCACCTACACCGTTACCAACACGGTGGCGGCGAGTGGCGGCTGCGCCGGCACGAGCAGCACGGCCAGCTTTACACTCACCGCGCCCACAACGGCTACCTTCAGCTATGCGGGTTCGCCCTTCTGCAAGAGCAGCACGACTACCCCCACACCCACCATCACGGGCACGGCGGGCGGCACATTCTCTTCCACCAGTGGTCTGAGCATTAATGCCAGCACTGGCGTCATTACGCTTAGCAGCAGCACGGCCGGCACTTACGTTGTAACCTACACCGTGGCCGGCACCTGTGGCAGCAGCAGCACGCAGAGCGTGACCATCACGGCCCCGCAAACGGCGGGCTTTTCGTATGCCACGCCGGCCAGCGGTATGGCCTGCGCCGGCGGCAACGGCAGCTTCGCGGCCGTGCTGGCCACGGGGGCCACAGCGGGTACCTTCTCCGTCTCGCCCTTGGGTGCCACGGTAAATGCTACCACAGGGGCCCTAAGCCTGGCCGGCGCGGCGGCGGGCACGTATACGGTGACGAACACGGTGGCGGCCAGCGGCGGGTGCGCAGCGAGCACGAGCACGGCCACCTTCACGGTGAACCCGCTGCCAGCTACGCCGGTGCTTACCCCGTCGGGCACGGCAGCCACGGGCATTACGCTCACTTCGTCCTCGACCACAGGCAACCAGTTCTACCTCAACGGGGTGGCTGTGACGGGGGCCACGGGCCAGACCCTACTCGTCAACTCGGGCACGAAGAACGGCTCGTACACGGTAGTGGCCACGAGTGCGGCGGGCTGTGCGTCGAGCGCCTCGGCGGCGGTGAGCGTGACGGTGACGGCCACGGCCGGCGCCCAAAACGGGGCTTCGCTACGGGTGTACCCCAACCCCACGCACGACGGCCTGCTGACCTTGGAGTTGAGCGGTTATCGCGAGGCCGTGTCGGTGCGCATTGCTAATGCGCTGGGGCAGGTGGTGTACACGGGAGAGGTGAACAGCAGTGCCTTGGCGCAGCCGCAGGTATTGAACCTGAGCGGACTGGCCACGGGCGTGTATGTGCTGCAGGCCCGCACGGCCAGCGGCGAAGTGCAAACCCGGCGCATTGTGCGCGACTAGCGCCCGCTTGCTTAGTTGAAAAGAAGCCTGCCGCCCTGCGGCAGGCTTCTTTTTTGGTGGAAAGGTGCGTAGGGGCGCTGTGTGGTCAGCTACAGCTACTTGCCAAGCAGCTATGCAAAAGTAAACGAACACAAAAAACTGTTTTTGCGAGCTTGCCGAGGAATCTCGCTCGCTTCATTCGCGTGCCTAACGAAGCGAGCGAGATTCCTCGGCAAGCTCGCAAAAACGTTCTTTATAATTGGCTACGGTTACTTATGCGTGACTATTTTGCGGTATAGTAGAACGTAGCGAGGGCCAGCGCTGGGCGGCGGCGCTGGCAAGGAAGCAGCCGGTGTGGCGCCTGGCATTTTTGTCACCATTTTTATCTTTCCGCTATGAAGCACATTTTACTTCAACGTGCGGGCTTCCTGCCAGGGCTGTTGCTCTTCCTGTTGGCTCTGGGAGCGCCCCGGCTAGCCCAGGCCAACCACCTGCTAGGTGGCGAGATGACCTACCGCTACCTGGATGCCGGCGGCCCGACCAGCGCGCCGCTACGCTAAGAAATTATAGTTACTATATACAACAACTGTAATCCGGTATTCGACCCAATCGGGGCTTATGCGGTGTTTGCCATTTACAACGTGGCTACCGGGGCGAAAGTCCCGCTAACCGGCATCAATTACTCACAAGCATTGATTGCGAATAGCTATAACATAGTCGTGCCGCAGACGACTATCACAGGCTGTCTGCAGCCCCCGGTGCCGCCAGGCTGCGCCACTACCGGGGCGGCCATCCAGCCCTACAAGCTGCAAACCTTCGTGGCCGTCGTAAACCTGCCTAAAGCGGCGGCCGGGTACTACGCCTATTACACAGACAGTGCTCGTGATTTTCAAGCTTATACTAATATTATATATAATAATGCAACTGGTAGTCTCGGCTGGTTGACACTGTACACGACCCTGGCCCCGGCGGCTTACGCCAATCACTCACCCGTGTTCACCACCTCGGCCATCGCGCTGGTGTGCCTCAACGACACCACCACCCTGCTCAGCGGGGCCGTCGACCCCGACGGCGACCGCCTGGTCTACACTTTCGGCACGCCATACAGTGATGTGGCTCCGTGGAATCAGGGCTTTACGCTGCCGCTGGCGTCTGTCTTATACACTACCACGCCCGCGCCGGGGGGCTACTCGGCGGCCACGCCCTTTGGAGCCGCGCCCAACTTTGCCCGTATTGCGCCTACCACCGGCCTGGCCACCTACTACGCCACTGTGGCCGGCCACCAGTACGTGGTGGCCGTCGACGTGCAGGAGTACCGCCGCGTCAACGGGCAGGACGTGCTCATCGGCACCACCCGGCGCGACATTCAGCTCGCTGTCGCTACCTGCCCCCCCACCGCTCCGCCTGTGCTCACGGCTGGCGCTGGCCCCGGCTTCGCCACCAGCTACACCGTTGAGGCCAGTGCTACGCTCACTATCCCGCTCGCCGCTACCCAGCCTGCGGGCCACCCGCTCGAACTCACCGTGAACAGCGGTCTGCTCGACGGCGTGGGCGGGGCCTACGCCGCCACCTTTGCCGGCCAGGCCGGCACGCCCACCGTCGCCGGCAGCCCGGTGGGCACGGCCACGCTTAGCGGCAGCGCGGGCAGCGTGGCGGGCAGCTTCGTGTTTGCCCCCACCTGCGCCCAGGCCCGCACCACCCCCTACGACGTGGCCGTGCAGGTGCAGGACCAGGGCTGCGCCGGCAAGCGCACGGCCCGCGTGCTGCGCATCAGCGTGGTACTGCCCCCCGGCCCGGCCGCCGTGCAGGGCCCGGCTACGGTGTGCGCCCTGGGCGTGCCCCAGCCCTACACGGCAAGGGGGGGCACCGCGCCGGGCATGGTCTGGCGCATCCGCGACGGCGGCGGGGCGCTCTACGCGGGGGCCACGCTGGTGCCCGGCCCGGCCCCCGGCGCGGTGCAGGTGAGCTGGCCGGCGGCCGGTACCTACACGCTCACCGCTCAGGGCGTGAGTGCCTACGGCTGCCCGACCGACACGGCCGTTGCCACAGTCGTGGTGGCCCCCGCCCCCGCCCTGACGGTGGCCGGCCCGGCGACCATCTGCGCGGGCAGCAGCGCCACGCTCACCGTGGGCAGCGCACCGGGGCCCTACGTGCTCACGGGCGGGGGCATCAGCCTGAGCGGCCCCGGCCCGTTTGTGGTGGCCCCCACCCAAACCACCACCTATACCCTGAGCGGTGCCGCTACCGGGGCGGGCTGCGTGCCCACGGCCCCGGCCACGGTGGCAGTCGGCCCGCTGCCGGCGGCGGCCACCGGCCCGCCCGTGAGCACCTGCGCGGGTGTGTCGGTGGGCCTGGGGGCCGCCCCGGTGGCAGGCCACACGTATAGCTGGGCCCCAGCCACGGGCCTGAGCAGCGCCCGCGTGGCCAGCCCCACCCTCACGCTGCCCAACCCCACAGGCAGCCCCCTGACGCTGACCTACATGCTCACTGAAACCACCCCAGCCGGCTGCCCGGCCACGGGTACGGTGGCCGTGACGGTGCAGCCGCTGCCAGCCGCTGTGCCGGGCGCGGCCCTGACGCTGTGCACGGGCAGTCCCGGCCAGCTCGGTGGCCCAGCCGTGGCGGGCACCACCTACCAGTGGAGCCCGGCCACGGGCCTGAGCAGCGCTACCAGCGCCAACCCCACCCTGACGCTGCCCAACTCCACGGGCAGCTCCCTGCTGCTGACTTACACGCTCACGGCCACCAGCGCGGCGGGCTGCATGGCCACGGGCACGGTGGCCGTCACCGTGGGCCCGGCCCTGGCACCAGGCCGCATCGGGGCCGACCAGACCCTGTGCCCGCCTGCCCTGCCGGCCGCCCTCACCGAGCTAGCCCCGGCCAGCGGTGGCCCCGGCCCCTACACCTACGCCTGGGAAGCATCGTCCGACGGGCTGAACTGGACGCCCCTGGCCGGGGCCACCGGCCCCGGCTACGCCCCCGCCGCCCCGGCCGCCACCACCTACTACCGCCGCCGGGTGCAGTCGGGCGACTGCCCGGCGGCCGTCTCCAACGCGGTAGCCGTGCAGGTGCTGTCCGTGCCCGCGCCTACGGTGGCTATGAGCATCCGCACCCCGCTGCCCGCCTGCGCAGGCGAAGCCCTCGCCTTCGGTCTGGACGCCACCACCAACGCGGGCAGCGCCCCGGCCTACCAGTGGCAGGTAGCTGGCCAGCCCGTGCCGGGAGCCACGGCCGCCACCTTCACCAGCGCCACCCTGCTCGATGGCAGGCCGTGACGCTCACCCTCACCACGGCCACAGCCTGCGGCCCGCGCTCAGCGACCTCGGCGGCCGTGCGCGTGCGCGTCGAGCCCGTAGTGCGCGTGGATGCCGGGCCCAGCCAAACCATTATGGCGAGCGAGCAGGTGCCGCTGCTCGGCACGGCGAGCGGCGCCTACCCCGTGCAGTGGACGCCGGCCACGGGCCTGAGCAACCCCACCCTGTTGCAGCCGCTGGCCGCCCCCACCGCCACCACCACCTACACGCTTTCGGCCGGGGCGGGACGTTGCGCCACCCAGAGCCAGACCACCGTGACTGTGACCCCGCTCTTACGCATTCCCTCAGCCTTCTCGCCCAACGGCGACGGCAACGACGACACTTGGCAGCTCGATGGCGTGGCTGCCTACCCTGGCAGCCGGGTGCTGATATTTAACCGCTGGGGCACCCGGCTTTTCGAAGCCAGCGACTAAGGTCCCGGCCGCGAGTGGAACGGCACCATCCAGGGCCAGCCCGCCCCGCTCGGCACCTATTACTACCTCATCCAGCTGCCCAACGGCCGGCACTACACCGGCTCGCTCACCCTTATCTACTAGCTCTACCAGTTGCCCACCCGGCGTAAGGACAGTTACTCCTCCCCGCCGCACACTTCCAGCAGCATGGCTTCGAGCGTGAGGCCGGGCCCGAAGGCGCAGCTTAGCACGGGCGCGCCCAGGTCGGCGGGCGTGGTGGCGGCTAGTAGCTCGCGCAGCACAAAGAGCACTGTGGCCGACGACATATTGCCGTAGTCGCGCAGCACCTGGTAGGCGTAGCGGTTGTCGTCGTGGCTCAAGCCCAGGGCTTTTTCAATGGCTTCCAGAATCTTGCGCCCGCCGGGGTGCAGCGCGAAGTGTCGGATATCCTCGCGGCGCACGGGCAGCTCGTGCAGCAAGCCCGCCAGCAGTTGCCCGATGCCGCCCTCAATCAAACCTGGTACGTAGCCCGAAAGCGTCATCTCGAAGCCGGAGTCGCCGATGTGCCAGGCCATGTCGGCGGCCCCAGCAGGCTCCAGGCCGCAGTGAAAGGCCCGCAGAGCCAAGCACGGCGCGGGTCCGGGCAGGGGCAGGGCCTGCACCAGGCAGGCCGCCGCGCCGTCGCTAAACAGCGCGTTGCTAATGAGATGGTCGGGCTTGGAGCTTTTCTGGAAGTGCAGGGTGCACAGCTCCACGCACACTACCAGCACCCGCGCCGCCGGGTCGGCCCGCACGAGGCTATCGGCCAGGCGCAGGGCATTTACAGCGGCGTAGCAGCCCATAAAGTTGATGCAGGTGCGGCGTACACTTGTGGCCAGCCCTAGGGCGGCTACCAGCTCAATGTCGAGGCCCGGCGCGTACATGCCCGTGCAGCTTACCGTGAGCAAATGCGTGATGCTAACTGGCACCAGGCCGGGCACTTGCGCCAGGGAAGCGCGCACGGCCGCCAGGGCCAGGGGCAGGGCCTCGCGCCGGTAAGCGGCCATGCGCTGGCCTACTCCCGGAAACGGCTCCAGCCCCGGCGTATTCGGAAAAAACTCGTACTCCCCGTCGGCCCGGCCGTAGTCGGGCAGCACCGTGTAGCGCTGCGCAATCCCCGACACCCGGTAGAGCGCCCGCAGCTTGCGGGTGCCGTCTGCATCCAGCGCCAGCGCCCGCGCCATGAAGTCGGCAATACGCGGCTGAGCCAGGCGGTGGGGTGGGGTGGCGGTGCCGATGGCACCCAGGTAGCTGGGCATTTCTTGGAGGTAGGAGTTACCTGCTGTTACGCAAGGCGTTTGGTTTTAGGTATTTGGAACTGCGTATTCGGTGTTCATATTTTGTACTAATTGAACACCTAGTACCGCTCAAAACACTTCGCCGTGAGTTTGCCGCATCAGGGCGCGCACGGCGGCTGGGGAGTGGCGCAGAGTGCGCACCACCAACTCGCTGAGTACCGGCTGGCCAAACAAGCGTTGCACGGCCCGGCCCACCCGTAGCCTGGCCCCAAACTGCCGCTGCCAGGCGCGGGCATAAGCGGCTTCCAGGGCAGGCCGGGTGAGTTGGCCGCGCAAAAACTGCTCGGCCAGCGGGGCCGCCAGCGCAGCGCCGTGCAGGGCCATAGCCATGCCGTTGCCGCAGAGCGGGGTGATAAGGCCGGCGGCATCGCCCACCATTAGCAGGTGCTGCTCCACAGGCTGCTTGGGTGCAAACGAAATCTCATTAATCACCTCCGGCTGGGCATACAAGCGCTCCGCGTGGGCCAGAATGTCAGCCAGCAGCGGGTTTTGAGCGAGCACACCCGCCTCCAACGCCGCAATAGAGCCAGCTTGGCGCAGGTTATTACGAGTGGTTAAGTAGCAGAAGCACAGCTTATCGTCCTCGATGGCCGAGATGCCCGCGTAGCCGTCCCGAAAATTGTGCAGCGCAATGAGGTCGCGTGGGAAACCAGGCAGCCGCAGGTGGTACTTAATGCCGACGTAGGGCGAGCGTTGCGCAAAAAAAGCCCGGTCCAGCTGCCGGTCCAGGGTGCTACGCTTGCCGTAGGTGCCCAGCACCAGCCGCGCCCGCAGGCTGCGCCCGTCGGCCAACGTTACGTGGTGCAGGTCGGCGGCGGCATCGAACGTGACAGCGGCCACCGTGGCAAACACAAAGGCTACGCCCGCTGCCAATGCCCGCTGGTAAAGAAAGTCGTCAAGCAAGTAGCGGCTCACGCCGAAACCGCCTAGGTCGAGCGCACTATCGAGGGTGCGCCCGGCCGGCGATGAGAGCCGGAACCGGCTGATACTGGCAGGTTTAAGTGGTGCTACGTCGGCCCCCAGGCGTCGCAGGTACGGCTGCACCTCGTGGCTCACGTACTCGCCGCACACCCGGTGAAAAGGGTAGGGCTTGCGCTCTAGTACCACCACGGGCTGGCCGCGCCCGGCCAGGTCGAGCGCCACGGCCAGGCCGGCCAGCCCGCCGCCCAGCACCAGCGTAGGCAATTGCCCGGTAGAAGTGGTAAAAGGTAGCGGCACCGGGGAGTTAGGTAAAATAGTGAAGATAAATAAGGGCCGCTTACTCGGTATTTTGCCGGGCGCAGGTAGTTATTTCTGGCTGAGCAGCAGTAAGATGCCATCTTGTTGACGCTGAATGCAGCAAGCGCAAGTAAAAAAGGTAATTGATAATAGATGCTTGGATAGTAAGACCTTATCAACCGTACTTTTGTAAAACCAAAAGTGTCCTCAGTCGTTAGTACAATTCCTGCCCTGCTAACCTGCTTTGGTCTATTCTGTTTATTATGAAACAACGCCTACTATTCGCTTTTCTGTGGTGTAGCAGCCTCATGCTGGCTGTAGCCCGCCCTTTGCCCCCGGCTGCCACTAACCTGCCGCAACCAGTACAAACTACCCCTCTCCAGGGCGGCGACGACCGCAGCCTGTTGGTATACCCAAATCCCAGTACCGGCGTTATTCACCTCACTATTAGTGGCTTTGAAGGCCGTAAAGTCGAGGTTTCAGTGCTCAATATTATTGGTACTGTGCTGTACCGTGAAACCCTGACCGACCTCAGCGAACGAGCTACCCGCACCCTCGACCTGACGCGGTTTGCCAATGGCTTATATTACGTGAAGCTGGAGGGTGACAACACCAGCCAGCTCTGTAAATTGGTCATTCACTAGGTTTTATTCTAGTACGAAGCAGGGCAGCCTACTATTAAAAAAGCAGCTCAAAAGGCTGCTTTTTTAATAGTAGGCTGCCCTGCTTGTTGGGTTAGCCGCAACGCGGTGATATGTTGGTAGCAAATGCTTGAAAAACCGCCAAAAGCCGCGAAGCGGCGACACCCATCGTTGCAATGAAAGTGCCGCATAGCGGTGCTAGGTTTGTAGCAGTTGTTTCCCAGGTAACAGAAAAGTGCCGCGTAGCGGTGCAAGAGGCGCCAGACGGCTTTTTGCACCGCTATGCGGCACTGGTTCTTTGAACCCAGGCAGGCTACAAACCTGGCACCGTTGCACAGCACATCGCAACCTTGGATGAACTGAGTTTTTTGGAAAGCAGTCAAAATTTGACTTTCACTGCCTGGCTTGAAAGCAAGTAAGCGTTCTACCTGGCAGCCCTGGCGGTTTCGAAGAAACCGACGGAGCAGCAGGCAGAACGCTTACAAACGGCTGGTAAGCTGAAGTGGCAGCGCCTAGCGGGCGGCCACGGGCGACGGCGTTAGCATATTTTGCACGCGGCGCTTGGTGTCGAGGGCGAGCAGGGCAGTGGCCAGTACCAGGGCCAGAAATAGGTATAACATAACGAACGCTTAGCTAAAGGTGAAAAGTTGGTGGCTCCGTTCAGGAAGCTGCCGGATGAGTCTTTAACTACGGCGGCCGGTTTCTAGTTGCCATAAAATTCGGGCAATTTCGCCCAGCATCACTCAGGCGCGGTGCACGGTGGGCAAAGTTCCTCGCTGCCCGCCTGGCTAGCGCAGTGCCCTAGCTCACTGGCAGCCGCAAATGGCCGCTCTGAATAAGCCGATACAAGGTGGAGCGTCCCACTCGCAAGCGGTTTGCGGCGGCGACTACATCACCGCGCAATTCGTTGAGGCTGTGCTGCATAATAGCCAGGGTTTGCTCACGTAGCGAGGGGTAGGGGCCGCCTGGGGCTACCGGGGCAGGGGCCATTCCGGCCGGGGAGGCACGCAGCCGGATATCCGTTTCCTCTAGTTGATTGCCTTCCGCCAGTACGGCGGCCAGCTCTACCACAGCCTTTAGCTCGCGCACGTTGCCGGGAAAGGTGTAGTGCAGCAGCCGCAGCCGGGCCGCCGGGCTAAGCGCCCGCACAGGCAAGCCGTTGAGCTGGCTGAATTGCTGCACAAAGGCCTCGGCCAGTAGCAAAATGTCGGGGCCCCGCTGGCGCAGGGGCGGCAGCTCGATGGGCAAGCCCAGCAGGCGGTAGTAGAGGTCTTCGCGGAAGCGGCCGGCCTGCACCTCGGCCGCCAAGTCGTGATGCGTAGCCACTACCAGGCGTACATCGAAGGGCACCGGCTGCTGCCCACCCACCCGCGTGAGGCTGCGTTCCTGCAGCACCCGCAGCAGCTTGGCTTGTAGCGGCATTTCCAGGTCGGCTATCTCATCCAGAAACAGCGTGCCACCACTAGCCTCTTCAAAGCGGCCGATACGCCGGGCCATAGCTCCCGTAAATGCGCCCTTTTCGTGCCCAAACAACTCGCTTTCCAGCAACTCACGCGGGATGGCTGCCATATTAATAGCCACAAAAGGCGCTGCCCGGCGCGCCGACTGCGCATGAATACCCTGGGCCACCAACTCCTTACCCGTGCCCGTTTCGCCAGTGACGGATACGGTGATGCCGGTGCGGGCGGCCTTTGCCATCAGCTCCCGCACCTGCTGCATGCTCGTGCAAGTGCCCAGCAGCTGGCCCGAACCAACCTCGGCCGGCGTGGCCGGTGGCGGTGGCTGGTGGCGCACCTGCGCCAAGGCTTTCCAGAGGTGGTCGAGGCTGGCGCTGTTTTTTTCCAGGTATTCGGCAAAGGGCAGGGGCTGTGGCTCGGCAGCTACTTGGTTGGCCAGCGCAAAAACAGCGGCATGCGGATACCGCTCGTGCAGCTTATGCAGCAAGCATTGCCACAGGGCCTCAGGTGAGTTATCGACGTCGGCCAGTAACGCGTGGGGTAGCTGGCCCGCAGCCGGCCGGCAAGCCTGCGCCAATGGCAGGGTAGTAAAGCGCCGTAACTCATAATCCGGGTTCAGGCTAAGGCGGTGACACAGGCGGGTGAAGTAGGTGCTATCAGGTCCTATTACCCAGATATAGCGGGTAGAATTTTTTTCCATAATTAAATAGCAGGAAGCGAATCTGAGTAGGAGGACAACCGATGAGCTTAAAAGCAGCTGTTATGGACTTATCTTATTGTAAAAATTATATTTGAACTCTTTGTGTGATAATTACAGATTATTCAAAAATAGGGCATTATTTTTCTACAAATTTTAATCGTAAAAAATTCAATCCTCTTTATCGCTCTCATTTCTAAAAAATAGACGCTGTATTTAGACAATATTAAAGAAATAAATTTTATATACTTTACTGACCGTGTGATGAATATGTAAATGGCCGTTTAGTTGTCTGATAAGTAGCATGTTCACCAAAAAAACATGCTAATCATGGATAATCTTGGAATAAACACAATGCATGGTATTCAGAAAGTTGGGGGTTGTTTTCTGCGTACGTCATACCTTTTGCTAGGTCTTTTGCTCTGGCATATTCCCAGTTGGGGAGATGCTTTTCGCTCAAGTGGGCCGCCGGTGGTAGCCACCCCCATTCGTACCTGTACAGGTATTGGTCAGTTGCAGACGTGCACGAGCGGCGTGGTAGTGAATACCAATGCCACGGTAGGCGCGCCCCTGGCTGCCTCGGTTTACTTGCCAGTAGCCATCGGCGCCACAGTAGTAGTGCGCCTGAAGCTAAATAACATCGCGCCGGCCGGCTACCGGGCCGGGGTGCTGGTGTCGACAGCCAGCACGCTGGCAGGAGCTAACCTGCTGGGCAATGCCACGCTGCGCACGTACTTGAGCACGGTGCCCAATGCTGTCCGCGACTCGCGGGTGGTGGCCGGCACCACCCTGCAAGCCCAGCTAGGCGAAGGTAGCGGGCTGCCCCAGCAGCTGGAACTGCTCAGCACCCAGGCATTTGATGAGGTAGAGATAGAGTTTTCGGCTGCTTTGAGCGCGGGCTTGGTAATAGATGTGCGATATGCGTATGGGGTAAGCAGCAACCAGGGAGCCGAGCTGACAGGCTACCTCTCGCGCTTCGACCCGGCTACCACCGTGCTCAGCACGAAATATACCAGTGGCTCCTGCGCCAACGTAGCTAATCCTGAGCGGGCCGTCGACAACGACCTGACCAACTATGCCTCTTTTGCCAGCCTGGTTACCGTTAACTGCGACGGGCTGCTGCGCGTGAAGCTCAATGGCACGGCCCCTGCCCACTACTGGGCCGGCTTTGTAATAGGGCGCACCAATAACTTGCTCGATGCAGGCATCCTCACCAACCTAGTGGTGCGCTCGTACCTCGGCGGCACGGAGGTGGAGCGGGCGGGGAGCGGGGCTTCACTGCTGGGTTTGAGCGTGTTGCCTGATGGCCGGGCGCTGGTGAGCTTCCAGGCCACCCAGTCGTTCGATGAGGTATCCATTGAGCGCACGGGGCTGGTGACGGCGCTAGACAACCTCCAACTCTACTTCGGCGTGGGCCTGGCCGCCGTCGCGGTGCCGCTGCCAGTGTACTCAGATTTTGCCAACACCACCGGCCATTTTCAGGTAGAAAACAATGGCGTAGCCTGTGTGAACTGCGGCATTACAAACCCTGAATATGCCGCCAACGCCAGCCGCAACGACAGTGCTATGGTGCAGAAAACGGTTGCTGGCATCACCTCCATCGGCCTGCGCCTCGACCTGAACGGGGACGGCCTGGCCGGCAACCGGGCGGGCGCGGTACTTGGGCGTAGTAGCATGCTCGATGCTTCGGCCCTCGAAAATATTACGCTCACGACCTACGACGCGGCCGGCCAAGTACTGGAGTCGGCCACCGGCTCGCCCTTGTTAACGCTGGCGGTGCTGCCCAACAACCGCCGCCGCATCAGCTTCAACACCACCGCCGACTTTTCCAAAGTACGCATCAGTTTCGGCAGTGCGTTAAGCGCCTTCGACACCAATAACGTGTTCTACGCCTTCGCCGACGACACCGATGGTAGCTTCTCCATCCGCACGCCTACTGCCCCGTTGCCCGTGACGCTTACCAGCTTCGGGGTGCGGCGGCCAGCCGGTGCCGGGCCGGTCGAGGTTAGCTGGGCCACAGCTTCGGAGCAAAACAGCGCGTATTTCGTAGTGGAGCGCATGGCCGAATTAGGCGCTGGTTTCCAGGCGGTTGGGCGGGTAGCGGCGGCCGGTACCAGCAGCCAGCCCCGCCAGTACCGCTTCCTGGATGCAACGGCGGGCCTGGGGACTACCCTCTACTACCGCTTGCGCCAGGTAGATATTGATGGCAGCACTACCATCTCGCCGGTAGCAGTGCTAGCCGCCGGCGCTGCCCCTACGGAAGTGAGTTTATACCCCAATCCCGTAGCGGCCACCGCCGGGCAGGTGACGGTGGGGGGCATTGCCGCGCTGCAGCCGGGAGCCAGCATCAGCGTGTACAGCGGTGGTGGCCAACTGCTTTATCAGCAGCAAGTAAGCGCCTCTCTCACCGATGCCAGCCTGATGCTGCCTACTACTAAGCTAACGGCCGGGCTATACCTGGTAGTAGTGCGGGAGGCCAGTGGCCAGCTGCTAGGTTCGCGCCGGCTGGAGGTGCAGTAGGGAAATATCGCCCTCCGCGCTCTGACTTTTTCCCCCAGAACTTAACAATTCTGGAGGAAAAAGTCAGAGCGCGGAGGGCAACAGCCTACCAGCAAACAAAAGCCACGTTAAGATGCAGTTTCCAACTCCACCCAGGCGGGGCAGTGGTCAGAGTGAACTACATCGGACGCGAGGCCGGCCCCGCGCAGGCGGGGCAGCAGGGCGGGGTCGAGAAGCAGGTGGTCGAGGCGCCAGCCTACGTTGCGGGTGCGGGCCCCGGCGCGGTAGCTCCACCAGGAGTAGTGGCCGGGCGCGTGCGGGTGCAGGTGCCGAAATGAGTCCACGAAGCCATCGGCCAATAGGTTCTGGAACCACTCGCGCTCTTCGGGCGTGTAGCCGGGGCTATTTTGGTTGGCCTGGGGGTTGTGCAGGTCAATGGCCGTCTGGCAGCAGTTGAAATCGCCGCCAATAACAAGGAGCAGTACCTCGGGCTGCTGGCGCAGGCCGGCCACGTAGGCCCGAAGCCAGTGCAGCCACTCTACCTTGAATGCCTGCCGCAGTGGCCCGCTCGTGCCCGAAGGCATGTAGGTATTCAGCACCGACACGTCCTCAAAATCGAGCCGCAGCACCCGGCCTTCAGTATCGTACAAGTCATTGCCACAGCCGGTTACCACCGCCTGGGGCTTAGGCAGGCTGAAAGTAGCCACGCCGCTGTAGCCCGGCTTTTGAGCAGGGTGCAGGTAGGCATGGTAGCCCAGGTCGGTGAGCCCACTCACGTCGAGGGCCGTAGTGCCGGCTTTTATTTCCTGCACGCAAAGCACATCGGGCCGGGTGGCCGCCACCCAGTCTAGCAGCCCTTTGCTCAGGGCTGAGCGCAGGCCGTTGAGGTTATACGAAACGATTTTCAAGTTAGTAGTTCAGATTATAGTAGTATAGCAGCTACTCGACTACAAAAGTCTGGAAAAAGACTTTTGTAGTCGTGCCGAGGCCAGCCGCCTCAACTCTCCGTGTCCAACTCGTCGAAGTATTCCAGCATGTGCCATTTCAGCATCCTTTCCTGCTCCTTTAGGTTAGCAAAGGGCACGGGCGTCAGCAGGCGGTAATGGGGCCAGCCTTCGGGGTCGGTGCTGGCCAGCTCGTAGTGGCCACTGAGGCTGAAGAGCTTGCAGGTAGCCACATGCATGAGGTCCTGCTTTTGCTCTTTGGTGAAATCGGCCACACCTTGGCCCAGCTCCTGCACGCCAATGAGCAGTAGCAGCGCATTGAGGTCGGGGCGACGGCCGAAGCGGACTTCCATTGCTGCCAGCAGGTGTTCCCAGCGGGCGCTGAACTCGGCTTCGGTTTCGGGGCTAGGTGGTTGGTTAATGGGCATGGGGCGGGTGGGGGGCAGTGGGTAGGGGAGTACCGGCTTCCGTGCGGAGGGTTTCCCAGTATTCGACGGCGCGGCGGAAATGCGGAATCACGATGCTGCCGCCGATGAGGTTGGCAATGGCGAATACCTCGAATACTTCGTCGTCGCTTAGGTTTTCTTCGTGGCACTTGCCGAGGTGGTACTTCACGCAGTCGTCGCAACGAAGCACCAGGGAGCAAGCCAGGCCCAGCATTTCCTTCACCTTTACGGGTAGTGCGCCATCCTGGTAGGCGTTGGTGTCGAGGTTGAAGAAGCGCTTGATGACTTTGTTGTCGTAGGCCAGCACCCGCTCATTCATGCGCTGGCGGTAGTCGTTGAAATCGGTGGTTAAAGACATTTTTAGTGGTGATGAGGTGAGAGAGTAATGAGGTGAGGAGGTAACAACCCATACCAGCATAAAGGTTAAAAAGCTGCGACCTAGTCCTACCTTGCGCCTTATTATCTCCCTACTTAATCACCAAAAGATGCTGCGCCCGCTACTGGCCAATTTCTGGGCCCTGTTCTTCCCCCGGCCCTGCCTAGCGTGTACCGAGCCGCTGGTATCCGGCGAACAGCACCTCTGCACCACTTGCCGCGCCGAGCTGCCCTACACCGACTACCACCTGCTGCCTCTCGCCGAAAACCCGTTGGCCCGCCGTTTCTGGGGCAAGCTGCCCGTGGCTTATACGCTTAGCTACCTGCGCTTTCTGCGGCACGGCCGGGTACAGCAGCTCCTGCACCAGCTCAAGTATCAGGGGCAGCAGCAAGTAGGCGTGGCGCTGGGCCAGCTCTATGGGGCCGAGCTACAGGCTGCCGGCCTGCACACCACTTTCGACGTGGTGGTGCCCGTGCCGCTGCACCGCCGCAAGCTGGCCCGCCGGGGCTACAACCAAGCCGATGCCTTTGCCGAAGGCATGGCCCAGGCCCTAAGCTGTCCCCGCGCCGCCGACGCGCTACGCCGCACCGAGCACACCGCTTCCCAAACCCGCAAAAGCCGCACCCAACGCTGGCAAAACGTTGCCACTGTATTCGAGGTGGCGCAGCCTCAGGCCATCGCTGGCCGCCATATCCTGCTGGTCGACGATGTACTCACTACCGGCGCTACTCTCGAAGCCTGCGGCGCGGCCCTGCTGGCCGCCGGTGCGCGGGCGGTGAGCATCGCCACCATTGCGGCCGCTTGAATCGCAGATGGACGCAGATAACGCAGATGCAGGCGTCAAGCTATTCCTCCCAAAAGATTTTTCAACACAATTAGCCAAGAAGCATAAACTAAAAAAGGCCGCTCTCACGAGCGGCCTTCTTGTTATCATTTAGCAGAACTGACGCCTGCATCTGCGTCCATCTGCGATTTTACTTGTTGCTACCGGCGTTAATCATGGCGCAACGGAAGCCGATGGTAGCGGTAGCAGAGTCCTCGGCCATGAAGCGGCGGGTGCCGGGTGAGAGGTAGTAGGCTACGTCGCGCCACGAGCCACCTTTGTAGACGCGAACGTGGTCGTCAATCAGTGACTGGTAGCCTTTTTTGTCGTAGTTCTTCGCGTCGTCGCCCACGCCGTTGCGGCGGAAGGGGTTCAGGTCTTCTACGTCTTGGAACGAAAGCGGGCGGTACACGTCCTGCACCCACTCGTTCACGTTGCCGGCCATGTTGTAGAGGCCGTAGTCGTTCGGGGGGTAAGCGTAGATGTACTCCGTAATCATGGCACCGTCGTTGAGGCTGCCCGCGATGCCGGCGTAGTCACCCCGGCCCCGCTTGAAGTTGGCCAGGAACTGGCCTTGGCTTTTGCCGTAGGGGTTGCGGGTAGCGCGGCCATCCCAGGGATAGATGCGGCCGGCTTCCTGGTTTTCGTTGCCTACCTCCTGCGTGCCAATGAGAGCCTGGGCGGCGTATTCCCACTCAGCTTCGGTGGGCAGGCGGTAGTCGGGCAGGGTGTTGCCATCTTCGATGGAGGCGCGGCCCGAGCCGTCCGATAGCGCACCCGCTTTGGTAGCAACGCCACCTTCGGCCGCGCCGCCTTCGTCTTTTTTACCCTTCTTACTCTTTTTGCCTTTGCTCTTGCCACCGGCCCCGTTTTTAGCCAGGCTTTCGTTCACCTTGGCCGTGCGCCAAGCACAGTAGCTGTCGGCTTGCAGCCAGTTTACGCCCACTACCGGGAAGAAGCGGAAGCCGGGGTAGCGCAAGTAATAGGTTACATAGGGGTCGTTGAACGACAGGTCGCGGGCCCACACGGTGGTGTCGGGCAGGGCAGCCTTGTATTTTTCCTCGGTCGAATCCTTGCGCAGGGAGTGCAGGTATTCGAGCCAGTGAATATTAGCTACCTCGGCTTCGTCCATGAAGAACGAGGCGATGGTAACGGTTCGCTCAATGTTGTCGTGGTTGTTGGTCACATCCTCTTCCTGCGAGCCCAGGACGGTGCGGCCTCCCTCAATAAACACGAGGCCGGGGCCGGTGGCCGCCTGCTTGAAGTCCTTCACCGTCATGCCCTCGTCGGTATTGTAGGCTATGCCGGTGGTAGTCGACTTATCGCCGGGGTTGGAGGCAGTGGGCGTGCCGTTTTTGTGGCAGCCCGCCAGGGCCAGCGTGCCGGCCGCCAATAGGGTAAGACAGTTAGTAAATCTCATAATAAAATTTGCCAAAGGCGGAATAATTCAGTCAGGGCAATGAAGTTGCAATATTACGAAGAATCAGAATGCCGGGCAAGGTACCAGCGGATAATTACGCCGCCTTAATCGGCGGTAGGCACCTTCGAGCTTATCAAACGCCCGAAAGCTGAAAGTTATTTCATGTGCGCCGCCCAAATCATTGGCTAACGAACTCAAACCCACATCGTAGCTATAGCCAAACCGGTAGTCATCCGTCTCGATACCTGCTAGTAGCGCGGCCACATGCTGCGTACCACCCAGGGTGGCATCGTTCAGGTTGCGGTATACGGCCCCAAGAGTCACGGGTTTAGCAATAAAATAAACCCCGGCTTCGGAGCGCTGTGAGCCGCCTTGCCGGGTGTAGGCCAGAGTGGGCACTAGGCTGATTTCGTGGGCCTCGGTGCGGGTAGCTTCCCCACGCGGGTGCCGGAAAAAGAGCTTGTAGCCCGCACTAACGGCCAGCCGCATGGGCAGTACCGCCTGCTGCTGAAAGCCCAGGTTGGGCTGGTTCAGGTGCTGGGCCGACAAGCTTATCCACCCTTCTTCGGCATACAGTATGCCGCCCAGCCCCGCTGTGAGGTAGTTGACGGGTAGCACGCTGCTCAGGTTTTCGACCGAGGCTCCGAGCGGGGTGCCATCGGCGGCGTACTGGTCGCCGAAGGTGTAGTTGTCGTAGCCCACGCGCTGGCGGCCGTAGCCCAGCGTAGCACCGCCGCTCAAAGCCAGCGTGCGCGTGAGGCGTGTGTGGTAGGCATACTGCGCACTGGCCTCAAAACGGGTGTAGCCCACGGCCCCGGCGTAGTCGTTCGTAATTATGGCCCCCAGCGCGTGGTGCAGGCCGGGCTGGGGCAGTCGAACATCGCCGGCTAGCTGCGTGGTTATAAACGAGCCCGCTAACTGCGGCAGCTGGTCGCGGAAGCTAAGCGTAGCGCTGTAGTCGTCGATGAGGCCCACCCAGGCCGGGTTTTGGGTTTGGCGGTTGGCAAACGCCTGCGAATAGTACACATCCTGCGCCTGCACGGTGCCGACTGCCAGCACGCCCAGGCAGCAAGCGAGTAAAAGGCGGCGGGAAAAGGGCATTTGGGTCTAGTAGTGGTTGGCTACTACAAAGAACGTCAGACAGCAGCCAGTGGT
>JBPBPU010000153.1:0-108020 GCA_050954465.1 Janthinobacterium lividum
CCACGACTTTTTTGTCGTGGCACCACTACTCGTTGAACCAAAGGTCGGCGAAGCTAACGGCGCGCCGGAATAGTGGTACCACGACAAAAAAGTCGTGGCACCACTTCGCTATTGCGCCAGGGCTTCTTTTAATGCCGTTGCCACGCGGCGCAACTCCTCGTCACCCATGGCGGTGCCGCTGGGCAGGCACAGGCCCTGGGCAAACAGGCTGGCGCATACGTCGCCGCCGTACCGGGGTGCCTCGGCAAAGAGGGGCTGCAGGTGCAGTGGTTTCCAGAGGGGGCGGCTCTCGATGCGGCGCGTTTCGAGGTGCTGGCGCACGGTTTCGGGGGTGGCGCTGGTGGCGGTGGGGTCGAGCAGCACAGTGGTGAGCCAGCGGTTGCTGTGGCTGCCGGGTAGCTCGGTGGCGGGGGCTACGGCCAGGCCGGGCAGGCCAGCGAGGTGCTCGCGGTACCAGTTGAAAATTTCGCGGCGGCGCTTCACCCGGTCTTCCAGTAGCTCCATCTGGCCCCGGCCGATGCCTGCCAGCAGGTTGCTGAGGCGGTAATTATAGCCCACCTGTGAGTGCTGGTAGTGCGGTGCCGGGTCTTTGGCCTGGGTAGCCAGAAACCGCGCCCGTTCGGCCAGGGCGCGGTCGTAGGTAACGAGCGCACCCCCGGCGCTGGTAGTCAGTATCTTATTGCCATTAAACGAAAACACGCCCACCCGCCCGAAGCCGCCCAGCGGCTGGTGCTGCCAGGATGAACCCAGCGCTTCGGCGGCATCTTCCAGAATGGGCAGGTTGTATTCGGTGGCAATGGCCTGAATTTCGGCCAGTCGGGCAGGCATCCCATACAGATGCACCAGCACCAGGGCTTTCGGCTTTTTGCCCAGCCGGATGCGGTCGGTAATGGCTTCGCGCAGGCGCTCGGGGCAGATATTCCAGGTGTCGGCTTCGCTGTCTACAAATACCGGCGTAGCCCCGCAGTACAGAATAGGGTTGGCCGTGGCTACAAACGTGAACGAGGGGCACAGTACCTCATCGCCGGGCCCCACGCCAAGTAGCAGCAGCCCTAGGTGAATAGCCGCCGTGCCCGAGGTCAGGGCCACGCAGTAAGGTACGCCCACCGCCGCGCAAATGTCGGCCTCGAAGCCCGTGATGTTGGGGCCAAGGGGAGCTACCCAGTTGTCTTCCACTGCTTTATGTAGGTAGTTCAGCTCGTGGCGGCCTAAGTGGGGCGGGGAAAGATAAATGCGGGGCAAGAGTTAAGAATTAGTAATGAATAATGAAGATAGGGTTATCACACGCTACTCTACTATTTTTTTGTCCCCATTTGCAAGCTGTTTTGGGCGGCCGCGTGTAGGGTGCGGGGCTTGCCCCCGCCCGTCGTTGTTACATCACTGACGTTACGCAGTCGTTGGAGTCGTAATCCGGTCTGACCGCCCTAGGCGGTCTGAGCGGCTGTTGGCTGCTGTCGTTCGGGCGTATGGTTCACTCGGCAACCGGTCAGACTGCCTACGGCGGTCAGACCGGGTCACGATTTCAATGACTGCGTAACGTCAGTGATGTAACAACGACGGGCGGGGGCAAGCCCCGCACCCTACGCGCGGCCAATTTTTTTAGCAGGGTAGAACTGACTGGCACATGACCTATGCCTAAGTCCTATCTCAATTCTGACGCTGGTACACCTACGGCGGTGGCATGCGGGCGGACTTCGCGCACGACCACCGCCCCGGCCCCGATGGTGGCATCGGCCCCCACCCGCACCTGGTGAATAACGGTGGCATTGGTGCCCAGGTAGCTGCGGGCACCCAGGTGCGCGCCGCCCCCGACGTTGGCATGGGGCATGAGTGAGCAGAATTCCTCCAGCACGGCATCGTGCCCGACGGTGCAGCCCAAGTTGAGCAGCACGAAGCGCCCGAGCACAATGTCGCACGTAAGGATGCAGCCCTGCTGGATAATACAGCCCTCGCCGAGGGCAATGCGCTGCTCTGGGGCCAGCGCCACCCCCGGATGCACCAGCGCCGGAAACGAGAGCTGCCGCGAAGTCAGCCGGGCCACTACGGCGGCGCGGGTAGCTCCGTGGCCCATGGCTACTACCACCGCCAGCGGCTCGGAAGTAGCGTTGAGGTCGGCGCTGGTGCCGAGGTAGGGCAGGCCCGCTACGGTAGGCCCAGCGGGAGCGTGGTCGTCGTAAAAGCCACGCACATCCCACGCAGCCCCAGCCGCATTAAGCTGTCGCAGGAGCACCAACACTTCGCGGCCCAGGCCGCCGGCCCCTACAATGACGAGGGGGCGGGCAGCCTGGGCCGCAGGGTTGGGGTCGTATTCTGAAAAAAAGAGCTTAGTCATAGGGAGGGCATATAGGGCGACGCGCCACCCGCCAGCCTACGCCGCAAGCACCGTTTCGCCGTGCTGGCTCGTGTCGAGGCCGCGCGTCTCGTTTTCGGCGTTTACCCGAATGGGCACTACCAGGTTGGTGACCCAGTAGAGCACCCACGAGCCCCCAAAAGTAAAGCAGCCCACGAGCAGCAGTGTGAGCAGGTGGTAGCCGAGCAGGGCCGGGCCGCCGCCCGTAAAGAGCCCGCCTTTCTGCGCAAACAGGGCCGTAGCCAGCATCCCCACGATGCCGCCCACACCGTGGCACGGAAATACGTCGAGGGTATCATCCAGGGTCGTGCGGCTTTTGAGCAGCACTGCCCCAAAGCTCACCCCCGAGGCCAGGATGCCAATGGCCAGCGCCGGCCCGTAGCTCACATAGCCAGCCGCCGGGGTAATAGCCACCAGCCCCACCACTGCCCCGATGGCTGTGCCCATGGCGGAGGGCCGCTGCCCCCGCGCCGATTCCAGCAGCATCCAGGTAAGCATGGCGGCAGCCGAAGCCAGGTGCGTAGTCACAAACGACTGCACCGCCTGCGCATTGGCCCCAAAAGCGGAGCCGGCGTTGAAGCCAAACCAGCCAAACCACAACAAGCCAGTGCCCAGAATTACGAACGGAATATTGACCGGTACGTGCGCGTGCCCATCCAGGTGGGCGCGGCGCCGGCCAATGGACAGCGCCCCCGCCAGGGCTGCGAAGCCCGCCGAAATATGCACCACCGTGCCTCCCGCGAAGTCGAGCACGCCCCACTTGGCCAGGAAGCCGTCGGGGTGCCAGGCCCAGTGCGCCAGCGGGCAGTAAATAAATAAGCTGAATAGCCCAATGAAAATGAGGTAGCCCCAAAACCGGATGCGCTCGGCAAAGCCACCGCTAATGAGGGCGGGCGTGATGATGGCGAACTTGAGCTGAAACGCGGCAAACAGCACCAGCGGCAGCCCCATGCCCAGGTGCGGATGCGGGGCCGTGCCTACGTTGTTGAACATGAAAAACGTGCGCGGGTCGCCGATGAGCCCGTAGCCGCCCACATCGTCGCCAAAAGCCAGCGAGAAGCCCACCACATACCACAGCACCGAGATAACGCCCAGGGCGATAAAGCTTTGCAGCATCGTGGAAATAATGCTGCTCCGGTTTACCATGCCGCCGTAAAAAAAGGCGAGCCCCGGCGTCATGAGCAACACCAGGCCCGAGGCGAGCAGCATCCAGGCCACATCGGCCGGGTGTAGGTCGCCGGGGGCGGCGTCGGGGTGGTTTTGGGGCATAAAAGCTGCTACTAGCGCCAGCGCGATGAGCGCTAGCAGTGAGAAACGGGCTAGAATTTGAGTACGAGGCATAAAGAATAATATTCAGAAAACAACCTCAACAAAGATAGGACATAGCGCAACAATAGGTTTAACACAGCTAAAAGCGCTTCAAAAGAGAGGGGTTCATAGGAAATAAACTTATTTTTCTTGAAGCATACCCCTAAGTTGATAGGCGGCTACTCGCTTCACGGAAACTTGATTGTTTCCCGGTCAAAACCTTGGCTGCTGGAACCCGTGTAGGAAAGTAGCCAAGTGCTTTTAATCCCTTCACGTAGCATAGTCTCTTTAGTATGACTCACAAATCAAAATGGCTGCTCTTTTCGCCCCTGGGGCTATTGGCAGTAGGTGCCGGAGCCTGCCTCGTCGATTGGGCAGGGCAGCTTAAAGCCTCTGGGGCACCGGCTCGCCGCTGGGTAGCAGCCGGTACCGGGGCGCTGGTCGTGCTCAATGCCGGTCTCAGCCTATTCGGGCGCGGCGTAGCAGAAGATGTACTGCATCAGTTGGAAAGCAAGAAAACCGGTCAGGAGCCGAAAACTGCTTCGGAGGACAGCGGGGTTACGTTTTAAGCTCGGCCTTTACGCTCGCTTTTGGAAATGTTGCGCCCTTTGCTGCCAACGCAAAAAGCCCCGCTAGCAATAGCGGGGCTTTCTGGTAAGAAGCGCGGGACCGAACGGTGGGGCGGCAGAGTCCGGCCCCGCTAGAACTCGTCTCGCGCTAAAGCGCGTTAACGAGTTTTGTCAGCTTGCTTTTGTTATTAGCAGCTTTGTTTTTGTGGATGATGTTCTTCTTGGCCAAGCGGTCTAGCATCGACGACACTTTCTTCAGCAGCTCCTGGGCAGCGGATTTATCGGTGAGGTCGCGCAGCTTTTTAATGGCCGTGCGGGTAGACTTGTGCTGGTAGCGGTTCAGTACACGCTTCGCTTCGTTGCTGCGGATGCGCTTGATAGCCGACTTATGATTTGCCATGACAAAAAGGAGATTCTATAAAAGCAGCCGGGCGGCTGATGTTTTCGCGTTTGGGAGGGCAAAGGTAGGAAGTAAATTTGAGGTATCCAAACGGGGGCGGAACAATGTTTAGACGTTCACAAGTTCTATCGTCCGCACTACGGGCCGGTACCGCGCCAAGCCGATTCACCTGTTTCGCTACAGATGCCTAGCTTTTTCAATGCCCTTACTACCAACCTCTCCCTACCGGCCGCCCGCTCTGCTAGCCAATGGGCACCTGCAAACCATCCTGCCCAGCACCCTGCGGCGCGTGCCCGACGTGCAGTACCGTCGTGAGCGGCTCGAACTGCCCGATGGCGATTTCCTGGACCTCGACTGGGCCACGGCCGGGCCGCGGCAGGCTACGCGGTTGGGCATTATCTCGCACGGCTTGGAGGGAAGCAGCGACCGGCCCTACGTGCGCGGTATGGCCCGCGCCCTCACCCAGGCCGGCTTCGATGCGCTGGCCTGGAACTACCGTGGCTGCGGCGGCGAAACCAACCGCCTGCTCCGCGCCTACCACTTGGGCGATACCGACGACCTAGCCGCCATTATCCAGCATGCTATCAAGGTATTGGAATACCCCGAAATTTACCTCACCGGCTTTTCAGCGGGCGGCAACGTGACGCTCAAATACCTGGGTGAGGATGCCGCCCGCGTGCCGCTCCAGGTGCGGCGGGCCGCCGTATTCTCGGTGCCTACCGACCTCAAGGCCGGTTCCGAGCACATCAGCCGCTGGCAGAACCGGCTGTACCTGCGGCGCTTTATGAAATCGTTGCGCCAGAAAATCCGCGTTAAAGACCAGCACCTGCCCGGCCAACTAGACTTGACGAAGCTGGACAACCTACACGATTTTCCGCAGTTTGATGAGCAGTACACGGCTCCGCTGCATGGCTTTGCCTCGGCCGATGCGTATTATGCGCACTCCGCGTCGGGGCAGTACTTGGGCAATATTCGCATTCCGGCCTTACTGGTCAATGCCCTGAACGACCCCTTTTTGCCGGCCCCTTGCTTTCCTCGCGAGGCTGCAGCGGCCAGTCAGTTCTTTTTCCTCGAAACCCCGGCTACCGGTGGCCACGTTGGTTTTGCCGAAGGGCACCACAACGGGGATTATTACTCTGAGCGCCGGGCAGTTGACTTTTTTACACGGGAAGTGCCAGGGTAAATTGAATAGGTAACCAGCTAAAAAGAACGTCATTCCGAGCTTGCCGAGGAATCTCGCTCGCCCACCAACTCAATCGTCGAACCAAGGCGGTGCTACCAATTAGTTTAATTGGCGAGCGAGATTCCTCGGCAAGCTCGGAATGACGTTCTTTTTAGCTGGTTATTGCGTGCCCAGCAACTACTCGTTCACTATGGTGATGGCCTCAACAGCCGAGAAGGTTTCCAGAATTTTATAGGTGTGGCCGGCGCCCTGGGGCACGAGGTATGACGAGCCGGGTTCGAGCAGGATAATCTGGCCTTCGATGTGCAGTTCGGCGCGGCCTTTGAGCACGTAGCCGACGGTTTCGTAGGGGCGGTGTGTAGCGGGCTTAGGCTCGCCGGGCTGCTCATCTTCCCAGAGGCGCATGGCGAGGTGATGGCCGGCGGCCAGTTGCTTTTCGCCATTGGCACCCTGCGGGGCCGAGTTGGCATTGACGTTGGAAACGGACATAAAACGGGATAGTCCGGCGTGGCACGCCGGTGCGTAAATAAGGTGAATGAACTTGGTTAAGCGCCAAGTGCGGCCAAGCCGGAGTGCCACTCCAAACCACCGTTGGCTAACGGCTGGCCTACGCCTGCGGTTGCCCGGCCCGAACCTTTCTCTACCGCGCTGGTTACGTACACCAAGCCTGCTCTCATCTGGGGGCGCTACCCATTTAGCCATGATTCTGCCGTGTCCACTGCCGCCGAAAACTTTGCCAACGACCTGGCACAGGCGCACGCGGCCGTGTCGGCACCTCTGCCGGGGGCGGCATTTTGCGCGCTAGCCGAGCAGGTACTGGCTGTACTGTTCCCCGAGCGGGCCGCCCGGCCCTTGGGTAGCCCCGATGCCGTAGCCGCCACGCTCTACCAGCTACAGGCCGATGTGGCCGGGCTGCTGGCGCTGGTGCCGGAGCTGCCAGCTACCCCAGCGGCGCTGGCAGTAGCTCTGTTTGCGGAACTGCCTGCCCTACGGAATGCCTTGCTGCAAGACGCTGCCGCCATGCTGGCCGCCGACCCGGCAGCCCAGGATTTGGCCGAGATAATTAGTTCGTATCCAGGGTTTTATGCTACGGCTATGCACCGGCTGGCCCACGCCCTGTACCAGCACGGGGTGCCGCGCCTGCCGCGCTTGCTGAGCGAGTACGCCCACCAGCGCACGGGCATCGACATCCACCCGGGAGCTCGCATCGGGGCGGCGTTCTGCATCGACCACGGCACGGGCATCGTCATCGGCGAAACCGCCCATATTGGCCGGCACGTGCAGCTCTACCAAGGTGTGACGCTGGGAGCGCTGAGCGTGACCAAAGCCCTGCAAGGCCTCAAGCGCCACCCTACCATTGAGGACTACGTTGTTATCTATGCCAACGCCACCATTCTGGGCGGCAGCACGGTTATCGGCACCCGCAGCATCATCGGCGGCAACGTGTGGCTGACGGAGAGCGTGCCCTCGCACTCCCGCGTGTACCACCGCGCCCAGCTCCACATCGCCCGCCAAGACGACCCGGCGGGCGAGCTGGCGTTTTCAATTTAGCTAGCTGTCAGTTGTTTGTTGTCAGTTATCAGGCTGTTGAACGAGCATACCACAGACTGCCCGCCGCCATTTTCACTACCAACTACCAACTACTAACTGACAACTAACCCATGAAAGCCAATTCCATTCTTGATGTCATCGGCAATACGCCGCTGCTCAAACTCAACAAGCTCTTTGCCGCCGAGCGGCCCGACGTGGAAGTGTGGGTGAAGCTGGAGCGCCAAAACCCCGGCGGCTCCATCAAGGACCGCATTGCGCTGGCCATGATAGAGCAGGCCGAGCGCGACGGCACGCTCACCAAAGACAGCCTCATCGTGGAGCCCACCTCGGGCAATACCGGCGTGGGCCTGGCCCTGGTAGCCGCCGTGAAAGGCTACCGCCTCACGCTGGTGATGCCCGAAAGCATGAGCATCGAGCGCCGCCGCCTCATGGCTGCCTACGGTGCCCAACTGGAACTGACGCCCCGCGAGCAAGGCATGAAAGGCGCCATTGCCAAAGCCCAGGAAATAGTAAATGCTACTCCCGGCGCGTGGATGCCCATGCAGTTCTCAAATGCCGCCAACATCCGCATCCACGCCGAAACCACGGCCCAGGAGCTGCTGCGCGACGCTCCCGAGGGCTTCGACTTCCACATTACCGGCGTGGGCACGGGCGGCCACATCACGGCCATAACGGAGGTGCTCAAGCCTCTCTTTCCAAACATGAAAACCTTCGCCGTGGAGCCAGAGCTGTCGCCCGTTATCAGCGGGGGGGCGCCGGGGCCGCACCCCATCCAGGGCATCGGCGCAGGCTTTATCCCCGAAAACCTGCACACCGACGTCCTTGATGGCACTATCCAGGTGAGCCGCGACGAAGCCTTCGAGATGACGCGCCGGGCGGCTCGGGAAGAAGGCATCCTATGCGGCATCTCGTCGGGCGCCTCGCTGGCGGCGGTAGCCAAGAAGCTGCCCGAAGTGCCAAAGGGCGGCCGGGTGCTCACCTTCTGCTACGACACCGGCGAGCGGTATTTGTCGGTAGAGGGACTGTTTGTATGAGCCACGCCGGGGAGAAGGCAGCCGCCGGCCCCGCCGTACCTGGGCGCTGGCTGCTGCCGGTGGCGGTGGCAGCTTGCCTCTATGTCAACTACTATTACAACGTGCGCCCCCGGCCGGAGCGTTCAGCAACGGGCAGATGTCGGCCCGGCATCCCACACTGCTGACGCCGGCTGGCTACGCCTTCAGCATCTGGGGCGTCATTTTTGGCGGCTTGGTCTTGTACACGGTTTGGCAAGCACTACCCCGGCAGCGCTACGCGGCGCTGGCTGCGGCCCTAACGCCGCCCCTCACGCTGGCTGTGCTGGCTACTACCACTTGGACGCTCGTATTCAGCTACGAGCAGTTGGGAGCGAGTATGCTGGTCATGCTGCTGCTACTAGCCGCCCTGAGTTGGGCCTATGCTCGCGCTCGGCCCCTGATACTGGCGGGTACGGTTCCGGGCTGGCCAGCGTGGTTTCTGAGCTTATATCTGGGCTGGATACTGCTGGCCACGGTGCTCAACCTCACGCTTGGCCTGCGCGACGCACTGGGCTGGCAACTGCCGAAGCCAGCCGTGCTGCCTGCCAACCTACTACTAGCTCTGCTGGCTGCTGGCATCGCCCTGCGGCTGGCTTGGCGCGGGCGCGACCCGCTACTGCCACTGCCACTGCCGGTAGCCTGGGGGCTGCTGGGTACCTGGGTGGCCTGGCACGGGCCACTGCCCGACGCAGTCTATACCGGACTAGGTGCAGGGGCGGGGGTGGCCCTGGTAATGCCTATAATGGCATGGCTGGAGCATAGGCGGCGCCAGCGAGCGGCCCGGTGAACCAAGCTCAAATGCTATTTCGGCACATAATCCAGCGGCAGCAGCTCGCCGATTTTCTCGAAGCCCCAGTATTCGCCCGTAAGCACTTGTAGCGGGTTGGTGAGGGTGCCATTGGGCTGAATTTCTACTTCGGGGACCAATAGATGCAGGCGCGACACTTCGCGCTTGGTGGGCCAAGGCTTTTTGGCGGGGCCCAGCTCGGCCATGGGCTGGTCGTAGTTAGGGTCGGGGGTTTCGCCGAAATACGCTACTTGCAACTCGTGCCGGAAGCGCAGAAACACCTGCGACTTATCGGCCGACACCCGGCGCAGGCTGTCGGTGCGCAGGGGCGCGGGGTAGAGCCGGGCCTGCACGGGCGGCACCGCCTGGGGGTTGTTGCGGATGCGCACCTGTTGGGCCAGGAAGCCTTCTTGTTCTACCTGGTTGTCGTACACGCTTTTCAGGAAGTGCGTGAGCGAGCCGTGGTAGGCGGCCGCCCGGTTGGCATCCCACTGCTGTTGCTGCTGGGCATCGCGCGGGGTCATTTCCTCAAAAACTGGTTGGCCCGAAAAGTTCTCCGATTCGTCATCCTCATCGTAGCGAAAGCGCATACCGAAATACTTGATGCGGTAGCCCAGGGCCTCGTTCTCTACCTGCACAAAATCATCGGCCGAGGCCGTGAGTTGCTTGGTGCTGTCGTTGTAAAACACGTCGACCTCGCCGGGGTTGGTGATGCGCGTTTTCTTCGAAAACGCCGTTTGTCCCAAAAATAAGCCCACAAATTTGCGGTAGTCGTCGGCCTGATGGGGATTGGCCTTCACCGTTACTTCTGCCAACTGCGGCCCCGAGGAGGCCGGCCGTAATGTCACCGTCTGGGGCGCAGTGCCTACGGTAATATTCTGCTTGCTGAGCCGGTAGCCCACGTAGGAAGCCACGATATCGTAAGCGCCCTTCGGCACGCGCTCAAACGTGAATTTCCCCTCGTCGTCGGTAGTAGCCCCTAGGGTAGTATTAGCCAGAAACACGCTGGCAAACGGCAGGGCCTCGTGCGTGACGGAGTCTTGCACCACGCCCGTGATGCGGCTTTGGGCGGCGGCCGGCAGCGTGAGCAGCAGGCTGCCGAGGAGGGTTAGCAGGAGGTTTCGCAAGGGAGAAGGGGGAGTAGAGCCCTGACGACACCTCACCCCCTAGCCCCCTCTCCGAAAAAGAGGGAGAACTAGCTCTAGTTTTTTAGCTCTAGAACTAGAAACTAGTTCCCCCTCTTTTTTGGAGAGGGGGCTAGGGGGTGAGGTGTCGTCAGGGCGACAAAGTTTGTTTCACGGAATAACCACTACCAGCCACTGATTATTGTCCCAGGGCAACTCGCGTGGCTTCGGCATCGCGGGCCAGTTGGGCGGTGAGAGCGGGCAGGCCATCGTATTTTTCTTCGCCGCGCAGCCAGGCTACGAATTCCAGGGTCAGGAGTTGGTCGTAGAGGTCGCCGGAGAAATCCAGCAGATTGACCTCGATTGTTTGGGCCAGGCCCGCGCCAATGGTAGGGCGCACGCCGATACTGAGCATGGCCGGGTGCCGGGCGCCGGCCGCCGTAACGGCCCATACGGCGTAGATGCCCTGTGCTGGTACCAGCTTCAGCGCCTCGGGCACCTGCAGGTTGGCAGTGGGGTACCCTATCGTGCGGCCGAGCTTCTGGCCATGCACCACCAGGCCGGTAACGGGGTAGTGGTAGCCCAGATAGCGGGTGGCGGTAGCCACGTCGCCCCCGCGCAGCGCCTGCCGGATGCGCGTGCTGCTCACGCCCACGGCGTCCACATCCTGGCGCGAAATTTCCTCTACCGTGAAGCCGTAGTGCCCGGCGTGCTCGTGCAAGTAGGCGAGGCCGCCCTCCCGGTTTTTGCCGAAGCGGTGGTCGTAGCCGATGACCAAGTGCCTGGCCTGCACCGTGTTTACCAACAGCTCCTGCACGTATTGGGCCGAGGTCCACTCGGCAAATTCGCGGGTGAAGGGCATCACCAGCAGGTAGTCTACGCCGTGCTCGGCCAGTTTGGCAATGCGCTCGTCGAGAGTGTTGAGCAGCTGCAATTCCAGCAGCTCGGGGTGCGAGGGAGGTGGGCCCAGCACCAGGCGCGGGTGGGGCCAGTAGGTGATAACCACGGCCGGCCCGCCCACTGCATCGGCCACCTGCCGCAGCCGCGCCAGAATGCGCTGGTGCCCCCGGTGCACCCCATCGAAGGTACCGCTGGTGACGACGGCATTCGTGAGGCGGGGAAAATCGGCTGGGTCGTGGATAACGTGCATGGAATCAGCGGGTCGGGCTTGGCTCATCGTCGGCAGCGGCGGCTTGCTGGGCGGCGTAAAAATCGAGGCCAGCGCGGCTGGGGCGGCTGCGCTCCCGTGGTTCGCGCCGGGGCGCGTCGTCGGGGCGGGGCGGCTGCAGGGCTTGCACGTCGGCCAGGGTCCAGGCGTCGGCGAGGATGTAGGCACCGATGCGGGTGCGCACGAGGCGCGTGAGGTGCGCACCGCAGCCCAGCGCCGCGCCCAGGTCGCGGGCCAGGCTGCGGATGTAAGTGCCCTTGGAGCACACCACGCGAAAGTCTATTTCCGGTAGGGCAATGCGGGTTAGCTCGAAAACTTTTATTTCTACCGTTTTAGGCTTGATTTCAGCTTCCTGACCGTTGCGGGCCAGTTCGTAGGCCCGCTTGCCGGCCACCTTCACGGCCGAGAAAATGGGCGGTATCTGCTCGATTTGGCCCACGAACGTGGCTGCGGCGGCCTCCACGTCGGTGGCGATGAGGTGCTGGTAGGGGCGCTCGGCGTCGACGGCGGTTTCGAGGTCGAAGCTGGGGGTGGTTTGGCCGAGGCGGAAGGTGCCGGCGTACTCTTTTTCCTGGGCCTGAATCTGGTCTATCTCCTTGGTTTTTTTGCCGGTGCAGAGGATGAGCAGGCCGGTAGCCAGTGGGTCGAGGGTGCCGGCGTGGCCGATTTTGCGCGGGCGCAGGGCGTTCTTCACCTTGCGCACCACGTCAAACGAAGTCCACGTCAAGGGCTTGTCGAGCAGTAGCACTTCGCCCGCTTCGAAGTCAAAATCGGCTAGTTCTTTCTTGCTCATACTAGCTGCAAATTTACTTTCAGCGCCAGCAGGGCCAGCAGGATTGCGCCCACCAGAATGCGGTAGAGGCCAAAGGCCCGAAACCCGTATTTCGACACAAAGCCCACGAAGGGCTTGAGCACGCACAGCGCTACCACAAACGCCACCACGTTGCCAAACAGTAGCAGCTTCACTTCCTGCCCCGAAAACAGTTGGCCCAAACTTGCGCCGTGCGCGTGGGCCTCCTTATAGTAGTCGTACAGGTCCTTAGCGGCCGCCGCGCCCATAGTGGGCATGGCCAGGAAAAACGCAAACTCAGCCGCCGCCCGGCGCGTGAGCTTCTGGCTGAGGCCGCCGATAATAGTAGCCGCCGAGCGGCTGACGCCCGGCACCACCGCCAGGCACTGAAACGCGCCAATAATAAGGGCTTCCTTAAACGAGGGCGTCGTAACCGGCCGCCCGCCCACCTGGGAGTTTTCCTGTGGAAACAGCTTGTCGATGAATACCAGTACGATACCGCCCAGCAGCAGCATAACAGCCACAGTCGTGACGGATTCGAGCAGCGCGTCGATGTGCTTTTTCAGCAGCAGCCCCACCACCACAATGGGTACAAAAGCCACCAGTAGCTTGAGGTAAAAGTCGATGCTCTGCAAAAAGCGCTTCCAGTATACCACCAGCACCGACAGGATGGCCCCGAGCTGAATAACCACCAGAAACAGCTTGGTAAACGGTGTGGCCTCGATGCCCAGCAGCCGCGAGGCAATAATCATGTGGCCAGTGCTACTAACGGGCAGAAACTCGGTGATTCCTTCCACAATAGCCAGCAAAAGGGCCTGCCAGTAAGTCATGGGTAATGAGCGTAATAGGGGTAATGGGTAATAATACAACGTCATGCTGAGCTTGCCGAAGCATCTCGCTCGCATCATTGTTCAACGATGCGAGCAAGATACTTCGGCAAGCTCAGCATGACGTTCTGCTAAGGCTAAGGCACAAACTTACGGGCGCTTGTACGCCGGCCGGGCCGGGGCCGCGCCGGGCAGCACCACCGGCGCTACCGGCGTGGGCTCAGCAATAGGAGCCGTAGCTTGGATAACTGGTGCTACCGGGGCTAGCTCGCCGGGGTTGCTGCGCACCAGAATGGCTGCAAACTCGATGACGAAGCCGACAAACAGCAATATCGGCCCCAGGGTAATGCCCAAGAAGCCTTCGCCGTAGTCGGCTTTGTCCAGGGTCATGGAGATGAAGCCGACGGCGAGCACGGCCAGGCCCGCCCACATAAGGCGATAGTTGCGGGGGCCGAAGGCGAAGCGGGGAGTGGGTTGCATAAACAAGTGCGAGTTAGCGGTAATAGGTGGTTTTCCAGCGGCGATTTTCTACCAGGTGTCTTTCCTGGATGTCCTGGGGCCGGGATACAAAGTTGGCGTAGTACTGTTTCTCTTCTACTATCGTACCCCGGTCGTCGTAGCGACTCGTAAACTTTTCGAAGTGGTTGGTTTCACCGCTAAGCCCCTGCGTGTAGTGCTGCTCTAGTTTGAGCAGCACCTCGCCAGCGTTGTTATACATCCAGTGGCTCACGTAATTACTAGAGCCGAAGCCCTCGCGGGTTTGCCACACGTGGCGGTCGTGCTGGTCGTAGGTTGTGCGCGTGCGAAAAACGATTTGCGCGGGGCCTCTGGAAAAACTATAGTGCATCTCGGCGCTCACCCGGCCCTGTGGGTCATAATAAACCGAATCGAGGTAAGGGCTGAAAGAGGCTTTGGACGGTACAGAGCGGAACTCAGATGCGTAAAGCTGGTGCTGCGCATCGTAGAACTTCAGGCGGCTGCCAGGGAAGGGAGAATTAAAAATAGACGGGTACGTGCGCTGCTCAGTTTCCTGGCCCCGGTCGTTGTAGGCGTAGGTCTGGAGCAGAGTAGCGGCGGTCTGGCCCGGCTCGGTGCGCAGCACGCGTTGCAGGTGACCAGTAGCATCATATTCGTAAGCGTCGTCAAAAATCAGCTTACCATCCGCCTCAAACACGTTGCGCCGCAGCCGGCCCAGGCTGTCGAGGGTGGGGTGCTCCTGGCTGCCGTTGTAAAAGGGCACATCCCGTTTCGGACCGGTGCCTGCACCGCGAAACGACTTCACTGTGCCATCGCGGTTGAACACAAACTGCCCGAATGGCTGCCAGTGCTTGTTCGGCTTGTTGTGCCCGGCGTATTCCCGCAGGTCGCGCCGGGTTATGCGAATGGATTGCAGATGGTGCTGCCGTACGAAAGCCGTGTCTTTCAGATGCCACCAGAAGTCGCCCAACTGCGCAGCCGCCCGCAAGGGCGCTATAGCGGCCAGCAACACCAGTAGCCCTCCCGGCAGCACACTGCCGGCCCGGGAGCGGGAGGCAGCAGAAGCAGGAGAACCACGGAGAAGCATTCGGAACAGGGTTAAAAGGGAGAGGCTTGAGCGGCCCAGGCACCAGCTTAATACAACTCGTCGAGCGACACGTTGATGTACTTGTTCACGGCCAGGTAGGCGCTCACGAAGCCAATGACCGTGCCCAGCCCCACCACGGCCGCCAGTAGCAGGCCGGTGAGGTAATAATCGTGCAGTAGCTTGAGCTGGCGCACTTCCAGATAGGCGTATTGCAGGGTAGCCACCAGCACCAGCGCTGCCAGCACGCCGCTGGCAAACCCCTGCCAGGTGGCCCGCCGGAGGAACGGCTGCTGGATAAAGAACCGCGTGGCGCCCACCAGTTGCATGGAGCGGATAAGTAGCCGCTGCGAAAACATGGCCAGCTTGATAGTATTGTTTATTAGGATTACCACCACCACCACCAGCACCCCTGCAAAGCCTAGCAGCAGCAAGCTCACCCGCGTCAGGTTGTTGTTGATGCTCGTAAACAAGTCTTGCGGGTAGTCTACCTCAAACACCCCGCGCTGGCTGCGCAGGCGCTGGCCCAGCTGGCGCAGGTGGGTGGTATCGGTATACTCGGCCTTGATGTTGAGCACGAAGGCATCGTGCAGGGGGTTGTCGTCCAGGAAGTTGTGGAAGTCTTCGCCGGTGGTTTCCAGCAGCTGGCGGGCCCCGTCTTCCTTGCTCACGTAGCGCACCTGGGGGTGGCCGTCGCGCTCGGCCACGAAGGGCTGGTGCTCCAGGTCCTGGCGCAGGCGCAGCAGCTCGGTTTCGGGCAGGTTGCGCTCGAGGTACACCTGCACGGCCAGGTTTTCGCGCACAGCCTCGCCCAGGCGGTGGGCGTGCAGCAGCAGCAGCCCAAACAAGCCCACCACCACCAGCGCCAGCGTAATGCTGAACACCACCAGCAGGGTAGGATAGGAGCCAAGTTTCTTTTTGCGGGGCACAGCCATAGCCGCAAAAGTAACTATAAGCTGTGCTTGGTAAGCAGCGGCTATTTCATGTGGGTGTCGCCCTGTTCAACGATGCACCAACCCAGCCCCCAGCGCTACTTCGCCCGCTCGTACTGCGGCGGCCACGCCACCTCGGCCCCCAGTTCCCGCGCCGCGTGCAGCGGGAAATACGGGTCGCGCAACTCCTCGCGGGCCAGCAGCACGAGGTCGGCCTGGCCGCTGGCTACGATGGCCTCGGCCTGGGCGGCGGTGGTGATGAGGCCCACGGCACCGGTGGGCAGACCAGTTTCGCGCCGGATGCGCTCGGCAAATTCTACCTGGTAATTGGGGCCGACGGGGATTTTAGCGCCGTTCACGTTGCCGCCGGTCGAGCAGTCGAGTAGGTCCACGCCGGCCTCGCGCAGCCAGGTGGCGAGCTGCACCGAATCGTCGGTGGTCCAGCCGCCGGGCGTCCAGTCGGTGGCCGAGATGCGAACTAGCAGCGGGAAGTCGGCGGGCAGCTCGTGGCGCATGGCGGCTACTAGTTCGAGCAGCAGCCGGCTGCGGTTTTCGAGCGAGCCGCCGTATTCGTCGGTGCGCTGGTTGCTGAGCGGCGACAGAAACTGGTGCAGCAGGTAGCCGTGGGCGGCATGGATTTCCACTACGCGGAAGCCGGCCGCCACGGCGCGCCGGGTGGCGCTACGGAAGTCGGCCACGACTTTTTGAATGCCCGCAGCATCCAGCGCCGTGGGCAGCTGGTAGTTATCGGCGAAGGCCAGAGCGCTGGGGGCCACCACCGGCCAGCTGCCTTCGGCCAGGGTGCCGTGGCCACGCCAGGGGGCGTAGGTGCTGGCTTTGCGGCCCGCGTGGGCCAGCTGGATGCCGGGCACGCAGCCCTGCGCTTCGATGAACTGGTTGATGCGCCGCAGAAAATCAACGTGCTCGTCCTGCCAGATGCCGAGGTCTTCGGGGGTGATGCGGCCTTCGGGCGATACGGCCGTGGCTTCCTGCAGCAGTAGGCCCGCGCCGCCCACGGCGCGGCTGCCCAGGTGTACGAGGTGCCAGTCGTTGGCGAAGCCGTCCACGGCGCTGTACTGGCACATGGGCGATACTACGAGGCGGTTTTTGAGGGTAAGGCCGCGCAGGGTGAGCGGCTCGAACAGGGTAGGCATAAGCAGTAGCGCGGACTCTGCGAGTCCGCGAATGGGGTAGTTGAACAACGCTGGCACTTCGCGGACTCACAGAGTCCGCGCTACACCACAAACCGCTGCCTCGGCCAGAGGTTGCCCCGGCCCAGCTTATCCAACCACACCACCCCCGGCCCGTACAGCCAACCCGCACTTATCCATTCGCTATGTTCCAAGAAACCGCCGATACCCTCGACCAAGCCACGCTAACCCTCACCACCGATACCTCGCGCCGCCAGTTCATCAACCACGCCGGGCTGGGCCTGCTGGCCGTGGGCGTCGCCGGGGCCCTGCCGCTGGCCGCCGCCGAAGCCGCCGCCCTGGCTACCGAAGCCGCCCCCACCACCGGCCCGCTCGACATCAAGCTGCCGCCGCTCGAAGCCCCCACCGACCCCAAGGCCGGCCCGCTGCCTAACCCCGATGCGCCCGAGCAGCGTGTGGGCTACGCCATTGTGGGGCTGGGCCACCTCACGCTGGCCGAGATTCTGCCCGCTTTCGGGCAATGCAAGCACGCCAAGGCGGTGGCCCTGGTGAGCGGCGACGCCGATAAAATGGCCAAAGTGGCGAAGCAGTACGGCATCAAGCCCAGCAGCTGCTACTCGTACCAGACCTACGACCAGCTCAAAAACAACCCCGAAGTCGAAGTCATCTACATCGTGCTGCCCAACGCCCAGCACCACGAGTACACCATTCGTGGGGCCAAGGCGGGCAAGCATATTCTCTGCGAAAAGCCGATGGCTACTTCGGTCAAAGAATGCGAGGAAATGATTGCTGCCTGTAAGCAGGCTGGCAGAAAGCTCATGATTGCCTACCGCATTCAGTACGAGCCCCTCAACCGCATGGCCCAGAAGCTGGTGCGCGACAAAACCTACGGCCCCACCAAGCTCATCCAGATGATGAACTGCCAGAACCAGGCCCACGACCAGCAGTGGCGCCACAAGAAAGCCCTGGCCGGCGGCGGCTCCCTGCCCGATGTGGGCCTCTACTGCCTCAACACCACCCGCTTCCTACTAGGCGAAGAGCCCACCGAAGTATCGGCCCAGATATATACCACGCCCGGCGACGACCGATTCAAGGAAGTCGAAGAAAACGTGAGCTTTACGCTGCGCTTCCCCAGCGGCGTGCTGGCGCAGTGCATGACGGGCTACGGCTCATTCAACAACAAAAGCTACGCCGTACACGCCGAAACCGGTACCATTAAAATGGACCCGGCTTTCCCCTACAAGGGCCTAAAGCAGGAGCGCGTACACGCTCCCGACGGCAAGCAGCTGACCGAGCAGCCCAGCAACCCCGACAAGCAGCAGTTTGCCCTCGAAATGGACCACATGGCCGAATGCGTGCGCCAAAACAAGCAGCCCTACACCCCCGGCGAAGAAGGATTGCAGGACCAGCGCATCATGGAAGCCATCTACCAGTCGGCCCGGGAAAACCGGCCCGTAAAGCTGGCCGCCGTGGGTAAGCTAGATGCCTTCCGGGGCACCCCGCCCACCGAAGAGGCAGCATAGATGTAGCGCGGACTCTGCGAGTCCGCGCTACTTTCGAGGCAGCGTAGGCGTAGCGCGGACTCTGCGGGTCCGCGAATGCGGTAGTTGAACAACGATAGCACTTCGCAGACTCGCAGAGTCCGCGCTACTTTCGCAACTCCTGCCTACCTTGCTGCCTAATCCGACTTGCTTTATGTTCGCTGCCCGCTACTTTTTTGGCTACTTCTATTTTACGCCGCCCGCGTAGAACGAGTCGCCCCGTAGCTAAGCCAACCAGTTTTTAGCCGCGCCACTCGTTCCCACGAGTGGCGCTTTTTTTATGCCTTTCCTCCCTATGAACGTATCCATCCAGGGTTTTCGGGGCAGCTTCCACGAGGTGGCGGCCCGGCAATACTTCGGCCCAGAGCCGGCGCTGAATTTCTGCGCCACCTTCGGCGAGGTAGTGACCCAGGCCGCCGACGGCCGCGCCGATGCCGCACTTATGGCCGTGGAGAACTCGCTGGCCGGCAGCATCCTGCCCAACTACCTGCTGCTGGAGCGCCACTCGCTCACCGTCACTGGCGAGGTGTATTTGCCTATTCAGCAGCACCTGCTGGCGCTGCCCGGCACCACCCTGGCCGAGGTGCGAGCAGTGCATTCGCACCCCATGGCCCTGCGCCAATGCGGCAACTTCCTGGGCCGGCACCCCACCTGGCTGCTGGTCGAAACCGAAGACACTGGCCGCAGCGCCCAACTGCTGGCCGAGCGCCGCCCGCCCGGCGTGGCCGTAGTAGCCGGGGCGCAGGCCGCCGAGGCGTTTGGGCTGCACCTACTGGCCCCGGCCATCCACGACGACCCCCACAACTACACGCGCTTCCTGGTGCTGGAGCGCGCCGCCGACGCCCAACCACAGACCCGGCCCGATAAGGCATCACTGTACTTCTGCACCGCCCACGCGCCGGGCCGGCTGGCGCAGGTGCTTACCCTGGTAGCCAGCCACGGCCTGAACGTGAGCAAGTTGCAGTCGTGCCCGCGCCCCGGCCAGCCCTGGCACTACGGCTTCCACGCCGACGTAGAGTTTGCCGCCCCCGCCCAGCTAGCGGCGCTACTAACCGAGCTGCCCGCCCTCACCGAGGAGCTACGGGTGCTGGGGGCGTACCAGCGGGGCCGCCTGGCGGTGGGGGAGGGGCGGAATGAAAAAGCAGTTGAAGGGGCAGTTCTGAAATAATTTTTAACATCGAAAATGGCTGGATTCACCTGTGCTACCTGTGGCCGCTATCACGACGAGATGCCGTTGTGCTTTGGCGCTGATTTCCCGGTTTACTACTACAGCATCCCACCCGATGAGCGGGGGCAGCGGCTAGAAATGTCGAATGACTGGTGCGTCATTGATGCGGCGCATTTTTTCATCAGAGGCCGCCTGGAAATCCCCATTATCGACCACCCGGAAGCCTTCTGTTGGAATGTGTGGACTTCTTTGAGTGAAGAGAATTTTATTCGCTCACAAGAACTCTGGCACGACCCGTTACGGGTGTCGGAGCAGCCTTATTTCGGCTGGCTGCAAACAGAATTGCCTGGCTACCAAGACACGGTGAATTGTAAAACCTGGGTGCATTCTCAAGCAGTTGGCCTTATACCCCAGATAGTTGTTTTTGAAGAAGGCCATCAACTGCTGCTCGACCAGCAAAATGGCATCACGCTGGAAAAAGCCCAGCAGCTGGTAGAGCTGGTGTTGCACGCTGAATAAGGCGAGAGAAAGGTTTATTTATCAGGGTTTTATTTCAGCAACCATGCAAGTTTCCCCCGCCAGCCGCCTGGCCCATACCGGCGAGTACTACTTTTCGCGCAAGCTGCGCGAGCTGGCCGCCCTCAATGCGAACGGGGCCAATATTATCAGCCTCGGCATCGGGAGCCCCGATTTGCCGCCGCACCCGAGTGTGGTAGCAGCCTTGGCGGCCACGGCCGCGCTGCCCACCGCGCATGGCTACCAAAACTACCAGGGCACGCCCGCGCTCCGGCAGGCAATGGCCGGTTTTTATCAAACCCACTACGGCGTGGCCCTCGACCCCGCCACCGAAATCCTGCCGCTGATGGGTTCAAAAGAGGGCCTGATGCACGTCGGCATGACCTTTCTGGAAGCCGGCGATGCCGTGCTCATCCCCAACCCCGGCTACCCAACCTACCGCGCCGTGGCCGAAATCTGCGGGGCCGAGGTGCGCGAGTATGCCCTCACGGCCGCCACTGGCTGGCTACCCGACCTGGCCGCACTGGCCGCCACCGACCTAAGCCGCGTGAAAATGATGCTGGTTAATTACCCACACATGCCCACCGGCACCCCGGCCAGCCTGGCGTTTCTGGCGCAGCTAGTGGCTTTTGCGCAGGCGCACAGCATACTGCTGGTCCACGACAACCCGTATAGCTTCATCCTGAACGAAACGCCGCCCGCCAGCCTGCTGGCGGTGCCGGGCGCACGGGAAGTAGCGCTGGAACTGAACTCCCTAAGCAAAAGCCACAACCTGGCCGGCTGGCGCGTAGGCCTGCTGGCTGGCCGTGCCGACTGGCTCGTCGAGGTGCTACGCTTCAAAAGCAACATGGATTCCGGCATGTTCCTGGGCATTCAGCAGGCGGCCGGGGCGGCGCTGGCGCTCGGCCCCGATTGGTTTGCTTCGCTAAATGACACCTACCGCGCCCGCCGGGCGCTGGTGTGGGAGCTGCTGGCCGCGCTAGGCTGCGCGGTAGCCCCCGGCCAAACGGGCCTGTTCGTGTGGGCCGCCGTGCCGCCCGCCTACGCCGACGGCTACGCCCTAAGCGACGCCGTGCTAGCCAAAGCCCGAGTATATCTGACGCCGGGCGGCATCTTCGGCAGCAATGGGCTCGGCTACATCCGGGCCAGTTTGTGCCAGCCGGAAGAGGTGCTGCGCGAGGCGCTGGGGCGAGTTCGGGAAACGGTTGGTGAAATGTTGCCCTCCGTGTCACCTCACCCCCTAGCCCCCTCTCCAAAAAAGAGGGGGAACTAGCTCTAGAATTAGAAACTAGTTCCCCCTCTTTTTTGGAGAGGGGGCTAGGGGGTGAGGTGTCGGCAAGCTGACAGACGCAGTAAAAATTATATTTCTAACTCCCCCAAACATGACCACCACCATCATCGGCCTGGGCCTCATCGGCGGCTCGCTGGCGCTGAGTTTGCGGCAGCACGGCCTTGCCAGCCACCTCATCGGTGTGGAGGCCAACCCCGCTTATGCCCGCCGGGCGCTGGAACTGGGCCTGGTAGATGAAATAGCCGCCGACCTAGCTGCCGCCGTGGCGGGCGCGGGCCTCGTGGTAGTGGCCGTGCCGATGGATGCCATGCTCACCGTGCTGCCGCAGGTGCTGGACGTAGCTACTGAGCAGCAGCTGGTTATCGACGTGGGCTCCACCAAGGGCAGCCTGCTGGCGACCGTGGCCGGGCACCCGCGCCGGGGCCGCTTCGTGGCCGTGCACCCGATGGCGGGCACCGAGTACTCCGGCCCCGAGGCGGCGGTGCGGGGCTTGTTTGAAGGCAAAACGCTGGTAATCTGCGATGCCCAAGCCAGCGACCCCGACGCCGTGGCGGCCGTGGAAACGCTGTTTCGGGCCTTGCCCATGCGCGTGCTGCACCTCGGCGCGGCCGAGCACGACCTGCACACGGCCTACGTGTCGCATATCTCGCATTTGTCTTCGTTTGCCCTGGCCCTCACGGTGTTGGCGAAAGAGCAGCGCGGCGAGCAGCGCATTTTCGACCTGGCGGGCGGCGGCTTCGCCTCCACGGTGCGCCTGGCAAAAAGCGCCTCGGCTACCTGGGTGCCCATTTTCAGGCAAAACCGCACCAACGTGCTCGACGTGCTCGATGAGCACTTGGCCCAGCTGCAAAAGCTGCGGGAGCTGCTGATGCAGGAAGATTATGACGGGCTGGCGGCGCAGTTGGCGCACGCCAATGGTATCCGACGCGTTATCCCTTGAAAATCAATGAGTGAATCGGTGAAGGAGAGAAGGAGTGAATTAGCGAATGAGCTATTTTACTGTTAAGCCCTTTGCTGGTTCACCGTTAGTCCCTCATTCGCTCCTTCGCTTATTCACTCCTTCACTTATTGCCTCATGTTCAACGACCTTTTCAACCGTAAGCCCGACGACAAGCCGTTCCTCATTGCCGGCCCCTGCTCGGCCGAAACCGAGGTGCAGGTGCTTGAAACCTGCCAGCGCTTGGCTGCTACCGGCAAGGTGCAGGCCCTGCGCGCCGGCATCTGGAAGCCGCGCACCAAGCCCGGCGGCTTCGAGGGCGTGGGCACCAAAGGGCTGCCCTGGCTCAAAAAAGCCAGCGAGCTAACCGGCCTGCCCATAGCTGTGGAAGTAGCCACGGCCAAGCACGTAGAGGACTGCCTCGCCTTTGGGGTGGATTTGGTATGGGTGGGCGCCCGCACCACCGGCAACCCGTTTTCAGTGCAGGAAATCGCCAACGCCCTGCGCGGCGTGGATATTCCGGTGCTGATAAAGAACCCCATTCACCCCGAGCTGGAGTTGTGGGTGGGCGCGCTGGAGCGCTTGCAAAAAGCGGGTTTGCAGCGCGTGGGGCTTATTCACCGGGGCTTTTCGAGCTATGGCAACACCGACTACCGCAACGCGCCCATGTGGCACCTGCCCATCGAGATGAAGCGCCGCCTGCCGACTATCCCCATCCTCAACGACCCCAGCCACATTTGCGGGCGGCGCGATACGCTCTTCGCCGTGGCCCAGCAGGCGCTGGACCTCGACTTCGACGGCACGATGATAGAAAGCCACATCGACCCCGATAATGCTTGGAGCGATGCTAAGCAGCAGATTACGCCCGAGGCCCTGGGCCAGCTTATCCACGACCTGGTGTGGCGCCACGAAACCACCGATAAGGCGGAGTTTCTAAGCGCCCTGGCGAGTCTGCGTGAGCAAATCAATACCCTCGACGCCGAAGTGATTCAGCTACTGGGCCGCCGCATGGCCGTGGCTGAAAAAATCGGGCAGTATAAAAAGGAAAACGACATCACCATCCTGCAAACCGGCCGCCTCAATGAGGTGCTGGCCCGCAATAAGCGCCAGGGTGCCCAAGTAGGCCTCACCGCCGAGTTTGTGGAGCAGTATATGGCGGCCGTCCACCTGGAATCGGTGCAGCGGCAGGAGCGCGTGATGCAGGGGGGATGATAGTTAACAGCTGTTACGCAGTAGGTGTCGCCCTCCGCGTGCGCCTCACCCCCTAGCCCCCTCTCCGAAAAGGAGAGGGGGAATTAGTTTTAGTTTTAGTATTAGATTAGAAACTAAAACTAGTCCCTCCTCTCCTTTTCGGAGAGGGGGCTAGGGGGTGAGGCGCACGCGGAGGGCGACACCTACTGCGTAGCAGCTGTCAACCGAAAACCTACTGCCGCAGCAGCTTCTGAGAGCCGGCGGGCGAGCCGTCGGCGTTCAGCAGGTACACCAGGTAGAGGCCCGTGGCCCAGGCGCTTACTTCCAGCGTGGGCTCGGTACCGGTGTATAGCAGGCGGCCGTCGCTGGCGTACACGCGCAGGTACTGGCCGGGGTGCAGGCCCAGCACGCGCACGCTACTCGTGGCTGGGTTGGGCACGAGGGCCAGCCCGGTGCCGGGGCAGGCGCTGGCCAGGGCTACCACGGGGCTGTAGGTGCTGCTGCCGTCGAGGTCTACCAGGCGCAGGCGGTAGTAGGTGGTGCCCGCGCCAGGGGTGAGGTCGAGGTAGGTGTAAGTGGCCCCGCTGGCGCTGTTGCGGCTGGGCACGGGGGATACCAGCACGAAGCTTTGCCCGTCGATGCTTCGCTCTACTTCGTAGCGGTTGCTGTTGGTTTCGCTGGCCGAAGTCCAGGTGAGGTGGGCGCTGCACGCGCCGCTGGCCGTGGCGGCGAAGCTTACCAGCGTCACGGGTAGTGGCGAGCCGGCCTGCGTCTGGCCCAGGCCAAACTGGCTGAAGCTGCTCAGGCCCAGGCGTAGGGCGTAGCCATCGGCCACGCGGCGGCCGGCCCCGTTGTCGGGGTTGAGGGTGCCGCCGCCGGTGCTCCAGTCGGCGGCGCTGGTGCTGACATCGGCCCGCTTGAGGATGCCAAAGTAGTTATCGACCAGGTTGCTGAACGGAGCCAGGCTCACCTTCGCGTCGTAGGTGCCGGCCGTGGGCTGGGCGCTGGGTGTGAGCGTCCACACCCCGGCGCTGTTCACCGAGGTGTAGGGGTAGGTGCGGCTGCCTTCGCGGCAGTTGAGGCCCGTATCGGTGCCGGGCTTGTCGCCAAATTTCGCGTCGAGGGTGCTGGTGCCGGTGAGGTTGTGGTCGACCAGTTCGAGCAGGGCATACTGGCTGGCCCTGCCCACGGGGAAGCCGTAGGTGCCGGTGGCGCCGCTGGCCACCGTTCGGCGCAGGTTGCCCACTACGTAGCTGGTAGCGCTGTAGCCGCTCAGGCTGGTGGCGCTGGTGTTGCTATGCACCCATTTATAGGTGGTGCCCGTCGTGATTTTGCCGCTGGTGAGGGTGAGCGTGCCGCTGGTGCTGGCATCGCTGGCCAAGGTAAGGCCGGCCGCGTTGTTAACTACCACACCGCCAAAGTTGCCGTTGGTCAGGGTTTGGGCGCTGCTGCCCTGGAACGTTACCTGGCTGGCGGCATCGGGCACCACGGTGCCGTTGTTTACCCAGTTGCCGGCTACGGCGAGCTGCCCGCCGCTGCCCAGCGCCAGGGTGGCCCCGGTGGGGATGGTGAGGGTCCGGACCTGCGCTCCGGCCGTGTTCAGGGTGGGCTGTACCGGCACGGCCACGCTCTGGCTGTTGCCGAGGCCCACCGACGTAGTGTTTTTGCTTACCGTGGCGTCGGTGGTCAGGTCGGGCACCGTACCGTTGGCCCAGTTGTGGCAGTCGGTCCAGTCGGTGCTGGTGTTGCCGCTCCAGGTGCCAGCGGTGCCGGCCAGTATGGCATCGGTCACGACGGGGAAGGTGTTGAGGTCGGTGTTGCTGATGGACCCGCAGCCGTTGCTGGTAGAGGTAGCCAGCGACGTAACCTGATACTTGGTGGTGGCGGTGCTGTTGGCGATGGGGTAGTAGTAGGGGGTGCCCGAGACGCTCACATCCTCGTAGGTATTGGGCGTAACGGAGGTGTTGGTTACGCGCATGGTGAGGGGAAACTGCGCGGTAGCCAGCGCCAGCCCGCTCACGTTGGTAGTGCCGTCGTAGGCCGTGAAGTCGAAGCGCAGGGTGTGCGCGCCCTCGGCCGGGCAGGTGGTGCGGCCCACGTAGGCGGCGCGTGGCACGAAGCCGAAGCTCCAGCCGGGGTTGTTGCCCTGGTTGTTGGCCCCGTTGCGGCCGGCCTCAAAGTAAGCGCCGCCCGTGGCTTTGCTGTCGCGGATGTACGTGTAGTCGGCGCAGATGCCACCCGAGGCTTTGGTCCAGGTAAAGGTGGTGCCGTTGGCGGAGCTTTGCAGCGTAACGGGGCTGGACGACGTACCCACCGACACCAGGCTGGCACTGCTGCCGAAGGTAGTGGTGGTAGCAGTCGTGAAGATGTACGTCCGGCCCGCTGTGAAAGTCAGCGTGCCATTGATGGTGTTGCTGCCCGTAATGTTGGTCGATACTATCGGCTGCAGGTTATTGAACGTGTTGTTGCCGCTCACCGTGAGGGTGGTGCTCGTGGAGTTCAGCGACACGTTGTAGTACGCCTGGTTGCCCCCGGTGAAATTGACATTCGTCAGGTTGATATTGGAAGTGCCGGGGTTTATGGTGAAGCCGTTGTTGGTTGGTGTTCCCATGTTCCACGACGACCCGTTGACGATAACCGTCGAAGCGCCCAGGTTGAGCACCTTGTTGGCATTGCCCGTGGTGGTAAAGCCCGTAACGCTCACCTTGTTGCCATTGGTGGAGAGTGTGCCGGTGGCCTGCGTAATTGTGCTGGAACTCAGGAAGTCGTCGCCCAGCGCCACCGTGCCACCGGTGGTGTTGATGGTGAGCGTGCTGCCCAGCGTTTGCCCGTTCGAGGTGATGGTGCTGCTGGTATTGGTACCCACTATGGCGAGGCCGCCGGCTAGCGCCAGGGTCATGTTGGCAGGCGAAGCCGAAGCCCAGGCAACGGAGCCATATACGCTTAGCTGGTTGCCGCTGACGCTGCTTAGGGTCAGGTTGTTGGTGGCCGCGCTACAGTCGATGCTCTTGCAGGTAGCCGCTGCCACGTCGATGGTCAGGGTCCAGGGGCTGGTAGGCGTGGCACTGGTATAGGAATTGGCGTCCACCACTACCTCGTCTACGAACGAGGGGCCGCAGTTGCCGGAAGCGCCGCCACTGCTCAGGGCCCAGTGCTCAGACTGGCTCCAGCTGCCGCTGTTGCCCACCCAGTAGAGGCGGCGGGCTACCGGCGGCGTAATAGTGATGCCGGCGTTGCTGCCATTGTCGGCGCCGTTCAGGTCTTGCCAGTTGGCCCCGCCCGAGAAGTTGGTGTATTGCAGCGCCACGTATTGCAGTGGCACGTTGGCCGGCGCCACAAAGCGGCCCAGCACGCCGGTCGAAGTGCCCGTGATGGTAATAAAATTCGAGCAGGTGCCTACTGCATTCAGCGCGGCCCCGGTGCTAAACGTCTGGGTGGTGTTGCCAAACGAATACGCTTTGCCAGGGGTCAGCTGCAGTTGCGTCGAGATGGTATTGCTGCTGCCAATAACGGCCGAGCCATTGAATGTCAGGTTCTTGAACGTGCTGCTGCCGGGGGTTGTGCCCACTACTACGATACTGGCCGTGGTGCCCGTGGTATTGTTGTCGAAGCTGACGGTGCCATACGAGAGCCCCAGCCCGCCCCGGAAAATGCCGCCGTTCAGGGCGTTGTTCGAGCCCAACAGCAGCTTGATGGTGCTGTTGGCGGCGTTAAGAGTGAGGTTGGCGATAGCGTTGCCGGGGGCCGTGCTGGCCACGTCCCAGGTAAAGTTTGCTATCGCAACGTTGAGGTCAGACCGCAGGGTGGTGCCGAATAGGTTCACCGTGCTCGTGCCCAGGTTCACGGTGGGGGGCGAGAGGCTGATGGGGCTGCTCACGGGCGCACTGGTGCTGTTGGTGGTGGCGGTGCCGGTAGCGTACTGGGTGTAGTTGAAGCCGTAGCCGCTGGTAAATGACTGGGCCGTAATAGTGCGGTTGCTGCTGTTGAAAATGCCCGTTTCCACAAACAGGCGGCCCGTGGTGTTCAGGTCGTCTTGCAGCGTGTAGCTGCCGCCCGTGGGCCGAAACCACAGGGTAGCGGCCAGCGCCTGGCCGTTCGTGGTGAGGGTATAGCTGCCCCCGCCCTGCGGCAAGCCCAGAAACAGGTCGATGGGCAGCGACTGCGTCATGCCCGCCACTAGCGTCAGCGAGCCGGCTACCGTGAGCGCGCGCCGGGTAGGCGTGACAACCGGGGGCGTGGCAGTAGACGAGATAGTAGGCGTAACCAGGGCGGGGGTGTTGAGCACGCCCGTCCAGTCCATGTTGCGGCACGACTGGCCCGTCAGGTCCAGCGTCACTACCCGGCCCAGGGCCAGGTTCGAGAAGGAATTGGCATCGAAATGCACGTTGGTGAACACGTTGGGCACGCAGGTAGTGCTCGTGGCCGTGCCGCCGCTGGTGCTGGCCCAGTGGCTGGCATCGTGCCAGTTGCCGGTGCCGCCCACCCAGTAGAGGTCCGTCACGGGCAGGCCCGAAATGGTGACGCCCGAGTTGCCGCCCTGGTCGGCACTGGCCGTAGCCACGGCCGCACCGTTGGCCGGGTTGCCCGAGCTGCCATCGGTAAAGAGCAGGTCTTGCAGCACGGCGTAGCTGATGGGGGCCGAGGCCCAGCCCCCAGTGCGGGCCAGGATGGCCGGGTTGCCCGCGACCGAGCTGCCCGTCTGAGTCGACTGCACCGTGCCGAGGCCCGCGCAGCTGCCGCTCGTCAGCAACCGGGCTCCGCTCCCGAAACTCAGCACCTGGCCGGCCTGGGCCGCCAGCGCGGCATCGGGGCCCAGCGTGAGGCTGCCATTGGCGCTGATGGCGGCCGGGCTGGTAATAGTGGCGCGGCTGTTCACCAGCAGGCTCTTGAACGACGAGCCGGCCACTGCGAAGAGGGCACCGCTGGCGGTAGTTACCACCACGTTGTCGAACGCGAAGGCTTTGGTGGCAGTGAAGGCAAATGGCGAGGAATAAGTGCTTACCACGGTGGCGGCCCCCAGGTTGATGGTACTAGTATTGCCGTTGAGGCCAGAAGTCACCGTCAGGTTGGGGTTGCTCAGGTTCCAGGTGCCCGGAATGGCCAGCATCGTGACGGTGCTGCTGCCTAGGTCGAGCGTGGCGGTGCTTGAGCCCGTTACGGCCAACTGGCCCAGCGTCAGGGTTGTGCTGCCGAAGCTCACCGAGCCCGCCGTGAGGGTAAGGATGGCATTATTTGACTGGCCGCTGAACGGGCTGGTAAACGTCCAGTTCCCGGTGGTGCTGGTAAAAGTCAGGCTCGCGTTGAAGGGCACCCCTTGTGTGTCGACCACGGCGCTGCCGGTAGCCAGCAGCCGGTGCGGCACCCCGATGAACGTGGTAAGCGACATAGTATTGACGTAGTGCAGGTCGCCGTTTATTTCCAGCGCGGCGCCGGTGCCTGCTACCAGGGTGGCTCCCTTCACGCTGCCGCTCCAGGTCATGTTCAGGCAGGTTACCGTGCCCGAAATAGTTATCCGCTGGTTGTTGCCATTGAAGGAGTTGTCATCGAAGAACACGTTATCCGTACTCTTGGGCACGTTGGTGTAGGCACTGCCAGCCCCGCCGCTGCTACTGGCCCAGTGGGTCAGCTCGGTCCAGGTGCCCGTGCCAGTGGTAGCGCCGCCACCGCTGGGCACTGCCGGCACCCAGTAATAGCTGCTGGCGTGGGCGGCACCGCTCAGGCCCAGCAAGAGCGAAAGCACGAGCCAAGTGCGCTTGAGCGCAGACGAGGGTGGGAATAGAGAATAGGATAAAATCTTCATGCCATTTAAAGAATTAATTAATTGGTCTTGTGTAGTTACTAAGGTAAATACAATAATTGGCAACCTGTACGGTATAATAGGCGTTTTATTGGCATTTTAATACCAATAACTTCTTTAATAACATAGCTTCGCATTATTCAGGGTGTTTTTCCAAAATATAACTTTTGCTTGTCCCAGTTGCTCCTTGCAGAGTAAGTCAATGAAGGAAATAGCGTGCTCCTGGTAGTCTTATAGAATTTTACAGAAAAGTCAAAGCCCCAGTGGGGCGGCCCAACTAGTTGGGCCGCCCCACTGGGGCTTTTTATATGCTTAGAGCAGTTTTCGGTTGGGTGTGTAGGCTATAAAAGACTCTTGTATTCGCACCCAAACCACTTGCCGCCTGCGGGCTCGCCGAGCCCATGTTACTCTAGCGGCTGTTTCTGTTAATCACTGCCTTGACGCTGCCATAGGTTCGGTTGCCAAATGCCGAGTTCCACCCTTGACGAAGCCCAGCTACCAGCCGGATAACCTCTCGGTTGTCCGTTACCAGGAAATGCTTTTTAAGCGCCAGCAGCAGGGGTGCCGCTACTTCCTCACAGTCGATAAGCTGCGCAAGCTGCTGGTCAGAGAAGTGGTTGTATGCTTTGCGGAAGTCAATGAATTTCGCAAAAAGCGCGATATCCTCTCTGGTAAACCCGATAGTAGAAGCCGTTTCGTGGGTAGCGACCAGAATCAAGTTGTCGAGGCTGTTGGCAGAGGCAGTTTGCTCGGCAAATGCCTCGCCCTCAAATTCCTGGTACACCTCGGCAAACTCGTGGCTCAGGGCCTGAAGCTGCTGCTCAAGCTGCGCGAGCCTGGCTAGGAATAAGTGGAAGCGAGACATAAGAAAGCACCTGCAGCGGCTACCAGATAACCGCTCTATCCACTGCGCTGCGCGTCATCTTATCCCCCTCCTTACAGCCAAACGCGGCCTGAAACTGCGGCATGTTCATAATCGGGCCGATGGTGCGGTACTGACCGGGCGAATGCGGGTCGGTGAGCAGCTGTTGGCGCAGGGCTTCGGGGCGGATGTTGGTGCGCCGCAGCTGCGCCCAACTCAGGAAGAAGCGCTGCTCGGGGGTGAAGCCGTCGAATTTCGGGCGCGGGTTGTTGCCGTAGCGCTGCTGCAATTGCTTTTCCAGCGCGCCGTACACGATGGTGAGGCCCGCGAAGTCGGCCAGGTTTTCGCCCATTGTGAGCTGGCCGTTTACGTGTACCGAGTCGAGGGGCGAGAAGGCATCATACTGGTGGGCCACTACGGCGGCGCGTTTTGTAAACTCGGCCGCATCCTGGGGCGTCCACCAGTCGCGTAGGTTGCCGGCGGCATCATATTGCCGGCCTTGGTCGTCGAAGCCGTGGGTCATTTCATGGCCCATCACCCCGCCGATGGCCCCGTAGTTCACGGCATCATCGGCTTTGGGGTCGAAGAAGGGCGGCTGCAGGTAGCCGGCCGGAAACACAATTTCGTTGAGCGGCGGGTTGTAGTAGGCGTTGATGGTGGGCGGCGTCATGTCCCACTCGGTGTGGTCGACGGGACCACCGAAGCGGGCGGCCTGGCGGCGGCTTTCCCAGCGGTGAGCGGCCAGCACGTTCTGGGTGTACGAGGCGCGGCCGATGGTTAGGGCCGAGTAGTCTTTCCACTTATCAGGGTAGCCGATTTTCACGCGTAGCGCATTCAGCTTTTTCAGGGCTTCGGCCTTAGTGGGCGCGCTCATCCAGGTGTTGGTTTGGATGTGCTCGGCCAGGGAAGCTTTCACGTTGCCCACCATTTCCAGGGCTTTGCGCTTGGCTTCGGGCGAGAAGGCCTTATCCACGTACAGCTGGCCGAAGGCTTCGCCCAGCAGGGCATCGGTACTGGCCTGCACTCGCTTCCAGCGCACGGTCTGCTCTTTGGCCCCGGTCAGCACCTGGTTGTAGCGGAAGGCGGCCTTGACGTAAGCGGCCGGCAGCGTGCCCGCCACTGAGCGCACAAGGTGCCAGCGCATATAGGTTTGCAGGTCGGCCAGCGGTTCGGTTTTGAGCAGGGTAGTTACGGCATCGAAAAAAGCGGGCTGGCCCACCAGCACTTCCTGGGCTTTGCTAAGCTGCAGGGCCGCCAGCAACTGCGGCAGCTGCAACGCCGGGTAGCGCTGAGTAGCGGCGGCCAGCGCCAGCAGGTTGTAGTTGGTTTGTGGGTCGCGCAGCTCCACGCGGGTGCGCGATGCCTGCGCCAGCTGCTTCTCCAGGCGCTCCACGGTGGCGGCCTGGCGCTGGGCACTGGTGGCATCATCGCCCAATAGGCCAAACACCTGCTGCATATACTCGCGGTAAGCCGTGCGGATTTTCTGCGTCCGGGCGTCGTCCTTGAAGTAGTAGTCGCGGTCGGGCAGCGTGAGCCCGCCTTGACTCAAACCTACTACGTAGCGCGTCGTATTTTTCTCGTCCACATCCACCCCACTGTTGAAAAACGCGCCCGTGCCCAGCTCCTGCTCGTGAGCCAGCAGGGCGGGCAGCCCGGTGCGGGTTTTGAGCGCGGCAATGCGGTCCAGCTCCGGCTTCAGCGGCGCAATGCCGGCTTTCTCAATAGCCACGGTATCCATAGCGGCAGCGTAGAAGTCGCCCACTTTGCGGGCGTTGGAGCCCGGCGCGGCCGTGCGATTGGCGGCCGCTTCTTCCAGAATTTGTTTGAGGGTAGCCTGGGTACGCAACCCCAGCAGATTGCGCGGCCCCCAACTGGTGGCGTAGCTCGGCACGGGGTTAGCTCGCAGCCAGTTGCCGCCCGAAAACTGAAAGAAGTCGGCGCACGGCGACACCGAGCGGTCAAGGTCGGCCACGTTGAGGCCCACGCCTGTGGGGGCGGTTTGGCTGTGACCGGCCAGGGTAGTCAGGGCCAGCAGGGTGGTAGCGAGCAGGGTAGGAGTGGAGTTGGGCATAGGCGGTAAAAATACGCCCCCCAACGACACCTCACCCCCTAGCCCCCTCTCCAAAAAAGAGGGGGAACTAGCTTTTAGTTCTAGTCTAAAGCTACAAGCTAGTTCCCCCTCTTTTTTGGAGAGGGGGCTAGGGGGTGAGGTGTCGTTAGAACCGACACCCTAAAACGGATACCCAATGGCCAAATTGAGGCGCCCTGCCTTGTCGTCGGGCGTGCCATAATTAGCTCGAAGCGGAATGGCGTAGTCGAAGCGAATGACGAAAAACTGCACGTCGATGCGCAAACCCAGGCCGGTGCCGACGGCCAGCTGGTTAAGGAACTGGCTGGCGACGAACTGCCCGCCGGGCCGTTGCGGGTCGTTGTTGACGAGCCAGATGTTGCCCGCATCCAAGAACACGGCGCCTTTCACGTAGGGAAACAAATCCTGGCGGTATTCCAGGTTGCCTTCCAGGCGCAGGTCGCCCACCTGGTCGTAGTAGCTGTTCACGATGTCGGTGCCAGCAGGCTTATACGAGCCGGGACCGATTTCGCGGGCAGCAAAAGCTCGCACGGAATTAGGCCCACCGATGCCGTACTGGCGCAGGTAGGGCAGCGAGCCGCCCGAGGAATTGCCGTAGGGCAGGCCCACCCCAATTTGCAGGCGGCCCACAATCCGGTTGCCCGACTTAGGGTCGGCGCTGATGCGGTAGTATTCGCGTAGCTCCAGGTCGAATTTTGCGTACTGTGCAAATGCCTGGTGTCCAATGGCATAATGCTGGTCCGACGTGTGCGAGCCCAGCGTGAGACTGCTAAGCGCGTTGGCGACGTTGCCGCTTACTTCAGCCATACCCTGGAAAAAAATCTGCTGGCGGCGTTGCTCCAGCACCTGCTGGTTGTAGGTGTAGCGGTACGACGAGGCCAGGATAAACTGCGACTGGTACGCCTGCTTTAGAAATGGCCGGGCATCCAGCACCAAGTCGAAGGCGGGGGTGCTGGTAAACTGGTTGTAAGCCACATCCACGAGCTTCAATTCCTGCTCGTTGGTAATCTTGGTTTTCCAGCTGTAGCCATAATTGGCATTATAGGCGGTAGTACTGAAGTAGCCTGCCCGCGTGACGTAGCGTACGCCCAGCCCGAAATTGGTGCGCGGCTGGAAGTCGGAGTTAATTAGCTGCGGGTTCAGAAATGGTAGATGAGGCGCAATAAGACGAGGCACAATCACTTGAGCATTCACCCCAAACTCGGTGGAAATAAGCCCGGTATTGCTGCGGCTTTCGGCGTTGGAGGGGGCGCGGGTCTGGGTTTCGGTCGAGACTACGCCGTTGACGAGCAGTTGCTCGGCCCCACGAAAGGCCGAGCGGTTGCGAAATGTGACGGTGAGGCCCGGCCCGGTAAAACCGTTGCTTTTGCTCACGACCTGCAGCTCGGCCCGGGTATTTTTCTTGCGCAGCTGCGTCATCAGCACATCCGAGTCGAGGCGAGCGCGGCCGGCCGAGTCGCCCGCCGCCGAGGGGTGAAACTTGATTTCCACGAACCGGAAGGTACCCAGGCTCATCAGGCGCGAGAGTGTCTGGTCGCGGCGGCGCTGCCGGAAAACGCTATCAGGGTACAGAAAGACGGCCCGTGTGATGGCCCGTGCCTTAAACACGTCCTCATCGGGGTAATAAAGGTATTTCTGGTACAGAATGGGTTGGCGGCGGGTCGTGTCCGTGAGCACGTAGTTCACGTTCAGTTTCACTGTCTTAAGCCAGTACGGCTGCGTAGCTTTGGCCGGGGCGTCGGCTTTCACCTTATAAAAAACGTTGACCTTGCCCGCGAGCGTGCTATCCACCTGAAACAGCAGGTAGTTGGGGTTGAAATAATAATACCCCTCGTTCTTGAGGGCCAGGTCAATGCGCACCCGCTCATTAGTGAGTACGTCGAGGTCGTAGGGGTCGCCCACTTTCAGCAGTGAGCTCGCCTGTAAACCCCGGATAGCCTTGTCAATGAGCGTGTCGCGCTCGGGAAAGTGAATTTCCTGAATGGTGTACTGGTGGCCGGGGCGGGCAGTGTAGTCTACCTCGGCAGTATTGTCTTTGGCCTTCACCTCGCTACTCGTTTCGGCGTGGAAGTAACCCCGGTTTTGCATCCGGTTCACCATCAGAGAGCGAGTGTTTTTTTGCTGCACTTGGCTTAGCAATACGGGCGGCTCACCCAGCTTGTCGGCTAGGAGGTGCTTGAGGCCCTTTGTTTTACCTAGGCCCAAGTGCCAGAAATACAGCTTCGGCCGCAGCCCCAGAATAGACGAATTCGGCTGGGGCCGGGGCAGTACGTCCAACTCGGCTTGCAGAGCGGCCTGGTTGTGCAGCTTCTCGGGGGCGTCGATTTTTACCTTGCTGCCGGTGTAAAGTTTTTCGCCCTCGGGGATGTAGCGCAGGCCGGAGCAGGACGCGAGAAATAAACAGGTAATATAAAAAAGAAGTCGCCCTCCGTAGGAGAGGGGGCTAGGGGGTGAGGTTCTCGGCTGCGCCGTATGCTTAAATAACTCGTTCATTTCTTCTTAGTAGTATCGCGCCGCGCTGCTGGGTTGTTCACTGCCGCCGTCGAGTCATTGAGGTGCTGCTCGTGGCGCTTGCGCTCTTCTTGGTCCTGCTTATCCTGCTTGCGGGCGTCGCGCATCTCACTCTTCATGCCGGGGGCCATTTTGGCGAATAGCTCCTTGAAATTGTTGTAGTCGCGCTGGAACACCAGCGACGCCCCGGTGCGCACAATGGCCCCGTCGATGTCCTCGTAGGCATTCTGGCGGAAGGCGCGCAGGCGCAGGCGGCCATCTTTAAGCAGCGTGTATTCGAGGCTAATGTCGCCGGCGAAGTTGCTGGCGGCGCTGCTGCCCTGGGTGGCTTGCGTGCCGGTATTGCCGCTCAGGGGCACGTCGGTGCCCAGGCGCACGGTGAGGCGGTTGTTGAGCAACTGGCGGCGCACGGCCACGTTGAGGTCGGTGCGGCCCTGAGCGCTGCCGGTGCTGTAGTCGGCCTGGTTGGTCACGCCCAGGTCGAGGCCTAGGCCAGCCAGGTACTTGCCGGTGAGGTTCTGGAGCTGGTCGGTGAGCACCTGGCTTACGGAGCCGCGCAGCTGGCTGGCCACAATGCTTTCGCCTGCCGTCGTCTCGAAGGGGTTTTGCTGAATAAAGCGGCCCAGCACCAGCAGCGAAAACACTTGTTTGCTAAGGTCGGAAGTATTAGTGGGCTGGCGCAGCTGGGCCAGGCGGGCCTCTACTTCGCCGCCAAGCGCCCCCCTCTGGTCTTCGGGCAGCGTGATGTCGAAGCCGATGGTAGGCTTGCTGAGCTGGTCGGTTACTTTCAGCAGCACGTTAAAAGGCAGCGCATTACGGGCAATAGTATTGGCATACTGGCTGTCGCTGCCCTGCCCGGCCAGCAGCTCGGCCGGGGCCGCTTTCACCTTGTAGATGGCCGTCAGGTTGAGGTCGGCGTTATAGGGGTCGCCACTCCAGATAAGGTACGAGCCGCGCCCGATAACGAACTCGCGGGTAGCAAGGCCATAAAGCGAGAGCTTGTACTTGCCCCGGCGCACGTCGAGCCGGCCACTGAGCGTGATGTTGCCGCTGGGGTCGATGTTGGTGGTGAGTGTGCCGGCGGCCCTCACCTGCAGGTTGTCGCCGCTCACCGGGTCCACAATGAAAGTAAAAGGCGTGTTGTCGTTGATGGTAATCTGGGCCGTGATGTCGTAGCCGATGGCGCCCGTTCCGGCCGAGTCGGCAGCTGCCAGCTTTTTGGCCAGCATAGGGTTAAGCTTCGCGCTCTTATCCACAAACTCCACGATGCCTTCGCGGGCCACCACCGAAGGGTCGGCGGCGGGGTTTTCCACGGTTAGGTTCGAGCCGGTAGCTACCGTGGCGCGGGTGTCTATTTTGATGAGCGTAAGCGGTCCCGTCAGGCGGGTGTCGGAGTCGACTACCAGGCGGCCGTAGTAGAGGCTGTTGGCCTGGGTGCGCTTGCTGCGCACAGCCAGGAATTTGTTGGTCGTGGCGCGCAGGTCGAAGGTGTAGTCTACCAGGTTTTTGGTCAGCAAATAACCGTTGGCCACTGCCTTGTTGCCGGCCGAGTCCAGCACTGTGAAGTTGTTAAAAGCAATGCCCCGCTCATCGAACACAATGGGCTGGCTCACGAGGCGGAATGGCGAGCCAAGCTGCGGCACGATAAACGAGGCATCGGGCGACGTGACGAGGCGGCCCCGCACCTGCGGCGCGCCAGCCGTGCCCGCTACCGTGAGCCGCCCGTTCAGGAAGCCGGTGGACTGGCTCACCTGCCCGGCCGAGAAGGGCTCGGCGGTTTTCACGTTGAGGCGGGCTACGTCCACCACGAAGTCGAGCGGCGTGGTGCCGGTGGTGCGGTAGGCGCCATGCACGGTCACGTCGTTGCTGCCGCCGCCGGTGAGGCGGGCATTCACATCGTAGCGGTCGGCCACGTTGTTGTTGGCTTGCAGGGCCAGGTCGCCAAGCACTATCTTATTATACAGGATGTCTTTGATGGTCAGGTCGGCCGTGAACGCCTGCTTGCTGGTACCCAGGTTGCGGGCCACGGCCTCGCCATTGAGCGTGCCGCCCAGCGTGGAGTCGGGCTGCCCGATGGCCTTGCTCACGATGCCGAGGTTAAATTGCTCGAAGCGCACGGCCAGCGGCGAGTTGCGGGCGGCCGGGTCCTGGCTTTGCACCACCAGCGCCGACGAGCCATTGCTGAGCCGCAGCGCATTGGCCACGATGGTGCCGTCGGCGTTGTAGCGCACGTAGTTGCCCGCGCCGGCCGTCCAGGTATCGTAGTTGAGTATCTGGTCGGGCGCGGCCACAAACTGGTAGGCGCTGCCCTGACCCTGCGGCAACACTTCGAGCGTGCCCGCCAGCGCCAGCCGCTCGCGGTTGCTGCTGTCACCCAGAATAGCCACGCGGGTATTCACCTTGTTATCAGCCACGCTGCCCACAATGCTGGGCCGCCGCAGCTTGAAGCTGCTATCTTGCCGCGCTCGCGCCAGCCGCAGCCCGTAGTCGAGCTTACTGGCATTGGAGCCTACGTCGAGCCGTAGCGAATCGAGCCGGTAATTGGCGTAGCGAAGGTGCGGAATGCTGGTTTGGGCCGTGAGGCGGGCGGCGGCGCGGCTGTAGTCGCCGGCCAGCACAAAGGGCGAGAGCCGCCGCAGCTGCGGCACCAGCTTGCGCAGCAGCTGGGTGTTTTTCACCCGCAGCGAGTACGTAAACTGCCGGTTGGCCCCCACGCTGGTAAACGGCGTGACGCCCGCTAGGTGGAAGTATCGGTTAACATGCCGCTCCAATTCCAGCGCCAGGTCGCCGAGGTGCACGTTGCCATCAAGCTTAACCGCCGCCACGTTCGAGTTGAAATCCACCGCCGTGCGGGTGGCCGTTTGCACGATGCTGCCGCGCACCGAATCAAGCGGAAACGGCTGGTTGTTCTTGACGATAACCAAATGGTTGCCGCTGAAGGTACCGTTAATCGTGTTCAGGTCGCTGCCGTGCAGGTTGGCGGTCAGGTCGCCCTGCACGCGCAAGTCGCCGCCTTTATAAAAACCCAGCGCCGTGAGGTTGGCCCCGCGCAAGTTGAGTGAAGTGAGCTGGTAGCTGGGGTTTTTGGCGTCGCGCAAATTCACCACCGCCTTCAGGTCGAGGTCGAGGTTGGGGTCGCCCTTGCTGCTGGCCGCAATGGTGTACTTGTTGCGGTCGAGGTCTACGCCCGCCGTGATGCCGTGGTAGGTGTAGCCGTTGTAGCGGGCGCTCTGCACGTTGGCCGTAAGCTTGCCCACCAGTGTGCCGGGGTCCTGCAAATTACCTACGGCATTGATGCGCCCCGTGGCCGTTACCGGCCCGATGGCCGGGTTCTTCAGCAGCTTGCCCGCATCGAAGCCCTGCACCGCAAAGGTGCCCACCAGCGGCTGCTGCCCGTTGGCCTGCTTGGCCCCCAGCTTGCCCGAAAACGCCACGTTGCCGTAGGTCGAGCGCAGCTTCAAATTGGTATCGAACGCGAGCGTGGTGGGCCGCCCCTTAAAGGTGCCGCTCAGGGCGATACTCGGCGGAATGCTGATGTTACTGGGAATGGTGCCCTTCGGCAGCACGCTCAGCAAGTCGGCCCGCGTGGTGCTGAAGCGCTGAATATCGAGGTCAGTATACAGCCGCCCATCTACGTTGGGCAAGCCCACGATGTGCGCTCGCCGCGCCTGCACCACCGTGTTGCGGAAGCCCATGAAGTCGAGGTTGCGCACCAGCAGGTCGCCCAGCCGGCCGCTTACCAGGCCACTCAGCAGCACACTTTGGTTGGGGCCGGTAGTAAATGGCGGCGTGTCGGCCAGGCTCGGCACTAGGTAGAGTACGTCGCGGAAACCCAGGCGCGTAGCGCGCAAGTCGCCGCTCAGCCCCAGGTTGGGCAGGTCGGCGGCAATGGCCCCCAGGCTCTTGTAGTGCATCCCCAGGCTGCGCTTGATGCGCGAGTGTGGCGTCACGAGGTCGAGGCTGTCGAGTTGGATTTCTACCGAGTCGTACACCGCCGTGGCCCGCGCCGAAGTGATGGCAAACCCGCTCTGGTCTTTGCCCGCCAAGTTGTCAATCTTAACGGTGGTGCGGTTTTCGGTAAATGCCAAAGCCCGCGTATTCACTACCAAATCAGTGAAGTGCAAGTGGCTGTAATCCAGCGCCGGGTAGCGCGACTTTACCTTGGGGTCGTTGAAGTTATCGAAGTTCACGGCCACGCCGCTGATGTCGGATTGGCCCAGCGTCACGCGCCATTTCAGCGGCGCGGTGCTGGCTTTTTCCACGGCCTCATCCACCTTGCGCACAACCTCGGCGGGGTTGATGACGCGCTGCTCCGCTGGCACGTTCTTATCCTGCGAGTAGGCGAAATACGTGTTTTTCAGCGTCAGCTTATCAAGGTCGATGTGCTCTTTAATGAGGTCGATGTTCTTGGCCGTCACGTCGGCCAGCCCGATTTTGGTGTCGATGTACTGCGCTGCCGGGCCGTTTTTGTAGGTAAAGGCCACGTCTTCCAGCGTCGCCTTATTCAAGCCAAACGTCAAACTCAGCGGCTTCTCGGGCTTCTTGTCATCCAGTTCCGGTGCGGTTTTGGTCTGGCTCATCCGAACGGCGGAGTGGCGCAAGGCCACGTTATCCACCTTATAAATGGAGTTGTCCACGTCTACCTCGTCCATGTTCACGAGCAGGTCGCCGAGCTTGGCTCGCAGGTCGGAGCCAGCCACCTGGTCGTTCTGGGTAAACAGGATATTGCTCAAATGCACCTTGCCGACATTATATTTCAGCCCCGACTTAGTAGTGTCCACAGGTGCCGTGGGGTCGCTGAACGCCTTGGCGATGAAGTCGTAGTTGTTCACGCTGTCCGGCTCGGTGCGGGTCAGCCGCACGCGGCCGTTTTCCAGCTCTACGTCGCTCACGTTCAGCTGTTTGTGCAGTAGCGCAAATATGTCCACGCTCACCCCCAGATGCCCCACGCTCAGCAGCGTGTCGCGCTGCTGGTCGGCCAGGTACACATTGTCGAAGTTGATGGCGTGCCGAAAGTCTGTGCGAAACGTGCCGAGGCGCACTTCCGTGTGGAGCTTGTCGCGCAGGTAGCCTTCGGCACGGCGGGCTACAAAGTCCTGGCCCGCCGGAAATTGCAGCCACACCACCACCGCGATTATCAGCACCAATACCAGTGCCAGCAACCCTAGGATACCATATAAAAACCGACGAATATAGACGCTCACAATAGCAGGTAAAAGGCCCCGGTTTGCTGTTCAGCTTGCAACAAACCAATAAGATTGAGCCTTTCCCAACGCAAAACGCCGGGCCGGGGTTAGGCAACTTCCGCCCAACGCCCCGCAAACATCGACCCAGGTACGAGTTCTTTGCACCGTATTTGCCCCACTACCCCTGCGCTGGGTTAGTAATCGCCATGCCGGTATTGTTTTCCGAAGCGGTAGCGAAAACCCAGGCTCCCCGTAGGCGCGAGGGCCGGTTCGTTGCTGGTATCGCCGCTGAGATAGAAGCGCTGGTTTAGCGTGCTGGTCAGCAATAGCTCACTTCCTTCGCCTACGTTGAATACGCCGCTCAAGCCCGCCGTGGCGAATAAATTAACTGTTTGAGTGTGGGTACTGGTTTCAGTGCCTGGTTGGCCGCCTGGCGTGAGTACCGTAGTGCTGGTGAACTGCTGCCATTGCGGAGTAAAGCCAACGAAGCCTTCCACCTGAAAATTTGGGGCTGGCCGCCGCGCTGCCTGATATCGCACCAGCACGGGTAGGGCTGCCAGGGTGCCCCTCATGTTGGTTGTGCCAATCGTAATGGGCGGGTACACTGCTGGCTGGGTCCCAGTCGGATATACATCCTGGCTGTAGCCGCAGACGCTCCGGTTGAAGCCCGCCTGTGCTGCCCAGTGCCTGTTGAATCTGACACCCGCAAAAACTGTTACGCAGTTCCAATAAGAAGCGAATCTACTAGACCCTTGCCGGAATATTTGGTTTCGCCAGTACAGGGGCGTACCGGCTTCAATTCCCAAGTACACCTGCGGCCAGGTGGTGTGAGCTTTTATCCAGGCATTCGCCGTGGAATCGGCCGACATGCTAGGGCGATACTGCGCCCACGCCGCGCCGGGCAGGGCCAGTAACAACGCTAAGAGTACGTTTTTACGCATAAACAGACAGTTGGCAAAGTTGAGTGAAGCAACACATAACCAGCGATATACCCTTAGCGAATGGGCGGTGGCAGAGGCCTAAGTTCAAATATAGCTGCTGCCTGCTCACTGCGCAAGCGGTGCTCGTGCTGGCAAGCTAAATCTTACCCTACATTCTACCTTTGCCCCATGCAACCCACCACCGACTACCGCCCCCTCATTCGCCAGACTTTCGCCGAGATGGAAAAAGTCGTGGTCGGCCAGCGGGCGCTGGTCAGCCGCCTGCTCATCGGCGTGTTCACGGGCGGCCACATCCTGCTCGAAGGTGTGCCCGGCCTGGCCAAAACCCTCACCGTGAGCACCCTGGCCCAGGTACTGCACCTGCACTTTCAGCGCGTGCAGTTCACTCCCGACCTGCTGCCCTCCGACCTCATCGGCACCATGATTTACAACCAGAACCAGTCGGTTTTCGAGGTGAAAAAGGGGCCCATCTTCGCCAACCTCGTGCTGGCCGACGAAATCAACCGCTCGCCCGCCAAAGTGCAAAGCGCCCTGCTCGAAGCCATGCAGGAAACCCAGGTCACCATCGGCGACCAGACCTACCAGCTCGACCGCCCTTTCCTGGTGCTCGCCACCCAAAACCCCGTGGAGCAAGAAGGCACTTACCCCCTGCCCGAGGCGCAGGTCGACCGCTTCATGCTCAAAGTCCACGTCGATTACCTCAAAAAAGCCGACGAGCTGGAAGTGATGCGCCGCATGGCCAACATGGGCTTCCAGGGCAACGTGCAGGCCGTGCTTACTAAAGAAGACATCTTCGGCATCCGCGACCAGATAAACCAGGTGCAGATTTCCGATACCCTCGAAAAGTACCTGATTGAGCTGGTATTTGCCACCCGCCGCCCCGCCGACTACGACCTGCCCGAATTTGCCCAGGCCGTGCAGTTCGGGGCCAGCCCCCGCGCCAGCATTGCCCTGCACCGCGCCGCCCGCGCCGTGGCCTACCTCGACGGCCGCGACTACGTGCTGCCTGAAGACGTCAAAGATGTAGCCCAGGACGTGCTAAACCACCGCATATTAATGACTTATGAGGCCGAGGCGGATGGCGTGCGCACGCAGGACTTGATTGAGGGGATACTTAGGAAGGTGCCAATTTCGTAGGGTGAAGATTCAGAGATAGGTGCTGGCTCTCCAGTATGGGTAGGTATAAGGTAGGTTTAATAATCGCGCAATGGCGACAGACGGTGTTAAAATAATTGATGGAGACTTAGCCCGAGATACCTACGATGGCATTATGGACCTATACGATAGTGGGGCCAGCGTCAAAGTTATCCGAGCTAAATTTCCTTTCGCGAAAACCGACCTAGGCCAGGACACTGATTTTTACCACGAGATTTTTGTCACAGCGTATGCTTTGGCTTTCTGGGAAATAGCTGAATTGACGCCAGAGGTGCTGGCAGAGGTCCAAAGGGTTGTTGCATTGCAAGCAGGTGTTACTCTCTGGACGCAGGAAGTGGATGCAACTGCTGGAAAAAAACGGCAGCAGGTACTGGAGCGACTATATCGAAAAATCAGCCTCCCTAACCTCAAACCAAGGAAACGGAAGCGTTACCGGCTCATTACCCACCTCTTCTTTCAAGCAGGCGATGTTTTAGCTTTCCAAACCCAAGACGCTACTTATCGGGCAGTGGTTTGCGTTGGTGTCACGCAATACCGGGGGCAGTGCACCTACGATTTAGTGGCTACGACCTACCAAGGCTTGGCTCCGCCGACAGAGTATGAATTGTTGTCGTGTGAGATTGCCGGCCGTAAGATTGGGTCTGGCTACTCGCCAGCCATCACGTTATCTTGCCAACCTGGGGTGGACACGTTATGGCAGTATGCCCAACCAGAGACGAATTTCTTCTTCGGGTTGTGTTATTACTTGGTTACTCACCCGGATATGTTAACCTTCAAGGAAAGGTTCAGAAAAGTGGGAACGCTCATCATAAAAGAGGCCTTCCGCAAAACCGGCAGCTATGGCTATGAATCCTCATTTGACCGGTTTGAAGAGATTTTTTCAAACTTAGAACAGCACATAGAGCGCTTTGAACAAGGGACTTATCCAATATCCCTGCTCTGCGAACTCGAATAAAGTAGCTTTTCCTTACCTTTGTGGCGGCCTATGCTGAGGCCCCCCTATCGCGCGCATTCTCTGCGGCTGCTTTCCGGCGTGCGACCTTTTTATTCATCTCGTAAAAGAAGATAACGTGAAAACGGTCTACTTTACGGATAGTAGCGCTGTGGAGCAGCACGCGCTACATTCCCTTCTCGCCTTCGAGGAAAAACCGAACATCGGGCAAATCGCCGTATTCCCCGATATTCATTACTGCTCCGAGCGGTCCATCCCGGTGGGGGTGGCGTTTCACGCTACCGACGTTTTTTACCCGCTCGTAACGGGCAAGGATATGGGCTGCGGGGTGGCCTACCTGCGCATTCCCCAGCCCGAGGTGCTGCGGCCTTTCGACAAAGCCCGGCACTACCGCGCCTTCGAGCGCGAGGTGCACGCCATGACCGATGAGGGCCTGGGCGGCGGCAACCACTTCCTGGCCTTGGAAGAGTCGGCCGACTACCTCTACGTGATTGTGCATACCGGCAGCCGCAACCTGGGCATCCACATGTACCAGCAAAACTGCGACTTGCTGCGGCAGCACAACCCCGGCCACGAGTGGCTGCCGCTGGAGCTGGCCACACCTGGCTACCAGCGCGAGTACGAGCGGGTGCTAACCTACGCCGCCAGCCGCCGGCAGGAGTTTCTGGCCAAAACCTACGCCTTTTTGCAGCGCAACCACTACGTAGCGCCCGGCACCCCCGTGGTGGCCGATAGCTGCCACAACCTGCTGGAATTCAGGCCCGACGGTGTAATCCACCGCAAAGGCAGTACGCAGCTGAGCGGCGCGGGTGAGGTAGTTATCCCGCTGTCCATGAGCCGGGGCTCGCTCATCGTGAAGCCCAACCCCTGGGATGCTTCGCTGGCGCAGGCCCTGTGGAGCTGCGCGCACGGTGCCGGCCGCCAGCACAGCCGCACCGACACGCTCAAGCACTGGCACTCGCTCAAAAAAGCCGAAAAGGATACCTACCGCCAGCGCTTCCCCGAACTGTTAAACCGGCAGGGCGACTTCGAGAGCAGCATTTTGCAGGAATTCGACTTCGCCTACAAAGACGCCACGGCGCTGCTGGCCACGCAGCCCCACCTCATCCGGTGCGACGAAACCCGGCCCATTGCTACGGTGAAGTTTACGGGCGTGTAGGTAGTGGTGCGTTTGCTTGGCGGAAGTAGGGGCGGGGCTTAACCCCGCCCCTACTTCGTTCGAGAATATCCTGTTCCAGTTTCCTGCCCACCCTAACCCCGGCCCGCTGCCCGGCGTAAGCCCAGACGTACTCATCCGCCCCTTATGTCTGCTGCCATCGACCCCATCCGTACCTCCGGTGCCACCCAACCCAGCTGGTTTGCCACGACGGCGGCCACGCCCACCTTTGCGCCGCTGCGCGAGCATACCACGGCCGACGTAGTAGTAGTGGGGGGCGGCATCGCGGGCCTCACCACGGCCTATCTGTTGGGCAAAGCCGGCAAAAAGGTAATGGTGCTCGAAGACGGCGAAATTGCCAGCGGCGAAAGCGGCCGCACCACCGCCCACCTCTCCAACGCCCTCGACGACCGCTATACCACCCTGGAAAAGCTATTCGGCGCGGAAGGTGCCCGCCTGGCCGCCGAAAGCCACACCGCGGCCATCGCCGAGATTGAAGCCATTGTAGCCGCCGAGAACATCCCCTGCGACTTTCAGCGGCTTGATGGCTACCTGTTTCTGCCCCCCAGCGGCAACCCGCAGGAGCTGCACGATGAGCTAGCCGCTGCCCACCGCGCCGGCCTGGCCGGTGTGGAGTGGCTGCCCGATTCCGGCACCGCTGGCTTCGCTACCGGCGAGTGCCTGCGGTTTTCCGGCCAGGGCCAGTTTCACATCCTCAAGTACCTCAACGGCCTGGCGCAGGCCATTACGGCGCAGGGTGGGCGCATCTGTACCCACTCGCATGCCACGGAGGTGAGCGGGGGCAGCCCGGCCCGCGTGACTACCACCGAGGGTTTCACGGTGGAAACTCAGGCCGTTGTTATCGCCACCAATTCGCCCTTCAACGACCGGGTAGTGATGCACACCAAGCAGGCGCCCTACCGCACCTATGCCCTGGCGGCGCGGGTGCCCAAAGGTGCCATTGCCACGGCGCTTTACTGGGATACACCCGACCCCTATCACTACATCCGCATTCAGCCGGTAGAAGGGGAGGAGTATGACCTGCTCATTATAGGCGGCGAAGACCACAAAGTAGGCCACGACGACCCCACGGCTCGCCTGGCCTGCCTCGAAGATTGGGCCCGCACGCACTTCCCCCAGATAACGGCCATCGACTACCGCTGGTCGGGCCAGGTGCTGGAGCCCAACGACAGCCTCGCCTACGCCGGCCGCAACCCCCTCGACCACGCCAACACCTACCTCATCACCGGCGACTCGGGCCACGGCATGACCCACGGTACGCTGGGCGCCATGCTGCTGCGCGACCTCATCCTGGGCCACCCCAACCCCTGGGAGCAACTCTACGACCCCGGCCGCGTCACCCTCAAGCCCGAGTCGCTCAAGGAATTTGCCCGCGACAACGCCAGCGTAGTGGCCGACTACACTGAGCTACTGACGGGCGGCGACGTAGCCTCGGCCGACGACATAGCGCCCGGCACCGGGGCCGTGCTGCGCCACGGCCTCACCAAAGTAGCCGTGTACCGCGACGCCGAGGGCCAGACCCACGAGTGCTCGGCCATTTGCCCGCACCTGGGCTGCGTAGTCCACTGGAACAACCAGGAAACCAGCTGGGACTGCCCTTGCCACGGCTCCCGCTTCGACGCTTACGGCCACCTGTTGGCCGGCCCAGCCAACTCCGATTTGGCCCCGCACGAGTAGCTAGTGGGGCAAAGCATATGAGCCATAGTACAAAGTAACAGCCGTGCTATGGCAACCCGGCCCGGCAATTGGGTATCTACTACCTATTCTCCCAAGCTAGCCGGATGCGCGTCTCTCTACTTGTTTACCTTATTTTCTGGAGCCTGAGTATGCTGACCGGGTCACTGGTGGCCCAGGCCCAGAAGAGCCGCCTCCTCACGCCGCGGCAGCTGCAGCAGCTGGCGCTGTTTGCACGCCTGGCGGGCGGGGTACGGTATTTCTATCCAAGCCAGGCTAACGGCCGGGCCGATTGGAACGCTTTCTACATTCAGGCTATTCCGGCGGTATTACAGGCGCCCACGCAGCTGGCGCTTGCCGATACCCTACGGCGCGTGTTTGCGGCTGTTGCCCCCGGCGTGGTAATAGGCACGGGGGCAGTTTACCCACCCGCGCCCACGCCCACGCCCACGCCCACCATCGCTGGGCCACTTTACCGTTGGGAGCATTGCAGCCTCAACCTAGAAAAGTGTGGACTGGGCTTGGTGCCGGTTATGATGCGACTGGCGCACCTCCCCTTTGCTAGCCGTCTGGTAGCTGATGGCCCTGCGAGCAAGCTGCCTGTTACCCACACCATGCAGCTGGGCGATTCGTTGTCGGCCACTATTCCACTGGTGCTGCCGCAGGCGCAAGTCTTCGCTACCAGGGCCGGGCATCAGCGCTCGCGTCGCTTTCGGGTAGCGCAACAGGCGCATCGGCTGGCGCTGGTGATGCAGACTTGGAACGTGCTGCAACACTTCTACCCGTACCGGGCTAGGCTGGTGCAGGCCGACTGGCCCGCCGCATTGCGCACCGGCCTGCGGGCCGCCGATGCTGCTCGCACTGATTTAGCGTTGCGGGCGGCCTGTCAGCAGTTGGTGGCGCGGATAGGCGACCGGCACGTGCAGGTGTCGCAACGCACGCGTACTGGGCTGTACATCGTGCCGCCCGATTTTGCCCTGGCATTCGAGCTGCTGCCCGATGGCCAGGTAGTAGTGGCCCGCGCTCAGGGACAATGGGCGTTCACCTTCCCCGTAGGCAGCACGCTCGAGCAGGTTAATAGCCAGCCCATTGGGTTGCTGCTAGACAGCCTGGCGCAACAGATTGGCGCGGCCAGCAGCAGCGTGGCCCGCCAACTGGCTGCGCAGCAGTTACTGCGCTCTTACTGGCACCGGACTGCCGCCGTGCGCCTTACAGTACGCGTGAGCGATGCGTTGCGCACCCAACAAGTAACCTTCCGGCAGCTGCGCCTGCCGCCCAGCCGGGTTAGCGCCATTCGGCGGCTGCCGGATAGCCTTATGTACCTGGACGCCGCCCGCCTGCGATACGCTGATTTTGTGCGGCAATTGCCCGCCTTGCAGCGGGCGCGGGGCCTCATTGTCGACCTGCGGCAGCGGCCGGGCTACGGCCTGCAACTGGCGCTTGCCCACTGGGCTACTGCTCCACTGCAGTCCGACTACGTTGCTACCCCCGTGCTACACGCCCCCGATTTTGTGGCGGCTACCTACGATACGGTGCGCAGCGTAGACGCCGCCCGGCTGCCCCACCTCGCCACCCCCACCGTCTTTCTGATTGGTCCCGGCACGTTCAGCTACGGCGAAACTGTGGTCGAGCTTATCCGGCACTACCAGTTGGGGCTGCTGCTTGGGCAGCCCACGGGCGGAACGAACGGGGAAATGAATTTTGCCGCCATCGGCCATCACTACCGCTTAAGCTGGACGGGCAATGTAGTACTGAACCGCGATGGGCAGCCTTACCAGGGCCAGGGAATACCCCCAGCCATAGAAGCCCGACCAACTCTGGCCGCCATCAGGCAGCAGCAAGATGCTGCTCTGCAGCAGGCTATTGCGTACCTGCTGGCCAGCCCGGCCAACTCCGACGCGGCACCGCACAAGTAGCTAGTGGGGCTGGTGGAGCAGCCGGGTAGCAGCGTTGCTGTCAAAAGGCAATTCGTCGTTGAGCCACGGTGGTAGCACGTTGTTGGCTATGAGCAACTCTACCACATCGGTGCGGTGGATGCTGCAGGTCATTTTCTGGTACAATGCCAGCAACGGCGCAGCGCATTCCGGCGTCGGGTTGGCTCGGTAAATTTCGATGTAGCTGACGGCAAGGGACTCAATTATATGGGCAGCATGGAAGCGGGCCACTACAGCAGTCAGCAAGGCGGCGTCGCCGGGCTGGTAGTTGCTGACTAGTATATCGGTGTATAAAGCTGGCTGAGTAGTGCTGGCCAATCGTTGCAGCGCAAATTCCCGGATTTCCGGTGCTTGTAGGTGTTTCAGTGCCTCAACAGCATACTCCGTGATGCGGTTGCGGCGGCTGGGCTTCTGCCGAGCTATCGTCAGAATAGGGTGATAGTCCAGCGGATACGGGTGGAGGGTGAAAATAAATAACAAATTCTCTCGCACGTTCATATTCTTCTCTGTTAGTAGCCGCTCCGCCAATGGTTGCAAGTCGAACGTTTCCTGGTTGCGCATGAGGCGAAGAAACAGATGACGCTGGTGGGGCTCTTGCAAGGCTACTTCTAAGTCGGTTGACACGGCTGGCTGCTCGTATGCTGCCTGTTGGGCCATGGTAGCCTCCACATTTTGCAGGTAGCGATGCACGTCGGCATCCTGCTCGGCCACTTGGCGTAGCTCAGCCCAGGCATCCCCGGCCGGGTGCTCTTTTTGGAAAGACTCGATGATATCATCGTCCTGCCAGTCGTTGGGGTCTTTAGCGAGTGCCTGGCCATACTTGCGGGCGATGAAGATAAGTCCGACCAAGCCATCGAGCGCTATAAGTTCATAGGCACCCAGCCAATCGGCCCTGGCAGCGGGTTTGCGCAAAAACTGCTTATACAGCGTCTTTCTGGCTGTAGCATCGCCCTCCTTAGCAAAGAATAAAGCCAGTTCAAAAAGCTGATTCAGCGCCCAGGTATCTTCCTGCTCCCGTGCCAGTTCCTGTAATACTGCCCTCCGGATAGCTGCCGGCCGGCTCGACAGGCAATACAGGTCGTAGACGTACTGCGCCCGGCTTCCCTCCGCTTGGCCATCATAAGCAAAATTCCTGAGCGCAGCCTTGATAATAGCCGCCGAAAAATCTACTTCCGGATGCGCTTTAGCCAATAAATAAGCCCGGCCGGTGCCCAGCTTAACGGAATGCAAAAACTCGCTTTGGATGCTTTGAACAGTGGCCATGAGTGGTGACTGGTGAAGCGGCTAATATACAGGAGCTTTATACTCCCGCCGCCGCCTCCAATATCTCCCGCATCTGCGCCGCCAGCGCCACCCGGTCAAACTCGGCCCGCGCTAGCGCCTGCCCCCGTGCTCCCGCTATCTGCCGCCCGGCTTCATTGGCTAGCACCGCTTGCAGGCACGCCGCCAGCGCGGGCGCGTTGCCAGCGGGGGAATACCAGCCGCAGCCGTACTGCTCCACCAAGGCTTTCGTCCAGCCTTTATTGGTAACGACCACCGGGGTGCCTACGGCCAGCGCGTCGTAGAGCTTGGCGGGCGAGTTGGTGTCCAGCACGGGCAAACCCAGGAACGACACCACCGCCACATCGGCCAGGGCAAACCACGCGAATACCGCGTGGCGGGCCTGCCCGTCCACCAGCCGGATGCGGCCGGGCCAGCGAGCCGCCGCCGCCACCACCAGCGGCTGGTGGTAGCCGTGCCCCAGAAACAGCCATGTTACGGCTGGGTCGGCAGCCACCAGGGCTTCGGCGGCGGCTACCACCGTGGGCATGTCGTTGGCCCGGCCAAAAGTGCCGGCGTACAGCACTACCTGCTTCCCTTCCAGCCCTTGCTCGCGGCGCAAAGCCGCCACGGCAGCGGGCGTGGCACGGGCTGCCAGGTCGAGGTCGGTGCCGTTGAGCAGGGTGGTTATTTTATTCGGCGCAATGCCCAGTTCCGCCACATAGCGGCTCATATCGGGCGAGAGCGGTACGATGTGAGCGGCGCTTTGGTAGAGCCGTTTTTCCAGCGCAAACAGCTGCTGCCGGGCCAGGGCCGTGGGCACCGCGCCCATCGCCACCGGGAAGGAAGGCCACAAATCCTGCACTTCAAATACCCACGGCACCTGCCAGTGCCGCGCTACCCGCGCTGCCGCCCAGGCCGCCGTGAGCGGTGTGCTGATGCCCCACACCACATCGGGTCGCTCGATTTTGCGCCCTGCGCGCCAGGCCCAGGCCGCATATTGCGCAAACGCCAGCGCCCGCCGAGCCGGGCCCATCTTGTTCTGGTAGGGCACGTTGGCCTCGCGTAGCTCTACGCCATCCGGCACCCAGGGCCATTCGTGCGTGAGCTGCTGGCTGCGCCAAGCGGGCGTAGTCAGCAGTGTTACGCGGTGGTGCCGCGCCAGCTCGGCCAGCAGCGTGTAGTGCCGGCTGGTGGCCGGGCAGTCGGGGCTAGCGTGGTACTGGTTGAAAACGGCAACGTGCATCTGGGCAAGGAGTGAATGAGCGGATGAGTGAAGGAGTGAGTTAGAGCAATTCACTCCTTCACTCATCCGCTCATTCACCGCTTGGGTCGGTAGTGCGAGTCGTTAAGGATGCGCTGGGCGTTTTTTTCGGCCATGAGTTTGGCCAGGGTTACGTCGGGGTGCTCGGCCATATACTTGCGCACTATTTGCAGGCCCACCCACTGGCCCACGCGGCCGGGGCAGAGGCGCGAAATCTCAGGCACGTTGGGGCGTTCGCCCACGTATTTCTGGACGAGAAAGGGCACAGACGAGTAAAGCAGGTCGTGTTCCAGGAAGTGGCCCCACACCTTGGCTTCGTTGAAGTTCAGGTCGTGGATTTCCTTGCTGCTATAGCCCATCAGCAGCGAATCGGGCGTGCAGGGCAACACTTGGCCAGCGAAGTAGAGGCGCTTACCGTTGTCCACCATCTGGTCGAGCATGGAGGTGGCCGTTAGCTCGTGGCGGTTGTACTTGCCAGCCACCGCCATAGCCATTGTGGGCAGCACATTGGCGGGCCGGTAGCGGCGCAGAATATACTGCGGCAGCTCGGGCCGGTAGCTGGCTTTGGGGCCGGCAAACCAGTCGAGGCTGAGTACCAACAGGCTGTCATTCACAAAAATGTCCTTACCCTGCAAGCCGCTCACGTAGGTAGCTGCTACGGCTGGCGCCTTGAAATCAGGGAAATAATACTTCACCCGCCCCAGCATTGCGCCTAGTTCGTGCCGCATAGCGGCCGAATCGGGGAAGGCCGCCGCCGTTTCGCGGCCTAGCTTTTGTAGGCTGGGGTTGGTAGCCAGCCGGGCCAGGGCCGTAGCCAGGGTATCGGGCGGCACCTGCCCGGCCTGGAAATAATATCGCGAAAATGTGCGGTTGACGTGCATAAATTGCAACGCTTGGGCCGGGTTTTTAATCTGAAAAAAAGCACCTGCCAGATGCTTTAGTGGCAGGGCCACGGCCGGGGCCTCGGCAGCGGGGTCAGGGCGGCACCCCTCGGTAGGAGTGGAGCGGCAGCCGGCCACTAAGCCAGCCATTGCCAGAGCCAACATCGTATGATACAGAGAGACTTTCAAGCTGGAACTATTTTTGCACGAATTTACACCACACTCAACGTCGCATTGCGCCTAGCAGTGCCCGGTTCAAGCCCGGTTCACTCTTATGAAAAAACTTCTTTTCACCCTCGGCACGCTGGCGTTCGCCCAGGCAGCCTCTGCGCAAGTCGAAATTGGCATCAAGATTTCACCCGCCATTTCTTACCTGCGTCCTGACTCGCCAAGTGCGACTTCTTTTACATCAGAAAAAACAAAGTTTAGCTTTGGTGGTGGTGTTTTTGTTGACTATTTCTTCGGCGAGAACTACGCTTTTAACACTGGCTTGTTTTTAACTGGTAAAGGGGGCACCATCGGCTATAATGACCGAATCAGCTTGCCCGGAGGCACCACTACGGGTGTGCGAGTTGAGCAGAAAATCGCGCTTCAATATCTGGAGATACCGCTGTCCGTGAAGCTCTTTACCAACGAGGTGGCCACCGATACGCGGCTGTATTTTCAGGTGGGCGGCTCGCTGGCTGTGCCGGTGCAGACGCGTATTAACGACGAGAAATTCTATACCGACCCCTATAACAACAATACGCAATCGTCGGCTGGCAGCCACGTACTTGACTTCGATGCTAACCTGCTCGGAGGCATAGGTGCGGAATATCAGTTAGGAAAAAGTACTAAAGTGTTGGCTGGCCTCAGCTACCACCATGGCCTGATTGATTTTGACCGCTACTTTGAAAAAGACCGTGGCTTTAGCGATGTTAATATCAAAAACAGCGTGTTCGCGCTGGATTTGGGCCTCAAGTTTTAATCGCAGATTTAAGGAATTAAGCGGATACGCCCCTGTGGGGCTGGCTAGGCAGGTATTTTGACGATAGAATTTGAAAACAAGAAGGCCACTGCAAAGTGGCCTTCTTGTATCTGTCTGACTAAGCTTATTTCTGGTGGCAGCCTGCGATGAACAACACAAGCTCGGCCACACAGTCTAGTCAGCCCCGCAGGGGCGTGTCCGTGAAATCCGTTTAATCCGTTAAATCTGCGGTTATTTCGCGGTCCTGTGCTCGTGCCATGGCAGCCGAGGCCGAGTGGAGCTGGATTTGTTCGCCGTGCTCGTCTTCGATGCGGTAATCGGTGAGGCCGAGGGCAGTGTCTTTCATTACTTTCACCCACTTGTAGTACTTGAGGTACCACTTCATCTGGCGGCTTACCAAGCCCTTGGTGTAATAGGCGTGCAGGAACGGATGCACATAGAGCGTAATACCGGCCTGGTTCTGGTTTACCAGCAGGTCGTCGATGCTGTTGTCGATTTCATCCGTCACCTGAATGGAAGCCGAGATTTTTCCGGTGCCGCCGCAGGTGGGGCATACCTCACCGGTGATGATGGTTTCGGCCGGGCGCACCCGCTGCCGGGTTATCTGCAGCAGCCCAAACTTGGTGATGGGCAGGATGGTAAACTTGGCCTTGTCCTGCTTCATGATATGGTACACCGCGTCCTCCACCTTCTTGCGGCTTTCGGCAGCGCGCATGTCGATGAAGTCGACCACGATAATGCCACCCATATCGCGCAATCGCAGCTGGCGGGCTACTTCTTTGGCGGCCAGTAGGTTAATCATGAGGGCGGTGGCCTCCTGGTCGTTTTCCTGGTTGCTCTTCGAGCCAGAGTTCACGTCTACTACGTGCAGGGCCTCGGTGTGCTCTATCACGAGGTAGCCGCCGCCGGGCACACTCACGGTTTTGCCAAACAGCGTTTTAAGCTGTTTCTCAATGCCCAGGTGCTCAAATACTTTCGCCTTGTTGTTGTGCAGCTTCACCAAACCTGCGCGGTCGGGCGCTATTTTCTGCACGTAGTCTTTCATTTCCTCGAAGCGGCCGGGCGTGTCCACCACTATCGAGTCGAACGACTCATTAAGCATGTCGCGCAGCATCGAAGAGGTACGGCCCAACTCACCCAGCAACTTATCGCGGGGCTGACCCTTGCGCAGGTTAGCATAGAGCGCTTCCCAATTCTCGACCATGCTTTGCATGTCGCGGTCTAGCTCGGCCACCTCGTGCCCTTCGGCCACGGTGCGAATAATCACGCCAAAGCCCTCGGGCTTGATGCTGGCAATGAGGCGCTTGAGGCGGTCGCGCTCGGCCTTGCTTACGATTTTCTTCGATACCGAAATCGTGTTGGTAAACGGCATCAGCACGAGGTAGCGGCCGGCCATCGAAATGTCGGTGCTCACACGGGGCCCTTTGGTCGAAATCGGCTCCTTGATAATCTGCACTAGCATCGACTGGCCTTTCTTGAACACGCTCTCGGCTTTGCCGACTTTATCCAGCAGCGCTTCCTGGCTGAAATCGCCCAGGCCCGGTGTCTGAATCTGGTGTTTCATCACCCCGTTCACCCATTTCTGGAGCGACGGGTATTGTTCGCCCAGGTCGCCGTAGTGCAAAAAGGCATCCTTCTCGGAGCCTATGTCCACGAATGCGGCGTTCAGGCCGGGCATCACTTTGCGAACCGTACCCAGGAAAATGTCACCTACTGCATAGTTAGTGTCGTTGCGGTCGAAGTGGTACTCAATCAGCCGCTTATCCTGGAGCAAGGCAATTCGCTCACCCTCGGGGGTCGAATTGATGATTAGTTCATTGCTCAACGTATTGGTTTAATAAAATAGCCTAAGGCCTGCTGCCTGCCTTGGCATGCCCCGAAACCAGCAAAAGGGAAGCCAGGACCAGTGAATGTCCCAGCTTCCCTCGCGAGCCACGGCGGCCGCCCCCAAAGGGCAGCCCGGCACACCACGGTAGTCGTCCGCGGGGCGGAGGCTACGTGAGAGATAGTGTACCATGGACTTTGAGAGTCTGCGAATAGCGCCGTTGAACAACAGCGCAACTCGCGGACTCTCAAAGCCCATGGTACCACGTTACTTCTTCTTGTGGCGGTTCTTGCGCAGGCGCTTCTTGCGCTTGTGAGTGGCGATTTTGTGGCGTTTACGTTTCTTACCGCAGGGCATGGGAAAGGAGTTAGGAGTTAAGAATTAGGAGTTAAAAGTTGTGCAAGTCTAAAGGTAAAAGCTGAAAGTCAGACGCAGCCCGAAAGCCATCTCCTAACTTCTACTTTCTAACTCATAACTTACGAAGTGCCTCTTCTACCGACGCAGCTAAGGCCGGGTCGTTGCTGAGGCTTTTGGCTTTGAGGAGGGCTATTCGGGCTTCGACGGGCCGGTTAGTGCGGGCCAGCGCGATGCCCAGGTAAAACTGGCCTTCTACGTTATTAGGGTTTACTTGTACTAGCTGGCCAAACCGCTCAGCGGCCTTGTCCAACTGATTGCTCTGCATGGCCAGGATGCCCAGGTCATACAGCACTTTTTCGTTTTTGGGGTCCTGAGCCAGCACTTCCCGTAGCAGTGTAACCCCGCGTACGGGGTTGTCGCTGCTCATGTAGGCCATCCCCAGGTTGGTTTTGGCGTCCAGGTTGTTGGGGTTGGCGGCCAGCACCTTGTCGTACAGCTCCATCGCTTTGCCGCCCAGCATTTTCTTGCGCTCGGTAGAAGAAGCGAAGCTATACGCTTGGAAATACGCATCGGCGGCTTGCTGCCAAGCCTTTTCGCTAGGCTGCCCTGTAGCCACCGTAGCCAAGTAGTAGCCAGCACTGTCGTAGCGCTGTGCGGTGGTGTAGCGAGCCGCCAGGGTGGTAGCTGCCGAACGGCGCCCGGCCGGGTCGGTGATGGCATTGTACTTGGCCAGCAGTGAGTTTAGCTCGCGGCGGTGTTCGGCATCTACCTGGGTGTGCGGCGCGGCGGCGGTGGTGTTGCCCTCGCCGTCGGCTACGGTGCCGGTAGCAGCCGGGCGGGGGCCCGATGACTCCTCGGCCTTCTGCATGGTGCCGGCGGGCGTGCCACCGTCGCGGTTGGCCGAGCGGGCGGCGTCCTTGCTTAGCTCCGCTTTGCTTGACTTAGGCTTCACAATCCCCTTGGGCAGCGCGTACAGGCCACCCGCCAGCGCTAGGGCGCCGGTAAGTAGCAGTAGCTGATGCATGCCGGTTCGGGAGTCCATACGAGAAAGCAGGTAATACAATGGGGTGATGAAGGCTGCAATACCGACCGGCCCGGAAGCAGGTGTGGCGGCCTTCATCACCCCATCACAGCATTACTGATGTAGCAGCAAAATTAAGCTTTGGCTTTCTTAGCACCTTTGGCGGCTTTAGCGCCTTTCGGAGCTTTTTCCGAGCCATCGCCGGTGATTTTCTTGCTGGCTTTGATTTTGGCTACAAACGTTTTGCTGGGCTTGAAGCTAGGAATGTAGTGCTCCTCGATGATGAGCGACGTGTTTTTCGAGATGTTACGGGCTACTTTGCGAGCGCGCTTTTTGTTTACGAACGAGCCGAAGCCGCGTACGTAAATGTTTTGGCCTTCAGTCATTGAGTCCTTCACTACTTTGAAGAAGGCTTCAACGGTCGTCAGTACGTCGGCTTTCTCAATGCCGGTTTTCTGCGAAATTTCGGAAATTACCTCAGCTTTGGTCACGTTGGTAAGGGGGTACAGTAAGTGGAAAAAAAAATATCGGGCAGGTAAACAGTCCGTTTTCAGCGTAATTCCTTGCCCGGCAAGAGGTTCGCCATTGGAAACGGAGCGCAAAGGTACTGCTCAAAGTCGGTTCGACCAATGGAAAGTTTCAATTAACCTGTTAAGCCAAGCTATTCTGTCTCATTATTTTGCTAACGAACACCCCCCCATCGGCTATTGCGCCGTCCGCTTCTTTTCTGGCCCGGGCCCTACTGGCCTGGTACCCCCGCCACCGCCGCGACCTGCCCTGGCGCCACACCCGCAACGCCTACGCCATCTGGCTTTCCGAAGTCATTCTGCAGCAAACCCGCGTGGCTCAGGGTTTGCCTTATTATCTCGACTTTCTAGCATCGTATCCTACTATACATGAGCTGGCTGCTGCTCCCGAGCAGGAGGTGCTGCGCCACTGGCAGGGCCTGGGCTACTACTCCCGTGCCCGCAACATGCATCACACCGCCCAGCAGGTAGTAGGTGAGTTCGGCGGCGAGTTTCCTACCACTTATGCGGGCCTGCGGCATTTGCGCGGCGTGGGCCCCTACACGGCTGCCGCCATCGCCTCCTTTGCCTTCGATGAGGCCGTGGCCGTGCTTGATGGCAACGTGTTTCGGGTGCTGGCCCGCATCTTCGGTCTGCACTCCGATATCGCTGCCCCGGCTTCGCGCAAGGAGTTTCAGGCCCTGGCCGACCTGCATTTGCCGCCCGCCCACGCCGCCGAGTTCAACCAGGCCATTATGGAGTTTGGGGCCCTGCAATGCACCCCTGCCAAGCCCGATTGCCTGTTTTGCCCACTCCAAAGCCAGTGCTGGGCCTTCCAGCACGGCCAGGTAGCGCTGCTGCCCGTCAAGAGCAAGGCCAAAGCGGCCCGCACACGTTATTTCCACTATTTCGCGCTGCGCTACGCCGGGCAACTCTACCTCAAGGCCCGGCCGGCTGGCGATATCTGGCAGGGGCTCTACGACTTCGCCCTGGCCGAAACCGATGCCGCCGACCTGTCCGCCGCAGAAGTGCTGCGCCACGTGGAGGCGCTAGGCGGCCAGCTGGATACCCGCCAAGTAGCCGAAGCCCGGCCCGCGCCCACCCTGCGCCACGTACTCAGCCACCAGAAGCTGGAGGCGCGCTTCCACGCCGTAGACCTGGCCGCACCGCTGCCCGAAACGGCGTTGCGCGACACCGGACTACGGGCGTATTCGGCGGCCGAGATTGAGGAACTGCCGAAGCCGGTGCTCATTAGTAATTACCTGGCGAAAGTGGGATAATTGGCGCGGCACCCTGACGCGGGCCTCCGGCCTGCAACGCCAGAACGAGTCGTTCGGGTGTTGTTCTACCGTTGCAGGCCAGAGTCCTGCGGGTAGTTGGCACGGGCCAGAGGCCCTCGCCAGTGGTTTGAAAAGTAATGCCAATTTAATTTGCAAGAAGTTGCTAAAATAATTTGCAAATCGAAATTCTTATCGTACCTTTATTCAGTCGAAAAGCGCTAGTTTATCGGCAAGGTAATTTCTCACTTTCAACCAGCTAACAACATGGCCGGAATCAACAAAGTAATCCTGGTAGGCAACCTGGGCAAAGACCCCGAAGTGCGCCACCTCGAAGGCGGTGCCAGCGTCGCCCACTTCACCCTCGCTACCAACGAGTACTACAAGGACAAGCAAGGCAACCGCGTGGAGCGCACCGAATGGCACAATATCTCGGCTTGGCGCGGCTTGGCCGAACTCGCCGAGAAATACCTCAAAAAAGGCAGCCAGATTTACGTAGAAGGCAAGCTGCGCACCCGCCAATACCAGGACAAAGACCAGCAAACCCGCTACATCACGGAAGTAATTGCCGAAGAAATTTCGCTGCTGGGCAGCCGGGGCGGCAACAGCAACGGCAGCTCCAATGGTGCCGCCGCAGCCAACACCGAAGAAAGCGTGAGCCTGCGCCAGGAGCCAGAGCTAGACCAGCTGCCTTTCTAGACCACTGATTAGCACGGATTTTAACTTCGTTGACCTTCGGTTGTAGACGGCCGCAAATGGCCAGGCAATTTTTATAGTTGGCTTCCGGTTTACCGGAAGCCGAAAGGCCGCTCGCTTGGGCGGCCTTTTCTTTGTAGTAAATTGAAGCCACTTGCAGCTGTCTACAACATCCGTGAAATCCGCAAAAATCCGTGCTAATCAGTGGTTATGGGCGCTGGGCCTGGCCAGCCTGCTGGCCGCCTGCTCGTCTGGCGAAGCCGATTTCACGCCCAAGCCCAAGGGCTATAACCGTATCGACCTGCCGCCGCACCGCTACCGGCAGCTGGCGCCGGGCCGCCCCTACACGTTCGAGTACTCGCAGTCTGCCAAGGTGTTGCGCGACTCGTCGTACCTGGCGCAGCCTGACTGGATAAACGTGTATTACCCCGAACTGCACGCCAACGTGCAGATTACCTATACCGACGTGATGCGCGACCGCAAGCTTTACAACAAGATGATGGAAGATGCCCGCAAGCTCGCCGGCAAGCACCAGATTAAGGCTACTAAGTTTGAGGAGCGCATTCTGCGCACGCCCAGCGGCATGCGCGCCTCGGTATTTGAGCTGGATGGCGAGGTGCCGAGCCAGTTTCAGTTTTACACCACCGATAGCATCAAGCACTTCTTTCGGGCGGCCCTCTATTTCCGCACCGCCACCGCCAACGACTCGCTGGCCCCGGTAATTGAGTACGTGAAGTACGATATGATTAAAATGCTCAACAGCTTGCGGTATACTAAATAATTGTTTGATTGTTAAATGGTAGAGTTGCTCAATAGTCAACTCTGGCTGTTAGTAACCAGTAGCAATTCAGCCGTTCAACAAGCCAGCCATTTTTTCCCTTGAGTAATTTCTTTCAAACCAAGCTGGAGTATTTGCGCGGCGTAGGCTTGCAGCGGGGCTTGCTGCTGGGCAAGGAGCTGGGGCTGTTTACCTACGGCGACCTGATTCAGCGCTACCCCTTTCGCTACCTCGACCGCACGCAGTTCTACAACGTGGTGGACCTGCACGACGACCTGCCGTTTGTGCAGGTGAAAGGCGTATTGCGCGGCAAGGAAGTGATAGGGGAGGGGCCCAAAAAGCGCCTCGTGGCCAAAGTGGGCGACGCCAGCGGCGAGCTGGAAGTAGTGTGGTTCAAGGGCGTAAATTTCCTGGAAAAAGTCGTTAAAAACCACCAGGAATACATCGTGTTCGGCAAGCCCACCATGTTTAACGGCCGGCCGCAGATGGCCCACCCCGAGCTGGAGGAAGTAACCGAGCACAAGCCCGGCCAGAGCTTTCTGCAGCCGATGTACAACACCTCGGACAAGCTGCGCAACTATCACCGCGTGGATAGCAAGGCCGTGATGCGCATGGTGAGCGACCTGCTCAAAATCGCGCTGCCCCACGTCACGGAAACGCTCACGCCCGCCCTCATTCAGCAATATGGGCTGATGAGCAAGGCCAACGCTTTGCAGCAAATCCACTTCCCGCAAGACCAGGATACGCTCAAATCGGCCCGGTTCCGGCTCAAGTTTGAGGAGCTGTTCTACATTCAATTGCGGCTGCTGCGCCAGAAAGACCAGCGCAAGGTGACGCTGGCGGGGCAGATTTTTAGCGAAGTGCCCACCCTTACGCACTTCTACAAAAACATCATGCCCTTCGACCTCACGGGGGCGCAAAAGCGGGTTATCCACGAGATTTACAAAGACTTCCTAGCCGGTAAGCAGATGAACCGGCTGCTGCAGGGCGACGTGGGCTCGGGCAAAACCATTGTGGCGTTTATTTCCATGCTCATGGCCGCCGACAATGGTGCCCAAAGCTGCCTGATGGCCCCAACTGAGATATTGGCCGACCAGCACTACCAGGGCCTCAAAGTATACGCCGATTTGCTGGGCCTCAACATCGGCAAGCTTACAGGCAGCACCCGCACCGCCGCCCGGCGTGAGCTGCACGAGCAGCTGCGCAACGGCACCATGCAGATGCTGGTAGGCACCCACGCCCTGCTCGAAGACGTGGTGCAGTTCCGCAACCTGGGCCTCACCATCATGGACGAGCAGCACCGCTTCGGAGTGGCTCAGCGCTCAAAATTGTGGAATAAAAACCCCTACGTGATACCCCATGTGCTGGTGATGACGGCCACGCCCATCCCGCGCACGCTGGCCATGACGCTATACGGCGACCTCGACGTGAGCGTGATTGACGAGCTGCCCGCCGGCCGCAAGCCCATCGTGACGGTGCATCGCTACGATGCTAACCGCCTAAAAGTGTTTCAGTTTATCCGCGACCAGGTGGCGCTCGGCCGGCAGGTGTACATGGTGTACCCGCTCATCGAGGAAAGTGAAACGCTCGACTACAAAGACCTCACCGACGGCTACGAGAGCGCCCAGCGGGCCTTTCCCGAGATGCAAATAAGCATCGTGCACGGCCGCATGGCCGCCGAGCAGAAGGACTTCGAAATGGCCCGCTTCGTAAAAAAGGAAACCCAACTCATGGTGGCTACTACCGTTATCGAAGTGGGTGTGAACGTGCCCAACGCCTCGGTGATGGTAATTGAAAGCGCCGAGCGCTTCGGCCTCTCGCAGCTGCACCAGCTGCGGGGCCGTGTGGGTCGGGGCGCCGACCAAAGCTATTGCATCCTGATGACGGGCTACAAGCTAAGCAAGGACAGCCGTACCCGCCTCGAAACGATGGTGCGCACCAACAATGGCTTCGAGATTGCCGACATCGACCTGAAGCTGCGCGGCCCCGGCGACCTCATGGGTACCCAGCAAAGCGGCGTGCTCGACTTGCTCATTGCCGACCTAGCCAAAGACGGCCGCATCCTGGCCGAGAGCCGGGCCGCCGCCCAGGCCCTACTCAATGAAGACCCCGAACTGGCCCGGCCCGAGAACGAGAATATCCGCTGCCACATCGAGAGCCTGCCGCCCACGGCCGTGAACTGGAGCCGCATTAGCTAGCCAATAAGGCATAAAAAAAGCGGCTTCTGGTAGAAGCCGCTTCAACTATTTTAGTATAAAGTAAGTAGCGTCTGTTTTGGTCGGTTAGCTGGAATACTCTTTCTACTTGTGGTATCCGTGTAAGTAGTGTAGCGGACGAATTTTGACGTAGTAGGGGCAAAAAGAGCCATTGGTGGCCTCTGCTGAATGCCACTTTTATCACTGGTAATCGATTGCAGGTAGCGACCAGCAATAATTAGCCCTAATAGTAGGCTAAACTTTAGAAATAATTTCATAAATTCTGATATTAGCGGTGACTACGACAAAGATACTAACCGCCGCAGTATGTGAGCTGATTAATAAATCATTAAGAGGAAAATAATGGGTGGGAAAAGAAGTAGCATAGCCTAGGGCAGCCATGAATATGTCCAACCTAGTTCCAATCAAGCGTTAATGTCTGCGGCCCCTTACCATAGAATAACCTGGCTCTAACAACGTGCGGGAAGCTTGAACGAGCCATTAGTAGGAAAGTTCGGCTGCTTTAAAGGTCGGGTGGCTAGGCTGGGCTTCTAAGGATTTTCGCTCAACAGCCATCTATACCCGACGAAAGAACTCAGCTTGATTCCGAAGTCCAGGCAGCAACACGAACTTTGAGTCTGCGAACCAAACGTTGCGGATGCAAGCCAGAGGTCTGCCCTGCCGGATAGCGACAGCGAAACCGCTTTGGGCAAACTTCATACCAGTTAGCCGAGTTGCAGGCGCAGAGGGTATTTTTGCCCCGCAAGCTCCTGCTGAGTCTGGCTCATTACCACGTTTCTATGCGTTTATCTTCTCTTACCCTGGCCTTGGCACTGGGTGGGCTGCTGGCCAGCAGCCACCAGGCCCAGGCTCAAAAAACCAAGTCCGTCCCGTTCAGCTACTTGCCTGAAGAGGGTGAGGACCGCTACAACATGCGCGTGCCGCAGAAAACGCTGCCCCTGGCCGATGGCAGCGGCTTCGTTATTCTGGCCCACCAAAGCGGTAGCACCTACTCGGTGGAGCGCTACACGGCCGACCTCAAAAAGCAGTGGAGCACTACCCTGCTCATAGCCCCCGGCGAAACCGTAGAGGCCTTCGGTCGCAGCGACGAGCAAGCCTGGGTGGTGCTGCACCACGGCGAGGAAAGCGGCCAAATCCTCACCGCTTACCCCGTAGCCCTGGCTAGCGGCCAGAAAGGGACTGCTGTAGTCTTGGTGTCGGCCAGTGCCGACGAGCGCCGCCCCAGCGTGCGCCTCTCGCCCGATGGCAAGCGCTTGCTGGCGTACCGCTACGTGCTGCGCGACACCCAAATCCGCTCCCTGGAAGCCACCCTTTACGACCAGCACCTAACCAAAGTGCTGGACCGCACCTACGATTTCCGCGACCAAGGCGACTTCTTTTCGCCCAATGTGCTACTCGCCAACGATGGCACGCAGTACGTGACGCTGCTCGGAGACAATATGCGTAAAATTACCGTGCGGCGCTACCCCGGCACGCCAGACCAGGCCGGCACATCTACGCCAGTGCCTACGCTGGGCGTGCCGCTGGGAGGCGTATTTGGGGGCCAACCCGTCACTATTCGCGATGCCAAGTTCAGCCTGCTTCCCGATGGGCAACTCTACGCCGCTGCCCTCTGCGCCAACAGCACTAGCGGTGAGCTAACCAGCCTCAAAGCCGTGCGCTTCGACTTCGCCGAAAGCCGGATGCGTCTGGCCGACGAACTGCCCTTCTCGCCCGCTTTCCTGGCCGAAGTAAACAAAGCCATCAACGGCTCGCTCAAGCGCCTCGACGACATCTACCTGAGCGATTTTCTGCTCACCGACAGCAAGAACCTGGTGATGATTGCCGAGCGCCACTTTGAGGAAGGCGGCCCCGAGCTGCCCGTACACGCCCGCGAGCTGTATGTATTTGGGTTCAACTCCTTTATGAAACCCAGCTGGCACCTCGTCATCCCCAAAGACCAGACTGCGCCCGCCATTGAGAGCTACACCGGCATCGGCCTGAAAGCGGCCGTGTTCGGCGAAGAAATCCAGCTGCTGACCCTGGAAAACATCGAGGGCAAGTCAGACCTTTACCTGCGCCGCCTGCAAGCGCCCACCGGCATCATGGGCAAGCTTCAGCGCCTCAAACTCAACGTGGCACCTACGGTGGTGGGCACCGCCGCCACCGCTGCGGCAGCAACCACCGCCGATGCCCCTACTGCGCAGCCCCTGGCCTACGTCAAGGACTTCACCGCCTGGCTCGACCCCAAAACCATTATCGGCGTGAGCCGCCCCAACAAGAAGTCGAAAGCATTGCAAATCAACGAAGTGAAGTTCAAGTAAGTCTGAACCGCGGATTCGTCGGATTTTTCGGATTTTGGTGACGATTCTATTTTGCATGCTGCTGCCAGGTCGGGCAGTAATAAAAAAGGCCGCTCATTGAGCGGCCTTTTTATATTTATAAAATCGTCACCAAAATCCGAGTAATCCGAAAAATCCGACGAATCCGCGGTTCAGACAGGCTAATACGCGTACTCGTTGGCTTCGATGAGCACGGCGGCGATGCGGCGGCGGGCATCTTTCACGTTGAACATGTCGGACTTGGTGAAGCGCTTGAGGCCCATGGCGAGCAGGCGCTGCTCGTCGCCTTCGGTCATGCTGGCGATGGCTTCCTTGCCGGCTTTCTCTACCTGGTCGATGGTGTCGGAGAGGTACACGCGGGCCATGTCGAGGGGGCGGGCCAGGGCTTCTTCGCCTTTGGCGGCCGTTTCCTTTTCTACGCGCAGCAGGGTGCTTTCGGCGGTGTAGGTTTTGATGGCCATGTCGGCGATGTTCATCAGCACTTCCTGCTCTTTGGCGAGCGAGTTCATGTACTTCTGCACGGCTGTGCCGGCCACCATCAGGATGGCTTTCTTGAGGTTGGCGATGACTTTCTTCTCAGCGGCGAAAGGCGAGTCGTCGCTCTCGCCCATGCTCGGAATGGCGAGTAGCTCCTGCTGCACAGCCTGCGCCGGGCCCATGAGGTCGATTTCGCCTTTCAGCCCTTTCTTCAGAATCATGTCTACGGCCAGCATCCGGTTGATTTCGTTGGTGCCCTCGAAAATCCGGTTGATGCGTGAGTCGCGGTAGTTGCGGTCCATGGGGTAATCGGCTGAGAAGCCGTAGCCACCATAAATCTGTACGCCCTCATCGGTCACGTAGTCAAGCACTTCCGATACTTCCACCTTCAGCACGGCGCACTCTACGGCAAATTCGCGGGCCGCGCCCAGCAGCGCCTCGTTGTGGCCCATGCCGCTGGCCAGCAGCTCCTGCTCCTTGCGGTAAATGTCCTCGCCGGCCCGGTAAATGGCCGACTCGGCGGCGTAAATGCGGATGGCCTGCTGCGCAATTTTGTAGCGAATAGCGCCGAATTTGGCGATGGGCAGCTTAAACTGCACCCGCTCGTTGGCGTATTTCACGCTCTGCGTGGCCGTGGCTTTGGCCCCGCCCAGGCAGGCCGCCGCCAGCTTGATGCGCCCGATGTTGAGCACGTTGAAAGCAATGAGGTGGCCCTTGCCTACCTCGCCCAGGATGTTCTCTTTAGGCACCAGCGCATCGGAGAAAAACACCTGCCGGGTGCTGCTCCCTTTAATGCCCATCTTGTGCTCCTCGTTGCCGAGGCTCAGGCCGGGCGTGCCTTTCTCTACGATGAAGCCGGTGAACTGCTCGCCGTCAATCTTGGCAAACACGATGAACACGTCGGCAAAGCCAGCGTTGGTAATCCACATTTTCTGGCCGTTGAGCACGTAGTGCGTACCCTCGGCGTTGAGCACGGCCTTGGTCTTCGCGCCCAGCGCGTCCGAACCCGAACCCGGCTCGGTGAGGCAGTAGGCGCCCATCAGGCTACCGTCGGTGAGGCCGGGGATGTACTTTTTCTTTTGCTCGTCGGTGCCGAAGTACAGGATGGGCAGCAGGGCGATGCCCGTGTGGGCCGCAAACGCCACCGGAAACGAGTTGCCGCCGCCCACGCCTTCCGTCACGCGCAGGGCGGTGGGGAAGTCCATGTTCAGCCCGCCAAACTCCTCGGGCACGCTCACGCCAAACAGGCCCAGCTGCCCGGCTTTCTCCATGAGGCCGCGCATGAGCCCTTCTTCGTGGTTGTCGAGGCGCTCCACCAGCGGATGCACTTCGGTGGCGACGAAATCGAGGCAGGTCTGGTACATCATGTTCTGCTCCTCCGTGAAATCGGCGGGCGTAAATACGTCCTGCGCCTCGGTGGCTTTGATGATGAATTCGCCGCCCTTCACGGCGGCTTTGTTCGATACTTCCATGACAGTGAGTTGAGTTAAGAAGGTGAAAAGTGTTAGGCGTGCCGGCTAATTAGAGAACAAAGTGCCGGGCGTTTTAGTGTGGCAAGATACGAAAAAATGTTAGGCGTGCCGACTAGTTAGTGGAAAAAATACCCCGGCAGGGCGGGGATATCTTTTATTATTCAATGAAACTAGGAGAAAAACTTAGTAAATGCTGGGGTCTCGTTATTGTAGAGCATGTTTGCCATCCAAGCGTCTATAGTGCCACTGCTTTCAAGGTATAGGACAGTTTCTACTTCTGGCCGTTGCATAAGCCAGTGCTTAACCAAACGCCTCTCGGTCAATGTGACATTCGAGCGGTTTGGCAGTGACACCACTACAAAGTCAGCAAGTTCACCAGCCCAGCCTAACTGATTCGCCTCCATAAAGCTGATAAAACGGTCATTAAAAAGTTGCTGTTCGGCGGAAGTCAAGCTTGGCTTTAATTCAATTTTTACCTGCCAAGCCAGTTCCTGAAACTCACCCATACAGGCGGTATAAAGTGTTTTATCATCCTCTTTCATTTCAGCTATCGATTTATTGAAAGCAAATAGTAACCGGCAGACTAAGGCTAACAGTAACCGGATGGCCGTTGTGGTAACCGGGGGTGAAAGTAGGTAATGCCTTCACGGCAGCTATTGCTGCCTTGTCCAACGTCGGCGAGCGGCTGCTTCGCGCTATCCGAATGTGTTGTACCATGCCGGAAGTATTTATTTCAAAATAAACAGCAACCCGACTGCTAACATTTTCATTGAGTGGCACCGCTGGATACCGTAGTCGCTTCTGAAACGCAGCCACTATTGCCCCCGTGCCGCCCCCGCCCGGTAGCTCCGGCATCTGCTCCACATAAGTGTACACTTTGTCGGAAGAAGCAGCGGGCTGCTGAGCACGGGTGGCAAGTGGCGCAAACAGCAGAAAAATGTAACACCAAGCTCTGCTTGGTGAATCGTTGAACAACATCTGAACAATTTTAACCGCGAACGGCGCGAACGATTCACCAAGCAGAGCTTGGTGTTACTTCAGCAACTCATATATCCCCGCCACGCCCTGGCCGCCGCCCACGCAGGCCGTGACCATGCCGTACTTCTGGCCGCGCTCGCGCAACTCATCAAACAATTGAATCGAGAGTTTCGCGCCGGAGCAGCCTAACGGGTGGCCTAGGGCGATGGCGCCGCCGTTCACGTTGAGCTTTTCGGTATTGATGCCTAGCTCGCGCACTACGGCGAGGCTCTGCGAGGCGAAGGCTTCGTTTAGCTCAATGAGGTCGATGTCTTCGAGCTTCATACCGGCTTGGCGCAGGGCTTTGGGCACGGCTTTGATGGGACCCATGCCCATGATGCGCGGGTCGACGCCCTCGGTGGCGTAGGTGACCATGCGGGCAATGGGTTCGAGGTTCAGCTCCTTCACCATGCGCTCGCTCATCACGATGACAAACGCCGCACCGTCGGAGGTTTGCGACGAGTTGCCGGCCGTGACGGTGCCGCCTTGGGCAAACACGGGGCGCAGCTTGGCGAGGGCTTCGAGGGAGGTGTCGGCGCGGGGGCCTTCGTCGGTGTCCACCACGTAGGAGCGGGTTTTCTTCTTGCCGCTGGCCGCGTCGAGGTAGGTTTCCTCCACTGTGATAGGCACGATGCTCTTGGCGAACTTGCCCCCGGCAATGGCTTTAATGGCCTTCTGGTGCGAGTTGTAGGCAAATTCGTCCTGGTCCTCGCGGCTGATTTTGTAGTCGTTGGCCACGGCTTCGGCGGTGAGGCCCATGCCCATGGAGTAGTCGGGGTGCTCCATGGCCAGCTTGTAGTTGGGCACGGTTTTCCAGCCTACAGTGGGCACCAGGCTCATGCTTTCGGTGCCGCCCGCGATGATGCACTCGGCCATGCCGGCCGTGATTTTGCCCACCGCCATCGCAATGGTTTCGACCCCGGAGCCGCAGTAGCGGTTCACGATGAGGCCGGGCACGTTGATGGGCAGTGAGAGCAGCGAGATAAGGCGACCCATTTGCAGGCCCTGCTCGGCTTCGGGCACGGCGTTGCCCACAATCACGTCGTCCACGCGGCTCGGGTCGAGGGCGGGCACGGATTTTACCAGGTGTTTGATAACCTCGGCGGCGAGGTCGTCGGGGCGGGTGAATCGGAAGCCCCCGCGCGGGGCTTTGCCAACGGCCGTGCGGTAGCCGGCCACGATATAAGCGGTTTGGGTAGACATAGTGTTCTGGCGTTAACCTCACCCCCTAGCCCCCTCTCCAAAAGAGAGGGGGAACTAGTTTTTAGTTTTAGTTAACTAGCTTTTAGAAAGTTAAAAACTTTATTTTATTCGGCCTGAAACTAGAATCTAAAACTAGAAACTAGTTCCCCCTCTCTTTTGGAGAGGGGGCTAGGGGGTGAGGTTAATCGTTAGTTCCGCAAGGGTTTCCCCGTAGTCAAAATCGACTGAATCCGCTCCAACGTCTTGCGCTCCCCGGCCAGACTCAGGAACGCCTCGCGCTCCAAGTCCAGCAGGTACTGCTCCGAAACCTCCGTGGGTGACGATAAGTCGCCGCCGCACATTACGTAGGCGAGCTTGTCGGCAATTTTCTGGTCGTGTTCCGATATGTACTTGCCTTCTTTCATGGCGTACACGCCGGTTTTGAACATGCCGATGGCACCCCGGCCGTGGACTTTGATGTTGGTTTTGGGCACGGGCTGTGAGTAGCCGGCCTCGGCCATTTCGAGGACGGCGGCTTTGGCTTGGGCGATAACGCGGTTGGCGTTCACCACCACTTCGTCGCCCCGGCGCAGGAAGCCCAGGTCGAAGGCTTCGGCCGCCGAGGTCGATACTTTGGCCGTGCTGATGGTCATGTAGGTGTTGCGTAGCAGGTTGTATTCCGGCTCGCCTTCCTCGTATTTGGCGGCGGTGCGCAGGGTCATTTCCTTGGTGCCGCCGCCGCCGGGGATGAGGCCCACACCGAATTCCACGAGGCCGATGTACGACTCGGCCGAGGCTACTACGCGGTCGCAGTGCAGGTTTAGCTCGCAGCCGCCGCCGAGGGTGAGGCCGTGCGGGGTGCCCACCACCGGGATGCTGCTGTAGCGCATCCGCATCATGGCCTGCTGAAACTGCTGAATCATCAGGTTCAGCTCGTCGAACTCCTGCTCCACGGCCTGCATGTACACCAGGCCTAGGTTGGCACCGGCCGAGAAATTGGGCGCGTCGTTGCCCACCACGAGGCCCCGGTAGCCTTTTTCGGCCATGTCTACGCCTTTGAGCAGGCCCTCGATTACGTCCTGACCCAGCGAGTTCATCTTGGAGTGAAACTCCACGTTGAGGATGCCGTCGCCGAGGTCGATAACCGACGCGCCACTGTTTTTCCAGAGCACCTTGCCGCTGGCCCGCAGGTTGTCGAGGATGATAAAATTCTCGACCCCGGCCACCGGCTGGTAGCTCTGGGTTTCCTTGTCGTAGAACTTGCGGGTGCCGCTTTCTACCTTATAAAAGGTCGAATTGCCGGCCGCCAGCATTTCCTCCACCCACGGCGCTACCGTGCGCCCGGTGGCTTTCGCCAGGTCGATGCCGGCTTGCACGCCCAGCGCGTCCCAGGTTTCAAACGGCCCCAACTCCCAGCCGAAGCCGGCCCGCAGCGCGTCGTCAATCTTGTAAAGCTGGTCGGCAATTTCAGGCACCCGGTTGCTCACGTAAGCGAAGAGGCTGCCGAAGCTGAGGCGGAAAAACTCGCCTGCTTTGTCTTTGCCGCTCACCAGCACTTTGAAGCGGTCGGCGAGCTTGTCGATAGTTTTGGTCAACTCCAGCGTGGCAAACTTTACCTTCTGCGAAGGCTTGTATTCCATCGTGTTGAGGTCGAGCGCGTGGATTTCCGACTTGCCGCCTTCGCCTTTCACTTTCTTGTAGAAGCCCTGGCCGGTTTTGTCGCCCAGCCACTTGTTCTCGCCCATTTTCTTCACGAAATCGGGCAGCACGAACACGTCCTTGGCCTCGTCGTTGGGCAGGCCCTGGGCCAGCCCGTTGGCTACGTTGATGGTCGTATCCAGCCCCACCACGTCGGAGGTGCGCAATGTGGCCGACTTGGCGTGACCGATAACCGGGCCGGTGAGGCGGTCGGTTTCCTCTACCGTGAGGCCCAGCTTCTGCATGGTTTGCATAGCGTCGAGCAGGGCAAACACGCCTACGCGGTTGGCAATGAAGCCGGGCGTGTCCTTGGCCAGTACCACCGTTTTGCCTAGGTACAGGTCGCCGTAGTGCAGTAAAAAGTCCAGCACCTCGGGCTTGGTTTCGGGCGTCGGAATAATTTCCAGCAGCTTGAGGTAGCGCGGCGGGTTGAAGAAGTGGGTGCCCGCAAAGTGCTGCCGGAAATCGTCGGAGCGGCCCTCGGCCAGCAGGTGAATCGGGATGCCGCTGGTGTTGCTGGTAATGAGCGTGCCCGGCTTGCGGAACTGCTCCACACGTTCGTAGAGGCTCTTTTTAATGTCGAGCCGCTCCACTACCACTTCAATTACCCAATCGCAGGAAGTGATTTCCTTCAGGTTGTCGTCGAAGTTGCCGGTTTTAATCCGGCTCACCTCGCTCTTGCGGTACAGGGGCGAGGGGTTAGCCGCCACGGCGGCCTGCAAGGCACTGTTGACGATGCGGTTGCGCACGGCGGGCGCGTCCAGCTTGAGGCCTTTTTTCTCCTCATCGGGCAGCAGCTCCCTAGGCGCGATGTCGAGCAGCAGCACCGGCACGCCGATGTTGGCAAAGTGGCAGGCAATGCGCGAACCCATCACGCCGGAGCCCAGCACGGCAACTTTCTTAATTACTCGTTTCATGTGATGTAGCGCGGACTTGGTAGTCCGCGAAAGGTGGGAAATTTGATATTGGTCGGGACTACCGCCCCCAGCCCGTAACTCCAAGCTCTGCTGCCACCGGAGGGGAGACTCGTTGAACGTTACCCGGACGACCTGTTCAACGCCTCTCCAAGCAGAGCTTGGAGCTACCGCCCAGGCTTGAGCACGAAATCGTCAAAAAGCGTCTTGCCTTCTACCATGCCCGTAATCTGCCCGGCCACTTTGAAGAACACGTCCAACTGGCTTTGCGGGATTTTCTCGCGGATTTTCAGGTTGAAATGCCGCACCGTCTGGCGCGAAACTTCCTTTTTTTCCAGCCCCAGCTCAGTCAGGAAGATGCGCACCGAGCGCTTGTCTTGGGTATCAGCCTGCTTATAAATGAGGCCCTTGTCTTCCATACTGCGCAGGATGCGGGTGAGCGAGCGGGTTTCGAGGCCCAATAGCGGTGCTATTTTGGTGGCCGGCGTGCCCTGCTCCTGGTCGATATTGAGCAGCACAAAGCCGATGCTGGTGGTAATGTCGTAGCGGGCAGCCTGCGTATTGTACATGCGCGAAATGGCGTGCCAGGCTACTTTGGTGTTATAATCAACAGTTTCTTCGGGCTTCATATAGGTTAGAAAGTGCGGGCAAGGTACGAAGAAATTTGTTAGGCTTGCATACTAGTTGAGGTAAAAAAAGTAGCGCGGACTCTGCGAGTCCGCGAAGGATGTAGTTGTTCAACGACACCCTTCGCGGACTCGCAGAGTCCGCGCTACTGCTTACTTATATAGCCCCTCTATCGCGTCCTTGTTGTTCTCGGTTATCACTTTGCGCTTCACTTTCATAGTGGGCGTCATTTCGCCGCTTTCCACCGTCCACTGCTCCGGCAGCAGCACGAATTTCTTGAGCTGCTCCCACTGCGCGAAACTTTGGTTGTACTTGCCCACAAGGTCGTGGTAAAGCTTCTGCACCTTCTCATCCTTCACCAAATCGGCGTTCGATTTAGCGGTTACGCCGTTCTTGCTGGCCCATTTTTTCAGCTCATCGAAAGCCGGAATGATGAGCGCCCCAGCAAATTTCTGGTCTGCCCCTACTACCATCATCTGCTCCACAAGTGGGTCTTCTTTCATCTTATTCTCAATCACTTGCGGGGCAATGTACTTGCCGCCGCTCGTCTTGAACATCTCCTTTTTGCGGTCGGTAATCTTGAGAAAGCGCCCGTCCACAAACTCGCCGATGTCGCCCGTGTGGAACCAGCCGTCCTTATCGATGGCCTCGGCCGTCAGCTGCGGCTGGTTGTAGTAGCCTTTCATCACGGAGGCCGACTTGGTGAGAATCTCGCCATCCTGGGCAATCTTCACTTCCATGTCTTTTATGAGCGGCCCCACGGCCCCAATCATGTTGTTTTCCTTTTCGTAGCCATTCACCGCAATCACGGGCGAGGTTTCGGTGAGTCCGTAGCCCTCCATCACCCGGATGCCGGCGGCCCAGAACACGCGGGCCAGGCGGGGCTGCAAGGCCCCGCCGCCGCTCACGATGCAGCGCAGGTTGCCACCCAGCGCCTCACGCCACTTGTTGAAAATTAGCTTGTTAGCCAGTGCCAGCTCGGTGTTGTAGATGAAGCCCTGGTCCTTCTGGGTGTCGTATTTCAAGCCCAAATCCAGGGCCCAGAAGAAAAGCTTGTTTTTGATGCCGGTTTGCTCGTGGCCCTTGGCCACGATGCGGTCGTACACTTTTTCAAGTAGGCGCGGCACCGTGGTGAAGATGCTCGGATGCACCTCGCGCAGGTTATCGGCGATAGTTTCCATACTTTCGGCATAGTAGATGCTTACACCATTAATCAGGTACAAATACGTCACCATGCGCTCGAAAATGTGGCACAACGGCAAAAAACTCAAGGCCTTGTCGTTTTCATTAATCGGCACAAACGGCTGCGAGCCCCGGCAGTTGCTCAGCAGGTTATCGTGCGTCAGCATCACGCCCTTGGGGCTGCCGGTGGTGCCGCTGGTGTAGATAAGCGTCAGCAGGTCGTCGGGCTGCACGGCGGCTTTGAGCGGCTCCAGGTCGGCCGGCTTGCCCTTTTTGCCCAGTTCCAGCAGCTCGCCGAAGTGGCGGGCACCCTCCACTTTATCGAAGGTGAAGACGTTTTCGGGCGGAATGGGCAGGTCGGTAGTGGCTTCCTTTACCTTGTCGAACAGCTTTTTATCGGCTACGAACACCGCTTTTACGCCCGCATCGGTGAAAATGTACTTGTAGTCCTCCACCGTGATGCTCGGGTACATCGGCACGCTGGTACACCCAATTTGGGCAATGCCAAAATCGGCCAGCAGCCACTCGGGCCGGTTCATGCTGATAATGGCGACTTTATCGTCCTTCTTCAAGCCCAGGCTCAGCAGGCCCAAACTCACCAGGTTGGTTTGGTCGATTACCTGTTGGGTGCTTGTAGGCACCCACTGGCCGTCAATTTTGGCGGCTAGCGCGTCGGGCGCAGGAAATTTTTCGAGCTGGTTGGCTAGAATATCGAAAGAGCGGCGAACGTCCATAAAAGAAAGGCGAAGGAGGGAATGAGAGGATAAAGAAACAGGTTTTTTACCAAATACCTCCCACAGTTCGGCCTAACTACGGCCAAAACGCCCAACAGGCCAATGCCGGGCGTAAATTTGGCCGCGCCCCGCCGCGCTTTCTGATGAACCTGGCCCTGTTTTTTGATTCCCTGCCCGACGAGTTGACTGCCCCCACCGCCGCGCCCACCACCGTAGCGGCCTACGTCACGCGCTTCGCCGATACCTTCCCCGACTGGCGCACCGCCGACCTCGCCCTCATCGGCCTCGATGAGTGGCGCGGTACCGCCGCCGGCCCACCCGCCCAGCACGGCGCCAACCGCGTGCGCGAACGCTTCTACCAACTGCAGCGCGGCAATGCCCCTCTGCGCCTCGTCGACCTGGGCAACCTGCGCCCCGGCCTCACCCTGGAAGACACCTACGAGCGCCTGCGCGAAGTAGTAGCCGCCCTGCTCGAAGCCAACACGCTGCCCCTACTGCTGGGCGGCGGCCACGACCTCGACACCGGCCAGTTTATGGCCTACGAGCCGCACCAGGAGTCGATGCCCGCCATCAACTTCGCCGTTATCGACTCGCGGCCCGACATGGCGCTGCCCAGCCCCTACACCTCACCCGAAGACAGCCACCTGCGCCGCCTGCTGCTGCACGAGCCCAACTTCGTGTTCAGCTGCGCTCACCTCGGTCACCAGCAATACCTCACGCCCCCCAGCGTGCTGGCCGCCTTCGAGAAGCTGCACTTCGAAACGATGAGCGTGGGCGAGCTGCGCACCGACCGCCGCCTGGCCGAGCCCCTGCTGCGCCAGGCCAATTTCCTGAGCGTGGACATAGCGGCCATCCGCTGGCCCGATGCCCCCGGCTACCACCCGGCCAGCCCCTTCGGCCTGAGCAGCGACGATGCCACGCAGCTCTGCTGGTACGCCGGCCACAACGAGCAGCTTACCTCGCTGGGCCTCTACGGCTACCGCCCCGACTACGACCCCCACGGCCTGGCCGCCACCACGCTGGCCACCATGCTCTGGTATTTTATCGAAGGCTACTACCACCGCCGCCCCGAAACCGGCTTCGGCACCTTCCGCTTCCTCACCTACACGCTGGTGCTGCCCGGCCCCAACCTGCCCACCGAGTTGAAATTCTACAAGTCGCGCCGCATCGATACCGATAAGTGGTGGCTGGAAGTCGAAAGCCTCGCCGACCACACCCTCAAGCGCATCGTGCCTTGCACCCACCAGGACTACCTGCACGCCGCCCAGGGCGACCTGCCGCAACGCTGGATTCGGACACAGGCGCTGCTGGGTTAGTTGTCAGTTGTCAATTACTTGTTGTCGGTTGTCAGTGAAAGTATTTATCAGCAAAAAAGACTAATGAGCCTAACAACAGACAACGAACAACTGACAACTTATACCAAAAGCCAGCTCGCCCTGCGCAACGGCCAGGACCGTGACGAAATCTGGGTGGCCTACCAAGGTACTATTTACGACGTCACCCGCTCGCGCCTCTGGCAGCGCGGCAACCACTACGAGCACTGGGCTGGGCAAGACCTCACCCGTGAGTTGGATGAGGACGCGCCGCATTTGGCCACGGTATTCGATAAGTTTCAGATTATTGGCAAGTTAAAAAGTTAACTTCAGATTACCTCCTTGCGCCGCCCTTGTAGGGTGCGGGGCTTGCCCCCGCCCGTCGTTGAACAAGTATAGCAACGATGGGCGGGGGCAAGCCCCGCACCCTACAAGGGCCGCCAGCACACTTCCGCCCATGACCACCGAAACCCCTTCCCACTACGACAACCTCGAAACCCTGCCCACCGCCGCCCTGCTGGCCGGCCTGAACCAACTCGACCAGACCGTGCCGCTGGCGGTGCAAGCGGCCCTGCCGCAGCTCGAAAAGCTGGTGGAAGCTACCGTAGCGCGGCTGCAAGCAGGCGGGCGGCTCTTTTACATCGGGGCGGGCACGAGTGGGCGGCTCGGCGTGGTCGATGCCTCGGAGTGCCCGCCTACGTTTGGAGTGCCGGCCGGGCTGGTGGTGGGTGTTATGGCCGGCGGCGATGGGGCCATCCGGCAGGCAGTGGAAGGCGCGGAGGACAATCCAACCCAGGCGTGGGCTGACTTACAGCAGTTTAACGCCGGGCCTAACGATGTGCTGGTAGGCATTGCCGCCTCGGGGCGCACGCCCTACGTGGTGGGCGGCTTGCAAGCGGCGCGGGCAGCGGGCTTGGCCACGGGCTGCGTGGTGTGCAACGCTGGCTCGGCGGTGGCGGCGGCCTGCGAGTTTCCGGTAGAAGTGGCAACCGGGCCGGAGTTCGTGACGGGCAGCACACGCCTGAAGGCCGGCACCGCCCAAAAACTGGTGCTTAATATGCTGACTACCGCCACTTTCATCCGCCTGGGCCGGGTACGGGGCAACAAAATGGTGGATATGCAGCTCAGCAACGACAAGCTGGTAGACCGGGGCCAACGTATGTTGATGGACGAGCTGGGCATCGAACAGGCTGAAGCGGCAGCGCTGCTGCGGCAGCACGGCAACGTGCGGGCGGCCCTGGCAGCGCGGCAGTAGGGTGAAATATATGAAAAATAGTCTGCTGTACCTCCTGCAAATTGGGCTGCTGGCGTATAGGTATAGCGAACCAAAAGGCCGTATTGTAAGCGAGGTAGCTTATAGCATCTTACTGTCAGTGAGTAGCTTGCTGCTGCTGGCTCTGGCATACAGGTCTTTCCAGTTTCGACAACCAGTAGTGGGAGTAATAGCGACGCTGCTTGCTTTTCCCGGCTTGTTGCTAATCACGGCTCTGGCATTTTTGAGCAAACGCATTTAATACTACTTGATAGTCAACCCGGAGCTACGAATCAAGGCTACTTGCCTGAACGATTCGGCTCCGGTGTCGTTTTGGCAAAGGCGTGGCTGGTGCCGCGCGCCCGCACGCCATGCACACCATCGAACCCTACTACAACTGGATTGAGCAATATTCGGCTGCCGAAGACGAGCGTTCACCGCTTTTCGGCACGGAATATAGCTTCGATACCTTTAGCAATACCATCTACGGCTACTACATTCATCCCCAATGGGATAGTCTCGAATCGGACACGCTGTTCCTGAAAATACTGTGGGTTGACTACGACGAAGGAGCTGCCGTGCTGGAATTTATTGGCGAGTGGAACGACGCCATTGAGAACGACGTGATGAACCTCAAGCGCAATATCCTGGATGTACTCGTTCACGAAGGCATCCGGCGCTTCATTCTCATCGGCGAAAACGTCTTCAACTTCCACGGTTCCGACGATAGTTACTACGAAGAATGGTTTGAGGACGTGGAAGATGGCTGGATTGCGGGGGTAAATTTCCTGGACCACGTGCGCCGCGAAATGAGTCAGTATGGGTTGGATAACTACCTCAACTTCGGTGGCGAACTCGATGAACTGCCTTGGCGCACCTACGAGCCACGGCGGCTGGTAGAAATTGTGGACGGCTTGATTCGGCGGCGTTTAGGGTAGTTTTCGGCCATAAAAAAACCGGCCCTCAAGGCCGGTTTTTTTATGATGGGCAGGCCAGAAGGCCGCTCACTAGTTCTTTTTCGTGTCTTTGGTGCTCTTCGAGGTAGAAGTGGAGGTAGCATCATCGTCCTCCTTGTCTTTTTGGGCACCAGCGGCTTCCGTTACGATACGGCGCTGCTTAGCTACCGTACCCTTATACATTTCGGCTGTGTACTTGCCTTTCTTCTTGGTTTTACCCGTCTGGGTAGGCGTCTGGTCGCCAGCTTGCGTGGGGGTTTGGGCGCTGGCCTCTACTACGGTGGCGCTAGCCAGGAGGGCAATTAACAGAATGTTTTTCATACTATGTAGTAAAAATAAAAAGTGGGTTGGAAGGTAAAAAGTGCCGCTGGCGGCTGAAGTATCAAGTGTTATCGAGTTGAATTTCTGACTTTTTATGCAATAACTGGTAAGCTACAAAACGTAGGTTAGTGGCTGTATTCCGCTAACGAGTAGGACGGGTAATAAGTGCTTTCGTAGCAAATATACTTATCGTTAAACAAATTGTGTGCCGTATACTACAGAAAGGGGAATGGCGTTCAGAGATAGTTGCAACTCTCGGATTGTGGCGAACACTCCGAGGCAATACGGTACTAAAAAAGCCCTGTCTGGTGAGACAGGGCTTTCTATAAGCTTAAACTAGGGATAAGCCCGTTGCGGCAAGCTTTAAAAAATTACTTGGGGTCTTTGGCATCAGCAGCATCACCAATAGCTTCGCCTTTAGCATTAGCCGAGTCACGTACTGCGTCGGCTTTGTTTTCCATTGCGTCAGCTTTGGCTTCGCCGGCTTCTTTCACGGCAGTGCCTTGGGCCTCCTGAGCGTCTTCTTTTTTGCTGTCGCACGAAGCGAGCGAAAACGAAACAGCGGCCAGGGCGAGGAACAATACTTTTTTCATGGTCAGGGGAAGGTAAAAGTGGTTGGATTTGCCTGTTAATACCCGGCAACTCTCCAGGTAACCCAGCGGCCGCAACTTATTTTTTGCGGAAGGCCAGCCCAATGGGCACGCCCGTGAAATCGAAGTGCTCGCGCATCCTGTTTTCCAAATAGCGGGCGTAAGAATCGGGGATATACTGCGGTAGGTTGCAGAAAAAGGCAAACACCGGGTTGTGCGTGGGCAGCTGCGTGGCGTACTTGATGCGCACCATCTTTCCCTTCTGAATGGGCGGCGGGTACTTCTCAATCTCCTTCAGCATCACGTCGTTGAGCTGCGAAGTCGGGATTTTACGGCGCTTGTTGGAGTACACCTCCATTACAACTTCCAGCGCCTTATGCACCCGCTGCTTATTGAGCACCGAGATGAAGAGCACGGGCGGGTAGGCAATAGGCGCAATTTTCTCTTTAATACGCGCCTCGAAATCGCGGGCGGTGTTCGTCTCCTTGCCCTCAATCAAGTCCCACTTATTCACCAGGATAACGATGCCCTTGCGGTTTTTGTCGGCCAGGGCAATAATGGCCACGTCCTGCGCCTCAATGCCGCGGCTGGCATCAAGCAGCACCACGCACACATCGGCGGCTTCCATGGCCCGCAACGAGCGCATGTTGGAGTAGAACTCGATGTCCTCGTTCACGCGGGCTTTGCGGCGCAGGCCGGCCGTATCCACCAGCATAAACTCGTGGCCGAAGGCGCTGTACTTAGCCTCAATGGAGTCGCGGGTGGTGCCGGCTACGTCCGTCACAATGCTGCGGTCTTCGCCGAGCAGCAAATTCACAAACGACGACTTGCCCACGTTGGGCCGCCCGATAATGGCAATGCGCGGGAGTTCCGAATTGGGCTCTTCCTCGCCCACTTCGTCGAAGTGGCTCACTACGGCGTCCAGCAATTCGCCGGTGCCCGAGCCATTGGCCGAGCTTATGGCAAACACCTCCGTATCGCCCATGCCCAGGGCGTAGAACTCGCCCGAGCCGTGCGCCCGCAGGTTGGTATCGGCTTTGTTGGCGACCAGGTAGATGGGTTTTTTGCTCTGGTAGCGGCGCAGCATCCCGGCAAATTCCTCGTCCAGCCCGTGCAGGCCCGCATCGGCGTCTACCATAAAGAGGATAACGTCGGCCTCATCGATGGCCAGCTTCACCTGCTTGTTGATTTCACCCTCGAAAATATCGTCCGAGTTGTGCACGTAGCCCCCGGTGTCGATAACGGTGAAGTTGTGGCCCGTCCAGTCGCCGTAGCCGTAGTGCCGGTCGCGGGTGACGCCGCTCTGATTGTCCATAATGGCCTGGCGGCGACCCACCAGGCGGTTAAACAGCGTAGACTTGCCCACGTTGGGGCGACCTACTATCGCAATAGTATTCATGTAGTTGACTCCAGCCGCCGGCCCGACCAAATGCGCGGCAGTACCCGGAGTGTTAAAGGGTTAAATGGTCGGAATATTCGTCTGTCATTGCGAGCAGCGCGAAGCAATCGTACCAGAACGAGTCGTTCGGGTTTCGTGCGGGTGCGCTTGCTTCGCGTTGCTCGCAATGACAGGGTTTTTAGTTACTGATACCCAAAGCGGCTCAATGCCTTGGCATCGGTGCGCCAGTTCTCGTTCACTTTCACGAACAATTCCAGGAACACTTTTTTCTGGAAAAATTTCTCCATTTCCTCCCGGGCCCAGGTGCCGACTTTTTTTAGCGCCTCGCCCTTCTGGCCGATGATGATGCCCTTCTGGCTGTTGCGCTCCACGTAAATGATGCCCCGGATGCGGATAATGTTATCATCTTCCTTAAACTCCTCAATCTCGACTTCGCAGGAGTAGGGCACTTCTTTTTTGTAGAGCTTGAAAATCTTTTCGCGCACCATTTCGGCGGCAAAAAAGCGCTCGGGCTTGTCGGTTAGCTCGTCTTTGGGATAGTAGGGGGGGTGTACGGGCAACTTTTCGAGCGCCAGCTGCAGTACCCGCTCGGTGCCGAAGGCATTGAGCGCCGAAATGGGCAGAATCTCGGTGGCATTGGGTAGTTGCTCGCGCCAGTAGGCGAGCTTGGCTTCCACGTCGGCCTGGTCGGCCTGGTCTATCTTGTTAACGAGCACGAAGATGGGCGTGTCCTCGGTTTTGCGCAGGCGCTCGACTACCGGCTCCTCGTCGTGTTTTTCGTAGATGTCGGTAACGAATAAAATAACATCAGCATCTTCCAGCGACGAGTACACAAACGCCATCATAGCGTTGTGCAGCTCATATTTGGGCTGAATAATACCGGGCGTATCGGAGTAAACCAGCTGGAAATCTTCGCCATTGAGGATGCCCAGGATGCGGTGGCGCGTCGTCTGGGCCTTGCTCGTAACGATGCTTAGGCGCTCGCCCACGAGGGCGTTCATCAGGGTAGATTTGCCCACGTTGGGCTTGCCAATAATGCTGACAAAGCCGGCGCGATGAGGCGTAGGTTCGGGGTTCACAGGCTATAATTTATAAAACAGCCTGCAAAGATACGAGGTAAGTTTTTGGGAATGAGGTGATGGAGTGATGGGGTAATGAGGTGATGAAGTAGTGAGGTGACGAGGCAAAAAAGAACGTCATGCTGAACTTGCCGAAGCATGACGTTCTTTTTTGCCTCGTCACCTCATTCCAGTTTTTTCCACACCGTATTAAGCGCCTCGGCCCATACGGGGTGGGCGATAACCATTTCTTCGAGTTGCTGGTAGCGCAGGCGGCCCAGCATGGCTACTTGCAGAATGGTCATGATATCGCCGCCTTCGGGCCCGAGGATGGCCGCGCCGAGAATACGGTCGTCGGGGCCGACGAGCACCTTCCAGAAGCCCGTGGTGACGCCCATGTGCTGGGCGCGGCTGATGTGGCTCACGGGCAGCTTCCCCACGCGGTAGGCGATGCCTTTCTCTTTGGCCTGGCTCTCGCTCAGGCCAATGCGGCCGAGCTGCGGGTCGGTGAACACGCAGTAGGGGAGGGGGCGCTGCTTGGCCGAGCGGTGGCCGTGGTGCAGCAGGTTGTCGCGCACCACCCGGAAGTCGTCGTAGCTGATATGCGTAAACTGTGGGCCCCCGTGCACGTCGCCAAGCGCATAAATGTGCTTCGCGCTGGTTTGCAGGCGGCTATTGACCTGAATAAACCCGTGGTCGTCGGTTTTGACGCCGGTGGTGTGCAGGTTGAGCTTGTCGGAATTGGGCTGGCGGCCAGTGGCTACCAGCAGGTGGGTGCCGTGCAGGCGGCGCTCGCCGGCGGGGGTATCGAGGGTGAGGGTAAGCTGGCCGGCGGCATTGCGCGATACGTGCCGGGCTTTGGCATTGAGCACAAACTCGATACCATCGGCTTCGAGGGCTTGCTGAATGCAGGCGCACACGTCGTCGTCTTCGCGGTCGAGCACCTGGGAGCCGGTATCGACAATGCTCACGCGGCTGCCGAAGCGCCGGAACATCTGCCCAAATTCCAGCCCGATGTAGCCGCCGCCCAGGATAAGCAGGTGCTCAGGAACCTCCTGAATATTTAGCAGCTGGGTGGTGGTGAGGAAGCCCGCCTCGGCTAGGCCCGGCACGTCGGGGATGGCAGGGCGGGTGCCGGTATTGATAAAAATCTGCTTGGCGCGGACGGTGCTGGCGCGGTCCTGCGTTTCTTGCACCTGCACATCGTGCGGCGAAGTGAAGGTGGCGTGGCCGCGCAGCAGAGTAATATTTGGGTGCTCGTTGACGATGCCTTCCTCCAGGTTGTGGCGCGACTTAGCCAGCAGTGCGTCTTTGCGGGCCATTACGGCGGGCATATCTATCTGGGCTTCCATTTTGAGCCGAATGCCCAGCTCACCGGCCGTGCGCACCTGGTGCATCCGCTCGGCCGAGGCCAGAATGGTTTTGGTAGGCACACAACCGTAGTTGACACAAGAGCCGCCGAGGTGGGCTTCTTCAACCAATATGACGTGCTGCCCGGCCTCGGCCAAGGCTTCGGCCAGGGGGTTGCCAGCCTGGCCGGAGCCGATAATGAGGGCATCGCAGGAATAATCAGACATAAAAACGACTACGGAAAATGAAGATGGGGGCTATACGAGAAAGCAGGTTGGCTGAACGGCTCCGTTTGCAACGCTTCCAATAAGAATAGTCTCTCTTACATGCGGCATAGATGCTGCTTTACGCTGTTTTCCTGCTTAACTGGTATTCTATGCGCTTTCGCGTTACTCTTTGCCGTTGGCACGCCCTGGTAATACCTGCGGTGGGCTTGCTGGGTGGCTGCTCGGTATATACGCCCATGCAGGGCGCGGCCCCTGAAATCCGGCACAAGGGCGAGCTGGAGGCGACAGGTAGCTGGTCGCTTACCAACCGGGTGGAGGCAGCCATCACCTACTCACCCCTGAACCACTTGCTGGTGCGGGCCGCCACCGGTAGCAAGGGCGGCGGCCACCCGCTACAGGATAGCGCCAGCTTCTCGCAGCTAAACCAGTATGAGCTGGCAGTGGGCACCTACTGGCCACTGGGGCCGCACTGGCTGGTAGGCGGGCTGGCCGGCTTCGGGCAGGCCCACGCCGAGGCACATTACGCCTTCGACGGCGACACGTTCATTTACTTTGGCTCCCCGGCTTACCATCGGTTCAATGCCATTTACGGCAAGTATTCCGGCGAGGCTTATGCTACCTGGCAGCCCAGCCCGCGCACGAGTATGGGGCTGTCGTACCGGGTGGTGCAGCTCCGCCTCACCGACGTTACCGACAATGGGGTGCCCGTAGCGGCCGCCCCCATCCTGCGCTACGAGCCAATGCTTTACTTGCGTTGGTGGCCAGGCTCGGTTGAGCAGGGGCTGGTGCAAGTGCAACTGGCAATTGGTGTTTCCAGCACCTTTGGCTACGATGAGCGCTCAACTACCGCCCGGCTCGACCCCGCCCGGCAGTTTAAGCTGAGCCGGGGCTATACGTCGCTGGGACTGGCATTTTATCCGCATTTGCTATGGCAGCACAAGCGTTGAAGCGGGCAAAAAAAGTCAGGTAGCAAGTTGTTAAAAAAAGCTGTGCTATCACCTTCCAGCAGCATTGCTGCGCCTATTATTCGCAAAGCCACCGAATTATAAAGTCAGGTTGACCGCAATTTAGTTTTGCGCGAATGGGCAGGTAGGAGCTTAGTTTGGAAGATATTGCCACTTTCGCTTCCTGCTATGCTGCTCCGAAAACTACTACCTGCCGGCACTGCTGGTTTATTGCTGGCAAGCTGCACCGTATACGCCCCCATGCAGCCCGTTATGCCCTTGGTAAGCCAGCGCGGGCAGGCGGAGCTAGGGACCAGCCTGCAGCCGCTGGGCCGGCTCGAAGTCACGGGGGCGTACTCGCCGCTGCGGCGGGTAATACTCGCCGGCGGCCTCACGGGTGCCCCCCGGCTAGGCCAGGACGTATACCTGGTAACGGCGCAGTACGAAGCCGGGGCCGGCCTCTACCAGCCCCTGGGCCAGCACTGGCTGCTGAGTAACCTGGGCGGCTTTGGGCAGGCCTATAGCCACCGCAGCTACCGGGGGCTCGACAATCATCCTACTGAGTATGAGGCCCGCTACCAGAAATATTTTGGCCAGCTAGGTATGGCGTACCGGCAGCCCGATTTCTCCTGTAGCCTGACGTACCGGTTTACGCAGGTCGAGTTTAGCTACCTCAACTACCGGCTCGACCCGGTAGCCGGGGCCTATGCCAGGCTGCCGCTGCCCGCAATGGCCCGCCACGAGCTTGCCTTATCCATGCAGAACCAGTTCCAGGCAACTAGCCGCTGGCAGGTGGCAGGCACAGCGGGGCTGTCGGTTGCGGGCACCGCCCGGTTGGATGATAACCCGGGCTACCCCATCTATGGTACACCTGAATACCAAGCCAACCGTAATCTGCTGCCCGCTTTTTTTGCGAGTCTGGGCGTGGTGTTCCGGCCCGGAAAACCGCTCCGCCCCTGGTAGGTAGGGCTGAGCTTAACTATATATTTGCTGCTGATTGCAGCCAGGGGTAACCCGCCTTTTCTTACCCGCCTTTTCTACTTCACTATGCTAATCAAACGTTACTCCCGGTGCTGGCTACCAGCCAGCTTGCTGCTGCTGGGCAGTTGCACAGTATATGCCCCCACGGTGCCCAGCACACCGTTGATAGAAAAGGGGCAGGTCGAAGTGACGGCCGCCACCCGGGAGTTTATTGCGCTGGATTTGGGAGCGGCCTGGTCGCCGGTGCCGCACCTGCTGCTCACGGGCGAGGTGGCCTGGCAGTCCCGTGGCAAGGGCGAGAGCAATGCTAACGGTACCCAAAATGAGTACGAAGATTACCACCGGCAGGTGGGCGCAGGCATCGGCTACTACCGGGCAGCCGTGGGCCAGAAGCGCCGCTACCTGGCGGCGGTTGGCGGCGTAGGCTTTGCCAGCGTAAACCTGCACGATATCGACGTCACAACGGCTTTGTTTATCATTCCGTTGCCCTACGTGTCGGGGTTTTATGAAGCCCGCTACCGTCACTATTACGGGCAGTTGTATGCTGCCCAGCCCTTAGGCGAATATCTGACGAGCGGCCTCTCGGTGCGCGGCACCTGGGTCGACTACACGCAGCTCACCATAGATGGACAGTCTGTAGCTCCTGCCAACCGCTTTTTTATAGAGCCTGCCTTTTTCCTGCGCGCCGGTAGCGGCCCGCTGCAGGGGCAGTTTACGGCTGGGCTGTCGCTGCCTACCGCCCGCGACGGGGCCAACCCAACGGTAAGCAAAACGGCTCCGGTGTCAGGGTTGGTCAGCCTGGGGCTCGTGTTTCGCCCAGACCTGCTACACCACCGCAAGTAAGCGGGAGTCAGCTTATAACTCCTCTACTTCCAGCTCCAGGTCGTAGTTATAGTCGCGAAATTCTAGCGTCGGGTTAGCCTGCCGAAACAGCGCGTACTGCGCTGATAGGGCAAACCACTCGCGCCGCTTGTCGGGTAAGTGCAGCCCACACACCCAGAGGCGGCTTTCGGCGGGGGGGGCTACGCGGAGCTGGAGCAAGGCCGGGTAGGCATTGTTTGGCACCAGCCGGGTGCTGGGGCTGCCATCGGTCCGCACCTCCTGGTAGCTATAGAAGCTCACTGACTTTCCGCCTTTCTTATACACGTAGTCTTCGGGCGGGTGCTTGCCATCGATGGGGTGTAGCAGCAGGCGCGAGCGCACGAAGTGTTCGCTGGGGTTGGCAAAGCCTTCGGCCACTACAAACGCCCCGCCCAGCGGCAGCTTCACTTGCTGCGCGGCCACGTCGAAGCTTACCCAGCCGTGCTTGTTACGGGCCGACACCTCGGGCGTCAGAAGCAGGGGCGCGGGCAATAAATTAGTATCGGCCGGGGCACCTGTGGCCGTAGCGGGGGCCAACCACAAAGCCAGGTAGCCCTCGGCAAACTGGCGGCGGGCCTGTGTAAGCTCAATAGGGTTTTCGGGTGCTCGCGACCCCAGTCGCACCCGCACCGTGCGCACCAGGTAGCGCCGGCTCGAGTCGGGTGCCGGGTGCCACACGGCTACCCGGTGGGTCGGCGTCATGTCCTGCGCCATAAAGTTGCTAAACAGCCCCTTGGCTTCGCCCGGTGTCCGTAGCGTGAGCCGTTGCGGCGGGCGCACCTGCACATCCTGCAGCGGCACCGTGCGGATGGGAGCGGTGGGGCGGGTTTGAGCAGGAACCAAGAGTGGGCTAGCGAGTAGAAGCGAATAAAGCAGCAGGCGCATGGAACAGCGTAAAATCAGGTGAGCCAGCGCGAGGCGCAGAGGTTGCAGGAAAAAGCCGATGAGTTATCTTACTCGAATACCGCTTCTATAAATACCACTGAGGTAGCTGCCCGTTACGAGTACCACCGCCGGGTTACGGTATCGCGGGTCCAGCTTTCGGCTTGGGTGGTGGCTGGCGTGGCCCCCATGAGTCGGACAAAATCGGTGTAGTCGGCTAGGCGTGGCGCGGTGCCTGGGGCGTTGCGGCGAGAAATTTCAACCAGGACCTTTCTATCGGTTCTGGTGAGGGTCAGGTCTTTACTAATATACTCGTCGGGAAAGTTGCCGACGCTTTCCAGCACGATAAAGAAACCGGCTTCCGGCACTGCTACCCGGTTGGTGGGCCACGTCAGGGTCATGTATTTGTGCGCTTGCTGCAAGGCGGCTGTGGTGAGCAGCACTGGTGCGGGCAGCAAGTTGTCTTCGGCCGGGCTGCCATCGGCACCTACACTAGCCAGGCGTACCCGTAGCGAACCTTGTTTAATGCTTCCTGGCATGAACAGGTTGACCCGAATACCGCGCAGGGCGTGGTAGCCAGCCCGTGGCGCAGTAAAGCGCACGGCATCAGTTCCACCCGGTCCGGTGTAGTGGTATCCCCCAGTGCGCTTGCCCGACTGCACCACCAGCCGCGCAATCTGGTCGCTCACCGCTACATCGGGTAGCACTACCACCCGCGCCGAATCGGACCGGGGCGCGGTTTGGGCGGCTAGAGAAGTGGTGAGCAACGCCAGCGGCGGCAGGAAATTCAGGAAACGGTGCATAGGTTGAAAACAAAAAGAGTCGCCACCTGAAGCAGGCAGCGACTCTTGGAGCACGAAAGCTACTGGTTGGTTGCGGGCTTACTTCGCGCCCAGCACCCGCAGCATGGTATCGCCAATCTCGGCGGGCGAGTCCACGACGTGGATGCCACACTCGCGCATGATGGCCATTTTGGCGGCGGCCGTGTCGTCGGCCCCGCCCACGATGGCACCGGCGTGGCCCATGCGGCGGCCGGGGGGCGCGGTCTGGCCCGCAATGAAGCCCACGACGGGCTTCTTGTTGCCGGTTTCCTTAATCCAGCGGGCAGCTTCGGCTTCCATGCCACCGCCGATTTCGCCAATCATCACAATGCCCTCAGTTTCGGGGTCGTTCATGAGTAGCTCCACGGCTTGCTTGGTGGTGGTGCCAATGATGGGGTCGCCGCCGATGCCGATGGCCGTGGTCTGGCCCAGGCCGGCTTTGGTGAGCTGGTCGACGGCCTCGTAGGTGAGCGTGCCCGACTTGGAGACGATGCCCACGCGGCCTTTCTGGAAGATGAAGCCGGGCATGATGCCCACCTTGCACTCGCCGGCCGTAATCACGCCGGGGCAGTTCGGCCCAATCATCGTGATGCCGGGGCGGTCCTTGAGGTAGTGCTTCACGGCAATCATGTCCTTGGTGGGGATGCCTTCCGTGATGGTTACGATAACCTTAATACCGGCCTGGGCAGCTTCCAGAATAGCGTCGGCGGCAAAAGACGGGGGCACGAAGATGATGCTGGTATCGGCCTGGGTAGCGGCTACGGCATCGGCCACGGTGTTGAACACGGGGCGGCCGAGGTGCTCGGTGCCGCCTTTGCCGGGCGTGACGCCGCCCACCACCTGGGTGCCATAGTCCATCATTTGCTGCGCGTGGAACGAGCCTTCGGAGCCGGTGAAACCCTGCACGATAACCTTGGAATCTTTATTGACGAGAACGCTCATGGGCGGCTAGCTTGTTGGGGAGAATTGAATGGGGCAAAAGTAGGGCCGGGCCGCTCATTTCGGCGCACTCCCAGTAGCCTGGACTCTGCGAGTCTGGGCGTGACATCGTTGCTGGCTGCTACCACGCCCGAACTCGCAGAGTTCAGGCTACGCCGCTTAGTTACCTTTGCGGGCACTTTCCCACCCATTCTCTTTCCCCTCCCGCATGTATTTCAACCATATTATCGACACCCTCGGCAACACGCCCCTCGTGCGGCTGAACCGCGTGACCGACGGCATCAAAGGCACCGTACTGGCTAAGGTCGAGTACTTTAACCCCGGCAACTCGGTGAAGGACCGCATGGCCCTGCGCATGGTAGAAGATGCTGAAGCCGCCGGCCTGCTCAAGCCGGGCGGCACCATCATTGAGGGCACGAGTGGCAACACGGGCATGGGCCTGGCGCTCACTGCCATTGCGAAAGGCTACCAATGCGTTTTCGTGATGAGCGACAAGCAAAGCAAAGAAAAGCAGGACATCCTGCGCGCCGTGGGGGCGCAAGTGGTGGTGTGCCCCGTCGACGTGGCCCCCGACGACCCGCGCAGCTACTACTCAGTAGCCCGCCGCCTCAATGCCGAAACGCCTAACTCGTTCTACCCCAACCAGTACGACAACACCTCGAACACCGCCGCGCACTACGCCACCACCGGCCCCGAAATCTGGGCTGGCACGGAAGGGCGCATCACGCATCTGGCAGCGGGCGTGGGCACGGGCGGCACTATCTGCGGCAGCAGCAAGTACCTCAAAGAGCAGAATGCCCGTGTGTTCACGCTCGGCCTCGACACCTACGGCTCGGTGTTTAAGAAGTACAAGGAAACGGGCATCTTCGATAAGAACGAGATTTACCCTTATAAAACGGAGGGAATTGGCGAGGATATTCTGCCCAAAAACGTGGACTTCGACCTCATCGACCAGTTCATCAAAGTAGCCGACAAAGACGCAGCCCTCATGACGCGCCGCCTCGCCAAAGAGGAGGGGTTATTTGTGGGCTGGAGTTGCGGCTCGGCCGTGTTCGGGGCGTTGGAATATGCCCGCGAGCACCTCAAAGAAGAAGACACGATGGTCATCATCCTGCCCGACCACGGCACCCGCTACCTGGGCAAAATCTACAACGACGACTGGATGCGGGCGCAGGGCTGGCTGTAACTAGCAAAGAACAGAACGTCCTTCCCCGGTTTTATTCGGAAGGACGTTCTTTTACCTAACAACTTCCTGAAGCTGCTTGCTAGTTGCTAAACTGTGTAGTAACTTCGTAGGCAACAACCTAGCTGCTACGCCACTATTCAGATGACAGATTCCCTTTCTCATATTGTATTGGTGGATGATAACGAGACGACGAGCTTTCTCAATAACCGCCTGCTCAGTCGCTTGGCCGTGGCCCGCCAGGTAAGCACGTTCTCGCGGGCCGACGAAGCTTTCGACTACGTGTGGCAAAACGGCCAGCCCACCGAACCCACTGCCGACCTGGTTTTTGTAGACTTGAAAATGCCCGGCGTCACGGGTTTCGACTTTATTGAGCGCTACAGCCAGCTGCCGGCCGCCGTGCAGGAGCGCACCGTAGTGGCGGTGCTCACCACCTCCATGCACTCGGCCGATACCACCCGCGTGGCCCAATACCCCAACATCGAGTACCTCACCAAGCCCCTGACCGAGGAGAAGATGCAAATTCTACTGGCCAAGCGCTTTGCTATGGCGTAGGGCAGGAAACAAGGATTAAAAAAGAACGTCATGCTTCGGCAAGCTCAGCATGACGTTCTTTTTTATTTCAGCCCAAGTTCACAAACTCGAACTTCTCCCCATCAAACAGCCCTTTGTCGCTGAGCTTGAGGCTGGGAATTACTAGCAGCGCCATAAAGGAGAGCGTCATAAACGGCGCTTGCAGCCCCGAGCCGAGCTGGGTTTTAGCAAACTCGTCGAGGCTGGAATAAGCCGCCGCTACCTTGGCCCCCGGCTGGTCCGACATGAGGCCCGCCACGGGCAAGGGCAGCAGCAACTCGGGGCCGCCGGCGGCCACGGCTGAGAGGCCACCCTGGGCCTGTACTACTAAATTGATGGCGCGGGCCAGGCTCTCGTCGTCGCTGCCTACGGCCGTGATATTGTGTGAGTCGTGGCCCACGCTGCTGGCCAGGGCCCCGCCGCGCAGCCCGAAGCCTTTGATAAAGGCCACGGCTGGGGGCGCGCCGGGCGTGTAGCGGTTCAGCACCACCAGCTTCAGCACGTCTTGCGCGGGGTCGGGTTGCGGGCGGCCCGCGAGTAGCGGTAGCGGTAGGTCGCGCCGGGCGGTGATGAGCTGCCCGTCGAAGCATTCGATTACTGGCTGGTGCGGGGCCGTAGTTTCGGGGGCGGTTAGGGCGGTAGCCGGCACCAGTGCGGCGTGGAAATTATTGGCCAGGGCTATTAGCGCGGGGGCAAGCAGGCAGTGACCGTTTTCAGCCACCAGCGCCCCGTCAAGGTAGGTTTGGCGCACCGCAAAGTCGGTGAGGTCGTCTACCAGGATAAAATCGGCGGGGTCGCCCACGCGGAGCTGGCCTACGGGCAGTTGGTAGTGTTCCACGGGGTTGAGGCAGGCCATCTGGAGCACGTCGAACACGTTGTAGCCCAGGGCCACGGCCCGCTGCACTAGCTGGTTGATGTGGCCCAGCAGCAGGGTATCGGGGTGCTTGTCGTCAGAGCAGAACATGAGGCTGGCGTAGTGCTGCGGCACCAGCTCGATGAGGGCGTCGAAGTTGCGCGCCGCCGAGCCCTCCCGAATAAGAATTTTCATGCCCGCCGCTAGCTTGTCGCGGGCCTCGGCAGCCGTAAAGCACTCGTGGTCGGTGCTGATGCCAGCGCTGGCGTAGCGCTCGGCATCGGGGCCGTGCAGGCCGGGCGCGTGGCCGTCTACGGGGCGGCCGTAGTGCCGGGCCAGGGCTATTTTTTCGAGCACTTCGGGGTCGCGAGAAAGCACGCCGGGCCAGTTCATCATCTCGGTCAGGTAGCCGATGCGCGGGTCCTGAAACAGCTGCTCGATGTCGTGGGCGCTGATGGTGGCCCCGGCCGTTTCGAAAGGCGTGGCGGGCACGCAGCTCGGCGCGCCGAAGCAGAATTTAAACGGCACCTGCGCCGCGTTATCTAGCATGTACTGCACGCCGGCCACACCCAGCACGTTACCGATTTCGTGCGGGTCGCTCACCGTGGCTACAGTGCCGTGCGGCAGTGCCAGGCGGGCAAACTCGCTGGGTACCAGCAAAGAGCTTTCTACGTGAACGTGCGCATCCACGAAGCCCGGCAGGGCGTAGGGCAGGGCTGGGTCGGGGCTGCTGGCGCCGGCCACGGCCTCCAGGGCGGCAATGCGCCCGCCCGCTACCCGCAGCGTAGCCGGATAGATGATGCGGGCCGGGATATCGACCAGGTTAACGGCAAGCGAGAAATCAGGCATAATTTTTAATGACAAATGACGGGTGACGAATGACTAATTTACTGACTTCTTTCGTTGACGTTCCAAACCAGGCTGGGAACGCGCTGCTCTGTTCGTTATTCGTCATTAGCTACGTACTTTTAACAAAAAACTGCGCCGTGAAGCTATTCATCAACTTCCGTTTGCCTGCCTGGCTGGTACTGCTGCTGGTGCTGGGCACCACGAGCTGCACCAGCAGCCACCACTCGCTGAGCCGCAAAACCAGCTGGTACAAGCACCACAGCGGCGGCAAGTCGACGCCGTGCCCCTGCGGCCACTAGGGGCGCGGTTTTCTTTTTTAAACCAATGCATCAGGCGTGCAAAACCTCCTAAAAAAGTGGGTGCTACCAGTAGCGGCCGGGCTGCTGCTGAGTTGGCCCAGCCTGGCCGGGCCGGGCTGCAATTCCCTGTGCCTGGAGCAGCTACCTGTTCCCGCACTGCCATCTAGGCCCCTGAATGTTAGCCGGGCTAGGCTCCCGGCTCTTTACGCCAAAGGGGAGGGCAGCTACCAGCTCGCCGATGGCAACTGGCACCGGGCCAAAAAGCTGGAATTTGACGGCACTACGCTGGCCGTGAAGGATGACCTTACTGCCCCGCTGTCGCTGACCGCCACAACCCTGAAACAGTTTGAAGTGCAGCGCGATACTTTTCTGCTAGTGAGCAACTTGCCGGAGCACGCCGCTACTGCCGGGCCCGAATGGGTAGAGTCGCTCTTCTACCAGCGGGGGGTGCGGCTGCTGGCGCAATATATCAGCTCGCCCCAGCTACACTGGTACCTGCGGCTGCCCCAGGAGCCGTTTCAGGAGCTGTCTACCGACCGCACGGAGTTCAAGCAAGCCATGCTGGCACTGGTAAAAGACTGCCCGGCCCTGGTGCGTAAAATTACCCGCAATACTCTGGGGCGCGACCGGGTGGTAGACATCCTGGCCGAATACGTGGAGTGCCAAACCGCCGCCAGCGCCGTTGCCGAGCCCGCGCCGGAGCCGGAAACGGAGCCCGCCAAAGAACCAAGCAACGAGTAGCGCCTCTGGCCCGTGCCGACTACTCGCAGGCCACTGGCCTGCAACCAACTACGCAACCACCACCCAATGCCCGAATCCCCCGAAACCACTGCCCTCCAAACGGCCGCCGAGCAAGTGCGCCAGCAGCTGCAGCTACCCGCCTACGATGCGGCGGCTGTAACCCAGCTCGCCCACCTCATTGAGGCGCAGCGGGACGCCCTAAACCCAGCCGAGCGCGAGGGCTTCGTAACGGGGCTGGGCTGCTTCCTGGGCGAGTGCCTGGTGCGCAGCTACCACGCCGAATGGGCGGCCGGGCGCGATGGCAGCACGGGCGTGGGCCTAGTGGGCCGACTTTTTTTTAACCCATTTTACCTCGTCAACCAGCAGTTGGAGAAGGGCTTGGCAGCGTCGGTAGCCACTTTTTTTGCCTCGGTGCCAGAGCGGCTGGCAGCGGCCGGGCGTGGCCGAAAGCACTGGATTTCGTAATCTTGCGGGGCCAATGGCCATTCTCGCGCGTTTATGAAAAACCTCGTTATTGCCGTTGATGGGTATTCCTCGTGTGGCAAAAGCACTACGGCTAAGGCTGTTGCCGCCGCCCTGCACTACGCCTACCTCGATACCGGGGCCATGTACCGGGGCGTGACTCTCTTTTTGCTGGAAAACGGCATCGCCTTCGACGATATGCCCCGCATCGAGCAGGCCCTGCGCGAGGACATCCACCTGAGCTTCCGCCGCAACCGCCGTACTGGCCGCAACGAGCTGAGCCTCAACGACCAGATTCGGGAAGACGACATCCGGCAGATGCGCATTTCCAATGCCGTGAGCGAGGTGTCGGTGATTGTGCAAGTGCGGCATGCCATGGTGGCCCAGCAGCAGCGCCTGGGCCGCAAGCGCGGTGTAGTGATGGATGGCCGCGACATCGGGACCACTGTTTTTCCCGATGCCGAAGTCAAGATTTTTATGACGGCCGACGTGGAAATCCGCGCCCGCCGCCGCCAGGAAGAACTAGCCGCCAAAGGCGAGTACGTACCCCTGGCCGACATTATCGAGAACCTGCGCAAGCGCGACCACATCGACTCGACCCGCGCCGAAAGCCCCCTGCGCCGCGCCCACGACGCCGTACTGCTTGATACCACCCACATTACGGTAAACGAGCAAGTCGATTTTGTGCTCGATAAAGTATCGTCGGCGCTCTTCGCCGCCTACGCCCACAAGCTGAACGAGCGGGCGTAGCTACCTGAAAACCACCCGGCCATGACCCCGCGCCTGGAAACGCTTGTAGCTAAAAAACTGGTGGGACAGCACTTAAGCATGTCACTGGCCGCCAACCGAACGCAAGAGCTATGGCGCAGCTTTATGGCCCGCAGGGCGGAAATCGCCAACTGCGTAGGCACCGCCCGCTATTCACTGCAGGTGTATGCGCCGGGCTACTTCACCCACTTCGACCCGCAGGCCGAATTTGAGAAATGGGCGTTGGTAGAAGTAGCCGATTTTGAGGCTGTACCCGCCGGGATGGCGGCTTTTCAACTGGTTGGGGGGCTGTACGCGGTTTTTGCTTATCGAGGCAGCGCACAGGCCGCTGCGCCGGTTTTTCAGTACATTTTCGGCACTTGGCTGCCTGGCTCCGGCTACGTACTGGCCGACCGGCCCCATTTCGAGGTGCTGGGCGAAAACTACCGCCCCAACCACCCCGACTCGGAAGAGGAAATCTGGATTCCGGTTGCTCCTAAGCCTGCCTAGCTACTGCCGCTCAATATCCGCCGCCAGCCGCTGGCTGAACTCGTGCGCTGCCCCGCGCCAGAGGTGGTTGCCATCGTTGGTAGGGTAGCTCAGGCCGATGTAATTGAGGTACAAAACCCCCAGCGTGGCCGCCGTGTGCTGCATCAGCGCATCGAAACCGGGCTGGTACTGCGCCTCCAGGGTAGCCAGGCCAGGGCCGGTGGGCAGGCGCACCAGCACCACCCGGCCGTGGGGCTGCAACAACCCGATGATCTGGCTCAACGCGGCCAACCGCGCCGCCGACAAGTGGCTACTGGCCGCTACGGCGCGGTACGTAAAGAGCTTGTCGGCGGTGCGCTCGTGTAGCAGGGAAGTGTCTTCGGCGGGGTTGGGTAGGTCAATTTCCAGCCAGCCATCGGGGTGCAGGTGCTCTATGCTGGTGGTGTCGCGGCTGAGCACTTCGTAGAGTGGCCGGTGCAGGAAGCGGGCCAGGTACTCGGGGTTGGGGTTCTGATTTACCAGGTGCAGTTGGCCTATCATGCCCTGGTCTTCGGGAAAAACCACGGCCTCGCCGGGCGCACCCGGCCCGGCCAGCGATAGCGACCATGGGTCGACGGCCAGCACAAACAGCCCATTTTTGGTGCCGGGCGCCAGCTTGCGCCGTACACTGGCCAGGTAAGCCGGCCCATAAGGCGACTCGGCCAGCGTGAAGGCGTAGTTGAGCCACGGCCCCGCGTAGCGACTGCCCAGCTGCGCCCGCAGCACGGCTGGCAGCACGCCCTGTGCTGCCCGCGAAGTGCCCAGTACCAGCGAACCCGCCGTCGGCGTGGTAAAGCGGGTGTAAAACGCATCCAGGTACGGCCGCTGGAGCGCCTGCCATAGCACCGCGCCCGCCACCAACCCCACCAGGCTTAGCAGCAACAGGACTTGCAGAAGCAGCTTACGCATGAGGTAATTGGTGAATTACTAGGGTGGCTGGCCGCCGTTTAGCGCGCAGCGCGTAACGGGAGGCCGGGTAGTGGGGCGAGTCTCCAGACTCGCGGAGTAGGATATACGCGCCAACCAGCGAGTTTGGAAACTCGCCCCACTTTTCGGCCTGCCGTTACGCGCTGCGCGCTAAACGGCGGCCAGTTCGGCTAGCTAAAATTGAAAGTAAATAAACTGCGTACTGCTGAATACCCCAAAAAACACAATAACCAGCAGCAACGCCCCGTAGCCAGTCCACCGCAGCACCGGCCCCGGCCGACCCCAGGGAGCAGGGTACTCCAGGTGCAGGTCAACGGCCAGCAGCAAGCCCAGCGCCGCCAGCGTGATGGCGGGCTCATAGGGGTTGCGCAGGAAGAAGCTGTCCAGAGTATCGAAGGCATCCGTGAGCGTGAGTTGCCCCCACCCCCGGAAAAGCTGACTGCTTATGTAAAAGGCGTCGGGCAGAGAATTAGCGCGGAAAAATAGCCAGGCGTAAGCCACCAGCGCCAGCATAGCAGCTGTGCCCAGCCCGCGCAGCAGGCGCGGGTGCTGGTCGAGCGCCAGCCGCCGTGCCCCGGCCGCCCGTAGCGGCCCGGTAATACTTTCGAATACGAGGTAGGTGCCGTGCAGCGCACCCCACACCACAAACGTCCAGCTAGCGCCGTGCCAGAGGCCGCTCAGCAGAAATACCACCAGTACGTTGAGCTGCGTGCGGGCCGGGCCGCGCCGGCTGCCGCCCAGCGGAATATACACGTAGTCGCGAAACCAGCTTGAGAGCGAAATATGCCAGCGCCGCCAGAAGTCACCCACCGAAGCGGCAAAATACGGCTGCCGAAAATTGAGCACCAGATTATATCCCAGCACCCGCGCCGCGCCCCGCGCCAGGTCGGTGTAGCCCGAAAAGTCGGCGTAAATCTGCCCCGTAAAACCCAGCACGGCCAGCAGCAGCGCCAGGCTGTTGGCCGCCTGCGGATGGTCGAACACGGGGTTGACGAACCCGGCCAGGCGGTCGGCAATGACGACTTTCTTGAACATGCCCCAGGCCATGAGCCGCAGCCCGCTCGCCGCCCGGCCGTAGTCGAAACTGGGTGCCCGGCGTAGCTGCGGCAGCATTTGCGCGCCACGCTCGATGGGGCCCGCCACCAGTTGCGGAAAAAAAGCTACGAACAGCGCAAACCGCCCCAGGTGCTGCTCGGCGGCCAGCCGGCCCTGGTACACATCCACAATGTAGGCCACCGATTGAAACGTGTAGAACGACACGCCCACCGGCAAAACTAACGCCAGCAGCGGCACCCCAAACGGCAGGTGCAGCGCCGCCGCCAGTTCGGCAGCTGCCTCCCGAAAAAAGTTGAAGTACTTGAAAACGAAGAGCGTACCTAGATTGCTGGCCAAACTCAGCAGCAGCCAGGGCCTCCGCTGAGCTTTGGTTGCGAGCCGGCTCATGCGCACCCCGCTGTAGTAGTCGAGCAGGGTGGTGGCGGCCAGCAGCAGCCCATAGGCCGGCTTCCAGCTCAGGTAGAAATAGTAACTGGCAGCCAACAGCAGCGGCCCCCGCCCCCGGCGCGGTACACCGAAATAGAGCGCCGCTACCAGCGGAAAAAACACCAGGAAGTGGAGCGAGTTAAAGAGCATCGGCCCACGAAGGTAGGAGGGGCTTTTAGGGTAGGCGGGTACGGAGGCAGGAGTTGAGGAGTTGGAGGGCGTAAGCCAACTACCAACTCCTACTCCCTTACCCACCTACCCTAAAAGCCCCCGTACCTTTGCCGAACCTACCGCCACTCACGTGCGTTCTGAGCTTAACTATGCAAGTCACGATAGACAAGGATTCCGGCTATTGCTTTGGGGTTGAGTTTGCCATCCAGATGGCGGAGGACGAGTTGCGGCAGGGCAGCGAGCATACCCTGTACTGCCTCGGCGACATTGTGCACAACCGCATGGAAGTGGAGCGCCTGCACCAGCAGGGCCTGCGTGTTATCGACCGCGAGCAGCTAGGCACCCTGCACGACTGCAAGGTGCTTATCCGGGCCCATGGTGAGCCGCCCGAAACCTACCAGCTGGCCCTCGAAAACAACCTGGAGTTGATTGATGCCTCTTGCCCGGTGGTGCTCAAGCTGCAAAACCGCGTGAAGCACGCCTTCGACGCCACCACCCGCGAAAACGGCCAGGTGGTGCTTTATGGGCAGCCCGGCCACGCCGAGGTTATCGGCTTGGCGGGCCAAACGCGCAACCAGGCTATCATCGTGATGCACGAGGCCGACCTCGACCAGATTGACTTCGCACGCCCCGTCACGCTCTTCAGCCAAACCACCAAAAGCACGGCCGGCTTCTACAAGATGAAGGCCCTGATGGAAGCCCGCATTTCGGCGGCGGGCGGCTCCCTGGAAAGCTTCGACGCCAACGACAGCATTTGCCGGCAGGTGAGCAACCGCGAGCCGCAGTTGGCTCGCTTTGCCACCGAGCACGACGTTATTCTATTCGTGAGCGGGCGCAAAAGCTCCAACGGCAAAGCCCTATACTCGGTGGTGAATGCGGTAAACCCGCGCAGCTACTTCATCGAGAACGAGGCTGAACTGCAGGACGACTGGTTTGCGGGTGCCAGCACCGTGGGCATCTGCGGCGCCACCAGCACCCCGCTCTGGCTTATGCGCCAGGTGGCCGAGTGCGTCGAGGGTATTGGGGTAGCGGTGTAGTGATTTTCGAGCGCAACGCCTGCTAAACAAGGGGCTGGCGTCGCTGGCGTAATAGGTTTTTATACACTTTCGCAATGGTGCGCTGCCTCGTACCCAGCACGTACAGCGTATGCACCACAAGGTGCGTAAGCTCGGTGCGCACGATGCCGTAAGCTAGGTACTTGCGGGCCGACGTAACCACGCTGAACGGCAGAAGTGCAAAGCGCACATGGCGCTTGAGGCGCGTAACCAGCTCCACGTCTTCCATCAGCAGCAAGCTTTCATCATACGGCCCGAAGTGCTGAAATACAGTGCGTTGTACGTACAGGCTCTGGTCGCCAAACTGAAAATTGGGTGCATTGAAGCGCGAGGCCCAACTGCTGGTGCGCAAAATCCAGTGCCGTACCGGAAAAGTGAGCCGAAAGCAGCCGGCCGGGTAGCCGCGCTGGTGATACTGCCGAATGAGCTGGCCAAAGCCGGGCGGTGGCAGCGTATCGGCGTGCAAAAAATACAGGATTTCGCCGCTGGCGTGCCGCGCCCCGAGGTTGAGCTGGGCGGCGCGGCCACGCACTGCGGCACGCAACACCCGCGCTTGGTGCGCCTCGGCTGCGGCCGTGGTGCCGTCGGTGCTGCCGCCATCGCACACCAGCACTTCGTAGGTAATGCCGGGGCCGATGTGGCTGGCCACGTGCGTAAGCGTGCGGGCCAGTACCTCGGCCTCGTTGAGCGTCGGAATAATGACGGATAGCAGGGGCGTGGGCAGCATGGCGGCAGCTGGGTAGTAAGACAAAAGTAGTAAGAACGGTTTTACATTACTGTCTTTCAAGAGGTTATCGTCTTGCTATTTGCTGCTTACCTCTGCCTGCTCAGTTATTTCACCCACACGTCGGAGAGCACGACGATGGCAATAAAAAAGGCAAACACGCACTTGAAACCCAGCGACAGGCGCTGCCGGGGCACGGCAGCCTGCGGGCCGGGCTGCACCCAGCCCATACCTCCCAACCCCACAAATGCTAGCAGCGACAGTAGATAAAACAGCACGTCGAGCCCATCGAAAGTGCCATCGGTGAGGTGTAGCAGCTGCACGGCTTCGATGCCCAGCGCCAGGCCAAGCGGCAAGAGCGTGAGGAACTTACTGCGCGAAAGCGAAGTAAACCACAAAAAGGCGTAGAGCCAGAGCGCACCCGGCAGGTTGTACACCACCCACGGGGCCTGCGGCAGTTGCAACACCGGCGGCCGGAAGCTAAGCAAGTGAATAATCACTTGGTTGACAATGGTATCGCGAGTGCGAAACAGGGTGTAGAGCAGCAGGCTGGCGGCCAGCGGCAGCAGGCAGTTGAGCAAAACGTAGCGGTAGCTTTTCATACGCGGGCGTCGGCTGATTTACTGATTTCTACAATGCGCCAGTAGCCACCCCGCATGGTGCGGGTGTGCGCCATAGGCCTAGCAGTGAGCAAGTTTGGTAGCGGGAAGAAATTCTTAAACCCCAGCACCGCGCCCACTGGCGAAAGCACCCTGTCGAGTTGCCGCAGCAGCCCGCGCTCGGGGGTGAAGTGATTAAGCAGGTAAATGCGGCCACTGGCGGACAGGCGGTCGTAGTAAGTGGCGAGCACCTGCGCCGGCTGGCTCATCACAGAAAGGCAGTTGCAAAACACAATCTGGTCGAACTGGCCCGGCTGGCTCAGATAGTCCTCGGCCGCGGCGTGCTCCAGGCTCAGGTGCAGCCCAGGCGTACGCGCCGCCCGGCGGCGGGCGGCGGCCAGCATCGGCAGCGAGCAGTCGATGGCTGTCACGTGCTTGCGCCGCGCATCATAAAAGGGCAGCGATATGCCGGTGCCCACCCCAATTTCGAGCACTTGCTGGCCTGGCTCAGCGTTTACGGCCGCAATAAGGCGCTGCACCAACGGGCGGTAAAACCAGTGCAAAGCCAGGTCGTAGATGGGCGACAGGAAGAAATACCGAAAATTATTCAGCCGGTTGCTCATGGGGCGGGCGGGGGTGAACTCGGCCGCCGCAGCAAGATAAGCAGGCGGCCGGCATCGGGGTTTTGTCGTACTTTTAGGCAAGCACTACTGCTGTACTTTTATGTCGCAATCTCCCGCTGCAACTAACCTGGTCCGGCCCTTGCCAACGAAGAAAAGCCGCTGGCAGAAAGCATTTTATAATGCGCGAGGCTTGGTCAGCATTGTGCGGGGCGATATTATTCACAACACCATCGGGGCGTTTCACGTGCTGCGCCTGTGGCACGTGCAAAAGCTGCCCAGCGGCCTGCTGGCCAAAGACCACCCGTGGGCCACGGGCCTCAACCCCGCCACCGGGGCACCCGTGTGGCCGCAAAACGTGGTATTCAGCACGGCACCCACGCCCGGCGCGGGCTACGAGCCCGACGAGCACATCATGCAGAAGGTCGGCAACTTCTTGGTGGACATGGTGAAGAAATCGACGCCCGTGCCGGAGATTCCGCACGGGCCCGAGCGCCGCATGCCGCATGTGGTGAACTACCTGCACGGCTCGGTGCATTACAACGGCATGTGGCTGCTGTTCAACGACTTTGCCGAGGCCAAGGAATATTTTTCCGACCCTGGCTTCCGGCAGGAATTTCGGCGGCTGGTGCAGCGCGAAAAGCGGGAGGTGACGCTCGTGTTTCGGGAGCGCAAGTACGACCCCGTGGAGTACGCCTATTTTTCGGGCTTCATAATGGCCAATTTTCCGTGGTTTGCCAACGTAAACGGGCCGGGCAAAAAGGTGATGTGGGGCAACCCCGCCCCGTACCCGTCCATGAACATTATCAACGGCAGCTGGGTGGGCGACGTGGACCAGCTGCGCCGGGGCCGGGGCGATGTAGCTCGCCCACCGGTGCCTGCCGGTACATACTTTCAGGGGCAATACGGGGCCGCCGTGCAGCCGCCCTACTTCGTGGAGCGCCTCGTCGCGTTCGTAGAAAACGAGTGGGTGCGGCGGCGGGGCTTCAACGCCGGCTTGTTCTTCATCAACCGCAAGCAGATAGACCCGCGCATCTACGAAAAATACCTGGCCGACCGCGCCATCCTGGCCGCCAAGCAAACGGTGGTGCCCAGTCCCCGCACGCCGCTGCAAGCGCCGCCCGCCCGGCCCGAATAAGCAGCAGCCCTAGCCCATAGCCAGCTCATACTGCCGCCGCGATTCCTCGTCGAAAGCCACCAATACCACTTCCTGGGGCCACTCGTGCGCCGCCAGCCACTGCCGCACCTCACGCACGGCAATGGCGGCGGCTTCGGCTTTGGGGTAGCCATAAATGCCGGTGCTGATACCTGGGAATGCTACCGAAGCCAGCTGCTTTTCGGCGGCCAGGCGCAGGCTATTACGGTAGCAATTGGCCAGTAGCTCCGGCTCGTTGCGGTGCCCGCCGTTCCAAACCGGCCCCACTGTGTGGATAACGTAGGCGGCCAGCCGCCGCCCGCCCGTGGTGAGCACGGCCTCGCCGGTTTTGCAGCCGCCCTGCCGCGCCCGAATCTGCTGGCACTCGGCCAGTACCTGGGGGCCCCCGGCGCGGTGGATGGCCCCGTCGACCCCGCCCCCGCCAAGCAGCGACGAATTAGCGGCGTTCACAATGGCGGTGGTGGTGAGCTTGGTGATGTCGCCCTGCATGACGCGCAATCGGGCTGGAAAAGGTTGGAGCATAAGTAGTGAAAGAATACGTGTACCTACTTCGTTTGGAGGTATTTAACGTACTCATAAGAATCTTGACCGGAATTTTTAGGGGTTCGTCCGTCAAAAATAGCAGTTGGTCATAAATAACGGAAATCGCCCAATTATTCGCCCTAATTTAGTATTGCCAAGTTGCCATCAGATTAGATGCAAGCTCCCAGTAGCTAGGCAGCTACTGCCTGAGCTACTTGGTGAATACCCGCTTTGGCTGGTTATTAAATCAGTTTCACCGAGGTAGCAGGTCAAAATTACTGGGCCGCTTCTACGTTACCTCCCCGCTGCTAGTACTACCGATATGTTCTCCCATAGCCCATCCAGCACCGCTCTTTCCTCTTTGCCCACTACAGTTATCTGGCAGGAAAATGGTCGACGGTGGCTGCGCCAGCCAGGGGCTGAGCCAGGCTCCGTCCTAAGCCTGCATACCCAGCTGGGGCGGCGCGTGCGGCAGGTAGCGCAGTCCCAGATGGAGCTGACCGACCTGCCAATTGGTGGCTACCTGCTGCGGGTGCAGCTACCCGATGGCACCGTGCACGTACTGCCTGTGCAGCTACTTTAGCGCCGCGCTACCGGGGTCTCTTTGTCCAGCGGTTGCCCCGCCCCTCCCTTGTTGCTATGAAGCGCCTCCCCAAACGCCTGATTGGCCGCCGCGAACTCATCGACCTGCCCGCTTTGGCCCTGCGAGGCATCGCGGCCAAAGTGGACACCGGTGCGTACACCAACGCCATTCATTGCGACGAGGTGCATCTGGCCACCGACCTCGCCACCGGCCAGCCCCTGCTGCACGTGCGCCTGCTCGACCCCGAGCACCCAGCCACCGATGGCCAATTGCTGACGTTCAGCGAGTTTGCCCAGCGCCATATCCGTTCCTCCAATGGGGAAGTGCAGGTGCGCTACGTTATCCGCACCGTGGTGCGGCTGTTTGGAGAGAACTTCGACACCGAATTTTCGCTGGCCGACCGCTCCGACCTCCGGCACCCGGTGCTGCTGGGGCGAGCGCTGCTGCGCCAGGGCCGGTTTATAGTAGATGTGGCCCGGCGCGACCTCTCGCATCAGGCTGAGCAGCGGGCTGCTATCCCGGCACCCGCGCCCGAACCAGATGCCGGAACAGCGGTTTAGCCGTAGCTTGGCGGCGTGAAGCTTAGCTGAAAAAGTATGGCCCAGCTTATAACCTGCTGGTTCCTGGCTGGTTTTCACGCTGTTCGGCTAGCAAACGCTTCTTTCTCGAATTCGTCATTTTTATGAAGCTGGCTATTCTCTCGCGGGAGCCTAAATCGTACTCAACGCAACGACTGGTGGCGGCCGCCCTCGACCAAGACCACGAGGCCCAGGTAATCGACCACCTGCAATGCAACCTAGTGCTGGAGAAGGGCCAGCCGGGCATCATCTACCAGGGCCAGCCGCTCATGGCGTTCGAGGCCATTATTCCCCGCATTGGGGCGTCGGTCACGTTCTACGGCACGGCCGTGGTGCGGCAGTTCGAGATGATGAAAGTCCGCACCGCCGTTGACAGCCAGGCTATTATCCGCTCGCGCGACAAGCTGCGCTCGATGCAGATACTGAGCCGCGCCGGGGTCGGGATGCCCAAAACCGCCTTCACCAACTTCACCACCGACGTACCCGCTCTTATCGAGCAGGTAGGAGGCGCGCCCGTCATCATCAAGCTGCTCGAAGGCACGCAGGGCCTGGGCGTGGTGCTGGCCGAAAGCATCAAAGCCGCGCAGTCGGTTATCGAGGCGTTTCACAACCTCAAGGCCCGCATTCTGGTGCAAGAATTTATCGGCGAAGCCAAAGGGGCCGACGTGCGCGCCTTCATCGTGGACGGCGAAGTAGTGGGGGCCATGCGCCGGCAGGGCCAGGAAGGCGAGTTTCGCTCCAACCTGCACCGGGGCGGCACTGGCACGCTGGTAAAGCTGAGCCGGGCCGAGAAAGCCGCTGCCCTGCTCGCCGCCAAAGCCTTGGGCCTGGGTGTGGCCGGCGTGGATATGCTGCAAAGCCGGCGCGGGCCGCTGGTACTGGAAGTCAATTCCTCGCCCGGCCTCGAAGGCATCGAAAAAGCCACGGGCCTCGACATTGCCGGCCGCATCATCGACTACACCGCCCGCCTGGCCCAGCGCAAGCGCGGCGGCAAAAGCAAGGTGAAGAAGAAGGGGGAGGGCAGTGAGGAAGTGAATAAGTAAGGGAATGACGGATTGGTTGCTCATTTGCTTTTAGATAGATAGTTACCACTCACCGTTTCATCACTCACCACCTCACCTTTGGGAAGCGACAACTCACTTGAGCTAAACGGCCTGCGCATCAAGCCCGGCGAGCAGGTGCTCACGCGGCTGGTGATTTCCAAGCTGCCGTCGGGGGCAGTTATTGATGTGCCCGTGCACGTTATTCGGGCCCCCGAGCCGGGGCCGGTACTGCTGCTGATGGCCGGCATGCACGGCGACGAGGTAAATGGCATCGAAACCATCCGGCGCCTGGTGCGGCGGCAGTTGCTGCGGCCATCGCGGGGCACGGTTATCGCCATCCCGATTCTAAATATTTACGGGTTTCTGAATTTCAGCCGCGAAGTGCCCGACGGCAAGGATGTGAACCGCTCGTTTCCGGGGCACCCGCGCGGCTCGGTGGCCAGCCGGGTGGCGCACCGCTTCATGCGCGAGATTATGCCTCTCGTAGATGTGGGCATCGATTTTCATACAGGTGGCGCGGCGCGGGCCAACCACCCGCAGTTGCGCTGCCTGCTGGGCCAGGATGCCCGAATTGAGGCCTTGGCGCAGGCGTTTGCGGCCCCGTTTACACTGCACGCCCGGCTGCGGCCGGGCTCCTTGCGCGCTACAGCCCACGCCCTCAATAAGCCCATTATTGTGTATGAAACCGGCGAAAGCCTGCGCCTCGACGAAGCCGGCATTGAGGAAGCTCTGGCGGGCACGCTGCGGGTGCTGCACCACCTGGGCATGGGGGAGGCAGCACCGGCGTCTGCGCGGCCCACCATTAGCTGCCATCGCCACCGCTGGCTGCGGGCCCGCTACGCCGGCTTGTTTCGGGCGCACGTCGGCTTGGGCGACTTCGTAGAAAAAGGCCAGATTTACGGCTCCGTGGCCGACCCTTACGGCGAGCAGGCCGTGCGCCTGGAGTCGCCCATCAGCGGCTACGTTATCGGGCTCAACTACATGCCGGTAGTTAACCAGGGCGACGCTTTACTGCACCTCGGCGTGCCGGACTGAGGCAGGCTTATCGGTATTTCCTGGCGCCTGTACCTTTGCGAACATGAAAAATTCTGTTCAACTAGTTTTTAATGCGGTAGTGCTTGTAGCAGTTGCCGTGCTGTATTTCCTGCATTTCACCACCCGCTCCGCCCTGCCAACGGTTCCAGCAGCTAAAACGGTAGCCGTGGAGGAAACAGCCCCTGCCGCCGCTGCGCCGGTTGATACAGCCGCTGTCCCCGCCGCTGCCGCCGACCCTATGCCGGCCGCTACGGGAGCAACCGCGCCATCGGCGGGCACCATCGTCTACATCGAGTCGAGCAAGCTGCTCGATGGGTACCAAGGCATGAAGGATGCGCGTAAGTCGTTCGAGACCAAAGCCAGAGGCTGGGACAGCCAGAACAAAGCCCTCATTAACGGCTTCCAGACGGCCGTGCAGCAGTACCAGAAAACCGCTGCCTCGCTTACCCCCGAGCAGCGCGCCGCCGCCGAGCAGAAGCTGCAGCAGCAGCAGCAGGAAGGGGCTGTGGCCCAGCGCAAGCTACAAGAGCAAGCCCAGGAAGCCGAATCCAAGCTTACCCAAACCGTGCTTGAAAGCGTAAACAAGAAGGTGGAAGCCTTCGGCAAAGCCCACGGCTACCAGCTTATCCTCATTGCTACCCCTAATGCTACCGTAGCCTACGGCGACAAAAGCCTCGACGTGACGACCCCGGTAATGGCCTATCTGAACTCGGAATACCGCAAGAAATAAAGCATATTTTCTGGGCCGGCGCCCGTATATTTGTTACCCTCGTCTTTCCTTCAGCCCATGACCGCCGACCAACGCCTCGACCAACTCGAACCTCTGATATCGGAGAATATCGCCATTATGGACCGCCACACGGCGCAGCTCAAGCAGTTGCTGTCGATTGCCACGCAGCATAGCGACAGCATCAGCTTTATTCTACACGAAGTTGTCGATATAAAAAACCGACTAACCAACGTGGAAGCGGACGTAGTTAGGTTAAAGGCGGACGTAGCGGAAGTAAAGGCTAAACAGGATGAAATGAGTGCCAAGCTTGACCGTATTCTTGGCTTGTTAAGCAAGTCGTAAAAGAAGTTTGCTTTGTTTACATAAGTTAAAAGGCCTGACTACCTTGGTGGTCAGGCCTTTTAACTTATGTAAACAAAGCAAAAGCATAGGAAGCAACTCAAGAAGATAGCAACACCTTGCCTAGTTGCTTGCCGGCTTCCAGGTAGCGCAGGGCAGCTTCGCCTTCGGCGAAGGGAAACGTGCGGTCTACCTCTGGCACTAGCTGGTGCTGGTTCACGAAGGCCAGCATGGCGTCAAAATCTGCTTCGCTACCCATGGTGGAGCCGAGCAGGCTGAGCTGCTTCCAAAAGACCTTGGCGGGTGGCAGCTGCGGAATGGGGCCCAGCGTGCCCCCGTAGAAAACGATACGCCCACCGGGCACGGCCGCATCAAGCAGGGTCTCGAAAGCCGCGCCGGCTGCGCTGTCGATAATTACATCGAAACTGCCGCCAGCCTCTTGCGTGAGGGTGCGTACCCAATTGGCAGTTTGGTAGTTGGCGCCGCCGCGCAGGCCCAGCGGCAGGGCCAGGGCGCGGGCCAGCTTGGCGTCGTCGCCCGATGTTACCCAGACTTGGGCCCCAGCAGCGGCACAAAACTGGGCGGCCACCAGCGCCACGCCACCGCCCACGCCGGTTACGAGTACCCGCTCACCGGCCTGTACCTGCGCCCGCACAAAGGCCGCCCGGTAGGCGGTGAGGCCCGCCAGCGGCAGGGCGGCGGCCTGCGCCCAGTTCAGGTGAGCCGGGCGGGGGCGCACGTAGGCAGCGGGCACCGTGATGTAGTCGGCAAACGTGCCGGGGTCGGGCATGCCGCGCACCCGGAAACTGCGGCCCTGGGCCTGAGGGTTGTCGCCCCACTCCACGCCAGGGTAAATGATAACCGGCTCGCCTACTGCCAGTTTGGTGACATCTGCGCCGATGGCGGCGATTTCACCGCTGCCATCGGCTCCCAGGGTGCTGGGGAATTTCAGACCCGCGTACTGGCCCTTCTGAATCCAGAGGTCGCGGTGGTTGAGGGCGGCGGCGTGGAGCTTCACCAGCACCTCGCCAGTGGCGGGCGTGGGAGTGGGTATTTCGCGCCATACGGCGGGCTGGTGCGGGGCATCTTGCTGAAGAGCGAACATGGGGTAGGGGGGAGGGAAAATGGGGTTTCGGGGTTGACTACAACGGCTTATTGCAAGATTTTTGTGGTCTGCCGTTGGACTAAGCCTGCTTGCTAGGTAAGCTCGTTCAACGGTAGACTACAAAAGTCAGGAAAAAGACTTTTGTAGTCTTCGTTGCTCGTCGGCTAGTCAGCGTCTTTGCCGCTTAGCGAATACGCTGCCAGTGGCCCGGCCACCAGGGCCCCCGCCAGCAGCCCGCCCACATGGGCGATATTGTCGATGTTGCCACTCAGGCCGGCGATTAAATTGCTTAGCACCAGGTATACTACCAGCCCCAGCATGGCGCGGCGGTCCGATTTGCTGAGCACCATGCGCTTGCTGACCAGCAGCGTCAGCAGGAAGCCGTAGAGCCCAAAAATAGCGCCGCTGGCTCCCGTCGAGTTGACGCCCCCGGCCCGGTGGTACCAGAGCGTAGCCAGGCACGCGGCTACGCCGCTGGCCAGGTACACGGCCAGCAGGCGCCAGCCGCCCGTGCGGGCTTCCAGCAGCAAGCCCAGCAGCCAGAGACTGGCCCCGTTCATAAGCAAGTGCGCGATGCCGCCGTGCACAAATAAGCTGGTAAGGAGCCGCCAGGGCTGGCTGGGCAGCGTGAGGCCCGACAGGTTGGAGCCCCAAACGACCAGCTCGTGCCCGGTGGGCTGGGTGGCCGATACGCCGCTCAGCGTCATGGCCAGCCACACCAGCAGGTTGAGGTCGAGCAGCAGCGGCACGGCCCAGTACTGGCGGCTGGGCCAGAAGGCCCCGCGCAGCAGTTGGCCCAGTAGCTGCAACCAGGTATCAGCAGGCGCTTCGGCGATGGGCTCGGGCGGGGGCGGTGGGGGCGGGGTGGGGGCATCGGGCAGCAGGCCCCGGCGCTGCAATTCGGCCACGGCGGCCGCGCCCACGGCGGGCGGATAGGTGCCCGCGTGAGAGGCCAGGTAGAGCAGCTCGGCATCGGGCCGCTCGGCGAAGTGGGCCGCCACGGCTTCGGGGGTAGAAGTGTCCATTGTTTGGGAAGAGCCGGATTGAGAAGTCGAAAAACCAATGGCATCTCTACTACAACAATACCAACCCCAGCAACCAGGTTCTGGTGCGACTACCTGGCAGCTTCGCGCTGCCAACCACCTCTACTCCGCCACCTACTGCATACCAGCCAGCAGGCATTGCACCGTGTCCTGGGCCAGCTGCGCCTCGCTCGCCAGCCTGACCGGAAGCTGAGCCAGACAGCTTTGCTGCATCCCTTGGAGAGCAGCTTGTTGGAGGTGGCTGATGCTACGCATGCGCTGCAGGTGGTCGGCCATGGCAGGGGGCAGGTTGTAGCGGTATAGCAGCGCCTGGTTCAGGTAGTACCACTCGTGTTGGGCGGCTTGCAGCTGGTTGGCAAACGGCGCGTAGGCTGTCACGGAGTCAGCCTGCTGCTCCAGGTATGCGCTGGGGAGCTGGCCCTGCCAGAAGCGCCGGCTCAATTCCTCGAACTGGCTCCGCTTCAACTCGTTTGCTTGCTCGGCGGCGGGCAGGGTGGCTAGCTCCTGCGCGGCCCGCCGTTGGCTGTCGAAATGGGGCACCGGGTGAGTATCGGCTTCCAGCAGTTTCGGCGAGGCAGGCGCGGCGGGTATGAGGCTGGGCCGGGCCTGGTTCGGGCGAGCCGCTTGAGCCTCGCTTGCGGCTTGCAGCGGCTGGCTTTGCCACGACCAGAAGCCTACCGCAGCCACGGTGAACGCCAGGGATGCCAGCGCTAGCAGCAACGGGCGGCTCTGGGGCGTTGCTTCAGAGTCGGGATAAGCCGCCGGGCCCACGAAGACGGCCGTGGCCAGCCCCCGGCGGCGCAGCTCCTGCCGGGCACTGGCTACTAACTCGGACTGGTAGAAGCGGGGATTTTCGACGTAGAAGCGTAACTCGGCGTCGGTTTTGGTGCGCAGCAGGTCGACGGTGAAGGCCATAAAGTGGGTAGCAGGCGGCTGTGAGACGGCAAGTTACTGCACTGCTACAGCTGGCAAACTTTCGGCCGGCCCTGGCTAACCAGCAGCGCCGGGCTGCGTACAGCCAGAGGAGTTCTCGCTTTCTTCATCCGTTTCCGCGCCAGCCTCTCAGGCGCTAGCAAGCGCCCACCAACCTTAAATTCCCCCTTCAACTATGACCACGCCCAACCCTGCGCCCGACTCGGGCCGCCCCACCGACATTGAGGAAGGCAAAACGCCCAGCACAACTGGCCCAGCCACAAACTCCGACGCCGGGCGCGACCCGCAAACCGCGCCTGCTACCACCCAGCAAGACCTAGCCGGTAGCGACGGTGCTGGCATCCGGGGCAACTACGGCGACGCCGAACAAACCAATGGCCTCGAAGGCGGCGAGCAGTCCCCCACCGATGCCGGCCCCGACCGCGCCGACGTCAACCCGACTAATGCCCCACAGGAGGCGGTTTAGTTATCGCTGCTACTCTGCTAAAACTGCCCTCGCAACGCTGATTGTGGGGGCAGTTTGGTTAGTAGTTGCTTGTGCCGCATTAGCCAGGCAACGACTTTGGCTAGCGTAGCAGCAGTTATTTAGCAGCATGAAACCTATTCAACTACTGTTTTTGCTGCTGCTCGGGTTGGCAGCCCGAAGCCAGACCCGCCCCACTGCCGCTGAACACGCGCAGCACGTAGCCACCTTCCAACAGGAGCTTATAGCGGTTTGCAAATCAGTGTATACGATGTAGAGGCGCGACACTTCGCGTATCCTCGTTGAACCGTCTGGTAGTGAACAACTAAACAATGTAGAGACGCGAAGCATCGCGATTTCTATGATTCAGGCAAGAGCTGCGGCATAATTTTCGTCATATTTTCGACGGTTTTGGGCGCAGGCGAAGAGCAGATGC
>JBPBPU010000159.1:0-104673 GCA_050954465.1 Janthinobacterium lividum
CGGACTTTGTAGCCCGCGAGTAGCGCCGTTGAACAACGGTGCCACTCGCGGACTACAAAGTCCGCGCTACTCGCAAGCCCGTGCTACTCCACCACCAGTTTCTGCCCGCTGCCGCTGCCGGTCCGTAGCACGTAGAGCCCGGCCGGCAGCCCGTGCAGGTCCAGCGTGGCCTCGGTGCCCGTGGTGGCCGGGTAGCTCCGCACTTCGCGGCCCAGCACATCGAGCAAACTCAGCCCGGCAGTGCCGCCTGCCGGCAGCTGCACGGTGGCAGTGCCGTGGGCCGGGTTAGGATAGAGGCCCAGGCTGCCCGCCAGGGCGGCGGGGGTGGTGGCCAGCACGGTGGCATCGGCAATGGTGGCCAGGGTGGCGACCGAAGTATTTGCCGGGGAAGTGAGCACCTGGGCACCGAAGGCAGCAAGGGGCGTGGCGAAGCCGCCGGCATACACTTTGCCCGGCGTAAGGGCCACGGCATTGTTACCATCGCCAGCCAGCCCCCCGGACGTCTGCACCCAGCTCACGCTGGAGCTGGTACTGGCGTCGGCCAGGCGAGCCACGAAGCCATCGGAGCCGCCCGCGCCCAGCAGCGTGGCGCTGCCAAAGGTGCCGGGGCCGTAAAAATTACCAGCCACGTACACGCCCGTGCCGTTGACGGCCAGCTGCGAGGCGCTGCCGCCGGCACCACCCAGGAGCTGCAGCCAGCTCAGCGCCAGGCTGGTGCCCGTGTCGGTTACCTTGCACACGAAGGCATTATTGCTGCCCCCGCTGGTGGCCGACGAGCCGGGCCAAGTGGCGCTGAAACTCTGGCCCGATAGGTACAGGGCTGTGCCCTGGCCCACCATGTTGAGCACGAATTCCTGGCCCGTGCCGCCCGCCGCCAGGGCCGCCGTGAAGGCGGCTGTGGTGCCGGCATCGGTGAGGCGGGCCACAGCTACATCGCCTTCGCCGCCCGCATTGGTGAGGGTGTAGTTACCGAAGTTGACGGTGCCATAGAATATCCCCGACAGGTACACCGTGCTACCCCTCACCACGATGCCGTACACGTTGATGGTACCGTAATTGGCGGTGTTGGGGCCGGTTATGGCCTTGGCCCACACAAAGCTGGCGGTGCTGCCATTGTCGGTGAGCTTGGCAATAAAGCCATCGTCGCCGCTGACGTTGCCACTCAGGCTGCCGCTGCCGATGGTGAGGGTAGTGCCGGTGTAGTCGCCGCCGATGTAGACGCTGTTGCCACTCACGGCCAGCGACTCCACGAAGCAATCCGAGCCGTCGTCTACGAGCTGCGCCCAGGTAAAGCTGGCGCTGTTGCCCGCGTCGGTGAGCTTGGCTACGTAGCCCGTTTCAAAGCCTCCGGTGCCGGTGAGCGTCGTGTTACTGAAGACCGCCGTTTGCCCATCGAACGTCCCAGCCACATAGAGGCTGCTCCCGTTCACGACCAAGCCGTATACAGAGTCGTTGAGGGTGCTGCCCGCCCGTTGGGCCCACACGTAGGCGTTGATGCCGGGGTTGTACTTAGCCACGAATAAGTCGGTGCCGCCCGCGCTGGTGAGGGTAGTGCCGCCCAGCGTGAGGGTACCGCTGAAGCTGCCGGCCACCACCACGTTGCCACTGGCATCGGGCTGCGCCCAGCTGATGTAGCTATAGCTGGCGGCAACATTTACGCTCTGCCAGGCTGGGGGCACGTTGGCGGCCGATAGGACGGTGTAATTCACCAGGCCGTTGCTGGTGCCCTGTAGCGTCGTTACGTTCAGGGTGCCCGACTGCGCCCCGCTGGGTACGACCACGCCCGTAATCTGGGTGCCCGCCGCGTTCACCACGAAGCCCGACGTAACCACGTTGTTGCTGGTGCCAGCGAAGGTAATGGCTGTGGTACCGGTCAGGCCCGTGCCGTAGAGCGTAGTGGTGCTGCCCACGGTCCCGGCGTTGGGAGCAGCCAGCAGCAGCAGCGGGGCGGGGTCGATGACGGATGCCAGGAAGCCCGGCCGTGCGCCCGAAGCAGTGCCTATACTCAGGCTGCCGAAGGTGGCCGGGGTCGCTACCTGCCCCACGGTGTACACCTGGGTACCCACCCGCACCAGCCCGTAGGCGTAGTCGAGGCCCGCGCCGCCAGCCTGCTGCGCCCACGTAAAGGTGGCGCTGTTGCCCGCGTCGGTGAGCTTGGCGAGCACCACGTCGCTGTTGCCCGCGCTGGTGAGGGTGGTGCTGCCGAAGCTGGCCGCGCCCCCAAAGCTACCGGCTACGTACACGCTCGTGCCGTATACGCCCAGGCCATAGAAGCTGTTAAAGACATTGGTGCCGCCGCCGTTTTGCACCGCCCAGGCGAAGGTACCGGCCGTGCTGGTGTCGGTGAGCTTGGCCACGAAGGCCGCGCCCGACCCAGCATTAGTAAGGGTGGTGCTGCCGTAGGTGGTCGATGCGCTGGCCGAGGCACCCGCCACGTACACGCTGCTGCCACTTACCTGCACGGCGCGGGCGTAGTCGCCCCCGGTGCCGCCCGCCCGCTGCGCCCAGTTGAAGGCCAGGGTATAGTTGGAGATAAACACTGTGCTGAGCCGGGCCACAAAGGCATCGTCGCTGCCCGCGCTGGTCAGCGGGTGGGTGGCATCTACGAAGGTATTGGCGGTGCTGCTGAACGAGCCGGCCGCATATACGGTAGGGTAGGAAGCTGTGAGAGCGGTAACGGTGCCGCCCACCGGCACGGGTGCAGACAGCAACGTACTGGTGTAGTAGTAGAGTGCCACGAAGCCCCCGGCGTTGGCCAGGGTATAAGTGCCGAAGCCCGCGCTGCTGCCATTGCTGCCCCCCACATACAGGAAGTTGCTGGTATACGAGAGGGCATTGGCGTAGTCGTTGCCGGTGCCACCCGCCCGCCTGGACCAGTCTACGGTGGCGCTGCTGCCGGCATCCGTCAGCCGGGCCACGAAGAGGTCGCTGGTACCGGCCGTAGAGGAGGCGTTGGTGAGGGTAGCCAGGGTGCCCAGCTTCACCGTGGTGGTAGTAAAATTACCGGCTACGAACACGTAGCCCCCGCTCACCGCTACGGCATTGGCGATGTTTGAGCCGGTGCCGGTACTGGTGCCCTGCATCACCCACAGGAAGCTGCTGGTAGCCAGGCTGTACTTGGCTACGAATAGCTCCTGGGCGTTGGCGGTGGTGATGCTGGTACTGCCGAAGGTGGCCGTGCCACTAAAGCCGCCCACCAGGTAGATGTTGCTGCCGTCGGTAGCGGTGGCCTGCACCGTGGCGGTGCCGGCGGCAGCCACGGCCGTTTGCCAGGCGGGGGTTTGGGCCTGGGCGCGCAGGCCCAGCAACAGGAGTAGCACCAGCAGCAACTGGCTGGTCAGCAAAGAGCGTAACTGGTTTTTCATGCGGGCTTGGTGGAAAAGAGTGAAAGACAGAAGCAAACATAAGTCGCTGCCGTTGTTTTTCAAGCTCTTATCCAAGCCGTAAGCTACCCGAAGAAACCGGTTTGCCGGGGCAGCTCCCTGGCCCTTTTGGCCGACTCGCCGCGTTCGCGCTACGGGCCTAGTGCCGGCGGGTGCCCAGGTTGCCGTACATAATCCAGCTTTCCCAGCGCTTGCGGCCCCGCCCGATGTAGCCGCGCAGGTACTTTTCCATCATCAGGCCAGCGGTGGGGGCGGCAGCCGAGCCGCCGAAGCCGGCGTTTTCGATGAACACGGAAATGGCAATTTTGGGGTCGTTGGCGGGGGCGAAGGCGGCGAAAGTGGAGTGGTCGGCGCCGTGGGAGTTTTGCACGGTGCCGGTTTTGCCTGCTACCGAAATGCCGTACTGCGCCAGCGAGGCATGCTCGCCGGTGCCGCCGCGCCCGTCTACCACGGCCTGCATACCGGGGATAACGTACTTGAACAAGGCCGTGTCGACGGCCGTGTAGTGGCGCTCGCGGAACTGCGGCAGCGGCTCTTTGGTAGGGCCGACGCTACGCACAAAATGCGGCGCGTAGTAGTAGCCGTGGTTGGCAATGGTGGCCAGTACATTGGCCATTTGCAAGCCCGTGATGCCGATTTCGCCCTGCCCGATGCTGAGCGAATACACCGTCTTGAAGTTCCAGTGGTGGTAGCCCTTGGCCTTGTCGTAGTACTCGGGCGACGGAATGAGGCCGCGCTTTTCCTGGCTCATGTCCACGCCCAGCTTTTCGCCCAGGCCGAAGGACTTTACCATTTTTTGCCATTGCCCCAGCCCCAGGCGGGCATCCTCAAAGCCGTTGCTGGACTGCCCGCGCAGCACGGCCGCCCGCATCACTTGGTAGAAATACGGGTTGCAGCTTTGCTTGATGGCGATGTCCACGTTGGCCGGGTACTCGTGGCGGTGGGTGCAGTGGATGAGCTTCTGGTTGCACGGAAAGCCGGTGGCGGGCGTCACCACGCCCAGCTGCAGCGCTACCAGCTCATTCACCAGCTTAAAGACCGAGCCGGGCGGGTACGTCGCCATCAGGGGGCGGTCGAAAAGCGGGCGGTCGGGGTTTTTGAGCAAGTCCATGTAGCGGTTGCCGGCGCCCTTGCCCGTGAGCAGCTGCGGCTCGTAGTGCGGGGCCGACACAAAGCAGAGTATTTCACCCGTCTTCGGGTCGAGGGCCACGATGGAGCCGCGCCGGCCAGCCAGCAGCTTTTCGCCATACGCCTGCAGGCTCGCGTCGATGCTCAGGTGCAAGTCCTGCCCCGCCTGCGAGAGCGTATCAAACTCGCCGCCCCGGAACGGGCCTTTGTCGAGGCCGCGCACGTTCACGAGCCGGTATTGCACCCCGCGCCGGCCCATGAGCACCGGCTCATAGTACGACTCTAATCCCGAAATGCCGATATTTTCGCCCGGCTGGTACTTGGCATACTTGGGTTTCTCCAAAAAAGCCGGCGTAATGGCCCCCACGTAGCCCAGGGCGTGGGCCAGGTTCTGGGTGCGGTAGGTGCGGGCCATGCGCACCTGCGGCCGGAAGCCGGGAAAATCAATGAGGTTGTCCTGGATGGCGGCCATCTCGGGCGTACTCAGGTTTTGCACCAGCGGCGAGGGCTTCACCCGCGAGTATTTCCGGGCCGCTTGCAGCCCCAGGCGCAAGTCGGCCAGGGGCAAGCCCAGGAGCTGGCAAAACCGGGCCGAGTCGAGGTGCTTTACTTCGCGGGGCACCACCATCAGGTCGTACACGGGGGTGTTGGTGACGAGCAGCGAGTCGTGCCGGTCGTAGATAAGGCCCCGGTAAGGCACCTGCACCTGCCGCTGCAGGGTGTTGCGGTCGGCGGCTTGTTTATAGGACTGGTCGAGCACCTGGAGATAGAACAGGCGCCCGGCGAAGAGCAGCCCTACCGCCACAAAAATTGCCAGCACCACGTAGCGCCGGCCTTCCAAGTATTGCATACTCAAAGTTACGCCGGGGAGGTGATGGGGTGAGGAAGCGAGGAGGTAAAGAGAACGTCATGCTGAGCGAAGCGCAACGCAGCCGAAGCATCTCGCTTACCGAGTAACTCAATCGATAGCGCCGCCCTGGTTCAACGATTAAGTTAGTTGGCGAGCAAGATGCTTCGGCTGCGCTCAGCATGACGTTACTTTTTACCCCATCACCTCCTCACCTTCTCATCCCATCACCTCATTACCCGGCCTACCTTTGCCAGCCTATGCGCCCTTTAGCTACGCCCACTGCCAACACCGCTTTCACCGGCCTCATTTCGGTGGTGGCCCCGCTTTACAACGAGGCCGATACGGTGGCGCAGCTCGTGGCCCGCGTGGGAGCGGTGATGCAGCAGCACGGCTACGACTACGAGCTGATACTGGTGAACGACGGCAGCGCCGACCGCAGCTGGGCCATCATGCAGGAGCTGGCCGCCCACGACACGCACCTGGTGGCCATCGACCTAGCCGGCAACTACGGCCAGACCCTGAGCTTGCGGGCCGGCTTTGCGCAGGCGCGGGGCGAGGTCATTATTGCCATGGATGGCGACTTGCAGCACGACCCGGCCTACATTCCGCAGTTTATGAGCCTCATTAACGAGGGCTACGACATGGTGGGCGGGGCCAAAGCCAAGCGGCCCGAAGGCCCTATTGCCACGGCCCTGGCTACCACGGCGCACGGCATCATCCGGCGGCTGTCGGGGGTAGAGCTGCGCTATTTTGGGGCTACCTACAAGGCGTTTCGCTCCTACCTGGTGAAGAACGTGGAGATGCTCGGCGACGCCCACCGCTTCTTGGGGGCGCTGGTGGCGCGCAAGGGGCTGCGCTATTGCGAGTTCCCGATTGAGATTCATGAGCGGCAGTTTGGGCAGAGCAACTACAAAATCAGCAAGCTCTTCTACGTCATTCTCGACCTCTTTATCCTGCGCTTTTTCATTGTGCACGCCCGCAAGCCGTTCCGGCTGTTTGGGCTGGCGGGACTACTGAATTTGCTGGTGGGCGGGGTAATGGCGGGGCAGTTTCTGGTGCGCTCCATCTTCTTTGGCCTCAACATTCAGGGCACCTACCCGCTGGAATTCATTTTCAGCCTGTTTCTGATAATGGCCGGCATTTTCCTGCTCTGCTTCGGCGTGCTGGCCGAAATCGGGATGTACAACTACTACTCGCGGCGCACGCGCACGCCCTACATCGTGCGGCAGGTGGCAGCGGCCGGCACCGTACAAGAGGTAACAAGAACGATGTAGAGACGCATCTTTGCGTCTCGTCGTTAGCTTCGCTGACCTTCGGTTGAACGGCTTGCTAGTGAACGGGATAAACAACGACGAGACGCAAAGATGCGTCTCTACATAGTTCTTGTTACCTCCGGTATTAAGCTCACTAAAATTCGCGGTAAAATTCCTCTGTGAAGCGCCTCATCATCAACTGCGACGACTACGGCTGGGATGCGCCCGCCACCCAGGCCATCTTGGAATTAGCCGCCGCCAGGCAGGTGAGCAGCACCACCGTGATGGCCAACTTCGCCCGCGACGCCGACCTGCGCGAGCTGGCCCGCCTGGCCGGACCCTCACTCTCGGTGGGGTTGCACCTCACGCTCAATGCCGGGCAGCCGCTGAGCGCCGCCTCGGCCGTGCCCTCGCTGGTGAATGCCAACGGGCAGTTTTACTCGTCCAGCCAACTTTGGCAGCGCTACCTGCGCGGGCAGGTGCGGCCCGAGGAATTGAAGCGGGAAATAGCCGCCCAGCTGCACCGCCTGGCCGGCGCCGGCCTCGCCCTCACCCACGCCGACAGCCACCAGCACCTGCACCAATACCCGCTGCTGGGGCCAGCGCTGCTGCGCATTCTGCACGAGCTGGGCGTGCGCCGCGTGCGCCGCCTCACCGCTGCCGGCCGCCTCGACGGGCGCGGGCTGGTGCTGCGAGCTTTTGCGCAAAGCAGCCGAGCGGCCCTGCGGCCCTTTGCTACACCGGGGGCGCTGGTGAGCACGTTTTCGACCGAGCCGGCCAGCGCCGACGGCTTCCAGCGCGGCGTGGCGGCGGCTTTCCGGCAGGCCAAGGTGGTGGAGTTTATGAGCCACCCTGGCCTGAGCGAACGACCCGGCTCGCCGCTGATGCGGGTGCCGGAGTACGAATTCTGGCGCGGCGGCCAGGCGCGGGAGCTGCTGCGGGAGTTGGGCGGGGAGGTGGTGAGTTGGGCGGCGGTGTGAGAGGACTTTTTTTGGCTAACTCTTGCTGATTATATGCTGCCGAAATATTTATTGCTGGCCGTCTTGCTGGGTGCTGCCTACCCGGCCCTAGCGCAGGCCGACGACCACCTGACGCCGCCCACCGACGCATTCATGGATGATGCTGAACTGTGGACTTATCGGGTTGAGTTAGGGCGCAAGCTTGGGGTCGGCCGGACGCATTTGCCACTGGTGCAGGTAACAGTGATGCCCTCGTTTGAGCCGGAATACCTGCTTTCGGTAGCGCAAACCGGCATGAACTATACTTTAACGTACCGGAAGGCCACTAAAAACCTGTGGCATGCTTCGCCGCACAAAGTACTGGCCAACGTCACTTTCCTCGACCCGCATGGCAACACCCTGACTCCGCCCAAGCCCCGTATTGTGCCCGACAGCGTGCAGATTACCACGGAACAGGTGCTGCTACAGCCGCGCCTGGCGCAGGCGCTGACCGATTTGTTCAACGTGGCCCTGGCCCAGACGCGCTACGCCAACAACGACCTCCTGCGCATCGATGGCACCACTTTCACGTTTATCGCCCGCAACGAGCAGCTTGTCTACCGCAGCGGCAATACCTGGTCGCCCCGCCCCGGCACCCACATGGCGGCGCTGGTAAAGTTGGTAGACGGCTTGCAGGATTTAGCTACCCACTCCGACAACCGCGATTTCAGGCAGGGCATCTTGCTTAGCGAAGCCCAAGACCTGCTTTTCGACTTGGCCAAGCGCTGAGCCCACTCTACCCGCACCAGCACCACAGCAGGCGCGGGAGCCAGGCGGTGAGCTACGCGGCCGGTATGAAGACTAGGCCACTGCCGAGGCTGCTGAGCCGCTTTACTTTGCGCTAAGGTGCTGTACCTTATTTGCTCATCCATGCACGACCATTTAGAGCCAGTCGAAGGCTTTTTTTCTGCCTCTCACCACGCTTACCACGCACGGGTGCGCGAAACCCTGCTGGCCGATTTCAGCTCTGAGCCGCTGGCTGGCTTGGTGGTGCTCCCCTCCTTTGAGCCCGAGCATGCGCTGTGGATTGGCAAAGACTGGCGGCGCTATTACGCGGTTTACCGCATTGGGAGGTCGAGTATCTGGCAGGCGCTGCAAAATCCGCTGGCCCCGGCAGTTACTTTCAGCACGCACAATGCGGAATTACCTGCCGGGCTGGCTAAGGCGCTGGAAGCACTGTTCTGGGCCGCGCTGGGTCAAACCCGCTATTACAACCAAAGAGGCATCCGGCTCGATGGCACCGCTTATTATGCCACCGCCTGGCAGCAAGGGAGAGGGTCGCGCACCGGGCAAACCTGGTCGCCGGCTTCCTTGTCGAAATTAGGAGACTTGGTGGCCCTGGCGGAAAGCCTGATTCAACAGCTTATTAATCCAGTTGACAATCCCAGTCGATGGGCTGAGCTAACCGAGTCGGCAGTCGGCTTGCGAGCCAAGTTTAGCCCGGCGTAGCTCGCACCCGCACCAGCGCCCCCACCAGCGACACGGCCGCCGTAATGACATAAAACAGCACGCTCACGCTCACCGCCACCGGCACGCTGAGCGCAAAGAGCTTGGCACCGTACAAAAACGTCACTTCCCGCGCGCCCAGCCCGCCCACCGTGAGCGGCAGCACCGCTGCAATGCTGGATGCCAGAAATACCAGCAGGTAGGGCAGCACCGGCCCGTCGGCCGCACCCAGCGCCGCCAGCAGCGCCCAGGCGCACAGCACCTGCGCCCCCTGCACCCCCAGCGCCTGCCACGACGTGCGCCCGAACGCCCCGGCAAACTCGCCAAACAGCCAACGGCCCAGCCCGTAGCTCACGGCCAGGCCCAGCGGCACCAGCGCCAGTAGGCCCGCCCGCCACGCGCCGGGCGCCAAGCTGGGCACCCACGCGGCGAAGCGCCCAGCAGGCAGCGCCGCCGCCAGCGCCAGCAGCAGCACCAGCAACGCCACCATGCCGCTGAGCCGGTCGAGTAGCAAAGCCCGGAAAATGGCCGCCCGCTGCCCCGGAAACTCCTTACCCAGCAGATACACTTTGTAGCCGTCGCCGCCAATGCCGCCCGGCAAAAACAGGTTGTAGTACATCCCCAACCAGTACAGGCGCAAGTTGTAGCGCTCGGTAAGCCGAATGCTGATGGCCTGAAAAAAGGTATTGAGCCGCACCGAGGAAATAAGCTTCGAGAGCGTGAACAGCACCGCTGCCAGCGCCAGCCAGCCCGGCCGCGCCGCCCGCAGGGTGCGGCCCAGCTGCGGCAGGTCGAGGTGCCGCGCCACCAGCCACAGGGCTCCCGCCATAAAAGCCAGCTTGGCAAGCAGCGTGAGGTAAGAGCGCATTATGTAGGGTAAGCTTTAGCTTGCCGGAAAACAGGAATATAGGGTAAGCTTCAGCTTATCGGCCAGCAAGCAGTTGGTGATTCACCCAGCTTTATACACCTGCCGGCTAACTCCGATTACCCATCGGGCGGCAAGCTAAAGCTTACCCTACTCTAATTCCACCACCCGAAACACTAGGCCCCGGTCAATGGTAAACTTGTCGAGGGTGCGGTATTTCTGGCCGCCCAGCCAGCGCTCGTCGGCGAGGTAAAGCGTGCCGGGGCGGGGCGGCATTGGGCCGGTGACGAGGGGCTCGCCGCGCTCGCGGGAGATGTAAAAGGCTTCGATATTGTCGAGCTGCGAGCCGGGCCACAGCAGCAGTGGGCGGCCTTTGGTGGCGCGGCCCACGCGCTCGGCGGCCGTGCGGTAGGCTACTTCGGGCGAGGTTTGGAGGCGGGCGGGGAAAATGAACACGTCGAATCCCAGCCGTAGCACCAGCAGGTAGTAGCCCAGCAGCAGCAGGCGGTAGCCGGGCAGCCGCCAAAACAGCCAGGCCAGTAGCGCCAACGCTCCAAACAGTGCCAGACTCAGCCCCCACGAGGCGGGCACGCCCTGCAAAAATGCCAGCTGCGCCGGAGCCAGCAGCCCCACCCCGGCCGCCGCCCGCAGCACTGGCGGCAGCAGCACCCCCAGTGTGGTAAGCACCAGCAGTAGCAGCCAAGTGGCATCGAGCCAGCGGGCCTGCCAGGTTCGCGCCGCCTGCGCGGGCTGGTAAAGCGGCACCACTACCGTGAGCCCCAGCGGAATAAGCATAAACAAGTAGCGCGGAATGGTGGCCGGCGAAAGCCAGTACACCGGCAGCACCGCCAGAAACAGCAGCGCATTGTAGCGCCGGAAGGGGTTGCCAAACACGGCCGGCCGCCAGTCGACCCGCAGCACCAGCAGCACCAGCAACGTCCAGGGCAGGAAGTGCTTGATAAAATCGAACGGAAACAGCAGGATATACTGCACCGACTCAAGCAGCGGCCTATCGGCCACCGTGCGCTGGCTCGACTGCGACCAGAGCGTTCGCACGGCTTCTTGGAGCGAGTTGTGCTGGCTGTAAATAAAGAAGTACGTGCCCAGAATACCTAGCAGCACTGCCAGCCCGGCCGCGTGCTGCCAGCTCAGCAGCCGCCGCCACTGCCGAGTATCGAGGCAATACACCAGCAGCGCAATGCCCTGAAACACCACCGATGGCAACCCTTTGAGCAAGAAGCCTACCGCCGTGAGCGCGTACGTAACCACGAACAGCCACACCCATTGCCCGCGCTGCCCGTAGTGCCACACGGCCATAAAGCCCAGCCACGTCAGCCCTGCGTGCCAGAGGTCGATGAGGCCCAGAAAAGAATCATAGAACAGGATGCGCCCCGTAGTAGCAAAAGCCAAGGCCACCGTAAATGCCAGCCGGCTACCCAGTTGCGGCCGCAGCACCCGCCAGATGGCCCCACCGTAGAGCAGCAGCGCCATCACGGTAGGCAAGCGCAGCACCAGCTCATCCTGCCGCCCCGTGAGCCGGAACAGCGCCACCAGCAGCCAGTTGAAGAGCGGCGGCTTATTGTAGTAGGGGAACCCCTGTAGCGTGGGAGCGAAAAAGTGGCCCGAATGGTGCATTTCCAGCGCCACCAGCGCCCGAATGGGCTCATCTACGAGCAGCGGCATCCAGCCCAGGTGCAGTAGCAGGGCCGGCAGCGCCAGCGCCAGCGTACCCGCTGCTACCCAGGCCGGCCGCTGGCTCAGCCACTCAAAAACCCGGCTTGCTAACGTTTCAACCACAGTCGGTGTTAAGGGATGGCGGCTCCCGCCGCCTCGCGGACAGAGCAGGCAAATGTACGGCTGCCTGCCCTGCCCGGATGTTAACCAGCCGTCTTGCCGCCCAGTTTTGCCAACCAGGTTATTTGTCACTGAGGCCACATTTCAGCTCTACTGTCTCGCTACTCATTATTTTTGACGTATGCCCAGCGCCCCCGCCTCTGCCCCCGACCGCCTCACCCAGACCCTGCTGCGCCACGGCCTGCGCCAGACGCCCGTGCGCCGGGCTGTGCTCGCGGCCGTGTCGGGCAAGGGCTACGCGCTCACCGGGGCCGAGATTGAGCTGGAAATCGGTTCTGGCCTCGACCGCATCACGCTCTACCGCACCCTCAAAAACTTCGAGCAGCAGGGCCTCATCCACCGCGTTATCGACGATACCGACGTGCTGCGCTATGCCGCCTGCTCCATCGAGTGTTCGGCCGGCGCGCACTTCGACAACCACGTGCATTTCAAGTGCGGCGTGTGCAGCCACACCTATTGCCTGAGCCAAGTGGCTATTCCGCCCGTACAGCTACCCGGTGGCTTCCAGGCCGAGCGGCGCGATTTCCTACTCTCGGGCACCTGCGGCTTCTGCCAGATGGGGTAGTAGCGCGGACTCTGCGAGTCCGCGAATAACTTGTTCCCACAACATCATTCACGGACTCGCAAAGTCCGCGCTACTAATCTATCCGTTGCCCCTTCGGCTTGCTGGGCTTCTCCGGCTTCGGGGCAGGTTTGGGGTGAGTATACTGGGCATACTGTGCGGGTGTAAGAATGCGCTGCATAGCGGCTTGAAACTCCCGTGAGCTGGCGTCCAGCGTCTGGTTGCGGTCGGCCACGCTGGCGGCGCTTTTGTAGGCGGCATCGATTTTCTGAAAGCGGGTGAGCGCGGCGGCCCGCACCTTGGTGGTGGTAGCCGCGTCGAGGCCCAACTGCTGGGCTACTTCTTGGCTCATGCGGTCGGCGTGCTGCTCAGCTGCGGTGGAGTGGGTGGTGGCGGTAGGATGGGCGGGAGCCTGCCGGGCGGGGGCCGGAGGAGCGGCCAGCAGCAGCGCGGCCAGCTGACAAGTAATGAAAGGTTTCATGGCAGAAAAAAGGTAAGTGGTGTGTGAAACCGCCGGCTAACCGGCAAAACAAAAAAGGCGACTGCAAGCTAAGCTTGCAGTCGCCTTTCGGAAAACGGGAGTGGAGAATATCGGAGTCGAACCGATGACCTCTTGCATGCCATGCAAGCGCTCTAGCCAGCTGAGCTAATCCCCCGGGTTTTGAGTTACCAAGCCGCCGGTTGCGTTTTGGTTCTGCAAAAGTACGGCGGCTTTTGGCTTGTGCAAGCGCCAGGGCCAATAATCTTCGCAAGTGCCGCAGAATCAAGCCAAAAAAATGGGCCGGGAAAAATCCCGGCCCATTTTCAGTAGCGGCTGGCTGGTTGGCCGGGCTACTAGTTGAAGCTGTAGCGTACGCCCAGCTGGCCCTGCCAGCGCGAGAAGAACGGTGCGAAGTCGTACGGACGGCCGCTGTTGCCATAGGTAGTGGGCAACGAGAACGTGGGCTGGGCGTTCACGTTGGTCGATTCTACCCGTAGCAATTCAAAGGCATTGTTGCTGACCACGTACTGACGGCCCCAGTTGTTGTTGAGCAGGTTGCCCAAGTTCTGGATGTCGAAAGTCAGTTGGAGGGAGTTGCGCTTGCCGCCTACCAGTACGTTGAAGTCCTGGGCAATGCGGATGTCAAGCTGGTGCGTCCAGGGCAGGCGGGCACCATAGCGCTCTACCACTTGGCCACGGTGGCTGGCCAGGTAGGGGTCGTTATTGATAAAGTTATCCAGTTGGTCCTGAATCTGGGCTAACGTGCGGGTATCCGCCACACCCCCATTTGCGGAGGTGGCCGTCTGGGTCAGGCGAATTTGATTGAGGTCGCGCACGTCAGTCGGCACATACAGCAGGTCGTTGCCAGTGTTGCCATCGCGGTTAATATCCGTGCTCTGGCCATAGATATACGTCAGTGGCTGGCCCGAGAGGCCCTCGTAGAAGGCGGTAATGGTCGTGGCCATCGCGTCGTGAGCGTAGCGGAAAGTATAGCCACCGCTGGCAATTACGCGGTGGCGCTGGTCGTAGCGCGAGTAGCCTAACTCGGGCGAGTTGGGGTTGGAGCCCACCTGGTTGAAGCCAAAGTTGGAGGAAGCCGTGCTGCTCGTACCACTGTTGATGTCTTTCGACTCACCGTAGGTATAGGCCGTCATCAGGTTCAAGCCGTTCAGGAAGCGCTTCTGCAGCTGGAAGGTGGCGTTGTAGCGGTAGCCCTGGCTGGTGTTGTCGAGCAGATACACGTTGGTGTAGCGCTGGTCGCGGCGGCGCAGCTGCGTCGAGTTGGCGTAGATGGGGCGCTGGTCGGGGCCAGCGAGGCGGCCTACCGGGTCAGTCAGGTTCAGGTCGCGGTAGTAAATGTCGTTGAGCGTTTTAGAGTAAACACCTTCCAGCGTGGCGATGATATCACCGGGCAGGCGCACGTCGGTAGCCAAATTGGCACGGAACACCTGCGGCAGCTTGAAATCGTCGCGTACCAAGTTAATCTGCGAGGTTGCGACGGGGGTATACACCCGCTGAATATCGGTGGGGGAAATCTGGATGGATGGCAGGAAGGAAGCCGGAGTCGTGGTCGGAGCGGTTTGGCTTACTGCTCCTTGTACCAGCCCGCTGTTGGTATAGCTGTTGGAAATCCACACGAAGGGCACCCGGCCCGTGAAGACACCGGCTCCACCGCGCAGCTGCACTTTGCCGTCGTTGTTCACATCCCAGTTGAAACCTACGCGGGGCGAAAACAGCAGCTGGCCGTTCGGCGTGTTCTGGGTCTGATACTCCGAGCCAAAGCCGGAGTTAGCGTAGGTGACAGCGGCAGTCCCGGTCCCAACAGTAGTGGTGGTATTCGTGAGGTTGAACGCCGTGTTATCACCGGGCTTGTCGATGAACAAAGGCACATCGATGCGCAGGCCGTAGGTCAGGCGGAAGTTTTCGATAGGCGTGTACTGGTCCTGCAGATATGCGCCAAGCTGCGCCGCCTTGAAGTTTGCTTCGCCATTGTCGGCCGTAACGTAGCTGGATGCTACACTGGTAGCGTTACCGGCTTCAAAGTTGGCAATGGATGTAAACGTATAGTAGCCCAACCCATTGTTCAGAAACAGGTTGCGAAACTTGAAGCCTTCGTTGTGAGTACCCAGCGTAACGGTGTGCTTACCGAAGGTACGCGTCAGGTTATCCGTAACCTCCACAATATCTTGGTCGAGTTGGTTGGCTACCGAACTGCGTTCCTGGCCTAGGTTATAGGTAAGGCCGTTGTCCACAATCTGGAAAGCCGGGCCAGGGTTTCCAAGCACCTGACGCGAGTCACGGATAGCCGTGTACGTCAGAATCAGTTTGTTGGAGAAGATACCGAAGCGGCTGTTAAGTTCGGCCACCGTGCTGTTGGTGGTGTTGTTGAATCGGTAGGCATTATTACCGAAGCGCAGGCTGATGGCTGTGCGGGTTAGGTTGTCGTCAAACGCCTTCACAAAATTGTGGCGAATAGTCAGCGTCGTGTTTTCGGAGAGGTTGAAGTCGAGACGGGCAAAAATCTTGTTGCTTTCCGTGCGGCGCGTTTGGTCGAGGTAGCTACCAACGTCATAGTTGTTATAGCGCGCCGTGTTGGCGGCAGTGGCAATGCGCTGCAGGTTCGCGATGGTGAAGCGCGAGTCGCCCAGCCCATCCACCGAGGGCACAAAGCCTAGCGAAGTGTTGGCCCGCGAAAGCTCCCCGTTCAGGAAGAAGAACACTTTGTCCTTCACAATGGGACCACCCACCCGGAAGCCAGTGTTGTAGTTGAAAAACTCATCGGCCTTGGTGCGGGGCTCCGTCACGCTGTAACCAATGGTGCGCTCGTTGCGGCCAAAGCCATAAATAGAAGCCGAAATATCGTTCGAGCCGGAGCGGGTAATGGCGTTTACGCCCGCGCCGGTGAAGTTACCCAGCGTCACGTCGTAAGGGGCCAGCACTACGGCAATCTGGTCGATAGCGTCCAAGGCAATGGGGTTGGTGTTGGCCTGGCCGCCGGGCGTACCCGACGAAGCCAACCCGAACACATCGTTGTTCACAGCCCCGTCGATGGTGATGTTGTTGTAGCGGTTGTTGGTGCCCCCAAAAGAGGAGCTGCCGCCGCCGTTAGCCTGCGGCGTGAGGCGGGTGAAGTCGGTGAGCGAGCGGCTCAGCGTGGGCAGCTGGTTGATTTGCTCGCGGCTCACGTTGGTTTCCGCCCCCGTGCGGCCGGCGTTGATAACCGGGTCGCGGCGGCCCGTTACCTGCACCGTGTTCAGCTCGGTGGTAGAGGTGCTCAGCTGCACGTCGATACGCAGGTTCTGGCCCAGGGCCAGGAATACGCCCGTGCGGGTTACGTCCTGGTAGCCCACAAAGGAAATCTTCACCGTATAGGGCCCGCCTACGCGCATTCCCTGGATGTTGAAGCGGCCATCGCCGTTGGTGCCAATGCCGTAGGTGGTATTCGTGGGCGTATGCACCGCCACTATCGTAGCACCGGGCAGGGCACCCCCTTTTTCGTCCGTAATCGCCCCGTTTATAGAGGCGGTGGTGGCACCCTGGCCCCAGCTGAGGTGGGCAGTACCCAGGGCAAACACCACGAGCAGCAGGTGTCGTAAAAATCTCTGAATCATACAGAAAATGGTTAGTGAAAATTAGAAGCCTATCGGACAGCAGCGGCAAAGTTACGACGAGCCAGGCACTGCCTTCGTTATGCCGATGTTACGAAGCGAAAATTCAGTTTGCCTTGGCAAGCTAACACCTGCCCCGCGCCGCCCGCAAACCTAGCCTGAACAGTTCTCGCCCAGAAAGCTCAGCGCTACCCAGCCCTACAGCCGGGGCCGTACCGCCCGGATAAACCGGCTCAGGTAATAATCGGACTCAAAGCTGTTTTCGACTACTCCCAGCGAGGTGGAAGCGTGGATAAAATCTACCCCCTCAGCGTTTACCACCGTCACCAGGCCCACATGGGTAATAACCTGCGAGCCGGGCGTGGCCCCGAAAAAGAGGAAGTCGCCAGGCTGCAATTCGGTGGGCTTAATGGGGTCGCCCCACACGGCCTGCTCGTTGGAAGTGCGCGGAATATCAACGCCTGCATCAGCAAACGAGAGCTGCAACAGGGCCGAGCAGTCGATGCCCTGGCGCGTGGTGCCGCCGTAGAGGTAGGGCACGCCCTGGTAGGAGCGGGCATTCTCAATTGCGGAGGCCAGCACGCCGGTGGCATCGCTGTGCCGGACGGCCCGCTTGGTCACGTTTTTGGTGGTAGTGGTGCCGCTGCTGCCACTCGCGCCGCTGGGCGTGGTCGTCTTGGTTTTAGTTTTAACCGGGGTCGAGCGGCTGCCTGCCACCCGCTCGCCGCGCTTGAGGCGGGCCATGTCGCGGGCCGAGTAGTAGCGGCCGTCGTGCTGGTTGAGCTTGCGGTTGCAGCTGGTAGCCAGCAGCAGGCAGCCCAGGGCCAGGGCGTAGAGCAGCCGGGTGGGCACTATATAAAAGGTCGAATGTTGCACTCTCGTCATCGGCCGTACCTTCGTTTCTTCGCCCTGCATTAACTGCAAAGATAGCCCGGCAGTATGTCACGGGTTGATTTTTACCGGTGAGTCTGTAGAACGGAGTGGCACTCCGTTCGTCGTTCGCACGATTTGTTCAACGACGAACGGAGTGCCACTCCGTTCTACAAACTCACTACCGACCACAAATTAGTATGACTTTCTCCCCCCTCACGGCGGCCCTGGTAACTGAGTTTGAGCAGCTACTTGGCCCCGCCCACGTACTCACCGCCGAGCGCACCGAGGCCGCTGCCTACGAAGCCTACGGCCGCGACCACACCGAAGACTTCCACTTTGCGCCCGACGTGGTACTGCGCCCCGGCACCACCGAGGAGGTAAGCGCCATCATGCGCCTCTGCCACGCCCAGCGCGTGCCCGTAACGGCGCGGGGCGCGGGCACCGGCCTGAGCGGGGCCGCGCTGCCTATCCATAAGGGTGTGCTGCTGAGTATGGAGCGCTTCAACAAAATTCTCAAAATCGACGAGCAAAACCTGCAAGCCACCGTGGAGCCGGGCGTGGTGACGGAGGCTTTCCAGAATGCGGTGAAGGAAGTAGGCTTGTTTTATCCGCCCGACCCGGCCAGCAAAGGCTCGTGCTTTTTGGGCGGCAACCTGAGCCAGAGCAGCGGCGGCCCCAAAGCCGTGAAATACGGCACCACCCGTGACTACGTGCTTAACCTGGAAGTGGTGCTGCCTACCGGCGACGTTATCTGGACCGGTGCCAACACCCTCAAATACGCCACCGGCTATAACCTCACCCAGCTACTGGTGGGCTCGGAGGGCACGCTGGGCATCATCACCAAGGCCGTGTTCCGGCTCCTCCCCTACCCGCAGCACAACATCCTGATGCTGGTGCCCTTCCGCCAGGAGGCCCAGGCGGCCGAGGCCGTGTCGGCGGTGTTTCGGGCGGGCGTCATCCCCTCGGGCATGGAGTTTATGGAGCGCGAAGCCATTGCCTGGTCGTCGGATTATTTGAAAATTCCCCTCACCCTGCCCGAGGATATCACCGCTCACCTGCTCATCGAGCTAGACGGCCAGGACCTGGAGCAACTCTACAAGGAAGCCGAGCAGGTGTACGGCGTGCTGGAGCACTACGACGTGGGCGACATCCTGCTGGCCGACACGGCCGGCCAGAAAGACGACCTGTGGAAGATTCGGCGCAACATCGGCAATTCGGTGCGCTACAACTCCGTGTATAAAGAAGAGGACACCGTGGTGCCTCGCGCCGCGCTACCCACCCTGCTCAAAGGCGTGAAGGAAATAGGGGCTCGCTACGGCTTCAAAAGCGTGTGCTACGGCCACGCGGGCGACGGCAACCTGCACGTCAACATCATTCGCGGGGAGCTAAGCGACGAGCAATGGAACGTGGGCTTGCGTCAGCCCATCACCGAGATATTTGAGCTGTGCGTGCAGCTCGGCGGCACCATCTCGGGCGAGCACGGCATCGGGCTGGTGCAAAAGCCGTTTATGCACATCGCGCTCAAAGAAGCTAATTTGAACATCATGCGCGGCATCAAGCAGGTGTTCGACCCGGCGGGAATTCTGAACCCGGGGAAGATATTTTAATCAATTATCAATCAACAATTATCAATTATCAACACCAATACCCAGTTTGATAATTGATAATTGTTGATTGTTGATTGACCACCTACCCCACCGCCGTCCGAAACTCCGGGGCCCGCCGCCACTTCGTAGCCTGCTCATACGCGTAGCCCAGCGCCAGCAGCCCGGCCTCGCTATACGGGCCACTCACCAGCGACAAACCCACCGGCAGCCCATGTACCTGCCCCATTGGCACGGTGAGGTGCGGGTAGCCCGCCATCGCAGCGGGGCCAGAGTAGTCGGGGCCGGTGCCGTACTCGCCATTCACGAGGTCGATGCAGGCGGCCGGGCCGGTGGTAATGGCCACGATGGCGGCCAGGCCGCCATTGATTTTCAGCGCCGCATCCAGCGCCTGCCGCGCCGTGTCCACTACTTTGCGCAGGGCAGCTTTATATTTCTCGCTGCTCAATCCGTCGGTTTTCTCGGCCATTTCCAGAATCTCCTGCTGGAAAAACGGCATCGCCTGCGCCGCGTGGGCCTGGTTGAAGGCAATAACGTCGGCCAAGGTTTTTACTGGGGAATCGGTGGCAATCAAGTATTGGTTCAGTCCGTCTTTAAACTCGTAGAGCAGCACATCGAACTCGGCTTCGCCAATGACCTGCGTAGCGCTTATGACGTCCACTTCTACCACTGTGGCCCCTTGCGCTTTGAGCACTGCCACGGCTTGACGCAGTAGCTCCCCTGCGGCGGTTTTGCTGGCGAGGTGACTCTTCTCAACTCCTAACTGCTGGTTTCTTAACGCATCAGCAGCGAGTGGGAGTACATAAGAGTTTTTTTGAAACTTCGCCAGCAGGGAGAACTTGGCCTCTGTCTGCTGCATCGCTTCTACTATGACGCCCGTCCCACACCATGGCATTACAGGGTCATCCTCTTGGTAGTACAGCATCCCACCCAGCAGCGCCGCTGCGTCGCGCACGGTGCGGGCCATCGGGCCAGCCGTGTCCTGGGTGGCCGAAATGGGGATAATACCCATGCGGCTCACCAGGCCCACCGTTGGCTTGAGGCCCACGAGGCCGTTGCACGAAGCGGGCGACACAATGGAGCCGTTGGTTTCGGTGCCCACGGCTACAGCGCACAGGCTGGCCGCCACGGCCGCGCCCGAGCCGGCGCTGCTGCCGCTGGGCACGCGGTCGAGCACGTAGGGGTTGCGCGTTTGGCCGCCCCGGCTGCTCCAGCCGCTTACCGAGCTGGTGGAGCGGAAGTTGGCCCACTCGCTCAGGTTGGTTTTGCCCAGAAGTATAGCCCCGGCGACCCGCAGGCGCTGTACCACGGCGGCATCGTAGCGGGCGTGGTGCCCGGCCAAGGCCAGCGCCCCGGCCGTGGTTTGCATTCGGTCGGCGGTGTCGATGTTGTCTTTGAGCAAGACGGGGATGCCGTGCAGCGGGCCGCGCACCTTGCCGGCTTTGCGCTCCCGGTCTAGTTCGTCGGCCAGGCGCAGGGCGTCGGGGTTCAGCTCAAGTATTGCCCGCAGCGTGGGGCCTTTGGGGTCCAGCTCGGCAATGCGGGCCAGATACCACTGGCAAAGGTCGCGGCTGCTGGCCCGGCCGCTGTGCAGGTAGCCTTGTAACTCGTCGATAGTGCGCTCGCGCAAGTCCAGGCCGTTGCGTTGGGGTGCTGGGGTTTCGGAGGCGGCAGCCGCTAGTGGCAGCAGCGCCGAGGCCAGAGCGGCCTGGGTGCCGTGGTGGAGGAAGTGGCGGCGTTTCATATTCCTGGTTTCGGGTTCTAACTAAAAACGTAACAAGTTACCCAACTGACGTTATGCAGGCTGGTCGTTCTCACGTTCACCTCACCCCCTAGCCCCCTCTCCGAAAAGGAGAGGGGGACTAGCTCTAATCTAGTTTTAGATTAAGAATTAGCCCTTTAAACTAGCTTCTAAAACTAGAAACTAGTTCCCCCTCTCCTTTTCGGAGAGGGGGCTAGGGGGTGAGGCGAACGTGAGAACGACCAGCCGGCGTAACATCATTTACCCAACACCCAACCAGGAATCCGCTTCAACCCCATTCCGTAGCGGGGCGTATAGCAGAAGCTACTCCCACTTTTCTTTTCCGCACCATGTCCGATAAAGAGGCCCAGCCCGGCACTAATTCCATTGCCGGCAACACGGGTGCCCAGCCCGAAGCCGCCACTACCAAGATGGGTGCCGACGCCCAGAATACCAACGCCAACAGCACCGCCCAGCCTACTACCATTGATGCAGGCCTGCCCAGCGGCCAGGCCCCGGCCCCCAGCGAGCCAAACGCGGCCGTGCCCCACGACCCCGCCACCGTGCCCGGCGCTGCTGCGCCTACCAGCGACCAGCCCGACAGCTACGGCGGCAACTTTGGCAACGACGTGCAGGGCAGCTACAACGACCCCAACCGCGCCAGCAACCAAACCAGCGCGCCCGACCGGGGTGCCTTTGGCCAGCAGCAGTACAACCAAGGCAATACCCACGGTGGCTACGGCAACCAGTACCGCGAATTCGACCCGGCCGCCCAGCACCCCGCTGCCGAAGCCACCGAAGAGAGATACTACGGCGAAGGTGCCTCACGCTCCGGCCCCCAGCACAACTCCTATAGTGCCTACGACGGCCACGACCGCGTGCCCGACCAGCAGGGCCAGGCCATCCGCGACACCCAGCCCGTAGCCGCCCAGCACCCCGGCAACGCGCCCGCCGCAACTGCCCCGCCCACCGACAACCGCAACCTGCCCGGCCGCGACGACCAGGGCGCGGCGTTCCAGAATGACAACGGCTCGCCCACCACCGGCGGCGGCTACGCCGACGACTACGGCCATACCTCGGGCGTGGGTCTGCCCGCCGCTACCCCCGACAACCACCACCCCACTACCCCCGGCGCACAAAACCAGCGCGATGGCCAGCCCTCCACCCGTGGCGGCTACGACGGCACCCCGCCCTCAGACGCACCGGGTGCCCCCGCCCCGGTAAACGCCCCCGACGCGCCCCAAACCGAAGGCTATGGCTACGGCCACGAGCGCAGCGAGGAGGCCGTAGCAGGCGACCCCAAAACCGGTGACTCGCGCAGCGGCTTCGGCCCCGGCGGCTCCAAGGAGGGCGATACCAGCCAGGGCCACGGCTCCCAAGGCGGGTCATACGACGATGAAAACCCCGGCGCCCGCGGCCCCGGCCACGACAATTTTACCCAGCAGGACAAAGCCCAAAACTACGGCCAGGACCAACGCGCCGACTTCCGCCCCGCCGATGGCGACCATCCCACCGAAGGCGACCACGGCCCCACCCCTCGCCGCAACCCTGGACGGGATGAGTGAGGAGGTAATGGGGTGAGAAAGAACGTCATGCTGAGCGAAGCCGAAGCATGACGTTCTTTCTCACCCCATTACCTCCTCACCTTACTTACCGATGAATCTTCATGTCGATATCGTACTTATACTTGGGGATGCCGCCCAGAGGACTGGCGAAGAACGGCAGGGCTTTGTCGTACTGGTCGGTGACGAAGAAAACAAGGTCGTTGAAGGTAGTGGCCGTGGTGGTGAGGCGGAAATCGAGTGAGAGGCCGTGCTCCTGGCTTACGATGGGCAGCACGCTGTTCACCCATTGACCGTCGGCGCTGACGGGGGCATCGTGGCCGTTTTTGGCTACGCTGAAAATCGTGAGCTTTACCAGGCCATCCGAATCGAAATTATTTTGCCGGATGCTGATAACGTGCTCGTTGGCGAAGGGGTAGATGTGCGCCGTCACGGGCTTGCCGGAGGGCGTAGCGGCGGGCATTCGGAAGCCGTACTCGTAGGTGAAGGCGTTGCCGCCCGGCACCGGGATGTTTTCGGTGGGGCTGGTGCTGAGGAAAAAGCGGTAGAGGTTGCCATCGTTACCACTGAGGCCGCGCACCACCACCTTCACCACGTAGCCGTCAAAGTCCGAGACCAGCTCGCCTTCCAGCGGGTTGATGGGGCCGAAGGTGTAGTATTGGCCATCGTAAGCTGGGTCGACCCCAAATACCTGCTGCTTCACCAGGCGGCCCGAGGGCAGCTGAGCCGTGTTGGTGGGGCGCGGGTCGGTGGCGCCGGGGCCGGAGTGGTTGCCGGGGCCAGCGTAAAGGCTGAATTCAGTGGTGGTGTCGAAGGTGCCCAGCTTGGCGTCGAGGGTGCCGCCGCAGTCGGGGTCGAACACCCGAATGTAGAAAGGCCGGCGCTCTTTGGCAGGTACCAGAAAGAAGAACGTTTGGAGAAAATCGTCGTCGCCCATGTTGATTTTGGCCTGCGAGCCAAACGTTACTAGGCTTTCGAGGTGCTCACCTGGGCTAGGCATCGGCTGGGCCTGGGCACGTAGCATCACGCCCAGGCAAAGAGCCAGTAGCTGGCCCAAACGATAGGAAAACTTTAACATAGCAGTTACGAAAGAAGCCTGCGCCTGCCGGATAATTCCGGCCTGCGCCGTAATATTACAACTCAAACTTACCGCTCCGTTCGGCTGCTTTATCCTTCATGAGTGCTTCCGCGCGCGATACCACCGAGTTCTTCGACCAGCTTACCAACCAGGTGCTGGGCCTGCGGGTGTTATCTCACCAGCGCCTGCGTCCCCTCACCTCCGAGCAGCTAAACCGCCGCCCTACCTACGATAAGTGGAGTGCCGGCCAGTGCCTGGAGCACCTCAACATCGTGAGCGGCTACTTCTTGCCCAGCCTGAAAGAGGGCCTGCGCCTGGCGCAGGCGCGGGGCTCACAGGCGGGCTCGCAGGTGCGCAGCGGCTGGCTGGGCCGCTATTTCACCGACACCGCCCGCGCCACCAATGGCCTGGGTGACCGTATGTTGCGCCAGCCCAAACAGTTTGCCCCCACCGGCGTGCGCCTCACCGGCACCGTAGTCGAAACCTTCAACCGCCAGCTCGATGAGATGCTGCGCCTACTGCTACTGGCCCGCCAGGTCGATGCCGGCACCGTGCGCATTGCTAACCCCCTGCACCCTTGGCTGCGCCTGCGCCTCACCGACGTGTTCGAGGCCCTGCTCGCACACGCCCAAATCTACCTGAAGCAGGCCGAGCAGGCCTTGGCTGCCTCCGCTAATAAGCCAGGGCAGCGGCTGTGAGGTGATGGGGTGAAGAGGTAATGGGGTAAAAAAGAACGTCATGCTTGGGCTGCGCTCAACATGACGTTCTTTTTTACCCCATTACCTCTTCACCCCATCACCCCATTACTCATTATAGAGCACCTGCAACACGGTCTGGCCCACGGCTTTCATCGTTTTGCGGTCGATGATACTCATGTTGTCGGCAGTGGTGTGGTGGTAGGCGGGGAAGAACTCATCGACGCCGAAGGCGGGGTGGTCATAGATGTCGACGGTGGGCACGCCTCCCTTGTTGGTGTACACGTGGTCGTCGAGAATGGGGTCGGTGTCGGTGAAGAGGAAGTAGTCGGAATAGCCGATTTGGGCGGCCGTGTTCCAGATTTTATCCACGGCGGCGCGGGCGTTTTGCCGCGACACGCCCTCGCGGGTGAAGTGGCCGTTTTTAGCGCCTACCATGTCGAACAGGATGCCGTACTCGGCCTTGTAGCCGGCTGGTACTACGTGCTTGGCCCAGTACTGCGAGCCCAGGCACCACGATGAGTTGCCATTACTTTCGTCTATCTGGTCGGTAATGCCGGCCTGCGTACCTGTTTCATAGCCCCAGTCCTCCGCATCCATCAGCATAATGTCGACGCCCACGTTGGGGGTAGCCGTGGCGGGCTGCAGGGCCAGGGTGCGGGCTATTTCGAGGGCGGTAGCCACGGCGCTGGCGCCATCGGAAGCGCCGTCCATCGGGGCGTTTTTGTGCTCTTTATCGGCATCGGCGAAGGGCCGGGTGTCCCAGTGGGCGAAGAGGGTAATGCGCCGCACAGCCTGGGGCTGAAACTGGGCAATAATGTTGCGCCCCTTGATGTGGGTGCCATTAAAGGTCATCGCCTCGAAGGGTTGCTCCAGCACCTTCAAGCCATACCGCTTGAGCGTGGCCACCAGGTAGTTGCCGCAGGCAATATGGGCCTTCGAGTCGGGCACGCGGGGCCCAAAAGCTACCTGGCGGGCTGTGCAAGCGTAGGCCGAGTCGGCGTTAAAGGCCGGCGCTTTAACCTGGGCTGCCGGGGGGGGCGTCGTGGTTTCGGCCGGCTTGTCTGAAGGGCAGGCAGTGAGGCCGAATGCGCCGGCCGCCGCCAGCGCCAGCAAAGGCAGTTTAGAAATACGCATTAAAGTATGTTTACTAAGATATTAGACATTAGACCTAAGACATTAGACTCATTATCTGACTGCTGAACATAGTCTAACGTCTCAGGTCTAATGTCTTGTGTCTCACTACTCCTCGCTATAAGCCCACTCCACGCCGGCTTTGGTGTCTTTTATCACAATGCCCTGGCCTTTGAGGGCGGCCCGAATCTGGTCGACTTTGTCGTAGGCTTTGGTGGCTTTGGCTTCCTGGTAGAAGCCCAGGGTGAGGGTGAGCAGGTCTTCGGCGTTGGTGCGGGGCTCGTCGCGCAGGCCCAGCACATCCTGCACCAGCGTGCGGTAGGTGCGGGCGGCGGCAGCCAGGGCTTCGGGGTCTACCTCAGCCAGGGCAGCGGGGTTGGCCACCAGTGTATTAAAGCGCTTGAGCAGGTCGAACAAGGCGGCCAGGGCGCGGGGCGTATTCAGGTCGTCGTCCAGAAACTCCTGCGGCTTGGCAGCCAGGGCGGCGAGTTGCTGGCTTGGAGTCTGGCTTTTGGTGTCCGGTGTTCGGTGTTCGGTATTCACGTTATCCCTCATCACCTCATCACTTTTCACCTCATCACCAACAACCAGCTTATCCAGCAGGCGCAGGCCGTTCATGAGCTTGCGGTAGCCTTTGCGGGCGGCTTGCAGGGCCTCGTCGCTCACATCGACGGGGCTGCGGTAGTGGGCTTGCAGCAGAAAGAAGCGCACCACCATGGGCGCGTAGGCTTGCGAGAGGCCGCCGGTGGGGCCGCTGAACATATTGCCGAGCAAGATGAAGTTGCCCAGGCTCTTGCTCATCTTGGTGCCGTTCACGGTTATCATGTTGTTGTGCAGCCAGAAGCGGGCTTCCTCGGTGTGGCTGTGGCTGCCCTGGCTCTGGGCTATTTCGCACTCGTGGTGCGGAAACATGAGGTCGAGCCCCCCGCCGTGAATGTCGGACAAGTTGCCGAGGTACTTGCGGCTCATGGCCGAGCACTCCAGGTGCCAGCCGGGGAAGCCTTCGCCCCAGGGCGAAGGCCAGCGCATAATGTGCTGGGGCGCAGCCTTTTTCCAGAGCGCGAAGTCCGTGGGTGAGCGTTTTTCTTCCAGCCCGGTCAGCTCGGCGCGGGTGCCGGCCAGCAATTCTTCCACCACCCGGCCCGAGAGGCGGCCGTAGTTGCCGCCCCCGGCGTTGTAGCGCGGCACGTCGAAATACACCGAGCCGTTGGCTTCGTAGGCCAAGCCGTTGGCGATGATTTCCTCGATGAGGGCAATCTGCTCGATGATGTGGCCGCTGGCCTGCGGCTCGATGTCGGGCGGCAGGCAGCCCAGGGCGCCGATGTGCTGGCGGTAGAGGTTGGTGAAGTGCTGGGCCACCTGCATGGGTTCGATGCGCTGGGCGCGGGCGGCTTTTTCCATCTTGTCTTCGCCGGTATCGGCGTCGCTTTCGAGGTGGCCCACGTCGGTGATGTTGCGCACGTAGCGCACGGTGTAGCCCAGGTGGCGCAGGTAGCGCGTGAGCACGTCGAACACCACCGGCCCGCGGGCGTTGCCCAGGTGCGCCTCGCTGTACACAGTAGGCCCGCACAAATACACGCCCACCTGCGGGGCTTGCACGGGTTCAAAAACTTGTTTCTGGCGGGTAAGCGTGTTGTAAAGCGTAAGGGGCATGGGAACGGGCAAAAGGCAGGCGGCCGGGTAAGCCGGCAGCCGGGGGCAAAGTTCCGCAGAAACCGGCCACTTACGAGCGGGCAGCCGGCTAAATAGTCGGCTGCCCGCCAAGACCAGCCTCCTGCCCGCTCAGCTACGCGGCCACTTGCGCGAGTGGGCTGGCAACCGGCCCGGCAGCTATTCAGGCACTACCCGGCCTGGGTGCCGGGCAAGCAGCCGCCCGCTACCACCCGGCGGGGCTAGCGCAGCCCCGGTAGCGGCGGCCACTACCGGGGCTGCGGCCGAGCGAGCGGACGGCGCAGCCGTGCTGGTACTTGCCCAGGGTCGGCCACGGTAATGAGGTACACCACGCCCACCACCAGCAGCACGAAGGCAATGTGCAGCGGCGCAAACCACTTGTGCTCGGTGAACATTTCCAGGGCCAGAATCAGCACCGACGACAGCAGGTAGGGCCGTTGCGCCAGCGTCACGTCGCGCTGCCGCAGTAGCAGCGCCAGCAAGTAGTTGAGCATGAACTGCGTGAGGGTTGATACCGCGAACAGCCCCGCATCGGCCCCGTGCAACGGGTTGAGGTGCTTGGTGAAGGCGCAGACCGCTAAGCCCAAGCTCAGGCAGCCCAGGTTGGTGGTATTCAGCACCACCAGGTTGTTCTCTACCGCCACGCTCTGCTTGCTCAGCAGGTAGGCCCCGGCCGTCATCGCTACCGCCAGCAGCGCCAGCGCCAGCCCGATAGGGTCTTCGTCGAGGTGCCCGGCGAAAAAAAACGACGACAGCACCAGCCCTACCGCCAGCAGCGACAGCCACAGCTTGCTATCGCGCCCCCGCTGCCCCAGCCCTACCCCAATGAGCACGGCAAAGGGAATATCGAGCCGCTGCACCGTGGACACCGTGACCCCAGCCAGCCGCTTAAACGCCTCGAACGTGAGCAGTAGGGCTAGGCTGGAATTTAGAAACCGCACCACTTGGGTGCGCGGCACCTGCGGCACCAGGCTGGTGCCCTGCCACCACGCCAGCCCTCCCACCAGCGCAAACCCCAGCGCGCCCCGGTACACCAGCAGCGACGGAGCGGAGTAGCCCCGGCTGACCAGATGTTCCACCGACACGTTGGAGCCTACCGCCGCTGTTACAATGAACAGCGCGTGGTAGCGAAACAGGAATTGGTCGAAGCGGGTCATGGCCGGGCATTTAGTTCAAGCCGAGGGATACACCTTCGCCAGTTCCAGCCCGGCGCAGGCCAGCACATCGCACAGCTCATAGTAGCGCAGGCGGTTGTGCTGCGAAAAAAACGAGAAGAATCCTAATGGCTGACGGGTAGTCGGGTCGTAGAGCAAGTTGGTTTCGTTCATCACTACGCCTGCCCCGATAGAGCCCGTCTTGCCTCGTAGCTTGGGCATCGCACAAAAATTAGCGTAGTAGCTAACACGCCTCGTCATGCTGTTCATTTGCACAATATCAAAAAACACCTCCCGTGCGGCCGGACTGAAAGCTGCCGTATGCAGGTGTTGCCACAGCCGGTTGCAGTCGTGGGCCGTGATGCAGTTGTCGGGCAGCACCTGGGCAATGGCGGCCTCGTAGTTGGCAAACATCGCCGGCGAATACATATAGTCAGCGGCGGCCCATTGGTGCGGGGCGGCCAGCAGCCGACGTATCAGCGTGTCGAGGTTGTCGGTGAGGCGCGAGTGGGTGCAACCGGCCGCCGCAAACAACCGGGCCACGCGCTCGTTGCCCACCAGCTCGTGCAGCGTGTCGGCGCACACGTTGTCGGAGGTGGCAATTACCATCTTGCAACAGTCTACCACACTCAGGCGCGTCAGGTGGCTGAACTGCTGCAAGATGCCCTCGCCATGCTGGAACCGCGCTTTATCCAGGTGCAGGAGCTGACCGGGCTGTAGCAGGCCCTCACCCAGCATCTGCACGGCAGCAGCTATTACAAACAGCTTATAGACCGACCCCCAGGGCATCAGCGCCTCTTGTAGCCCACGCCCATACGCCTGGCCCGTGCCCAGGTCCAGCAGCTCAAACTGGTACAAGCTGCCCGGCATCCGCTCCCGGATGAGGGTTTCGATGCGGTCGAGCTGCTGGTTAATGCACGTTTCCATACAGGCGTTTAGCTTTGGCGGTGAGGTAGTCTACCAGCATCCCCGGCACGTCCACGCCCAGCTTGGGGAACGTGGCGAAGCCGCAGGGCAAATTAATTTCCAGCAAGTAGGCCCGGCCCGCCTGGTCGAGCAGCACATCTACCCCGGCCAGCTCCGCGCCTACGGCTTGCGTGGCGGCCACGGCCAGCGCCTCCACAGCGGGGGCGAAGCGCGTCAGGCGCGGCGGTGGCCCGCCGGCCGCATTAGTGCGGAAGTCAGTGGGCAGGTTGTCGTATTCCAGCGCTCCCACCACCCGGTCGCCAATCACCATTAGCCGGCCCGACCCGGTGCTTTCGAGGTACTCCCGCAACATAAACTCGGTGCCCGTTGCCACCAGGTAATCAACCAGCGACAGCAGCGCAGGCCAGGAGTCGGCCCGCATTACGCCCGTGCCCAGGGTGCCGCCCGCCACTTTCACTACCAGCGGGAAGCCACCCAGGTAGTCCACATAGCGAACTAGCAGGGCGCGGTCGGCCGTGGGGTGGGCAATAGTGCGCGGCTGCGGCAGCCCGGCGCGGGTGTGCGCCGCCAGCCAGCGGGTAGTGTCCTGGATACCCCGTGGCGGCTGGTCGCCCGCGTAGAACGTGGCCACGCCCGGCCGCCACAGCAGTTCTTCCAGGCGCATTCCGTCGCGGGTGGCATTGTAGAGGGCATCGCCGGGGCGCAGCTCGGGCAGGGCCAGCCGGTCGGCGGTGCTGGTTTCCAGCGCCACACAAGCAATGCCACGCTGCTGGCAGGCAGCTTGCAGCAGCGCGGCCCGCTCCTGCGTGTTGGCCGAAAAGCCGGTAGTGAGCAGGTAGAAGGTCATGGGGCCGGAATGCGGGGCGCGGATGAATCGACAGGCACGGCATAAAGCCACAGCAGGCGCTCGGCGTAAAAGTCGGCTGGCTCGGTTGCCGTCAGCCGGCCGCTGGCCCGAAAGCCGCAACGCTCATACAACTGGCCGACGCGGGCATTCTCGGCCAGCGTGTAGGCCAGCACGAAGCGCAACCCACTCTGCGCTGCCTCGGCCAGCGCCCGGCGCAACAACGGCTCGCCCACGCCCCGGCCCTGCCCGCTGGCCGCCACATACGTACTCGCTTCCGCCAGCAACTGGCGCTTGAGTGGGTTGCTGGTGCAGGGCAGCAGCGACTGCCACCCCAGCACCTGCCCGGCTTCCTCCGCCACCCAGAAGCCGAACGGCGGGCGGCAACTGGAAAAATTGTGCTCGAACTGCGCCCACAAGTCGGCTGGGTGGGCAAAGCCGGCGAAGGAATGGGCGATGCCAGCCAGCCAGATGGCGTAGACAGGCTCGAAGTCGGCAGGCAGGGCGGGGCGGATGGTCATAGGGCACTTATTATTTCTTCAGGGGCAGTTGGCACAGGCAGCCATACATAGAGAAGGTCTACGTCTTCAGCTACTATCTGCCAGCCATCGTTGGTGTGTGCCCGCCGGGCCCGAGGATTATCGTGCGGAATGGTGGCAAACAGCCAGGCATACCGGCCGTGTAGTTGTTCCAGCAATAGTGCCAGCAGGCGGGGCCGCAACCCTTGTCCCTGGTAAAGTCGTGTCAGGCAGGCTTGCGCCCCAACGCCAAACGGCCCCGCAGGCAACAGACCGATACGCTGTAATCCTTCGGCTTTGTGTCGCTGGGCGGCATGGGTGCCAGTAGGAGCTACTGTATTAAGCAGATAGTAGCCAACCAGTATGGAACCGTCAACCGCAACTACCACTTGGCGCTGGTCGATTAGTGCTAAAAATGCTTCTTGGTTTAGCGCTGCCTCAATAAAGCCGTGTTGGAGTGTAGGTACTTGTTCGCGCTGCCATTCGGCATTGAGAGCCACGAGGGCATCAGTATCAGCCGGGTGGCCGGGGCGAATTGTAACAGAAGAGGTAGTATTCATGATTAGAAAAAAGGGAACAGCCATTGGTGTCTTACCTGCTTAACTAGGGCGCAAACCCCACTACCAGCAGCCGGTCGCCGTTGCGCTCGTCCAGAGCCACGGAGGTAAAAAAGCTGCTAGAGTGCCGGGCCGCCATTTCTGTTGCCCGCTGGTATTCGAGCACCGAGTAGCGCACGTCGGGCGCGGCCCGGCGCAGTAGGTAGGGCGTGGCCGCGTCCCAAGTGGCTTGCGGGTATTGGGTGGCGGCCAAGGTGCGCAGTTGCTGCCGCCCCAACTCGTGGCACTGGCCGGTGGTGGTTGGGGCCGGCTCGCACAGCGTAGTGGCAAACCATTCAAACACCAGCGGGCTGGCCGTAGTGAAGTATAACAAAATGCGGTGGCCAGCAGCGGCTTCCTTATAGCGGCAGTCGGTGTATAGCTGTTTCCACAACCGAATGCCATAACCTTTGCCTTTTTTACTTTCCCGCACCGCAGTCAGCCCCACATACCCATACCAGTCGCCAGCTAGTTGATAGTAGCCCACTGTGCAAAAGGCTGCCAGTGCCCCGGCCTCATCGCGTAGGGTGTACAGTTCTACCTCCATTCCCGGCACCGGCTCGTCTAGCCCCTTGAGGGCGAAGTGGCCGACTTCTTCGTAGCTCGGCGCCAGCAGCGCCCGGATTTCGGCCAGCAGCGCGGGGTCGTTGTGGTAGTTGGTGAGGTGGTGCAGGGTCATGGGGTGGTAATGGAATAAAAAGTTAGCAGTTGGTGTCCCGTAGTGCTTGTCGCCCTCACCCCCTACCCCCTCACCCGCCATTCCCCGGCCGCAAGCTGGCTCGTTTGCAGCACTAGCAGGTACGGCTCCGTAGTGGGGTCACCCAGGGCCGTATAGTCGGCGAGGGTCACCTTTTTGCCGTTTTTCACCAGGAAGGCGGGGCGGCTCGTGGCGCTGGTGCCCAGGTAGAACACGAGGTAGTGGCCCTTGCTGCCGGTGTTGTAGAGCGTGGGCACGTCCTCGTCCAGCAGGTTGAAGGCCAGCTGGGGCATGTCGTAGGGCGTGAGACCCTTGGCGCGGAAGGCGTGGTGGGCGGGCGTTTTGGGCAGTTCCCGCAGCGCCTCGTACTGCGCCACCAGCGTGGCCTGCGCAAACCGCTGGAACTGCACCAGCCAGTCGAGGCGCACCAGGTCGGCAATCAGCTTCCCGTTCAGCAGTGGGCTGCCCGAGTGCTGAAAAACTACAGCACGTTGCCATACATCTTGCGGTGGTTTTTTTGGTCCTGGGTCATGTGCGAAAGAAATAAAGGAGTGTATTTACAAGCAAACGAACTCTTGTTTGTGCAAGGCATATCGCTGATTAGTAATTTTCCTCTCGCTTTGTTGTGCCGGTTATTCCGCTGCCTCCCCAAGACGTTAGCTGGCTCCCCGATGCCACCCGCTGGCTTCTCCAAGATAGTAACTGGACATCCCGCGATACCACCTGGCTATCCTAAGACCCTATATGTTGCTGGAAACGGCCTTTTTTGGTTGCCTCCCCTGCGGTACAGAGCGGTTATGTTCTAACGCAAGTCGCCCTCCATCATCTGCCCGCCAGCCTATACACCCCCTCTACCGGGTAGTGGTCAGAGTACGGAATCTCGGAGTGGATGCGGCAGCCGAGCACCTGCCAGTTGGGGCCGGCAAACTGCTGGTCGATGCGCAGTAGCGGGGGCAGGCGGCCGTGGTAGGTGTTGCCGGGGCCAAAACCAGTGGTGGCCCAGGCATTCTGGAGCTTACCGGCCAGCGCATTATAAGCGTAGGAATAGGGCAGGTCGTTGAAGTCGCCGGCCAGCAGCACCGGGTACGGCGAGCGGGCCAGGTGCGCCAGCAGGGTATCGGCTTGCCAGGCGCGGGCCGCCGCCCCGCGCACGAAGCGCCGCAGCAGCCCGCGCCCCTTGCTTTTAAACCCGGTGCGCGACGAGCCGGCCGCCACAATATCCTTCTCATCGAGGCTCATGCTTTGCAAATGCACGTTGAAGATGCGCACCGTGTCGTGGGGGCCGGGGCCAGCCACGTCGACCCACATGGCGTGGTTCTGGGTAAGACGGCCGAACGAGATTTCGCCCCGCCCCACAATGGGTAGCCGCGAAAAAATAGCGATGCCAAACTCGGCCCCGACCCGGTTGGTGAGGGTTTTGGACACGAATACCTGCCGGCCACTGGCGGGCCCCAGCTTGTTGCTCACGTCGAACAAGTCGCCTTCCTGCGGGTGGGTGCCGGGCGGCTCCTGGTAGTACTCCTGCAGGCACAGCACGTCGGCCGGGCTCGCGGCCAGCCAGGCCATCATGCGGGCCGGCGCGGCCGGGTCGGGCTTGCGCAGGTGGGCGTACACGTTGAAAATGCGCACGTTGGCCGAAAGCAGGCGCAGGGTACTTGGCTCCGCACGGTTGGGCACATACTTTCTGCTAGGGTCGTCGTTGAGAATAAATGCATCCTGTTGTGCTGCCAGCCAATGCCCCAGGTGCAGCGGCAGCCCACGCTGCACCTGGGGCCAGGCCAGTACCAGCGCGGCCAGCGGCAGCAGGGCCATGCGCCGCCGCTTGCGGGCCCAGTGCAAACCCACCAGCGCCACCAGCGCCAGCCACAGCGGCACGGTAAGCGCCAGCAGCGGAGCCAGTGAAAATTGTCCGGCCGGCACCCGCTCGGCGGCTGTGCTCAGCAGCAGCCCCAGTAGCACCAGCAGCGTAAAACGATACGAAAACAAACGACGCACTGTGGCCCGGTAACGCACACTAGCCAGCGGCCGGGGCCGTAAAAATACGTCTGCTTGTAGCGCGAAGCTTTCGCTTCGTGTATCGCCGCTTAGCGGCGAAGCTTGCATTTGAGCCATTGCACTGCCTAACTGAAACAAATGGCGCGGCTCCAATTTCGCCGCTATGCAGCGATGCGCGAAGCGAAAGCTTCGCGCTACGTAGAATTTTTACCGCGCCCGTTAGCGTTACAGCCGTGCTACTTGCGTAAGACCTTTGCCCTGGCCCTTCCGACTGCCCGTTTATGAAGCATCTTGTTTACTTTTTCCTGCTTTTCAGTTTTGCGGCCCAGGCCCAGCAGCAGCCCGCTTTGCCGCCTGCCGAGGCTCGCACACTAGCGTTTATCCCCAACCAGGGGCAGTGGCCGGCGGCCGTGCGCTACGCCGGCACGGTGCCGGGCGGGCACCTTTACCTGGAGCCCAGCGGCCTGCATTACGTGCTGCTGCAACCCATCCGGCACCCGCACCTGGACGGAAAAAATGCTCCCCGCCTGCCGGCTGCCAGCAGCCTCATCCGGGGCCACCAGCTGCGGGTGCGCTTTGTGGGGGCCGACTTGGCCACGCCCCTCGTGCCGGCCGAGGCTACCGGGCAGGTGCAGAACTATTTGCAGGGCAACGACCCGGCAGCCTGGGCTCACAACGTGCCCAGCTACCGGCAGGTGCGCTACCAGGCCCCCTGGCCGGGAGTGGGCGCCCGCTTCTACGAAAACAGCCGGCAGCAGCTCGAATACGACTTTGAAGTAGCCGCCGGGGCCGATGCCGCCCAGGTGCAGCTGCGCTACGACGGCGCTTCCAGCCTGAGCCTCGGCGACGATGGCCGCCTGCACGTAGGCACCACCCTGGGCGAGCTGACCGAGCTGGCCCCGCAAGCCTATCAGCTCGACCCGCGCAGCGGGGCGCGCCAGCCCGTGGCCTGCCACTACCGCCTGCGCCTGGCCGATTCTACCGTCACGTTTGCGCTGGGCCGCTACGACCACCGCCGCCCGCTCGTCATCGACCCCACAGTGCAGTTTTCGACCTACAGCGGCGCTACCGGCGACAACTGGGGCTTCACGGCCACTTATGATGCAGCGGGCAACATATACTCGGGCGGCATCGTGCTCGCTAACGGCCTCACGCCCAGCTACCCGACCACACCTGGCGCATTCCAGACCACGTTTGCGGCCGTCATAGACATGGCCTTTATCAAGTACAACCCGACCGTGAACGGGGCTGCCTCGCGGGTATGGGCCACCTACGTAGGGGGTGATTTTCAGGACATTCCCACCAGCCTGGTGGTGAACAGCAACAACGAGCTGATTATCCTGGGCACCTCGGCTTCGAGCAACTACCCGGTAACGACTACGGCTTACCAGCGCACCTTCGGCGGCGGCACCCGGGCCGACCCGTTTGGGTTTGCGGCTACGGATTCAGTCTACAGTTTCTCGCGAGGCACCGACATCGTGGTGACGCGCCTGAGCAGCGACGGCAGCACCCTGGCGGCCTCTACTTACCTGGGCGGCACCGGCACCGACGGGCTGGTGCCCTACAACCGTAAGCTGGCCGACCGCCAGTTGCCGCAGAACTACGGCGACCCATTCCGGGGCGATGTGATTACGGATACCCAGGGCAACATCTACCTGGCTTCGGTGACAGCTTCTACCAATTTTCCGGTGACGAGCAGCAGCTTCGGCCCTACCTACCGGGGCGGCACCTGCGATGCAGTGGTGGTAAAAATGCCCGCCAGTCTGAGCGCCCTCACCTGGAGCGGCTATCTGGGCGGTAACGCTGCCGATGCGGCGTACTCATTGCAGCTCGATGCCAGCAGCAACGTGTACGTGGCTGGCGGCACGCTCAGTCCCAACTTCCCGGCCACGGCGGGGGCCCTCACCACTACGGCGCAGGGCGACGTGGATGGCTTCGTAGCCCGCATCGCGGCCAACGGCAGCGCTATTCAAAAGGCCACTTACCTGGGCACGAGCGCCTACGACCAGGCGTTTTTTGTGCAGCTCGGCGGCGACGGCGGGGTGTACCTGCTAGGGCAGTCGCAGGGTGCGTGGCCGGTGAGCGCGGGCCTCTACAGCAACCCCAACAGCCACCAGTTTATCCAGAAGCTCTCGGCCGACCTCAACCAAAGCCTGCTCAGCACCGTGTTTGGCTCGGGGCGCAGCACCATTGACATTTCGCCCACCGCGTTTCTGGTCGACCAGTGCGACCGGGTATACGTCTGCGGCTGGGGCGGCATGGTGAACCAGTACCAATACAACACCCTCGCCTACGACTTCAACGGCTACACCGACGGCCTGCCCACTACCCCCAACGCCGTGCGCACCGCCCCCGATGTGCCTACTGAAGGCTCCGATTTTTACCTGGCCCAGTTTAGCCCCGGCCTCACCAGTTTGCTCTATGGCACTTATTACGGCGATGCCACCCCTTACTCAGAGGGCGACCACGTAGATGGTGGCACCTCGCGCTTCGACCCGCGCGGGGTGGTGTACTCGGCCGTGTGCTCGTGCTTCGACCCGGCTGGCTTTCCGGTGCCGCCGGGGGCCAATACCTACTCGGCCGTGAACGGCACGGGCGGCACCAACTGCAACAACGCCGCCTTCAAGCTCAACTTCGAGCCTACGTCGGCCCAGGTCGGGCCCGACCGCAGCGTGTGCCTCTCGGGTAGCCCGCTCGCACTCACGGGGGGCAGCCCCAGCGGCGGCACCTACAGCGGGCCGGGCGTGAGCGGGTCGGTAGCCACGGGCTTCGTGTTTACGCCCTCGGCGGCCCTGCTGGGTGTCCAGACGCTCACTTATACCGTGGTGGGCGCTACGGCCGCCTGCACCGCCACTGCCCAGCTGCGCGTGACGGTAGTAGCCGTGCCGCAGGCCGTGGCCGCCGCCCTGCCGCCCGTGTGCGCCACCGGCCAGGCCCTGCCCCTGGCGGGCGGCAGCCCCAGCGGCGGCGTGTGGAGCGGGCCGGGCGTAAGCGGCTCGCCTACCACAGGCTACGTGTTTACGCCCGTGGCCGCGCTGGTGGGCACCCAAACGCTGACGTACACCCTGGCCGGTACTTCGTCGTGCGGGCCGTACCAGTCGCAGGCCACGGCCACCGTGCAGGTGCTGCCCGTCTTCACCGCCACCGTATCCGCCGATTCTACCCTGTGCCCCGGTAGTGGCCCCGTGCGCCTGCGGGGCTTGCCGGCCGGGGGCGTGTGGAGCGGCCCCGGCGTAGTAGGCAACGTTTTCACGCCCGGCGCGCCCGGCACTGTGGTGCTAACTTATACTGTAGGCGGTAGCAGCCCGTGCGCGTCGTCGGCTACCCGGCGCTTTACGGTGCTGGCGGCCCCGGTACTGGCCCCGGCGCTGGTGCCCGCCCCCTGCATTCCCAGCGCAGTGGCCCCCCTCACGGTGCATTATACTCAAAGCACTGCCACTGTGCCTGCCGGCGCAGTGCTCACCTGGCACTTCGGCGACGGCAGCCCCGACGTGACGGGCCCCGACGTGACGCACACCTACACGCAGGCCGGCACTTTCCAGCCCACCGTAACGGCGAGCTACAACCAAACAGCCTGCTCGCAAAGCGCCCCGTTAACCCCGGTAGTCGTCAAGGCGTTCTTCATCCCGAACATCATTACCCCCAACGGCGACCAGAAAAACGACTTCTTTGTGCCGCTGCTCGGCGGCTGCCCGCCCCGCCTGCAAGTGTTCTCGCGCTGGGGCCAGCCGGTATACGAAGACAGTGCCTACCGCAACACCTGGCGGGCCGAGGGCCTCGATGCCGGTACCTACTACTACCTCATCACCCCAGTAGATGGCAGCCCTACGCTTAAAGGCTGGGTGCAGGTGGTGAAGCAATGAATAATGAGCAATGAGCAATGAAGAACGTCATGCTGAACGCAGTGAAGCATCTCTGCCGCATCGTTGCGCTATTGTTCAACGATGCGGCAGAGATGCTTCACTGCGTTCAGCATGACGTTCTTCATTGCTCATTATTCATTATTCATTACCCCCTACTCCCGCACCAGCAGGCGGGTGGCGGTGCGGGTGCCTTGCTGGGCCCGTACCACGTAGCTGCCGCTGGCCCAGGTAGCGCTGGGTAGCAGCAGCTCGGCACCGGGCGCGGTGGTGTGCTCGTACACCAGGCGGCCCGTTGCATCAAGCACAGTCACGGTTACGGCTGCCGGGTCGGGGGAGGCAATGCGCAGCTGGGCATTGGTGCTGACAGTGGCTGGGTTAGGCCACAGGTCGAGGGTGAAAGCGGTGGCCGGCGTGGGGCGCAGGGCCACGATGGGCGAATAGGCTTCGGTGCCGTCCTGGTCTACCTGGCGCAAGCGGTAGTACACCACGGGCACACCGTAGCGGCTAATGCGGGCATCGGGGAAGGTGTAGTCGCGGGGGGTGGTGCTGGTGCCAGCGGCGGCTACCTTGCCCAAGGGCTGCCAGGTGCTGCCATCACTGCTTTGCTGCACCTCGAAGTAGGCGCTGTTGTGCTCGGTGGCGGTGCGCCAGGCTAGCTGGGCGTCATCGCCGCGCAACGTACCCGTGAAGGTGAGCAGCGTTACAGGCAGCGGGCTCGACGTTTTGCCCACGGCCAGGGCCGTGATGCCGGGCGGCACGGTGCCACTCAGCAGTTGGCCCTCGGCGAGGCTGCTGGTACCACTGGTGCCCAAGGCTACCCATTGGCTGCCGTTCCAGCCCACGAGCCGCAGGTCGGCGGGCGCGGCAAAAGAGGCGCTTTGGGCGGGTATGGATACGCTCACCGGCACGTTGCCGCTGGTGGTGGGCCGCACCCAGTCCCAGAAGCCGTTGGCCGATACCTGCGAGGCCCCGGCCCCCACGCTGGTAAGCGCGTGCGTGGCCCCGGCATCGGAGGGGTCGGGGGTGGTGTCGGCGCTGCCGCTAAACCAGGCCACGGCCAGCGAGTCGGCCGCAGCGGGCAGGCCGGAGCTGGTGAGTTGCACCGGGCGCTGGTCGCCGGCCTGGCCCACCGGAAAGGCAAACTCCCCCGTCCCGATTTTCAGCACATACCCATCCACGAAGCGGCTGTCGTCGCCGCTGGTGATGCCCGTGTGGCTGGAGCCCGGCAGGAAGTGGACGGCCCCGGCCGCATTAGTAGCCTGGGTGCGCGGAGTGATGGTGTAGGCGTTGCCAAAGGTGAGCACGCCCGCTACCCGCAGCCCGGCCGTGTTGGTGCTGGTGAAGTTGGCCGCGCCGTTGCTGAGGTTGAGGTTATAGAAGCGCGGGGCCACGGAGCCGCCCAGCTCCTGTGCCCCGGCATTGCCGCCAGGGCCGGCAAATACGTCGGTGCCCCCGTTCAGGGCCACGTAGCGGCCATCGTTGACGAGGGTGCCGCTGGCAGGGCCGGTATAGGTAACGGTGCTGTTGTCGTTGGTGAAGCGGCCGGCAGCAGCGTTGGTGAAGGCCATTCCCTGGCCTACCACGGTGCCCGTGGCACTGATAAGCTGGGTGCTGTACACCTGGGCCTGGCCAGGGTGGGCAGCGCTCAGCAGCAGGACAGCCGGGCCGAAGCAGCGCAGGGCGGAAAGTAAAAATGATTTCATAGCGGGCTCTAAGTTAGGGAAGTAAGAATAAGAAGTAGTGGTGCTTCGACCCGAAAGCCGGAGCACCGCCAAGAGTCCGGTTTAGTTCCGGGCCCGCGCCCCGGCTGGGGCGCTTTCGCCACGCAGCCGCGCCATTTGGGGCGGCTGCCAGCAGCAGCGCGAAAGGGCGGGCCAGGAGCATAAGTTGTTTCCTAATGAGCCGAGAGGTAGCGCAGCGGCAGAAAGTACCCACCACAAAGGTTGTACCTTGCTTGCAGCCGTTTTGTCGCATTTTGATGCGACAAGCACCCCGGTTTTTCAAGCCGGTTGGCAGCAGCGAGCCGCGAAACGGCTACCGTTGCGCCTGTCCCTGCCCGGCCGCTTCCAGCCGCCGCAGCCGGGCCTCGAAGGCTTCGGTGGTGGCGGTGGCTTCGGCTTTCAGGGTCGCGTTCTGTTGCTTAAGCGCCTCAATCTGGGCCTGCTGCTCTTTCAGCGCCTCAATCAGCACGGGCGTGAGCTGGGCGTAGTTCACGGCCTTGTAGCCGTCGGGACCGGTGCTCACCAGCTCGGGGTATATTTTCTCAATTTCCTGGGCAATGAGGCCCACCTGCCCAGCCCCGGCCCGGCCACCGTGGGCCACGCCGAGGGCGTTCCACTCGTAGCGCACCCCGCGCAGGGCCAGTACGCTGGCCAGTGCCCCGCCCAGCGGGCGGATGTTGATTTTGAAGCGGGCATCCGACGAATTGTAGAAGCCTGGCGCGTTCACCTGGCCGTTGAAGCTGGCCCCGTTCTCGCAGTAGAAGCGGATGAGGCGGTTGCCGTTGGCCGCCGTGCCCGCCCCGATGATGTCGAGGGCATCGCCACTGAAGGCATGGTAGCCGATTTTGCCCGCGTTGGTTTCCTTGCCGCTGATGCCGGCCCCGAACTCCAGCGTATTGGTGCCGTCAATCTTCACGGTGCCCGCCACGTGCAGCTTGGCGCCGGGCGCCGTGCCGATGCCCACGTTGCCATTGTTGAGCAGCACAAACTGGCTGGTGCTGGTGCCGTTGGCCGAGAGGTAGAGGTTGGCGGCCGTAGTGTAAAGGCCCACGTCGTTGCCGGCGCTGTAGTTGCGCTTCAGACCGTGGCTGGGGTTGCCCAGGTACAGGGCCCCGTCCGTGTTGCCGGTGCTGCCCACGGTGAGGGCGGCGCTGCCGTCGGTGGTGCGCACGTCGAGGGTGGTGGCCGGGCTGCTGGTGCCGATGCCCACGTTGCCGCCCGTCAGGCTGAAGGCGTTGCCTCCTTGCGCGATAGTCGTGGCTCCGCTCAACGTACCGCCCAGGGTCACGTTGCTGCCGGTTTTGGTGAGCCCGTTGCCGGCCGTGGTGGTGGCGGCGGCGGTGGTTTGCACGGTGTTATCGGGAAAGCGGAAGCCCCCCGTGTTGCTGAACACCTGCCCGGCCACCTCCAGTGCCTGCGTGGGGCCGCTGATGCCGATGCCCACGTTGCCGCCCGTCAGGCTGAAATTGTTGCCCGCCTGGGCAATAGTCGTGGCCCCGGTCAGCGTGCCGCCCAGGGCAATGTTGTTGCCGGTTTTGGTGAGGCCATTGCTGGCCGTGGTGGCGGCCGTGGTGGTGGCGGCGGTGGTTTGCAAGGTGTTGTCGGGAAAGCGGAAGCCCCCGCTGTTGCTGAACACCTGCCCGGCCACTTCCAGCGCCTGCGTGGGGCTGGCCGTGCCGACGCCCACGTTGCCTGCCGCCTGCGCCGTGAGCACGGCCGGGGTCAGGGTCTGGGCTACGTAAGTATTGAAAATGAAGTCATTAGTAATCGAATAGCTGGACCGCCCCCCATTATAGACGTTCGTGTTGGCGAAACTGACGAACCCAACCGACACGGTAGGCGTCTGGAAGCGGTAGGTGTACTGCTGCCCGGCCACCACCGGCACCGGCGTATTCAGGGGGTACGACTTAAAGCTGCCGCCGGTAGTATAGGTGATGGCCTGGGAGGTGAGCAGGGTGCCGCTCGTGCCCTCCCCCGCGTAGATGCTCAGCGTGCCCGGCGCTCCGTTGGCCCCGGTGGGCGAGGACAAGTACAAATCCAGCTGGGTCAGCGAGCCGCTGATGCCGGCCGTGAACGACTGCCACTGGTCGGTGGCGCCCGAGGATGCGCCCCCGCTCGTCTGCTGCTGGTCGAGGGCGGCCGTTCCGAGCGTGCTGCCCTGCACCGTGAATAGGCTGGCCGGGCTGCTGGTGCCGATGCCCACGTTGCCGCCCGTCAGGCTGAAGGCGTTGCCCGCCTGGGCCACGGTGGTGGCCCCGGTCAAGGTGCCGCCCAGGACGATGTTGCTGCCGGTTTTGGTGAGCCCGTTGCTGGCCGTGGTGGCGACGGCGGCCGAAGTTTGCACCGTGTTGTCGGGAAAGCGGAAGCCGCCCGTGTTGCTGAACACCTGCCCGGCTACTTCCAGCGCCTGCGTAGGGGCCGTGGTGCCAATGCCCACGCCGCCCGCCGCCTGCGCCGTGAGCACGTTCGTGGGCAGCGACTGGGCCACGTAGGTCTTGAAGCCGAAGTCGATGGTGGCCGACGAGCTGGCCCGCCCCCCGGCATAGGGGTTGGCGCTGGAGAAACTGACGAACCCAACCGAAACGGTAGGCGTCTGGAAGCGGTAGGTGTACTGTTGCCCGGCCACCACCGCCACCGGTGTAGTGAGGGGGTACGACTTAAAGGTACTGCCGGTAGTGTAGGTGATGGCCTGGGTGGTAAGCAGGGTGCCGCTCGTACCCTCGCCGGCGTAGATGCTCAGCGTGCCCGGTGCCCCGTTGGCCCCGGTGGGCGACGACAACAGCAAATCCAGCTGGGTCAGCGAGCCGCTGGTGCCGGCCGTGAACGACTGCCACTGGTCGGGGTCGCCCGCGCTTGAGCCCCCGGTTGGCTGCTGCTGGTCGAGGGCGGCCGTTCCGAGCACGCTGCCCTGCACCGTGAGCAGGCTGGCCGGGCTGCTGGTGCCGATGCCCACGTTGCCGCCCGTCAGGCTGAAGGCGTTGCCCGCCTGGGCAATGGTCGTGGCCCCGGTGAGCGTACCGCCCAGGGTCACGTTGCTGCCGGTTTTGGTCAGCCCGTTGCTGGCCGTAGTAGCAGCGGCCGAAGTTTGCACGGTGTTGTCGGGAAAGCGGAAGCCGCCCGCGTTGCTGAACACCTGCCCGGCCACTTCCAGCGCCTGCGTGGGGCTGGCCGTGCCAATGCCCACGTTGCCCGCCGCCTGCGCCGTGAGCACGGCCGGGGTCAGGGCCTGGGCTACGTAGGTCCTGAAGCCGAAGTCGGTGGTGGCCGACAAGCTGCCGCGGCCCCCGGCGTAGGGGTTGGCGGTAGCATAATAGGTGAACTGCGTCGAAATGGTGGGCGTCTGGAAGCGGTAGGTGTACTTCTGCCCGGCCACCACCGCCACCGGCGTAGTCAGGGAGTACGTCTGGTAGCTGCCGTAGGACACTACGTTGTACACGATGGCCTGCGTGGCAAGCAGGGTGCCGCCCGTGCCCTCGCCGGCGTAGATGCTCAGCGTGCCCGGCGCCCCGTTGGCCCCGGTGGGCGAGGACAGGTACAAATCCAGCTGGGTCAGGTTGCCGCTGACCCCGGCCGTAAACGACTGCCACTGGTCGGTGCCGCCCGCAAGCGCACCCCCACTCGTCTGTTGCTGGTCGAGGGCGGCCGTTCCGAACGTGCTGCCCTGCACCGTGAGCAGATTGGCCGGGTTACTGGTGCCGATGCCCACGTTGCCGCCCGTCAGGCTGAAGGCGTTGCCCGCCTGGGCAATAGTCGTGGCCCCGGTGAGCGTACCGCCCAGGGCTACGTTGCTGCCGGTTTTGGTGAGGCCGTTGCTGGCCGTGGTGGCGGCGGCCGAAGTTTGGACGGTGTTATCCGGGAAGCGGAAACCCCCGCTATTGCTGAACACCTGCCCGGCAACTTCCAGCGCCTGCGTGGGGCCGCTGATGCCGATGCCCACGTTGCCGCCCGTCAGGCTGAAATTGTTGCCCGCCTGGGCAATAGTCGTGGCCCCGGTGAGCGTACCGCCCAGGGCGATGTTGTTGCCGGTTTTGGTGAGGCCGTTGCTGGCCGTGGTGGCGGCCGTGGTAGTGGCGGCGGTGGTTTGCACGGTGTTGTCAGGAAAGCGGAAGCCGCCGGTGTTGCTGAACACCTGCCCGGCTACCTCCAGCGCCTGGCCAGGCGTGGTGGTGCCGATGCCCACGTTGCCGCCCGTCAGGGCCGTGAGCACGTTGCGGCCCACCAGCGGCACCACGTAGGTTTTAAAGCAGAAGTCGTAGGTGTTGCCGCCCCCGCCAAACGAGGCAACGCCCCCGGCGTAGGCCGCCGACTGGGCCAGGCCCGCGAAGACGTACGGATTAGGGTCGGTTTGGAAGCGGTAGGTGTACTGCTGCCCGGCCACCACCGGCACCGGCGTGGCCAGCGGGTACTGCTGGTAGCTGCCATAGGGCACCACGTTGTACACGATGGCCTGCGTGGTGAGCAAGGTTCCGCCTGTACCCTGGCCCGCGTAGATGCTCAGGGTGCCGTTGGCCCCGTTGGCCCCGGTGGGCGACTTCACCAGCAGGTCAATCCGGGTCAGGCTGCCGCTGACGCCCGCCGTAAACGACTGCCAGTTGTCCGCATCTCCGACTTCCGCCTCGTAGCTCGTTTGCTGCTGGTCGAGGGCGACCGTGCCCGGCACGCGGCCCTCCACCGTAAACAAGCCCACCGGGCTGCTGGTGCCGATGCCCACGTTGCCGCCCGTCAGGCTGAAGGCGTTGCCCGCCTGGGCAATGGTCGTGGCCCCGCTCAGCGTGCCGCCGAGAGCAATGTTGTTGCCGGTTTTGGTGAGGCCGTTGCTGGCCGTGGCGGTGGTGGCGGCCGTAGTCTGCACGGTGTTGTCGGGAAACTGGAAACCGCCCGTGTTGCTGAAGATTTGCCCGGCCACTTCCAGCTTCTGGCTGGGGCTGGCGGTGCCGATGCCCACGTTGGCCCCATTGCCCAGCACCACGGTGTTGCTGGTGGTCAGGGCCACGTTGGCCCCCACGGCGGTGGCGTTGTCGAGGGCCGGGTGGTTGAAGTCGGGGCCGCTATAGGCGCCGAGGGCTGTGAGGCTGCTGCCCGTCTGGTTGTACTGGCCGCTCTGGTAGCCGCTGAACACGTTGTTGTTGCCCGTCGTGTTGGCGTAGCCGCTTTGCAGGCCCCCAAACACGTTGCGGTAGCCTCCCGTGTTGGCGTAGCCGCTCTGGTAGCCGCTGAACACGTTGCTGTAGCCCGTGCTCAGGCTCCCGGCCTGGTAGCCGAGGTAGACGCTGTTGAGGCCGTTCTGCCCCAGGTTCAGCCCCCCGTCGGCCCGCACGCCCACGCCCAGGGTGCTGCCTAGGTTGTCCCCGCTGCCGGTCAGGGCGTTGCCTTGCAGGTTCAGGTTCTGGGTGGCGGTGTGGTTGCCCAGGTTGTCGCCCGCGCCGCCCACCACGCTCAGCTGCTGCCAATTGGGCGCGGCCGGGGTGCCCGCGTTGTAGTAAAAGCCCGCCGTGCCGCCGGTCTGGTACACGATGAGGCCCGTGGCCGGGCTGGCAATGGCCGTGGCATCGGCCACGCGGGGCAGCAGCGCCCCTTTGGTGCTGCTCACGATGTCGAGGGCCGCCGACACGTCGGGGGCGGTGGTGCCGATGCCCACGCTGCCGGTTTGGGCCTGGGCGGCAGTGGGCAGGGCCAGCAGCAAGGCGCTGCCCAGCAGGCGGCGTAGCTTCTTTATCATAGCAAGGGCAGTGAGCAGGCCGGCCGGGACACGCCCGGCGGCTACTACAAAGCTCCTGGCCCGCCAGAGCCGCTACAATAGCATTTTGATGCTAACGCCCGGCCCCTTTGCGCCGCTTAGCCGGGCCGCCGCTTGCTGGCCAGCGTAGCCGGGGTTGCGCCAGCCAGGTAGTCGCCGGTGCGTCCGGCAAAGCGGGCGGGGCTATTCCACGGCCAGGCGCACCGTGGCCGCCTCGCTGCGCACGGTGTACACGCCCGGCGCGAGGCCCGCCCCGACCAGGGCGGTGCCCCCAGCATCGGCCGTGGCCGTGGCCACTACCCGGCCCAACGCATCGAGCACCCGCACCGCCTGGCCGGGTACCGCGCCCGTGAGCAGGGCCGCGCCGCCAGGGGCGGGATTGGGGTAGAGCGCTAGGCTCGCGCCCCCGCCCAGCGTCACCACCCGCACGGGCGAGTAGGCGCTGGTGCCGTCTTGGTCCACCTGGCGCAGGCGGTAGTAGCCGAGGCCGGCCGGCGCGGCGGCATCGAGGTAGCCGTAGGTATGCAGGCTGAGACTGCTGCCCGCCGCCGCCACCGTGCCCAGGGTAGCCCAGGCCACGCCATCGGCGCTGCGCTGCACCTCGAAGCGGGCGCTGTTGGTTTCGCTGGCCGTGGCCCAGGCTAGGGCTACGGTGGCCGGGCCGCTGGCCGTGGCCGTGAAGGCCACGAGCTGCACCGGCAGCGGGCCTACTACTGTAAACACTGGCCCGTTGTAGGCGGCCAGCGCGGCCGAGGCCACGCTTACCGGGCCGGTGGTGGCCCCGGCGGGCACCGTGGTGGTGGCCTTGTAGTCATCGGCGGGCGTGGCGAAGGCGGCCCCGGCCAGCGAGCCGAAGCTGAACCCGGTGGCGTCCGTCAGGTTGGTGCCCCGGATGTTGACGAACGTGCCGGCGGGGCCGGTGGCCGGGTCGATGGCCGCGATGGTGGCAAAGCTGCGCACGTAATTGCCCGTGGTGCCCGTGAGGCTGAATTGGGCCAGCGTGCCCGCATTGCCCTTCCCGCTCAGGTCGGGCAGGGTGGTGAGGCCCCCGTTGCTGCCCCCGGCCGCGCCCTCGTCGAAGGTGAAGTAAACTTGCAGCCCGGCCGGGGCCTGGGCCAGCAGGGTGGTGTTGAACATATCGGCCTTTATCTGGGCCGCCGTGAGGGCGGCGCTGTACACGCGCACCTCGTCGAGGCGCCCGGCCAGAAACTCGTTGAAGCTGGGCGAGCGGCCGAGCCGCAGGTTGCTGGTGCTGCTGCTGGTGCTCACGGCGGGGATGGTGCTGGTCGAGGCGGTGAGGCCGGTCACGTCCACGCCGTTGAGGTAGGTGTGGAGGGTGGTGCCGTCCCAGGTGCCCGCTACGTGGTTCCAGCGGCCCGCCATCAGGAGCGTGGTGCCGGTGGCGTAGGTGAGGGTGGTGCCGCCGCCCGGCCACACCTGCGTCTCCACCAGCCCGTTGCGGACAACCAGGCCGTAGTCGCCGTCCTTGCGGATGAGCGAGTGGGCCACCGTCAGCGCCGTTGCCCCCGGGTTGAGGTACACCCACGCCTCCAGGGTGTAGGCGCCGACGTTGAGTTTGCTCACCCCCACCGCCGACGCGCTGATGGCCACCCGGTCGTCTACCCCGTCGAAGTCGAGCGCATTGTTGGCGATGGTAACGGGTGTGATGGTCAGCAAGCCATCGCCGACGGTGGGCACGAGGGCGTAGCTGACGTTGCTGCTGCCCGTGGGCGGCACGAACGACGAGCCGCCGCCGCCGCTGCCGCCCCCGCTGCCGTTGTTGCCACTGCCCGTGCCGTAGCTGCCGCCGCCGCCGCCGTAGTAGCCGCCGCCGCCGCCACCCACCTTCAGGCCCGGGGCGCCGGGCCCCCCCGTGCCGTTGCTGCCGGCGCTGCTGGCGGCGTGGGCATAGCCGACCATAGTGGTGGTGGCACCGCCGCCTTCCAGGTTGTTGGCGCTGGTGGTGCCGTTGCCCCCGTTCGGGCTGCCGCCATTGCCGCCAGGATAGGGTGCGTAGCCGGAGTTAAGGTCGAGGGTGAGGTTGCCGCCGCCGCCGCCGGCTACCAGCAGGGCATTGCGGCTGGTGAGGTAGTCGCCGGTGCTGCCCAGGGCCGGGTTGCGGCGCAGGTCGGTGGCCCCGCCGCCGCCGCCGCCGGTGCCGGAGCCACTGCCGCCCCCGTTGTAGCCGCCGTCGTTGTTGCCGGTAGTATAGTATCGGTGGCCCTGGCCGCCCACCTGCACGGTAAGCACTTCGCCGGGTATCACCGTGAAGGTGCCCGCCGCCTGGCCGCCGTGCGAGTCCTGCGACGTAAGGTAGGTGCTGCCGCCCCCGGCCCCGCCCTGGGCCACCACTTGCAGGCGGAAGATGCCGGCCGGCACGGTATAGTACTGGGGGCCGCCGGTGTAAGTGAAGATGGTGGGGGTGGTGAAGGTTGCGGGCGTGAGGGTGAGCATCCCGTTGCCGGCGGCTGCGGCCGTGACCACGCTGTATCGCACACTGGTGGCCGTGGCCGTGGCCCACGACGAGCCGCCGCCGCCGCCCCCCCCGTGGTTACTGCCACCGCCGCCGCCGGCCGCCCCGCCTCCCCCGTAGTAGCCGCCGCCGCCGCCCCCGTTGAAGCTGGTGCTGCTTGACCCATCCCCATCGCCGCCAGTGGGGCCATTGCCGGGCACCCCGCCGCCACCGGGCGCGGCCTGCGTAGCCCCCCGGCCAGGGCTGGTGCCGCCCACACTACCATCGCCCCCGGTGGGGGTGCCGCCCGCGCCGCCGGTGCTGTAGCTATAGTCGCTGCCCCCGCCCCCGCCCGCTACCACCAGCGCGTTGCGGGTGGTGAGGTAGTCGCCGGTGCTGGTAGACGCGGTGTAGGCGCGCCGCAAGTCGGTGGCCCCGCCGCCCGCGCCCGTCTGGTAGCCGCTGCCGCCCCCGTTGAAGCCGCCCGCCGTGGTGCCGGCGTTGCCCGAGGCCCCCTGGCCGCCCACCACCACGGTGAGCACCTCGCCGGCGGTTACGGGCACTACCGCCTGCACCACCGCGCCGGGGGCCGGGGTCGCGCTACTGCTGCTGCTGATACCGCCGCTACCGCCCGTGGCTACTACTTGCAGCCTGGTCACGCCCACGGGCACGGTGTAGGTCTGGGGGCCACCCGTGTAGTTGAAGGTGGTGACCGTTTGGGCCAGGGCCGGGAGGGTAACGGCCAGCAGCAGGGCGCTGCCCAGCAGGGGGCGGGCCAGGAAAGCAGAAAGGTTTGCCATAGTAAGTAAAAGAGAAGTTGCCCGGCCAGGCAGGCCGCAGGTACACAGTAGTAGCCCGGAAGGTTCCCGTTTCAGGGAGTTACCGGGCGGGGCGGGCAGCATCGCCAGGGCCCCAGGGGCAGCGCGAAAGGCAGGTTACGCGATAGGGAGGAGAGGTGAAATGGGTAGCTATTAGCGGTGGGCCGGGGCCGGCGCGGCGGCCGGGGCAGGCTCACCCAGCAGGCGGGCCAGCTGCGCCTTCAGGGTTTGCAGGTCGGCGTGGTCAGCCTCGGCCTGGGCCACTCGGGCTTCGAGGGCGGCATTGCGGGCAGTCAGCTCCTTGAGGGCCTCGATGAGGACGGGCGTGAGCTGGGCGTAGTTCACGCTCTTGTAGCCGTCAGCGTCGGTAAATACCAGCTCGGGGTACACCTGCTCCAGCTCCTGCGCGATGAGGCCCACCTGCCCGGCCCCGGCTTTGCCGCCGCGCCGGATGCCCAGCGCGTTCCACTCGTAGCGCACCCCGCGCAGGGCCAGCACCGAGGCCAGGGCCCCGCCAAGGGGGCGCACGTTGGTTTTGAAGCGCCGGTCGGAGGTGTAGGTCACGTTGGTGGCTTGCACGTTGCCGTTCACCTTAAAGAGCAGGCCGCCACTGCCGCCGCCCTCCACGTTCAGCACCCCGCCGATGCTGCGCAGGCGGGTGGTGTAGTCCACGCTGTTGGTTTCGGCGAAGTCCACGTAGGGCGTGACGGCGGTGCTGGCGCTGCTGCCGCGCAGCTCCAGGTTGGGATTGCTGCCCGGGGCGCCGCTCAGCACGGCCCCCGACACGCCGCCGCCGGTCACGCCGCCGTTGCCGGTCAGCACCTGCAAGCCCCCGGCCGGGGTGTCGGTGTCGATGCCGACTTGGCCTTGGCCGCCGAAATTGCCGATGCTCAAGGCCAGCACGTTGCCGGTGCCGGGGGCGGTGCTGCCTGCCGCCCCACTGCTGTTGTTGAGGTACACGTCCAGCGCGTTGCCGCTGGTTAAGGTGCCGTTGTGGCGCGAGCGCACGAAGTGGCGGTAGCCCCCGGCGCGGTAGCTGAAGGCCAGCGCCACGGAGTCGTTGGCCCCGGTGTTGTCGGCCCCGCCCGCGAGGTCGAGCTTGGCCTTGGGCGCGGCGGTGCCAATGCCCACCCGGCCCGCCACCAAGCCGTTGCCGCCGATGCGGAACTTGGCGGCCTGGTCGGCGGTGTTTTGGTTCTCGATGCCGCCCGTGGCCTGCACCGTGTTGTCGGGAAAGCGGAAGCCGCCGCTGCTGCTATACACCTGCCCGGCCACTTCCAGCTTCTGGCCGGGGCTGGGGGTGCCGATGCCCACGTTGCCGGAGGCCTTCACGGCCAGCAGCGAGGTGCCCGCCGTGGCCTGCGCCCCCTTGCTCACGTCGAAGGCCGTGGCCGTGGCCGTGGTGCCGTCAATCTTCACCGCCACGCCGTTCGCGGTAGCACCCGTGCCACCGTTGTAGAACTGGCCCACGTAGCCCGCTTGGGCGGTGGCCCAGCTCACCGATTCCCCGTTGCCGCCCTGATTGTCGGCCCCCAGCGTGTTCACGCTGGTGTTGGCCAGTTGGCCCTGGGGGTTGGTCAGGCCCACGCCTATTTTGCCCGCGCCCGAAAAGGTGAGGTTCTTGCCGTTCAGGGCCACGTCGGTGTTGGCCGCGAGGGTACCGCCGAGGGCGATGTTGTCGCCGGTTTTGGTGAGGCCGTTGCTGGCCGTAGCCGAGGTAGCCGCCACGGCTTGGGTGCTGCCGTTGGGAAAGGTGAGTACGCTGCCCGTGCCCGTGAACTTGATGCCGCCCGCCACTTCCAGCTTCTGGCCGGGGGCGGGGGTGCCGATGCCCACGTTGGCGTTGTTGCCCAGCACGACGGTGTTGCTGGTGGTCAGGGCCACGTTGGCCCCGAGAGCGGTGGCGTTGGTGAGGTTGGCGCTGGTCGGGCCGCTGAGGTAGCCCACCACGGTGTTGTCGCTGCCGTCGGCGTTGTTGCGGCCGCTGGAGTAGCCTACGAAGGTGTTGTTGTTGCCGGTGGTGGTGTTGCGGCCGCTTTGGCTGCCGGTGAAGGTGTTGTAGCTGCCGGTAGTCTGAAACCCGGTCCGGTAGCCCAGGAAGGCATTGAAGCTGCCGGCGTCGTTGGCTTGCCCGCTCTGGTAGCCGGCAAACGTGTTGGACGTGCCCGTGGTGGTGGCTTGCCCGGCCTGGTAGCCCACGTACAGGTTGTTGCCGGCGGTGTTCTGCCCGAGGTTCAGCCCCCCGTCGGCCCGCACGCCCAGGCCCACCGCCGTGCCGACGCTGGCCCCGTTGCCGGTCAGGGCCGTGGTCACCACGGCGTTGGTGGCCGTCAGGGTGCCGCCCACCGTGCCGTTATTGCTGATGTTGAAGTTGCTGCTGGCCTGCTGGCTGGTTTGGTTCTGGATGAAGCTGGTGCCAAAAGCCACAGCGGCGCTGCTGCTGCTCAGGTTGCCCTGGTTGTCGGTCAGCACCACGCCGGCCGTGGTCAGGTTGCGGATGCGGGCACTGCCGGCCACGTCCAGCGTCGCCGTAGGGCTACTGGCGGCGCTGCCGATGCCGGTGCTGCCGTCGCTCACCACCGTGAACTGGGGCGTGAAGGTGCCGCTCAACAGCTGGTCGGGGCCGTTGGATACGGTGGTGCCTAGCACAAACTTCTCGGCCACTGTTCCGCCCGGGTCGTCGCCCAGCACCATCCGCAGCTCGCTCACGTTGCTGGCCACGTTGGCCCGGTACAGGCCCAGCACGTCGGTGTTCACGCCCGGCCCCACAAATTCCAGCCCCGCGCCCACGCCCGTCGTGCCGCTGCCGGCGTCGGTGCCCAGGTGCAGGTTGCCGGGCACGTTCACGAAGCCATCGCCGCGAATGCGCAGCAGCTCGGTGCCGTCGCCGTTCTTGCCCCCGGCGTAGAACACGTGGTGGCTGCCCGTGCCGTCTACGTGGTAGTTGAGCTGCCCGCTGCTGGTGCCAAAGCCGTAGTGGTTGGTGGCGTTGCCCCCGTCGTAGAGCGTAATCTTGGGCTCGGCGGCACCGGGCGAAATGCTCAAGCGGGTGAGCGGGGTGTTCGTGCCGATGCCCACGTTGCTGGACAGGGCGGCGGGGTAGAGGTTGGTACCGGTCTGGGTCCAGGGGCTGGCGGGCAGGTTCAGGTTCACGATGTTGCTGCCGTCAAACACCGGGGCCGTGGTGGGGGTGATGGTGAGGCTGCCGTTGCCGGCGTTGGCCCCGGCCGTCTGGCTCGGGAACATGCCGCCGGTGGGCGTCACCCAGGAGCTGCCGCCGCCGCCGCCTGCCCCTAACTCGCCGCCGCCCCCGCCGTAGTAGCCGCCGCCCCCGCCGCCGCCGGTTCCGAAGAAGGTGGGGTCGGTGCCGCCGTGGCCGCCCGTGCCCAGGCTGCCGGGGGTGCTGCCGAAGCGGCCGGGGGCGCTGCCCCCGGCCGTTTGGGTGGCCCCGCCACCGCCGTAATAGCCGCCGCCGCCGTTGCCGCCGGTGGGGGCCCCGCCCTCGCCGCCTTGCGCGTTGCTGTTGATGCCGCCGCCGCCGCCGCCGGCCGCTACCAGCAGGCGGTCGGTCAGGGCCCCGCCGCTGCTACGCACGTCGGTGGCCCCGCCGCCGCTGCTACCCACTATGCCGCTGTCGCCCCCGCCGTTGTAGCCGCCGGGCGCGCCCCCCGCGCCCGCGCCGCCCACCCGCACCTGCAGCACCTGGCCGGGCACCACGGTGAGCGTGGCCCGCACCCGCGCCCCGTTGCCGCCCATTATTTGGGAACCGCTGCTCCCGTACGACCCGCCCTGCGCCCCGCGCGCGTCCACCGCCACGGTGGTGATGCCGGCGGGCACGGTGTAGGTTTGCACGGCCCCGGTGTAGGCAAAGGTGGTGCTGGCCGGCCCCAGGTAGGGGTCGGTGCTGGCCAGCGGCTCGGTCCACTTAGTGCCGTCCCAGGTGTTGAGCTTGCCGGTGGTGGTGTTGTAGACGGTGAGGCCCGCCGCCGTGGCCGCCGGGTTGATGGCATCGCGCTGGGTCTGGCTCATGCGCGGGGGCAGGAAGCCCTGGGTGGTGCTGCTTACGTCGAGCGCCGCCGAGGCGTTGGGGGTGGTGGTGCCGATGCCCACGCCGCCGGTTTGGGCCAGGGCGGCAGTGGGCAGGGCCAGCAGCAGGGCGCTGCCAAGCAGGCGGGAGGAAACGGAGCGGAAGAGCATATAGCGGGGGATAACAGAGAAAAACGTGGCGGGCGGCTTACTTGCCGGGGGCGGCACTGGCCTGGGTGCCCTCGCCCAGCAGGCGAGCCACCTGGGCTTGCAGCGTCAGCAGGCTGGCGTGGTCGGCGTCGGCCTGGGCGGTACGGGCTTGCAGGGCGGCGTTCTGGGTTTTGAGGGCCTCAATCTGCTGCTGCTGGTCCTGGATGGCTTGCACGAGCAGGGGGGTGAGGCGGCCGTAGTCTACGGCCCAGGCGTTGGTAACGGTGGGGCCGTAGTCGCCCTCCTTCACGGCGTCGGGGTACACCCGGAACAAGTCCTGGGCCAGGAAGCCCGTCACGCGGTTGGCGGCCGGCGAGCCGATGAAGTTGTAGTCCTTCACTTGCAGCTTCAGCAGGTCGGCCAGCCCGAAGCGGGTGCGGCCTACGTTCTCCTTCAGGCGCTTGTCGGAGGTCGTGTTATAGGTCACCGAGTTGCCGCTCAGGTTCGAGCCGATATTGCCCAGCTGCGTGCCGCCGGCCTTGTAGAATATCATCAGCTCGCTACAGGTATTGCAGCTCCCGGTAACCGGAATGGTCATGGTGATGACGCCGTTGGGGTCGGTGCTGGTGCTGGTCAGATTGAGCTGGGTGTCGGCGGCGCTGGCCACGTCGAGGGCCGTGGCGGGGGCCGTGGTGCCAATGCCCACGTTGCCGCCGTTGGTGATGCTCATCCGGTTGGTGTAGTTGGTGTAGAAGTCCAGCCCGGCTAGGTTGCCGCCGCTGCTGCGCTTGCTACCGATGCCCTCGCCGGTATTGCCCGCCCCGAAGCGCAGCGCGTTGGCCGTGGTGGTGCCGGTGTTGGCGCCGGCCGCATCTATGGTGATGGTGGTGCCCGCCTGCACGCTGCCGCCCACCGTTTCGTTGCCCCCGATGGTGCCGCTGCCGCTGATGTTGAAGTTGCTGCTCGCTTGCTGGGTGGTGCCGTTCTGCACGTAGGCGGCGCTGCCGGTGGCGGCGGCGTAGTCGGTGCCCGCCGTGGCGGCGCTCACTACGCCTGCGCCGTTGGCCTTCAGGAGGCCACTGACGGCCCCGGCCCCGCCTTTGGCGGCGGGCACCACGTTGGCGTAGGTAGTAGCCGCGCCGCTGCTGGTGATGTCGCCGGTCAGGTTGCCGCTGCCCAGGTTGCCGCTGGCATCGGTCGTCACCACGCCGGCCGTGGTCAGGCCCCGCAGGCGGGTGGTGCCGTTCACATCGAGGCGGGCGGTGGGGGGGCTGCTGCCCAGGCCCACGTTGCCGGCGCCCGAGAAGGTGAGGTTGTAGCCGGCCAGGGGCACGTCGGTGGCCCCGGTCAGGGCCGTGCCGCCCAGCTGCACGGTGGTAGTGCTGCCGGCCGTGGTGGCGCTCAGGCCGGGGCCGGCCACGATGCTATTGGCCCCGTTGGTGCCGGCCGGTCCCTGGGGACCGGTGGCTCCGGTAGCCCCGGTAGCCCCGGTAGCTCCGGTAGGGCCTACTGCGTAGCTGGGTATCGGCAACGAGGTCAGCGAGCCGTCGGGGTTCACGGCTACGGCCCGGACCTGGGGCGGCACGTTGGTAACCAGCAGGGTGTTGCTGTTGGTGTTCACCACGTAGGCCGTCGTGCCGCTCACGGCCACGCCGTTGGGGGCGCTGCCCGTGGCCACGCTGCCGAGCAGCACGGGGCTGGCCGGGTTGCTCAGGCTAAAGGCCTGCAAGGTGTTGTTGCTGGTCACCACGTAGGCCGTCGTGCCGCTCACGGCCACGCTGCGGGGGTCGCCGTCCGTGCCCACCTGGCCGAGCAGGGTGGGGCTGGCCGGGTTGCTCACGTTAAAAGCCTGCAAGGTGCTGCTGCCGGCATTCGCCACGTAGGCCGTCGTGCCGCTCACGGCCACGCTGCGGGAGTTGCCGGCCGTGCCCATCTGGCCGAGTAGGGTGGGGCTGGCCGGGTTGCTCACGTTGAAGGCCTGCAAGGTGCTGCTGCCATTCGCCACGTAGGCCGTCGTGCCGCTCACGGCCACGCTGTAGGGGGCTCCGCTCGTGCCCACGCTACCTCGCAGTACGGGGCTGGCCGGGTTGCTCGCGTCAAACACCTGCAAAGTGTTGCTGCCGCTATTCACCACGTAGGCCGTCGTGCCGCTCACGGCCACGCTGTAGGGGGCTCCGCTCGTGCTCACGCTACCTTGCAGTACGGGGCTGGCCGGGTTGCTCGCGTCAAACACCTGCAAGGTGCTGGGGCTGCTGGTGACGCTTTGGCTCACCACGTAGGCCGTCGTGCCGCTCACAGCTACACTGTAAGGCACACTGTTGAAGTTGTTGCTCACGGCCACGCTACCTCGCAGTACGGGGCTGGCCGGGTTGCTCGCGTCAAACACCTGCAAGGTGTAGCTGCCGCTATTCAACACGTAAGCCATCGTGCCGCTCACGGCCACGCTGCGGGGGTTGGTGCCCGTGCTCACGGTGGCCGACGTGGGGGCCGTATTCGTGGCCGTGGTGCCGTACACCGGCTGGTTCATGCCCAGGGTGCCGTCGGGTAGCACCAGGGGCAGGCGGTTGCCGTCGCCGGTGAGGCCACGCACTCGCAGGCTGCCGTTCACGTCCAGCGTCTGGGTGGGGGTAGTGGTGCCGATGCCCACGCCGCCGGTTTGGGCCAGGGCGGCAGTGGGCAGGGCCAGCAGCAGGGCGCTGCCCAGCAGGTGGCGTAGCTTAGGTATCATAGCGGGGGTAGCAAGCAGGCCAGCCGGGACACGCCCGGCGGCCAGTACAAAGCTCCTGGCCCGCCGGAGCCGCTACAATAGCATTTTGATGCTAACGCCCGCCGGCTTGCGCTTTTAGACCGGCCGCCGCTTGCTTGCCAGCCCGGCTTTGGACTCCACCTCCAGCTTGGCGTAGATGCGCCGGATGTGCGAGCGCACGGTATTGAGGCTGATGCCCAGGCGCTCGGCCACCAGCCGGTAGCTCAGGCCTTCTTCAATTGCCTGCACCAGCTGCCGCTCGCGCAGGCTAAGCACCTCGGCCGGCACCGGGGTGGGCTGAAAGTGCCGCACAATGTGCCGGGCAATGGCCGGCGACATGGGCGAGCCGCCTTCCAGCACGTCCAGCAGGCCCGCCTTCACCTCGCGCAGCAGCGTACTCTTGAGCAGGTAGCCCACCGCCCCCGCGCACAGCGCCTGAAACAGCCGCTCGGAGTCGGAGTACACCGTGATGAGCACCACCTCGGCCCTGGGCAGCACCCGCTTGATGCGCGCCACCCCCTCGATGCCCGACAACCCCGGCAGGCCGATGTCGGAGAGCACCAGCCGGGGCGGGCGCGGGGCCGAAGGCAGGGCTTCGAGAAACTCCTCGACCGAGCCGGCCACTACCACGCAATCGAACTCCGGCTGGGCGCAGAGGTAGGTGTGGTACGATTGCCGAATCGAATAATCGTCTTCGATGATGGCGAGCGGGATGGCTGTGGGCATGGGGCAAAGGTAGCGGCCGGGCCAGAGGCCGGGAATAGCATTTTGATGCTAACCAGCCCGCCGCCGGCCCCGCCCCTACAACGGCACCTGCACGACTACCGCAAAGCCCCCGGCAGCTACCGGGCCGGCCGTGGCGGTGCCGCCCAGGGTAGCTACCCGCGCCTGAATGTTGCGCAGGCCGTGGCCGGAGCTACGCCCGGCCGGGGCAGCGGGCGGGCCGCTGTTCACGATTTTCAGTACCAGGGCCGTGCGGGTGCGGTGGAAGCCGACCGTAACGGTGGCATCGGCGGGGGCATACTTGAGGATGTTGTGCAAGGCCTCCTTGAAGATGAGGTAGAGCTGGCGGCGCAGTGGAGCCAGCAGCTCCGGGGCCGCGCCCACGGCCTCATCGCCCACAAAATGCACCTCGCGGCCGGTGGGGGTCAGCACGTCGTAGGCGTAGTCGCGCAGGCGGTTGAGCAGGTTGGGGATGCTGTCGTTCTCGGCATCCAGGTTCCAGACCACCTCGTTGAGCTGGCGCACGGCCATGCGGCTGTTTTCGGCCACCTCGGCCCACTGGGCGGGCTGGCCCAGGCCCTCTTGCAGCAAGTCGGTTTGCAGGGCAATGCGCGAAAGCAGCGACCCCACATCGTCGTGCAGGTCGGCGGCCAGCTGGTGGCGCAGGGCGGCCTCGCGGCGGCGCTGCCGCTGGCGGTAGCGCCACACCAGCGCCCCGGCCAGGGCCAGGGCCAGCGCTACCAGCAAGGCACCGCCCACAGCCTGCTGGCGGGCGCGCAGCTGGGTTAGCTCCCGGTCTTTTTCCAGGAGCATCACGCGCTGCTCGGCCTGCTCGGTTTCGTAGCCCACGCGCAGCTCCTCGGTCAGGCGCTGGTTTTCCTGGGCCTGCTGCTGCTGCTGCTCGGCCTGTATCTGTTGCAGCCACGTGTAGGCTTGCGGGTAGTTGCCCTGCTGCGCGGCCACTTCTTGCAGCACCCGCAGCGTAAGCAGCCAGGTGGGGGGCGGCAAGTTGCGCTGGCCCAGCGCCAGCACCTGCCGGGCCAGCTGCGCGGCCTCAGCCGGGTGCCGGGTCTGCTGGTACATCTGCGCCAGCTTGGTCATGGCCTGGGCCTGGTCACCGGGGCGCCCGTAGCGGGTAGTACTGCTAATGGCCCGGCGAAAGTAGGCGATGGCCGAGTCGGGCCGGTGCAGACGGCGGTAGCTCTCGCCGATGCTCATAAAGCTGTAGTAGTACTCGCCTACCAGCTTTTTGCGCTGCTTCAGGCGCAGGCCCTGGTGCAGGTAGCCCAGGGCCTGGGGCAGGCTGTCGCGCAGCAGGGCCAGGGTGCCCAGGTTCTGGATGGTGACGGCCAGGGCCACGCTGTCGCCCACGCTGGCTTCGATGGCGTAGCCCTGGCGCAAGTAGCGGGCCGCCTCCGGGTAGCGCTTCAGGCCCGCGTAGAGCAGGCCGAGGTTGCCTAGTGCCGCCGCCGCGGCCAGGCGCCGGCCCAGCTGTTGCTGCGCGCGCACGGCCCCAAACAGGTACCAGGTAGCTGAGTCGGGTTGCTGCTGCTTCTGGAACAGCAGGCCGGTGGAGTTCAGCACTTCGGCGGCCTGGGCGGCATCGCCCAGGTGCCGGAACAAGCCCAGGGCTTGCCGGAAGTAGCGGTGGGCCTGGTCGAAGCGGTTGAGGTCGCCGTAGAGCATGGCGCGGTGGTAGAGCACGTTGGCATAGGCCGGCTGCCGGGGCGCGGCGGCCAGCAGCTGCTCGGCTTGCTGCAACAAGGGCGCGGCTTGGCGCAGGTTGCCGCTTTCGCGGTAGTACTCGCCGCGCAGGTCGAGGGCCCGCCCCACCAAGTCGTTGTCGGCCAGGCGCCGGGCGGCCTGCTCGGCGGCTTCGGCATACTGCACCACCCCCGCCGAGTCGAAAGGCTCGAAAAAGGCCTGGCCGATGCGCAGCAGTACCCCAGCGCGGGCCGAGGGCGTGGTAGCCGCCCGCAGCAGCGGGCGCAGGCTGTCGGGGGCCGGGGGCAGGGCGGATGGGCGGCGCTGGGCCTGGCCAGGTTGCGGCCCGGCTAAGCCCAGCGCCAGCAGCAGCAAAAAGAAGTGACGCATAGCGGGCAAAGATGCAGCCAACCAGCTGCTTTCCCGAACCTACTATTTCCGCGCCTGTTCCCCATTACCCGCCTCCAGCCGCCGCAGCCGGGCCTCGAAGGTTTCCAGCGTGGCCGTGGCCTGGGCGGCTGTGGCTTCGGCCGTGGCGGCGCGGGCTTTCAGAGCTTCAATCTGGGCCTGCTGCTCCTTGAGGGCTTCGAGGAGCACGGGCGTGAGCTGGGCATAGTTGACGGCCTTGTAGCCGTCGGCCCCGGTGCTCACCAGCTCGGGGAATATCTTCTCCACTTCCTGGGCAATGACGCCCACCTGCGCGGCCCCGGCGGTGCCGCCCCGCTGCACCCCCAAGGCGTTCCACTCGTAGCGCACGCCGCGCAGGGCCAGCACACTGGCCAGCGCCCCGGTCAGGGGCCGGATGTTTTGCTTGAGGCGCTGGTCGGAGGTGTTCACCGTACCCACGCATTGCAGGCCGCCCTGCACGTTGAGGATATAGCTGGGCTTGGTAGCCGTGCCGCCATACTGCAAGTTGAGCGTACCGGCCTGGCTGATGAGGCGGGTCGAGTAGTCGAGGCCGGTGTTCTCCACAAAGTCCAGGTAGGGCGAGCTGCTGCTGCCGCGCAGCTCGATGCTGGGGTTGCCGCTGCTGCCGCCGCCCAGCAGCACGCCCAGGGCCGTGGTAGTGCTGCTCTCGGGCCGGTCGACGTGCAGGCCCGCTTTGGGGTCGGTGGTGCCGATGCCCACGTTGCCATCGGCCGTGATGCGCAGGCGCTCGGCGGGGGCGGTGCCGTCGGGGCTGGTTTTGAAGAGCAGGTGGCCCGTGTCGTCGTAGGCTTTGCTCAGCACCTGAATGCTGGCCGAAGCGTTGGGGCGGCCGAAGCCCACGAAGCTCAGCTCGCCCAGGTTCTGGTTGGGGGTAGCGCTGATGGCCGTAGCCTGGCTGATGCTCAGGCGCGAGACCGGGGCCGTGGTGCCGATGCCCACGTTGCCGGTGCTGCTGATGGCGAGGCGGTTGACATAGTTGGTGTAAAAGTCGAGGCCAGCGTTATTGCCGCCGCTGCTGCGCTTGCTGCCGATGCTCTCGCCCGAGTTGGTGGTGCCGAAGCGCAGCGAGCTGGCCCCGCCGCCCACGTTGGCCCCGGTGGCATCCACCACCACGTCGCCCGTTACGGCCGCGCCGCTGCCGGCCGTAAGCAGGCCGCCCACCGTGCCCGTGCCGCTCACGTTGAAGCTGCCCGTCTGCTGGGTGGTCGTGTTCTGAATGAAATTGGTACCCGTGGGGGCCGCGCTTACGCTCAGGGTGCCATCGGCGGCGCTCGTTACCAGGCCCGCGCCCAGATTGGCCAGCTTCACCGTGCCGCTGGCGCGGCCGATGGTAACGGGGCCGGCCGTGCTGCCCGTGCCAATGCTGGTGGCTGCCGTGCTGCTGCCCGCGTTGATGGTAGTTGGGCCGGTTACCGCCGTAGTGCCCGCCAGGCCGATGCTGGCCCCAGCCAGGGTAAGGGTGCCGGTGCTGTTGCCTATGGCGGTAGCCCCAGTGCCGGTGCCCACGTTAGTGGCAGCTGCGCCGGTGGCGTTCAGGCTGGCAGCTCCCACCACAGTAGTAGCGCCGTTGATGGTGGCCGAGCCCGCCGTGAGCAGGCCGCCCACCGTGCCTGCGCCTGCCACGTTGAAGCCGCCCGCTTGGGCGGTGGCCGTCTGGCTCTGCACATACGCCGCGCTGCCCGTAGCCACCGCGTAGTCGGTGCCGGCCACGGCCGCGCTCACTACGCCCGCGCCGTTGGCCTTGAGCAAGCCGCTCACCGTACCTGCCCCGCCCTTGGCGGCGGGCACCACGGCGGCGTAGCTGGTGGCGTTGCCGGTGCTGGTGATGTCGCCCGTGAGGTTGGCGTTGGTGGTTACGGTGCTGGCGTTGCCGGTGGTGCTTTGGTTGAGGGTCGGGAAATCGGCCGGTACGGCGGCCGTTACCAGGCCGCTGCCGTTGGCCCGCAGAATGCCGCTTACCGCGCCCGCGCCGCCTTTAGTGGCGGGCACCACGTTGTTGTAGCTGGTGGCGTTGCCGGTGCTGGTGACGTCGCCCGTTAGGTTGGCATTGGTGGTTACGGTGCCGGCCGTAGTGGCCGTAGCGGCGTTGCCGGTGGTGTTTTGGTTGAGGGTGGGGAAGTCGGCCGGTACGGCGGCCGTTACCAGGCCGCTGCCGTTGGCCCGCAGAATGCCGCTTACCGCGCCCGCGCCGCCTTTGGCGGCGGGCACCACGGCGGCGTAGGTGGTGGCGTTGCCGGTGCTGGTGACGTCGCCCGTCAGGTTGGCGTTGGTGGTTACGGTGCCGGCCGTAGTGGCCGTAGTGGCCGTAGCGGCGTTGCCGGTGGTGCTTTGGTTGAGGGTGGGGAAGTCGGCCGGTACGGCGGCCGTTACCAGGCCGCTGCCGTTGGCCCGCAGAATGCCTCCTACTGTGCCCGCGCCGCCTTTGGCGGCGGGCACCACGGCGGCGTAGGTGGTGGCGTTGCCGGTGCTGGTGACGTCGCCCGTCAGGTTGCCCGAAGCCAGGGTGGTGCCGTCGGGAAACTTGAAGCCGCCCGCAGTGCTGTACACCGTGCCCGCTACTTCGAGCTTCTGGCCGGGGGTAGGGGTGCCGATGCCCACGTTGCCGGTGTTGTCCACGGCCAGGCCCGTGCTGCCGCCATTGCCCACCAGCTGGTGCGTACCCAGGTCCACGTTGGTGGTGGCAATGCCGTTGCCGAGGTTGTCGGCGCTGCTGGGCACCACCACGCTGCCCCCGTTGGTGAGGCTGATGGTAGAGCCGCTGATGCTCAGCTGCTGGGCATCGGTGGGCAGGGCGGCGATGCCGAGCTGGCCGGTGTAGCTGGCCGTTACCATGCGGGTGCCGGTGCCGCTGCTCAGGCTTTCGACCAGCACATCGCCGCTGCCGTTAAGCAGCAGCGCCGGGTAGGCTTTGGCCCCGGTGTAAAAGCCCAGCCCGCTGTTGCTCGACAAAATGCGGGCGTCGTAGTCGTTGGTGAGGTTGTTGGCGAAGTCGAGGTAAGCCGCGCCGTTGGTGCCGCGCAGCTCGATGTTGGGGTTGCCCGCCGCGCCGCCCGACAAGAACACGCCCGCCGTGCCCGATATGGAGGGCTTCTCGGCGGTGCTCACTTGCAGGCCCGCGCCGGCCGGGGCCACGCCCACGGCCACGTTGCCGCTGTTGTCGATGCGGATGCCGCCCGTGCCGTTGTTGGAGAGCGCGTTGCCATTGAGCTTCACAGCCTGCGTGGCGGTGTGGTTGCCCAGGTTGTCGCCGGGCGGCAGGTTGATGAAGTTGGTGGCATCGAGCACCGGGGCCGGGATGTTCTCCACGGGCTCCAGCGTGAGGGAGCCGTCGCCCGCGTTGCCGCCCGTGGTGTAGCTCACGTTGCTGGCCGTGCCCACGGCGTAGGAGCTGCCGCCGCCGCCGTTGCCCCGGTCCTGGCCGCTGCTGTTGCCAACCGCGCCGCCGCCGCCGCCGTAGTAGCCGCCGCCCCCGCCGCTGGCCGTATTGCTGTTATTGCCCAGGCTGCCGCCGTCGCCGCCCTGGCCCAAGGCACCGGCCTGGCCGGCCGCCACCCCGCTGCCGCCGTTGCCGCCCTGGCTGTTGATGCCGCCATCCGAAGGGCTGCTGCTCGTGCCGCCGCTGCCGCCCGTGCCGGGGTTGCCGCCGCTGCCGCCCGTGCCGTAGTTGCCGGCGCCGCCGCCACCGCCGCCGGCCACCAGCAGGCGGTCGGCGAGGTTGGTGCTGGGCACCGTGGCCGAGCGCCGCAGGTCGGTGGCCCCGCCGCCGCCGGCCCCGTAGCGGCCCGCCGCGCTGCCGCCGCCATTGTAGCCGCCGGCCACCCCGCCGTTGAAGTTGGCATCGGTGCCGTGCTGGCCCACGTACACGGTCAGCACCTCGCCCGCAGTTACGGCCACGTCGGCCGTGACGGTGCCGCCCCCGCCGCCGCTGCCGAAGCCGTTGGAGCCGCCGAAGCTACCACCGCCCCCACCGCTGGCCGTTACGCGCAGCTTGGTTACGCCGACCGGCACGGTGTAGGTCTGGTACGCGCCGGTGTAGGTGAAGGTGGCTTTGGCCAACGCCGCCGTGCTGGCGCCCACCAGCTCTACCCAGCTCGTGCCGTTCCACACGTTGGGGCGGTTGGTGGTGGTGTTGTAGATGGTGAGGCCCGCCGCCGGGCTGCCGATGGCATCGCGCTGGGCCGGGGTCAGGCGCGGGGGCAGGAAGCCCTTGCTGGTGCTGTTCACATCGAGCTGCGCCGAGGCGACCGGGCTGTTGCCGGTGCCAATGCCCACGGCCCCGGTGCTACTCACGGTCAGGCCGGTGCTGCCGCCGTTGCCCACCAGGGCATTGCCCGCCAGGTTCACGTTGCCCCCGGCATTGAGCTGGCCGTCGGTGGTTACTACGCCCGCGTTGTCGATACTCAGGCCGGTGCTGCCGCCGCCCACGAGCTTGTTGCCGGCCAGGTTCAGGGCCTGGGTGGCGGTGTGGTTGCCCAGGTTGTCGCCGGGGGTGGCGGGCACCGTTACGCTGCCCCCGTTGGTGAGGCTGATGGTGCTGCCCACAATGCTCAGGGCCTGGTTGTCCGAGTCGGTGACGCTGCCGCCGTTGGTGAGGCTGATGGTGCTGCCGCTTTTGCTTAGCTGCTGGGCATCGGTGGGCAGCGGGGCGGTGCCCAGGGTGCCGTCGGCGTCGGTGGTTACGAGGCGGCTGCCGGTGCCGGCCAGCCCGTCGAAGCGGGCACCGCCGGCCACGTGCAGGCGGGCCTGCGGGTTGGTGAGGCCGATGCCCACGTTGCCGGTGCTGCGCTGCACGTAGAGGCGGCCGGCGGCCACGTTGCTCTCGCTCAGGTTGAGGCCGTTGGCGTCGAGGGCGAAGTTGTAGGCGTCGGTATTGGCGTTGTCGTTGAAGCCCAGCAGGCGGTAGCTGCCATCGGCCTGCACCGTGAGCGGGTGGCCGGGGCTGCTGGTGCCGATGCCCACCTGCCCGTTGGTGAAGCCCAGGGCGTTGCCCTGCTGGTCGATGGTGGTGGCCTGGGTGAGGGTGCCGCCCAGCACGATGGTGCTGCCCGAGTACGAGAGGCCGTTGCTGACCGCAGACCCAGCAGCGGCAGCGGCGGTAGTCTGGGTGGTGCCGTCGGGAAACCGGAAGCCACCGCTGCTGCTGAAGATAGTGCCCGCCACTTCGAGCTTCTGGTGGGGGGTGTTGGTGCCGATGCCCACGTCGGCGTAGTTGCCCAGCACCACGGTATTGTCCTGGGCCAGGCTCACGTTGGCCCCGAGGGCGGTGGCGTTGGTGAGGTTGGGGTGGGAGCCATCGGGGCCGCTGCTGTAGCCCAGAAACGTGTTGTAGCTGCCCGTGGCGTTGCTGTAGCCACTGTAGGCACCGGCCGCCACGTTGTAGTTGCCCGTCGTATTGAAGTTGCCGCTTTGGTAGCCGCTAAACTGATTGTAGACGCCCGTGGTATTGCCGTAGCCGCTGTAGGCCCCGCTGAACAGGTTGCTGCTGCCCGTGGTGTTGTTGTAGCCGCTCGAGATGCCCAGAAACGTATTGTCGTTGCCCGTGGTGTTGCGGGTGCCGCTGTAGGCCCCGCTGAACACATTGCGGCCGCCCGTGGTATTGCTGGTGCCGCTGTTGTAGCCGCTGAACACGTTGTTGATGCCCGTGGTGTTGCTGTAGCCGCTGTAGGACCCGTTGAACAGGTTGTTGCTGCCCGTGGTGGTGTTGTAACCACTGTTATAACCGCTGAACAGGTTGCTGCTGCCCGTGGTGTTGCTGTAGCCGCTCTTATAGCCGCTAAACAGGTTGTAGTTGCCCGTGGTGTTGCGGTAGCCGCTCTGGTAGCCGCTAAACTGGTTCAGGGCACCGCTGGTGTTGGCCTGGCCCGCCTGGTAGCCCAGGTAGAGGTTGTAGCCGCTGTTGTTCTGGCCCAGGTTCAGTCCCCCATCGGCCCGCACCCCCACGCCCACGGTGCTGCCAATGTCGGCCCCGGTGCCCACCAGGGCGTTGCCTTGCAGGTTCAGGACCTGGGTGGCGGTGTGGTTGCCCAGGTTGTCGCCGCTGGTGGTGCCGGTGCCAGCGGCAATTTTGGCATCCACGTAGGTTTTCACGGCCTTCTGGGTGGGCACGGCCTCGTCGGAGTTGCCGGCCAGGGTGCCATCGGTCGAGAAGGTGCTCACGGCCGCGCCGCTGCCCAGCTGCAAGGTGCCGGGGTCTACGCGCAGCGCTACGGCGGGCGCGGGCGTACCCACGCTACTCATCAGCTTCCACTCCGAAATGTCCACGTCGCTGTCGGTGTAGCCGGTGCGGCCGCGCGCGATGAGCAGGCGGTAATAGCGGTACGCCGTGGTGTTAGCTACCGGGTAGGTCACGTACTGGTTGGCGGGCGGGTCGGTGCTCACCGTTTGCAGGGTAGTCCAGGTGCTGGCATCGTTGCTGCCCTGCAAGTCCCAGGCTCCGGCCCCGTAGGAATAGTTGGTTACGTACACCTGGTACTGCACTACGGCGGCGGGCTGGCTGCCCAGGTCGAGCTGCACCCACTGCGGCAGCGCCACGTTGGCCGCCGCCGACCACTCGGTGTTGGTATCCCCGTCGTTGATGTTCGCAGCCAGGGTATAGGCATTGTACACCGACGACGCCGAGGCCACGGCCGCCGCCGCCAGGTTGGTGCCCGTAGTGGGGGCGTTGGCAATGTGCAGCAGCGCCGTGGGGCTGGCCGTGCCAATGCCCACCTTCCCGTCGTTGTCGACGTGGATGCCCCCGGTGCCGTTGTTAGTCAGGGCATGGCCGGCGAGTTGCACGTCCTGGGTGGCGGTGTGGTTGCCCAGATTGTCGCCCACGCCGGTGCCCAGCAGCTGCCAGGCCGGGGCCGCCGGGGTGCCCGCGTTGTAGTAAAAGCCCGGTGTACCGTCGGTTTGGTACAAGAGCAGCCCCGTGGCCGGGCTGGCAATGGCGGCCACCTGCGCTGCCGTGAGGCGCGGCAGCAGCGCGCCCTTGCTGCTGCTTACAATGTCGAGGGCGGCCGAGGCATCGGCGGCGGTGGTGGCCCCGATAGTGACGCCCCCGGTTTGGGCCAGGGCGACCAGCGGCAGCAGCAGGGCCAGCGCACAGGCGCGGGCCAAAGAGGAAAGCTTGTTCATAGCAAAGAGAGAGAAGTGCGGAGCAAGGCCGCCGAAGCGCCGCCACAAAGCTCCCCCGGCAGGTTCACTCGTTTTGTCGCATTTTGATGCGACAAGCCCGACTTTCTTTCGGGTAGTTTTGGGGAGGGCAGCCGGGGGTAAAAGCAGCGGGGGCAGTCGCCTTTTTCATCCCTGGCTATACCCTGGCCGCGCCGGCGCCCCCGCCGCCAGCCGGGCATACACCTGCCGGATGCCGGCCCCTAGGGCAACGGGGGCCAGGCCCAGCTGCTCGGCCACCAGCCGGTAGCTCAGCCCCTCGCCAATGGCCTGCACCAGCTGCCGCTCCTGGGTAGTAAGCACTGCCGGGGCCGCCTGCAAATGCCGCCCCAGCTGCCGGGCCACAGCAGGCGACATAGGCGAGCCGCCCGCCAGCACGTTCAGCAGACTGGCTTTAGCCTCGCGCAGCCAACTGCTTTTGAGCAGGTAGCCCACCGCCCCGGCCCGGAGCGCCTGCACCAACTGGCCGGCCTCGTGAGCTTCGGCCAGCAGCACCACCTCGGCGGCGGGCACCGCCCGGCGCAGGGCAGCCAGCCCGGCCCCGTTGGCCAGCTCGGGCAGGGCCAGGTCGGCGAGCACCAGCCGGGGGAGGCGGGCGGCCGTGGGCAGGCGGGCCACAAACTCCGCTACGGAGCCCGCCAGCAGCCCGCAGTCGAACTCGGGCTGGGCGCAGAGGTAGCGGTGGTAGCCCTGGCGCAGCACCGGGTCGGCGGCCACGAGGGCGAGGGAGGTGCCGGCGGGCATGAGCGAAGGAAGGTTTAGTAATTTTTAGAAGCCAGCAGCTACTACCCCACCCGCACGGCAAAGCCGCCTTCGGGCGCGGGGCCAACTGCCGCTGTGTAGCGCCTGGGCCCGCTCGCCGATGTTGCGCAGGCCGGGGCCGCTGCTTTTACTCCACGGTGAGGCGTAGCGCCGAGGCCCCGGCCCGCACCGTGTACACGCCGCTGGCCAGCCCCGGCGGCAGCACCAGGGCCGCCGTGCCGGTGGCATCGGCCGTGGCCGTAGTCACGAGCCGGCCCAGCGCGTCGAACACCTGCACGGCCGTGCCCGGCGCGGTGCCGGTAAGCGTGGCCGCCCGCGTAGTTGGGTTCGGGAACAGCACCAGGCCCGCCCGATTCGTCAGGGGCACAACCCGCACCGCCGAGTAGGTGAAGGTGCCATCCAGGTCTACTTGCCGCAGGCGGTAGTAGAGCAGGCTGGCCCCGGCCGGCAGGGCGGCATCGGGCAGGGTGTAGGTGTGGGCCGTGGCGCTGCTGCCCGCTGCCGGCACCTGCCCGATGCGCCCGAACGCGATGCCATCCAGGCTGCGCTCTGCCTCGAAATAGGCGCTGTTCAGCTCCGAGGCCGTGGCCCAGGCTAGGCGCACGGCTGCGGTGCCCTCGGCCGTGGCCGTGAACGTGGTCAGCTGCACCGGCAGCGGCGCATCGGCGATGCCCAGCGTCCAGAGCGAGAAGTCGGTGATGCCCGTTTTGCTGACCGTGTAGCTGCTGCGGCTCACCGCGCCCTGGCTCTGCCAGGGGCCACCCGTGCTTTTCACCGACTTAAACAAAGACAGCCTATTAGCGGCAAGGCTGTTGCGCTCGTGCTCGAAGTAGGCGAAATCCATGTTCACGTTCAGCCCGGAGTTGGTGGTGGGCTCGATGCTGAAGTAGCGCTGCACGCTGGCACCGTTGCCTACCCCACTCAGGGCCGTGCCGGTGGTGCGCACCACGGCCGTGGAGCCGGGGGCCACCGAGCTGGCAGCGGGCGTGAGCGTGAGGCCCAGGCCGCCGAAGGTTTCGGCGGTGCCGGCCAGTAGCGGGCGCGTGGTGGCTACCTGGCCGCTCACGTAGCTCTGGTCGGTTTCGGTGAGGGTGGCGGCGGGGTCGAGCACTACCCGGTAGGAGCCCGTGCTCAGGGTGCCGCTGGTGAGGGTGAGGGCCGTGCCGATGGCCAGGTCGCGCCCGAGCTGCACCGCGCCGCCGGGCTTGTTCACCTCTACCGTAGCAAAGGCCGTGGCGCTGCTGCCGCCCAGGGTTTGGGCAGCGCTGCCCACGAATTGCACCGGCCCCTGGAGCGTGGCCGTGCCGTTGTTGGCGAAGTTGCCGCTCACTTGCAGGGTGGCACCGGGGTCGGTGCTCAGGGTGCTGCCGGCTTGCACGGTCAGGCCGATTACCGGGTAGGTGCCGGCGGGCAGGCTGGGGTAGTTGGGGCGGCCGGCCGGCACCATCACGCTGGTGGTGGCGTCGGGCACCTGGCCGAAGCTCCAGTTGCGGCAGTCGTTCCAGTCGGTGCCGGCCAGGCCCAGCCAGGTAGTGAGGGCGGCCGGGGCCGGCGCGCTTACCACCACGCTGCTTGCCAGGGTGGTAGTGGTGCCGCCCACCGTGAGCACCACCTGCACGGGCTGGGTGCCTACCTCGGCGCAGCTAAAGCGCACCGAGTCGCTGGCCGCTCCCAGGACGCTGTAGGTGGCCGTTACGCTCAGGTACTTGGCCGTGCCAGGGCAGTTATCGGTGAAGGTGTTATTGTCTACCGGAATATACACGGTGCCGCTCTGGCCCAGCACGTAGCTTTCCACAATGGCCTGGCTGTTGCCGTCGTGGCAGCCGGAGTTGACGGTGTAGCTGCCGGGGCTGCCGCCGGGGGTGCCGTAGCTGGCAAACGTCACGGCCGTGAACGTGCCGCCCGCCAGGGGCGGCGTAAGTACGAGCGTGTTACCCTCGCTTTCCGTGGCCGACACGCTGTAGCTCTGGCCCTGCTGCACCTGCACCGTGAGGGGCTGGCCGCAGGTGGTGGTGTTGCTGCCCACGAAGGCCGAGGCGGCTACGGCCACCCGCGCTTTACGGCCGAGGGTAGCCGGCACGCTGGTCACGGCCAGCGTGGGTACGCACGTGTTGAGGCGCACGCTCACCGAGTTGCCGTAGAAGTTAGCCGTGAGCAAGTCCAGGTCGCCGTCGTTGTCCAGGTCGCCGAGCACCAGGCTCTGGGGCGAGTCGCCCACGCGGGGGTCCGAGCCGCCACTGAAGGTGCCGGTGCCCGCATTGAGGCGCACGCTTACCGAGTTGGGGCTGTTACCGTTGCTGGCTACCAGCAAGTCAAGGTCCCCGTCGGCATCCACGTCGCCGAGGGCCACGTCGTAGGCGTTGGGGCCTACGCTGGGGTCCGAGCCGCCGCCGAAGTTGCCGGCCCCATCGTTGAGGCGCACGCTGGCGGTACTGCTGCCGTTGGTGTTGTAGTTGTTGGCCGTTACGGCGTCGAGGTCGCCGTCGCCGTCCACGTCGCCCAGCACCAGGCTGCGGGGGTTGCTGCCCACGCTCACGCCCGGCTTGCTGCTGCCGAAATTGCCGTTACCATCGCCCAGGCTCACGCTCAGAAAGCCGCTGCTCGCGTTGTTGACGGTAAGCAAATCCAGGGCCCCGTCGTTGTCCACGTCGCCCAGGGCCACGCTCTGCGGCGAGCTGCCCCGGCTGATGTTTACGGCCCCCGTGTTGAAGGTGGCATTGCCCGCGTTGAAGCGCAGCAGGATGGTGCCGTTGCTGGTGCCGGCCACGATGTCGAGGTCGCCGTCGCCATCGAGGTCGCCCAGCGCCACGCTCATGGGGGTAATGTTGGCGTTGAACGTATTCAGGTTCAGCGTACCGCTGAAGTTGCCGAGGCCGTCGTTGAGGCGAATGCTGAGCGAGGTGTTTTCGTTAGCCGTTACCAGGTCCAGGTCGCCGTCGCCGTCGAGGTCGCCCAGCACCAGCACGGTAGGGTTGGCATCCACGTTCACGGTCTGGCTACCGCTGAAACCGCCCGCGCCATCGCCCAGGCGGATGCTGACGGGGCTGTTCGGATAGGTGGTCGTGGAGTAGCTGGCGACTACCATATCCAGGTTGCCATCGCCGTTTACGTCGCCCACCGCCACGCTGCGGGGGTTGTTGCCCAGGCTCACTTCGGGGGTGGCGGGGGCCGCAAAAGTGCCCCGGCCCACGCCGCTCACGGCCGTGGCAAACTGGAAAACCTTTTTGCTCACCGCCAGGCCCCCAGCCCCCAGCACGGTGGCCGGCACGGTCACGCTCACCAGCTCGCCGGCCCGGAAGTTGGTGCGTACCGTGCCCGTCGGGGCGGTAAAGCTGGCCGTAGTGCCGGCCGCGTTCAGGCTCACCGTGCCCGCCTTGCGGCCCCCGGCCTGCGCCGAGAACACCTGCACTGCCGCCGTGCCCGCCGTTACCGGCTCCGAAAACGTTACGCTCACGGCCGAATTGGCCAGTGGGGCCGTGTGGGCGTTGGCGGCCGGACTCGTGCCCGTTACCGGCAGCCGCACCGTAAAGGCCGTGCTGGTGACGCTGGCCCCGCCACTAACCGTTACCCGGATGCTCTGGGTGTTGCTGGCCCCGGCCGGCACCACGAAGGTGAGGCCGGTGCTGCTCACGTTGGTGGGCGTCACGCTCACGCCGTTCACCGTCACGCTGGTAGCGTTCGCCAGGTTGCTGCCGCTCAGCACCACGCTGGCACCAGCCACGCCGCTGGTGGGCGAAAAGCTGCTGATAACTGGCGTCGGCGTCACGGTAAAGGTCTGGGTGCTGGCCGCACTCGTGCCGCCCGCCGTGGTCACGGTGAGGGTGCCTGTGGCAGCCCCGCTGGGCACCACGATGCCCGTGAGGCTGGTGCTGCTGGCCACGGTGAAGCCCGTGGCCACGTTGCTGGCCGTGCCCGCGAAGGTGACTTTGGTAGCCCCCAGCAAGTTGGTGCCCATGAGGCTGATAACAGTACCCACCGGCCCGCTGGCCGGCGTGAAGCTGGCGATGGTGGGCACGGCGGGCAGGTTCAGGCGCACGCTCGCGCTGCTGCTGCTTACGGTTACGATATCCAGGTCGCCGTCGCCGTCCACGTCGCCCAGGGCCAGGTCGAGCGGGGCCCCGCTCACGGTGGGGTCCGAGCCGTTGCTGAAGGTACCGGCGTTCACACTCGCGGCGCTGCCGCCGTTCAGGCGCACGCTCACGGTGGTGGGGCCGTTGCTGTCGTAGTTGGAGGCCACTACGTCGAGGTCGCCGTCGCCGTCCACGTCGCCCAGGGCCAGGCTCTGGGGGGTGGTGCCCACGTTCACGCTGGAGCCGTTGCCGAAGGTGCCCGCGTTCAGGGTAGCGGCCGTGGCGTCGCCCCCGTTCAGGCGGATGCTCACCGTGCCGGTCGTGTTGAGGCGGTTGGCCGTGAGCAGGTCGAGGTCGCCGTCGCCGTCCACGTCGCCTAGGGCCACGTGGTAAGGAAACTGGCCCACGCTCACCGTCGAGCCGCCCGAGAAGGTACCCGCGTTGGAGCCGGAGGCGTCGCCCCCGTTCAGCAGCACGCTTACCGTGCCGTTGCTGCCGGTGTTGTCGTTGTTGGCCGTGAGCAGGTCGAGGTCGCCGTCGCCGTCCACGTCGCCCAGGGCCAGGCCGGCCGCGTAGCCCCCGGCCGTAGCCGTGCCGGTGCCCGAGAAGATGCCCGTATTGGAGCCGGTAGCGTCGCCCCCGTTCAGGCGGATGCTCACGGTGGTGCTGTTGTTGTGGATGGTCAGCAGGTCGAGGTCGCCGTCGCCATCAATATCGGCCAGCACCAGCCGCCGGGGGAAGGCCGCCACGCTCACCGTGGAGCCGCCCGTGAAGGTGCCGGTATTGGAGCCCGTGTTGTCGCCGCCATTGAGCACCACGCTCACGGTGCTGGTGTTGTTGTTGGCGGCCACCAGGTCGAGGTCGCCATCGCCGTCCACGTCGGCCAGGGCCACGTTCTGGGGGCTGTTGCCCACGGTTACGGTCGTGGCCGCGCCATACACGCCGGTGTTCGAGCCGGTGCTGTTGCCCCCGTTCAGGCGCACGCTCACCACGCTGCCGTAGTTGTTGCCGGTTACCAGGTCGAGGTCGCCGTCGCCGTCCACGTCGCCCACGGCCACGCCCTGGGGGCTGCTGCCCATGCTGGGGCTGCTGCCACTCCCAAAGATGCCGGCCCCGATGGGGTTGGTAGCCGTGGTGAACTGGTATACCCGTTTCTTGGCCAGGAGGCCGCCCGTTGCCTGCACCGTGCCGGGCACCGTTACGCTCACCAGCTCCCCGGCCCGGAAGTCGGTGCGCAGGGTGCCGGCCGTGGCCGCGAAGCTGGCCGTGCTGCCATTCAGGCTTACCGTGCCCGCCTTGCGCCCGCCCACCTGGGCCGAGTACACTTTCAGGCCGCCCGTCGCCGTCGAGGCCAGGCTGGCGGCCGTCACCGGCTCGGTAAAGGTTACGCTCGTGGCCGAGCCGGCCAGGGGCGCGGTGCGGGCGTTGGCGGCTGGGGTGCCGGGCACCACGCCCACCCGCACGGTAAAGGCCGTGCTGGCCGCGCTCGTGCCGTTGGGTGAGGTTACGGTAATGCTCTGGGTAGTGCTGGCCCCGGCCGGCACCACGAAGGTGAGGCTGGTGCTGCCTACGTTGGTCGGCGTCACACTCACACCGTTCACCGTTACTTTGGTGGCCCCGGTGAGGCCCGTGCCCGTGAGCACTATGCTGGTGCCCGCCCCCGCGCTGGCGGACGAAAAGCTGCTGATAACCGGGGGCGGCACCACGGTAAAGGTCTGGGTGCTGGCCGCGCTGGTGCCGCCGCCTGTGGTCACGGTGAGGGTGCCGGTCTGGGCCCCGCCGGGCACCACGATGTTCGTGAGGCTGGTGCTGCTGGCCACGGTAAAGCTTGTAGCCACGTTGCCGCTGGTGCCCGCAAAGGTGACTTTGGTGGCCCCCAGCAGGTTGGTGCCCGTGAGGCTAAAGGTGCTGCCCACGATGCCGCTGACCGGAGTGAAGCTGACGATGGTGGGCGGCGGGGCCTGGTTGAGGCGCACGCTCACCGGGTTGGCGCCGCTGTGCGTAGGTATGGTCGCCAGCAAATCCAGGTCGCCATCGCCGTCTACGTCGCCCAGGCCCAGGCCCTGGGGGTTGCTGCCCACGCTCACGTCCGAGCCGTTGCTGAACGTGCCGGGGCTGGTGCCGGTGGCATCGCCCCCGTTCAGGCGCACGCTCACGGTGCTGCCGTTGCTGCTGCTGGCGAGCAGGTCGAGGTCGCCGTCACCGTCCACGTCGGCCAGGGCTACCGCGTAGGGGGCGCTGTCCACGCCCACGTTCGAGCCATTGCTGAAGGTGCCCGCGTTGAGCGTGCCCGCCGTGGCATTGCCCCCGTTCAGGCGCACGTTGGCCAGGCTGGTGCCCACGGTGCCGGAGTAGCCGGCCGTGAGCAGGTCGAGGTCGCCATCGCCGTCTACGTCGCCCAGGGCCACCGTCAGGGGGTAGGGCGCAATGCTCGCAAAGGCCGAGCCATTGCTGAAAACGCCCGTATTGGAGCCGGTAGCGTCGCCGCCGTTGAGGCGCACGTTCACCGAGCCGCTGCCGGTGGAGGCAGAGCTGGCCGTGCAAACCACCACCAGGTCGAGGTCGCCATCACCGTCCACGTCGCCCATAGCCAGGCCGGTGGGGGCGCTGTCCACGCTTATCGTCGAGCCGTTGCTGAACGCGCCCGAGTTCGAGCCGGTGGCGTCGCCGCCGTTCAGCAGGATGCTTACCTGGCTGCTGCCGTAGCTCGTGGTGAGCAGGTCGAGGTCGCCGTCGCCGTCCACATCGGCCAGCGCCACCGCGTAGGGGTTGCTGCCCACCACCTGGTTCACGCTGCCGCTAAACGCACCGCTGCCGTTGTTGACGCGCACGCTCACCGTGTTGCCGCCGTTGTTGGCGGCCAGCAGGTCGAGGTCGCCGTCGCCATCAATATCGGCCAGCACTACGCTGCGGGGGTTGCTGCCCACGGTTACCGTAGAGCCGGCCGTGAAGCTGCCGGTGTTGGTGCCGGTGGCGTCGCCCCCGTTCAGGCGCACGCTCACGGTGCCGTCGTCCTGGTTGGTGGTTGCCATATCGAGGTCGCCGTCGCCGTCCACGTCGCCCAGGGCCACGCTCTGGGCGTAGGTGCCCGCGCTGGGGCTGGTGGCCGAGGCCGAAAACAGCCCCTTGCCAGGGCCGCCCGTGGCCGTGGTGAACTGAAGCACCCGCTTGGGCACGCTCAGGCCGCCGGCGCTCAGCACCGTGGCGGGCACGCTCACGCTCACTACCTCGCCGGGCTTGAAATCGGTGCGCGGGGTGCTGGCCGTAGCCGCGAAGCTGGCCGTGTTGCCGCTCAGCGTTAGGGTGCCGGCCTTGCGGCCCCCGGCCTGCGCCGAGTACACCTTCAGGCCGCTGGTGGCCGTAGGGGCCGTGCTGGCCGCCGTCACCGGCTCCGAGAACGTCACGCTCACGGCCGAGTTGGTTAGGGGCGTGGCGTTGCGCACGTTGGCTACGGGGCTGGTGCCGGCTATGCGGAGCAGCACGGTGAAGGCGGTGCTGGGCAGGCTCGTGCCGTTGGGCGAGGTCACGGTGATGCTTTGGGTGGGGCTGGCCCCGGCCGGCACCACGAAAAAGAGGTCGGTAGCGGTTACGCTGGTGGGCGTTACGCTCACGCCGTTCACGGTTACTTTGTTGGTGCCCGTGAGGCTGGTGCCCGTCAGCTTCACGCTGGTGCCGGCCACGCCGCTGGCGAGCGAAAAGCTGCTGATGACGGGCACGGGCGGCTGGTTGAGGCGCACGCTCACCGTGCCGGGGGTGTTGCCGTTAGCCGCTACCAGGTCGAGGTCGCCGTCGCCATCCACGTCGCCCAGGGCCAGCGCATACGGCAGGCCCGCCGCGGCGGGGTCGGAGTTGGCGGGCAGGGCCGTGAAGGTGCCCGAGCCGTTGTTGAGGCGCACGCTCACGTTGTTGCCGTTGCGGTTTACGGCGAGCATATCCAGGTCGCCATCGGCGTCCACGTCGGCCAGCACCACGTTGCGGGGGCCGTTGCCCACGCTGGTATCGGCATTGGCGGCCGGGGCCGTGAACAGGCCCGCGCCATCGTTGAGGCGCAGGCTTACTACGCCCGCCGTGACGTAGCTGGTGGCTACCAGGTCGAGGTCGCCGTCGCCGTCCACGTCGCCCAGGGCCAGGCCCTGGGCGGCGGTGCTCACCGTTACCTCGGCCCCGATGGCCGGCGCTGCAAACAGGCCCGTTCCATCGTTGAGGCGCACGCTCACCGTGCCGCTGGTTTGGTTGACGGCGAGCAGGTCGAGGTCGCCGTCGCCGTCTACGTCGCCCAGCAAGGCGTTTTGGGGGTTGCTGCCCACCGCTACCTCGGCCCCGCTGGCCGGGGCCGTGAAGGTGCCCGCCCCGTCGTTGAAGCGCACGCTCACCGTGCCGGGGTTGTTGCTATTGGCCGTTACCAGGTCGAGGTCGCCGTCGCCGTCGATGTCGCCCAGGGTCAGGCTCTGGGGGTTGGTGCCCACGGTAGGCACGGTGGCGGGCGTGGTGAAACTGGTGGCGCTGCCGTTGTTGAGGCGCACCCCGATATTGCCGCCATAGCTGGCCGTGAGGATGTCGAGGCTACCGTCGCCGTTCACGTCGCCCAGGGCCAGGCCCATTGGGTAGTCGCTCACGCTCAGGGTGGTGCCCCCCGCAAAGCTGCCAGTGTTGGAGCCGGTAGCGTCGCCCCCGTTCAGCACCAGGCTTACCGTGCCGGGGCTGCTGTCGTTGGCCGTTACCACATCCAGGTCACCGTCGCCGTCTATATCCCCCAGGGCCACACTCAGGGGGTACGTGCCCACGGCCGGGTCGGTGTTGGCAGCCGGGGCGCGGAAGGTGCCCGTGCCCGTGCCGCCCGTGGCCGTGCTGAACTGGTACACTTTCTTGCGGGTGGCCTGCCCGCTGGAGTTTTGCACGGTGGCGGGCACCGTCACGCTCACCAGCTCGCCGGGCTTGAAGTTGGTGCGCACGGTGCCGGTAGTAGCTGCGAAGCTGGCCGTGTTGCTGTTCACGCTCACCGTACCGGCCTTGCGCCCCCCCAGCTGCGCCGAAAACACCCGTAGCCCCGCCGCCGAGGCGGCCGTGACGGGGCCGGAAAACGTGACGCCCACGGTCGAGTTTGCCAGCGGCGCGGTGCGCGAGTTGGCCGCCGGGCTGGTGCTCACCACGTTCAACTGCGGCACGATGGCGTTGCTGGGGCCATAGGGCGAAGTCACGATGATGCTCGGGCTGGCGCTAACCCCGGCCGGCACGGTGAAGGTGAGGCTGGTGCTGCTGGCGCTGGCCGGCACCACGGCCACGCCGTCCACGCTCACGTAGGCGGCCCCGCCCAGGTAGTTGCCGGTGAGGGTGATGCTGGCGCCCGCCACCGCGCTGGCCGCACTGATGCCGGTGATGACGGGCGGCGTTACCAAAAAGCTGCCCGTGGTATAGGCGTGGTAGGCGTTGTCGTTGGCCGGGATGTTGGTACCTAGCGCCACACCGCCCACCAGAATACGCACGTCCTGGTTGGCGGCGCTGTAGTTGCGCTGCCCCAGCTGCGCCCGCACCTGGTAGCTGCCCGCCGCCAGCCCGGCCAGCCCCTGGCTGAAGCTGCTCACGTTTTGCAGCAGGGCAATGTGGGTGCCATCGGGCGAAGTCGCGGGGTTGCTGTAGGCGCTGTTGCTGTTGGCGATGCCGCCCTGGCCGCCAAACGCCCAGATGGCCCCGGTGGGCGACTGCGTGAAGCTGCCGCTATAGGCATCCACCGTTTCGAAGCCGGAGTTGAGGACGGCCCCCGCCACTGCCGTGCCGCTGGCGTTGAGGACCTGCACCACGTCCACAAAGGCCGTAACGTCGGCCCCGGCGGTGGCGCTGCCCGTGCCCTCGAAGCGCAGCGTCAGCTTATCGACGGCAAACACGGCGCTGGTAAAAACGTGAAACGCGCCGTCGTTGGCGGGCACGCTGCTGCCCAGCACCAGCCCATCTACCAGGATGAGCACGCCCTGGTTGGCGGCGTTGGTGTTGCGCTGGGCCAGGCGCACCCGCACCTGGTAGTAGCCTGCTGCCAGGGTAGGCAGCGTCTGGCTGAAGCTGCCCGGCAGGCCGGTATTCGAGGTTTGCAAAAAAGCGGCGTAGCTGCCATCGGGGGGAGTAGGGCAGGCAAAGGCGTTGCCGCTGGCCGTGATGCCGCTTTGGTTGGTGAAAGTCCAGCTGGCCCCGGTGGGGTTGTAGCCGTAGCCCCCGCTGCTCACCGTGCCAATAGTTTCGAAGCTGCTGTTGGGCACGGCGCTGGCCACTACGGCCCCAGTGGCGACATTGAGAATTTCTACCTTATCGACGAACGCCGTTACGTCGGTGCTGCTGGTGGGCACAGTGGCTTGCAGGGTAAGTACGGGCGTGCCAGCGTGGGCCAGCAGCGGCAGCAGCAATGCCAGCCCGCAGAGGCGGGCCAGGAGGAAAAGTTGTTTCATAGCGGGGAGCGTGAGGCAGCGAACTACTTCGCCACTGCAAAATTCCCCCGGCATTTTCCCCCGCTTTGTCGCATTTTGATGCGACAAGCCCACCTTTTTTCCCGGCCCGTTTCGCTAGCCGGGGCCGCCCCGGTGGCGAGCCAGCAGCTCGGCTTTCGAGTTGATTTCCAGCTTCTCGTACACCCGCCGGATGAAGGTGCGCACGGTATTGATGGACACCCCCAGCCGCTCGGCCACCAGCCGGTAGCTCAGCCCCTCCTCGATGGCCTGCACCAGCTGCATTTCGCGAGCCGTGAGCACCTCCGTGAGCGACGGGGTGGGCTGGAAATGGCGCACCACGTGCCGGGCAATGGCCGGCGACATGGGCGCGCCGCCTTCCAGCACTTCCAGCAGGCCCGCCTTCACGTCGCGCAGCAGGGTGGTTTTGAGCAGGTAGCCCACTGCCCCGGCGCACAGCGCCTGAAACAGCCGGTCGGCGTCGCTGTACACCGTGATGAGCACCACCTCCGCCTTGGGCAGCACCCGCTTGATGCGCGGCACCCCCTCGATGCCGCTCATGCCCGGCAGGCCAATATCAGAGAGCACCAGCCGGGGCGGCCGGGCGGCCGTGGGCAGGGCCTCCAGAAACTCCTCAACCGAGCCAGCCGTGAGTACCACCTCAAACTCGGGCTGGGCCGCCAGGAACGTCACGAACGTTTGCCGGATGCTGGGCTGGTCTTCGATAATGGCGAGCGGAACGGTAATCTGCATGGGGGTAGTGGGTAGTGGGTAGCAAAAGAACGTCATGCTGAGCGGAGCGAAGCATCTCGCTCGCATCGTTGCGCTACGTATTCAATGACGCGAGCGAGATGCTTCACTGCGTTCAGCACGACGTTCTTTATTGCTCATTGCTCATTACCCCACCGGCACCTGCACCCGCACGGCAAAGCCGCCCGTGGGCAGGGATTCGGTGGTGGCGCTGCCGCCGAGGGTTCGCGCCCGCTCGCTGATGTTGCGCAGGCCGTGGCCGCTGCTGCGGCCGGGCGGGACTTGCGCGGGCGGCGGCCCGTCATTTACCACTTCCAGCAGCAGCTGCGCAGCGTGGCGGCGCAGCGTGACGGTGACGGTGGCGGGAGTGGGAGCGTGCTTGAGGATGTTGTGCAGGGCTTCTTTGTAGATGAGGTAGAGCTGGCGGCGGGCGGACGCGGGCAGGCTGGGGCCGGCCAGGTCGGAGTCGGCCACGAAGCGCACGTCGCGGCCGCTGGGCACGAGCACCTCGTGGGCGTAGTCGCGCAGGCGGTCGAGCAGGTTGGGTACCGTGTCGTTCTCGGCGTCGAGGCTCCAGACCACGTCGTTGAGCTGGCGCACGGCCAGGCGGGAGTTGTCGGCCACTTCGGCCCAATGGCGCTGCTGCTGGCCGGGTTCGCCGAGGCCCTCTTGCAGCAGGTCGGTTTGCAGGGCTATTTGCGAGAGCAGCGTGCCCACGTCGTCGTGCAGGTCGGCCGCGAGCTGGTGGCGCAGGGCGGCTTCGCGGCGCTGCTGGCGGCGGCGGTAGGCCCAGGCGGCTACTCCCAGCAGTAGCACTAGCAGCGCGGCGCTGCCGCCCACCGCCAGGCGGGTGCGCAGGGTTTGCTGGGCGGCTTCGAGGCTGGCAATGCGGCGCTCCTGCTCCAGCACGCGCACGCGGGTGCGCTGCCCGGCCACGTCGAACCGGGCCTGGGCCTGGGCTACGGCTTCGGTGCGGGCCTGGCCCATGAGGGTATCCTGGAGCGTGAGGTAGCGGCGCAGGGTGTCGTAGGCTTCGGGCCGGCCCAGGGCGTGCAGGGCCTCGGCCAATACCAGGGTATTATCGGTAATCTGCGACTGGTTGCCGAGCTGGCGGGCCAGTTGCCCGGCGCGCCGGGCGTAAGCCAGAGCAGTAGTGGGCCGGTGCTGCGCCAGGCAGGCCCCAGCCAGGTTGCTGAGGGCAAAGCACTCGGCGCGGCGGTCAGCCGCGCGGCGGGCCAGCGTCAACTCGCGCCCCCAGGTAACCACGGCCGAATCGAGGTGGAGCTGCCGCTGTTGGAGCATGCCTACCAGGTCGAGCAGGTTGAGCAGGGCGTGGGGCTCGGTGGCGGTGGTGGTTAGGGCCAGGGCCTGGCGCAGGGGGCGCTCGGCCTGGGCGGTGCGGCCCACCAACAGGTAGGTATTGCCGATGTTGGTGAGCACCGCAATTTCATTGCGCACACTAGCGGGCTGGCAACCTGCGTAAGCGGCCCGCGCCTGCTGTAGGTAAGCCAGGGCGCCGTCTACGTTGCCCAGGGCTTGTGCTACCAGGGCCAGGCCGTTGTAGGCGTGGCCCTCGGTGGCGCACAGGTGGGCGTGCCGGGCCAGCGGCAGGGCGGCTTCGTAGTGGCGCTCGGCGGCCGGGTAGTCGCCGGCCGCGTACAGGCCGTTGCCCGTTGCCAGCTGTGCCCGCGCCTGCCCGGCCACGAAGCCCAAGCGCTCGGCCAGGGCTAGGGCTTGCCGGTCGAAGTAGCGGGCACTGTCGAGGTTAGTATCGCGCAGGGCTTTGGCGCGGGCCAGGTAATGCCGCACCTGAGCCGTGTCGGCGGGGGCTGGGCTGGTGCCGGCGGCGGCCGGGTGCCCGAGCAACAGCCCGGCACCCACCAGCACAACGGCCCTTCGTACTATATCCATGAGCGCAGACTGGAGAAACAGCGGGCAAGGTCGGCAAAAAAATCCGGCTTCCGGCCCCGCATCCAGCCGGCGCGGGCACTATCCACCGGCCTGCTACCGTTGCGGAGCTTAGCTTTACTACGAAGCTTGCTGCTTGCCTTTTATGCGAATACTCTACTGCTTACTACTCAGCCTAGGTTGGCTGCGCGCCGCCGCGCAAACGTTGCTGCCCGCCCTGGCCTCCCCGCCCGCCCCCGACCAGACGCTCGAATTTATACCTAACCAGGGCCAGTGGCCCGGTGCCGTGCGCTACGCGGCGGCCGTGCCGGGCGGCCACCTTTGCCTGGAGCCGGGCGGGCTGCGCTACGTGCTGCTGCAGGCCATTGCCCACCCCCACGAGGGGGCGGCACTGCCGGCCGCCAGTAGCGCGGTGCAGGGTCACCAGCTGCGGGTGCAGTTTGTGGGCGCCGATGCCGCTACGCCGCTCGAACCCACCGCCCCCACGGGAGAAGTGCGCAACTACCTGCACGGCAACGACCCCGCCCACTGGGCCCGCGCCGTGCCCGGCTACCGGCAGGTGCGCTACCAGGCCCCCTGGCCGGGCATCGGGGCGCGGTTTTACGAAAACGAAACCCACGGCCTCGAATACGACTTCGAGGTAGCCGCCGGGGCCGATGCCGGCCAGGTGCAGCTGCGCTACGAGGGTGCCACCAGCCTGCGCCTGAGCGACGACGGCCAGTTGCACGTAGGCACCTCGGTGGGCGAAATTACCGAGTTGCTGCCCCACGCCTACCAGCTCGACCCGCGCAGCGGCGAGCGCCAGCCCGTGGCCTGCCGCTACCAGCTGCAAGCCGCCGAGGGCCGGGTGGCGTTTGCGCTGGGCCGCTACGACCACCGCCGCCCGCTCGTCATCGACCCCACAGTGGTGTTCTCGACTTACACTGGGGCGCACGGCAGCAACTGGGGCTTTACGGCTACCTATGATGCGGCGGGCAATATGTACTCGGGCGGCATCGTGCTTGATGACATGACGGCTGCCGTGAGCTACCCCACTTCGCCGGGCGCGTTCCAGACCACCTTCGGCGGGGTTATCGACATTGCCCTCATCAAGTACAATACCGCCGTGAGCGGGGCCGCCGCGCGCGTGTGGGCCACCTACCTGGGCGGCAATGCCGCCGACTTTCCGAGCAGCCTGGTGGTGAACAGCCTCGGCGAGCTGGTGGTGCTGGGCAGCACCAGCTCCAGCAACTACCCCACCTCGCGGGGCGCGGTGCAGCGCAGCTTTCAGGGCGGGCAGCTGGCCGACCCCTTCGGGGATGGCGGATTTTACGCGGTGCCCAACGGCACCGATATCGTGGTGACGCGCCTGACCGCCGACGGCAGCTCGCTGGTGGCCTCAACCTACCTGGGCGGCAGCGGCAACGACGGGCTGGTGCCCTACGACCCTGTTTCGAGCACCCGGCAGCTGCCCCAGAACTACGGCGACGCCCTGCGGGGCGACGTGCTCATCGATGCCCAGAACAACGTGTACCTGGCCTCCACCACCAACTCAGCCAACTTTCCGGGCACAGCCGGCAGCTTTGGCCCCGCCTACAAAGGCGGCACCTGCGACGCCGTGGTGGTGAAGCTGCCCGCCGACATGACCAGCGTAACCTGGGCCGGCTACCTGGGCGGCAACGCCGCCGACGGGGCCTACTCCATTCAGCTCGATGCCAGCGCCAACGTGTACGTGGCCGGTGGCACCCTTAGCCCTAACTTCCCGGCTACGGCGGGGGCCCTCACCACCACGGCGCAGGGCAGCGTGGATGGCTTCGTGGCCCGCATTGCGGCCAACGGCAGCGCTATTCAAAAGGCTACTTACCTGGGCACGAGCGCCTACGACCAGGCCTTCTTTGTGCAGATAGGGGCCGACAACGGAGTGTATCTGCTGGGGCAGTCGCTGGGCGCGTGGCCCGTGAGCGCGGGCCTCTACAGCAACCCCGGCAGCCACCAGTTCATCCAGAAGCTCTCGGCCGACCTCAACCAAAGCCTGCTGAGCACCGTGTTTGGCTCGGGGCGCAGCACCATTGACATTTCGCCCACCGCGTTTCTGGTCGACCAGTGCGACCGGGTGTATGCCTGCGGCTGGGGCGGCATGGTAAACCAGAACATATACGGCCTTAACCAACCCAACCAGAACGGCTATACCCACGGCCTGGCCGTGACGCCCAATGCTGTGCGCACCACCCCCGACAATGCCAGCGCAGGCTCCGACTTTTACCTGGCCCAGTTCAGCCCCGGCCTTACCAGCCTCACCTACGGCACGTACTACGGCGACGCCACCGCCGGCTCTACCGGCGACCACGTAGATGGTGGCACCTCGCGCTTCGACCCGCGCGGGGTGGTATACGCGGCCGTGTGCTCGTGCTTCAACTACAGCGGGTTTCCGGTGCCGCCGGGGGCCAATACCTACTCGCCCAACAACGGCGGCATCGGCATCAACGGTTACGGCCTGCCCTGCAATAACGCCGCCTTCAAGCTCAACTTCGAGCCCCAGGCCGTGACCGTAGACCAGAACCAGACGGTGTGCACCAATGCCGGGCCCATTACGCTGCACGGCTCCCCGAGCGGCGGCGTGTGGACGGGGCCAGGCGTGAGCGGCTCGGTGGCTACGGGCTACGTCTTCACGCCTTCAGTGGCTTTGCTGGGTGCCCAAACGCTCACCTATACCCTGGCTGGCGCTACGCTGGTTTGCACCATAACGGGGCAGGAAGTTATTACCGTGGTGCCCGTGCTCGTTGCTGCGCTGGCCCCACTGCCCCAATCCGTGTATTGCCTGCAAGCGGGCACCACGCCGCCCGTCGTCACGCTGCAAGGTTCCCCGGCGGGCGGCACCTACAGCGGGCCAGGCGTGGTGGGCAACACGTTTGCGCCGGCCGTGGCGGGCACGGGGGTGCATACCCTCACCTACACCGTAGGCGCAGGCACACCCTGCCCCAGCACCACCAGCCTGCAGGTAACGGTGCTCAAAGCCACGGCCACCAACTTCTCGGCCTGCGCCGGTGGCGGGCCAATAGCTCTTACCAGCGGCTCGCCCACGGGCGGCACCTGGACCGGGCCGGGCGTGTCGGGCTCGGTCGCCACGGGCTTCTTCTTCACCCCTACCGTGGGCAATGGCTCGCAGCAAACGCTTACCTACTCGGTGGCCTCGGCAGCCGGCAGCTGCACCACCACGGCTACGGCCACCGTCACCGTGGATGCGCCGCCCGTGGCCAGCGTGGCTGCCTTGCCGCCCGTGTGCGCCGGCAGCGGCCCGGTAGCCCTGGCGGGCTCGCCGGCCGGGGGCACCTGGACGGGGCCGGGCGTAAGCGGCTCAGTAGCTACGGGCTTCGTCTTCACGCCCTCGGCGGCCCTGATGGGCACCCAAACCCTCACCTACACCGTGCAGGGGGCCGGCAGCTGCGCCAGCGTGCGCAGCCAGGCTACTACCACGGTGCAGGTGCTGTTTGCCCTCACTGCCGCCATGCCCGCCGATACGGTGCTGTGCCCTGGTGCCGTGCAGGCTTTCCAGTTGCGGGCCACGCCCACGGGCGGCGTCTGGAGCGGGCCGGGCGTGTCGCCGACGGGCGTGTTTACGCCCGCGCTGGGCACGGCGGTGGTGACGTACACCGTGGGCCAGAGCACGGCGTGCCCGGTATCGGCCACGCGGCGCATTACGCTGCTGGCGGTGCCTACCCTGGCCCCGGCCGCCGTGCCGGGGGCGTGCGTGCCCAATGCCGTGGCTCCGCTGCTGGTGCATTACAGCCAGCCCGCCGCCACCCTGCCCACCGACGCGGTACTGACCTGGACCTTTGGCGACAACTCGCCGGCCACTACCGGCTTCGATGTGACGCATACCTATATCCAGGCGGGCACTTTCCGGCCGCACGTAGTGGTGAGCTTCAACCAGGGCCGCTGCCAGCAGGCGCTGGACTTGCCGCCCGTGACGGTGCAGGCCATGTTTATCCCCAACATCTTCACCCCCAACGGCGACGGGCAAAACGAGACATTTGCGCCCCGCATTGGGGGCTGTGCCCCACATCTGCAGGTGTTTTCGCGCTGGGGCCAGCGCGTTTACGAAGACAACGCCTACCGCAACACCTGGACCGCGCCGGGCCTGGCACCGGGCCTGTATTACTACTTGCTCACGCCCACCGACGGCCTACCCGTGCAAAAGGGCTGGGTGGAGGTGGCGAGGTAGATGTTAGAGAGTTTTCTGGCGGAGGTTTCCATAAGTAGGACTTGCGCACTCGGTTCGTGAGCGTAGCCGCGAAGCGGCGGCATGTTGGTAGTAACTGCTTGACAACTAGTCCAGAGCTGCGAAGCTACGGCATCTGTCGTGGAGGTGAAAGTGTCGCAGCTTCGCAGCTCTGGAAACTGCCTAACTACTTCGCCACTATCAATATGCCGCCGCTTCGCGGCTACGCTCACGAACCGAGTGCGTAAGTCCTACATCGGCGCAGCCTACCAGACTGCTGCCTGCTTAAACACGGGCGCAACAGCATAGTTATACCTGCCGCAAAACAGGAAACTCCGCTAATGCCTACGCTTCAGACTAACCAGCCCCTGCCGGTTTGCGCACTGGCGCCACCAGTTGCCGGCCCTGGCTCGCTACAGCTGATGCGCACGGAAGGCACCCTGGCCTACCGGGCACAGGATGTGCTGCTGCCGCATCGCCAGCACAACTACGTGCTGGTTTTTGCCCGGCGCGGCAACAGCCGGCACTGGGTCGATATGATACCCTATGTGGTGCAGGACAACACATTCTACTTCACGGTGCCGGGCCAGCTACTGGTGAAAGAGGACCCGCAGCCGGCGTGGAACACCAGCCTGGTGTTTACCAGCGAGTTCCTGGCCCTGCAAAACTCTTCCCTGGCGCAGCTGCCGCTGCTCCAGAACCCGCAGCACGGCCACGAGCTGCGGCTGGCGGCGGCCGACGCAGCTTTTGTGGAAGACATCCTGGCCAGGCTCGAAGCCGAGTACTGCCGCCCCGCCGGCGAGTGGCAGCAGCGGATGCTGGTTGCCTACCTGGAGGTGCTGCTCATCCACCTGAGCCGACTCTACACGCAGCAGTTTGCCACCACCGGGGCCCCCGATAAGCTACTGCTCCAGCGCTACCGGGCACAAATTGAAGCAGGCTTCCGCGAGCGGCACGAAGTAAGCGCGTATGCGGCTCAGTTGCATATTACTGCCCGGCATTTGAGCGAAGTGGTGAAAGCTCAGAGCGGCAAGCCGGCCATTGCCCACATTTAGGAGCGCCTGGTGCTGGAAGCCCGCCGCCTGCTGTTTCATACCCACCAGTCGGTGAAGGAAATTGCCTTCGCCCTCGGGTTTGCCGATGCCTCCTACTTCAACCGCTTCTTCAAGCGCCAAACCGGCGCTACCCCCGCCGGGTACCGCGCCAGCAGCCGGAAAATGTACCAGTAATGCCCACGGATGTGCTACCGGCGCGCCGCCCAGGCCGGGTAGCTTTGCCTGGAAGTTATCAACCACCTCCTGGCTACCCTTATGGCCCCTCAAAATCAAGCTCCGAGCCCTGGCCCTGCGCCAGCTCAGGTTATCTCGGTGAGCCCCGTAGTGCTGCCGGCACCGGGCCGCGCCGTGGATTTGCATCTGCGCATTTCTTTCCCCCGAACCGGGCACGCGCTGCCCATCATTCTGCTCTCGCACGGCCAGGGCCAGTCGAACAACCTGTCTTCGCTGAATGGCTACGCCCCGCTCGTCAATTTCTGGGCGGCGCACGGCTTTGTCGTCATTCAGCCCACCCACCTGAGTTCCCGCACCCTGAAATTCGGGCCGGAAACGCCCGGCGCGCCCATGTTCTGGCGGTCGCGTGCGGAGGACATGACGCGCATTCTCGACCAGCTTGCGGCCCTTGAGGCGGCCGTGCCGGAGCTTACCGGGCGCCTGGACCCCAGCCGGGTGGCCGTAGTCGGGCACTCCATGGGCGGGCATACGGCCAGCCTGCTGCTGGGGGCACAGCTCACCGACGAGGCCGGCACGAAGGTGACGATGGCCGAGCCCCGCATCAAGGCCGGGGTGCTGCTGGCCGCGCCGGGCAACGGCGGGGCCGACCTCAGCGCGTGGGCCATCGAGCACGTTCCCTTCTTTCAGCACCCCAGCTTTGCCGAGATGACGACGCCTGCCCTCGTCGTCGTGGGCGACCAGGATGCGTCGCCCCACCTCACGGTGCGGGGGCCCGCCTGGCACGCCGACCCCTACTTCCTAAGTTCGGGCCCCAAATGCCTGCTTACCATATTCGGCGGGGAACACCTGCTGGGCGGCATTTCGGGCTACGACGTGGCCGAAACGACCGATGAGAACCCCGAGCGCGTGGCCTTGGTGCAGCAGCTCACCTGGGCGTACCTGCGCACTGCCCTCTACCCCGAAGAAACTGCCTGGCCCGTGGCGTGTGCCGCCCTGCGGGATAGCGCCCAGCCGCTGGCCCAAATCGAATGCAAGTGAAACGGCGCCGGTGTAGCCGACTATAGCAAAACCCTGCCTTGGCGTTGCTCACGCGCCGGGTTCAGTTGGCAGCCCTCGAAAAAGCCCACGCTTCCCAACCAGGAAACGCGGGCTTTTTGGTGAGTAGCACGCTAGCTGAGCGCATCCAGCTCCTGCATATCCTGCGCCGTGAGGTGGATGTCGGCGGCCCGTAGGTTTTCTTCCAGGTGGGCGATGCTGCCGGTGCCCGGAATGGGCACGATGTTGGGCGCGTGGTGCAGCAGCCAGCTCAGGGCCACCTGCCGGGCCGATACCTGGTGCCGGGCGGCCACTTGCTCCACGATGTTCATGTCCTGCACCAGGCCCCCGCCAATGGGAAACCACGGAATAAAGGCAATGCCCTGCTCACGGCAGTAAGCCAGCACGGGCTCCGCGGCGCGGTCGAAGAGGCTGTAGCGGTTCTGCACCGACACTACCGGGAAAAACTGCTGGGCCAGCTTGATGTCATCCACGGATACTTCGGACAGCCCCAGGTGCCGCACCCGGCCCTGGCGCTGGGCTTCGGCCAGGAAGCTGAGCGTAGCCTCGGCGGGCACGCGGGGGTCGAGCCGGTGCAGCTGGTAAAGGTCGATGCGCTCAAGCTTGAGGCGGCGCAGGCTGCCGGTGAGGGCCTCCTGCAAGTGCTGCGGGGTGCCATCGAGCAGTACGCCCTCGGGCGGTGGGCCGAAACTTACGCACCCGCCCTTGGTGCCGACAACCAGCCCGGCCGCGTACGGGTGCAGGGCTTCGGCTATCAGCTCTTCCGAGATGAAGGGGCCGTACATGTCGGCCGTGTCGATGAAGGTGACGCCCAGCTCGACCACCCGGCGCAGCAGCGCCAGCATGGCCGGGCGGTCGGCGGGCTGCCCCCAGGCGGGCCGGGCCATGATGCGCATAGCCCCAAAGCCGAGCCGGTTAATGGGTAGGTCGCCTCCTAATAAAAAAGTGGTTTCCGCAGACAGTTTGTTGTCCATGAGTGAGATAAGCTAAATGGTAAAGCTGCTGCGCTGGTCAGCAATCAGCAGCACAAAATTCGGAAGCCAGAGGCAGGGCCGCGCTATCTGAATTGAGGTTTGTATACCACAAATTGCGGATGGTGGGTGATGGGGTGATGGGGGGATGAGGTGAAAAAGAACGTCATGCTGAGCGCAGCGCAGCGGAGTCGAAGCATCTCGCTCGCCTGGTAACTCAATCGTTGAACCAGAGAGGCGCTACCGATTGGATTACTCGGCGAGCGAGATGCTTCGACTCCGCTCCGCTTCGCTCAGCATGGCGTTCTTTTTTGCCTCCCATTACCTCCTCACCCCATCACCTCCTCACTTATTTCCGCCCCAGCCAGCTTTCGGGGTTTAAATTGGCCGAGTTGCGCCACACTTGGAACTGCACCTGGGCGGTGCCGTCGGCGTCGGTGGCGGCGGTGCCGATGGCGTCGCGGGCGTCTACTTCCTGGCCTTCGTGCACGTTTACCGAGCGCAGCTTGGCGTACACCGTGAAGTACTCGCCGTGCTGAATCATGACGATGGTGTGCATGCCCGGCACCTGGGCCACGGTGAGCACCCGGCCCGCAAACACGGCCCGCACGGCCTCGCCCTCGTTGGTTTGGATGTCGACGCCCCGGTTGTCGACCGTGACGTGGCGCAGCACCGGGTGGGGGTGCCGGCCGAAGTGCTGGGCCAGAAAGCCGTGGGCCACCGGCCAGGGCAGCCGCCCCCGGTTGCCGGCAAAGCCCGACGAGAGCAGGGCGGTTTCGGGGGTGAGGGCTACGCGGCTGGCGTGGCGGTCGGCGCTGGTTTCTTCGGGCGTGTCGCTTTCGGGGTTGGCGCTGGGGTCGTCGTTTCGGGTTCCTAGGTCGTCGTTTCGGGTTTCGGGTTCCTCGTTCCGGGTTTCTGCTTCCTGGTTGCGGCGCGAGCGGCGGGTGGTAGCAGCGGCGGCCGAGCGGGCGGCGCGGCGGCGGGCGGCGTTGGCGGCGAGGCGGGCTACGCGGGCGGCGCGGGCTATTTCTTCGCGCACGCGCTGGGCAATCAGGTCGTCGAGGCGGGCCACGGCCTGCTGGCGCTCGGCTAGCTCCTGGCGCAGGCCCTGCTCCTGCTGGCTGAGCTGCTGCACCACCTGGTCTTGCTCGTCTTTGAGGCCTAGCAGGTTGCGGTTTTCGGTGAGCTGGCTGCTAAGCAGGCTCTTCTGCTGCTGGCGCTGGCGGGTGAGGCCATCGAGCTGGTGGCTGAGCTGCTGCTGCGCCCCCAGAATGCGCAACGCCTGCTGCTGGCGCTCCTGGGTGTACTGGCGCACGTAGCGCAGCCGCAGCATAAACTGGTTGAACGACTCGGCCGCAAACAAAAACATGAGCTGGTTGAAGCCGCTGCTCGTTTTGGAAGCCGTGTACATGAGCCGCCCGTACTCGGCCTTGAGGTTGGCGAGCTGCTGCTGGGTACTCAGCACCTGGCTTACGGTCTGGTGTACGTTGCTTTCGATGCCTTGCAGTTGGGTCGAAATATGCTGAATCTGGCCCTGCTTCACCGTCAGCTTTTCCTTGATGGTGTTGAGTTGACCCAGGGTGGCTTGTTTTTTCTGGGTGGTTTGGGTTAGCACCTTGCCCGCTTCCTGAATGCGGGCGAGGTTGGCTTGGCGCTCGCGCTCCAACTGCTCCTTGCTTTTAGTGCGGGGCTGGCGGCTGGTGCGGTGGGTTTTAGCGGGGCGCTCCTGGGCGGCCGGGGCCTTTTTTTTGCCCGCCTTTGCCGGCCGGTGCCGCTGGGCCACGGCCGGCAAAGCCAGCAGCACCAGCAGCAGCACGCGGCCGAGGCCCCGGCGGGCACCCCCAAAACCAACAGGAAAAGTCAGACTCACAGCAAGAACAGCCCCGGCCCCATGGCGGCCCGGCAGCTACGCCGCGCAAAATAACGGCAGATTGAGGGTTTACCACCGGAAATACTTGTTATTGCGAGCAACGCGGAGCAATCCCACCAGAACAAAATCGTCTGTTCCGTATTCGTTCTAATGTGCTTGTTCTGGTGCGATTGCTTCGCGTTGCTCGCAATGACAGACGCTTTCCAACCAAAAATGACTCTAACTCCTCCCCGCCTCACGCCGGCCCTGGTATGGCTGATGGCCCTTAGCTGCGGGCTGGTGGTGGCTAACATCTACTACAACCAGCCGCTGCTGGCCGCCATCGGGCACACGTTTGGGGTTTCGGACAGCCGGGCCAGTCTGCTAGCTACGGCTACCCAGGTGGGCTACACGCTGGGCATGCTACTGCTAGTGCCATTGGGCGACAAGTTGGAGCGCAAGCGTCTCATTATCTGGCTGCTGCTGGGTGCGGTGGCTTGCCTGGGTGCTGCCGCCGCCGCACCTACGTTTGGCTTGCTGGTGGCGGCCAGCCTGCTCGTTGGCGTGTGCTCGGCGGTGCCGCAGCTACTGCTGCCAATGGCCGCCCACCTGGCCCCCGAGGCCGACCGAGGCCGCATTGTGGGGCGCATCATGAGCGGGCTGCTGCTGGGCATTCTGCTCTCGCGCACGGTGAGCGGCTACGTGGCGGCGCACCTGGGCTGGCGCACCGTGTTTGGGGGCGCGGCGGGCCTCATGCTGGTGCTGGTGGCGCTGCTGGCCAGCCTCTTGCCCCGCAACCAGCCCAGCTTCCAGGGCACCTACGCCGCGCTCATGCGCTCGCTGCTGACGCTGGTGCGCGAGCTGCCGCCGCTACGGCGCTCGGCGCTGGTAGGGGCCAGTGCGTTTGCCGCGTTCAGCGTATTCTGGACTACGCTGGCGTTTTACTTAAGCCACGCGCCCTACCACTACGGCTCCGACAAGGCGGGCTATTTTGGGCTGGTGGGTGCGGCCGGGGCCCTGGCCGCGCCGCTGGCGGGCCGGGCCGCCGACCAGCGCGGGCCGCGCTTCGCCATTGTGGTGGGCACCGGGCTGGCGCTGGCCGCCTACCTGGTGCTGGGCCTAGGCGGCGGCTACCTGGCCGGACTGGTAGTGGGCATCATCCTGCTCGACGTAGGCGTGCAATCGGCCCACATCGCCAACCAGACCCTCATTTTCTCGCTGCGCCCCGAGGCCCGCAGCCGCCTCAACACGGTGTACATGACGGCTTATTTCACGGGCGGCTCGCTGGGCTCGTGGCTCGGCGGCCTGGCCTGGGCGCACTACGGCTGGCCGGGCGTGTGCCTGGCCGGCGGGGCGTGTGCCGGGCTGGCACTGGCGCTGCAGCAGCGCGGGCGGTGAGGCAGCTGGTGTCTAGATAACTGGTGGGCTACTTCAGCGGCTTTGGTAGCTACCCCACGTTGCAATGTGCCGCGTAGCGGTGCCAGGTTTGTAGTAGAAATGCCAAAGAAGAACGAGTGCCGCGTAGCGGTGCAAGAAACCGCCTAACGCTTCTTGCACCGCTACGCGGCACCTTTTCGGGGCCTGAGATTTACTACAAACCTGGCACCGCTACGCGGCACGCGGCAACGCGAGGTAATTACCTGGCATCTGTAAAAATATTACCCCATTGTACTCTTGTTGTTCTTTCTCCTCTTTGAAATAAACTTCCCATTTAGCATCTTGGCTTAGGATTGGTAAATAACGCGCAGAAGCAAGAGTTGCTATGAGAGTAGAGGAATGAAGCGGAAACAAATAAAAGGAAGGTGGCGTCAATCCAACATGGTGCTCCAAGTCATCCAAGCTCAATACCTGCACTGGAACTGGATTTTTAGTTAGCGCTAAAGGGATAGCCAAAAGCAACTCATACTGGTTTTTATCAATCAAATCAGACAAATAAGGCAGCAACAATAGGCTCACTTCAACCCAGCGTCCCGGTTGTCGGAACCGCGTATCAAGTGTATCAAGATGCAAATCGACGTGCTTCTCCCAAAGCCTGCCCTGAACCACTTCATCAACCCACTGCTGAAGGGATGCGGCATACTGCTTGGCATTTAGTTGGTCATCGCTCGTCATCTGCTTATCCCGCTAAATTGTTCCTACCCCAGCCGCCCCAAACACACCGCCAAACTCGCCCGCCAGTGCGGAATAGCCACGCCGAGCTGCGTTTTGGCTTTGGTTTTGTCCATCACCGAGTAGGCCGGGCGGGTGGCTTTGGTGGGGTACTCGGCCGTGCGGATGGGCACCGTGCTGGTGGGCAGGCCGCTTAGCTCGAAAATGGCGGTGGCGAAGTCGTACCACGACGTAACGCCCTCGTTGCTATAGTGGTAGAGGCCGAAAGCCTGGCTTTGAGTTTCGATGAGGTGCAGCAGGCAGCCGGCCAGGTCGATGGCGTAAGTGGGCGTGCCCACCTGGTCCCAGATAACGCGCAGCTCCTCGCGCTCGCGGCCCAGCTTACGCATGGTTTTCACGAAGTTGCCCGCGTACTCGGAGTAGAGCCAGCTGGTGCGCAAGATGAAATACCGGCTCGTGTGGGCGGGTATCACCTGCTCGCCCTCCAGCTTGGTGAGGCCGTAGACGCTGAGGGGCGCGGTTTCGTCGCTTTCGGTGAGGGGCTGGTTGCCGGTGCCGGCAAATACGAAATCGGTAGAAACCTGCAGTAGCACCGTGCCGAACTCGCCGCAGAGGCGGGCCAGGTTTTCTACGCCATCGCGGTTTACGCGGCGGGCTAATTCTACTTCGTCCTCGGCCTTGTCCACGGCCGTGTAGGCGGCGCAGTTGATGGCGTAGGCCGGACGGTGCTGCTCAAACAAAGCCCGCAGCCCAGCCAGGTCGAGGATGTTGGCCTGGCCTTCGGGCGGAAATATGAGGCCGAGCGTGTTGCGCTCTTGGGCTACGTGGGCCAGGCACTGCCCTAGTTGGCCGGAAGCGCCGAAAACCAGAATGTTATTCATAGGAAATACTGGCTGAATGGCTAGTACCAGGGGTTCAGTCCGGCCGCGAAGGTAACCTGTCGGCGCCCCGCCCCGGTTACCTGGCGTACGCCCGAAAATTAGCGGCCGGGTAGCGCCCGACCCGGCGGTGGTCGTTGACCACTTCTATAAAATCCGCTTTCAGCGCCGGCCCCAGGGCCAGGTAGTTGCGGCCGAACGTGAGGCTGCGGCCAAACGTTTTGGGGCCAAACTCCGTGCTGATGCACCGCAGCAGTTGCGGAAACAGCAATTTTTGCAGCCCGTAGCCCGTAAGGGCCTCGTCGGGATGGCCGGGGTCGAATGCACCCGGCAGCAGGTGTAGGGCGGGGCCAGTGGACGTATTTTTTGCCAGCAGCCGGGCATACGCGGCATAGGTACGGCCGCGCCGAGTGGCGGGCAGCGCCAAGTGCAGTTCTGGGCCCAGCACCTGGTAGCGGCCTGTTAGCAACTCAACCCACCGCAGGCCCCTATCACGCGTCTCGGCCAAGTGGTAGGTTTGGTCGGGAAACAGCATCAGGCGGTGCCGCAGCAGGGTGCCCCGGCAAATAATGTACCCGCCAATTATCCGCAAAACCGCTGGGTCTACGTCGTTTAGCTCGGCTGTTCGCCACTTTTTCAGCAGTTGTTCTTCCATACTGGTTATGCCAGGTTTGGGCCAGGGCAGCCTCGCGCCACCAGCCGCCGGGCAAACCTACGGCGCTAGGCCGGGGGCAACTCCGGCGCAGCATTAGGCCCGCGCTTATTACGGATTGGCTCGAAGCGGCGCTCGCGGGGCTGCTTCTCGCTGAGGTAGCGCCAGTAGCGCTTCGGAATCTGACGCTGGTGGAGCTTGAGGTTTTTGCGCTCAGGAATGTTTACGTGGTCGAAATACGCCTGCCAAAGAATCTTGAACAGCGGCTCGCGCTCATCGAGCACCGTGGCCGACACCTCGCCCCGGCGCGGCGTGGTGGCCGTCTCAAACTCCACGATGCTCGTCTGGGTGAGGTCATAGTAAAGTCCGTAGCGACGCTTTTTGTCGAAAATCAGCCAGCGCTGGTCGGCATAGCGCCGCGTGAAATGGCCGGTAATGAGTGGCAGCACGTCGAAATCGGGCTCGATGGTGGCGTGGAACAAGCCGTCCTGCGCTTTTTCGAAGCGCACAAAGGCTTCCATGCGGTGCTTTTCGCGGAAAAGCTGTTGGGCCAGGCGCTGGCACCGGCGCACGGTGGCGTCGGCGTAGTTTTCGGAGATGTCGCGCCCGGCCCGCAAAGCCGTATCGGCGTAGCGAAAAATGAGCAGTTCCCGCTCGGCATCTTCGCTCAGAAAAACGTGGTAGAGCCGCGCCCGCGCCGCCTCGGGAATGAAGCGCCGCAGCCCGTCCCAGGTGCGGGTAGCCAGGGTTTCGTCGGTATCCACGGCTACGGCCTGCGCAAACAAGCCGCCCTGCACAGCCGCCGTCGGCTGAATGGAGTTGGGAGCCGAGCGGCGCTCATACACGCGAAACAGCACCGTAAGCAAGCCCTCAAACGAGCCGTCATAGGTGTAGTCGGCGGGCGGGTTGCGCAGCTCTGGCGCGGGTGGGCGCGGGCCCACCGCGCCCACGGCGGTGTCGGTAGCGGGCTGAATGGGAACGAGACGGCTCAAAGGATAAGCGTGATTAAGATAGGTCTAAAGCTGAGCATTACTTCTCACCTTGCGCAGCAGTTACTTACCTGATGTTACGCAGTAGGTGTCTCCTAGCACGGGCCAGAGGCCCGCGCCAGGAGACACCTGCCCACCTTATCCAGTCAAAAACTTCAGCAGCAGCGCATTTACCGCCTCGGCTTCTTCGTGCTGCACCCAGTGGCCAGCCTGCGGAAAGTAGTGCAGCTCGCCCTGCTCACAGCGCTGCAGGCTCAGCTCGGCGAGGCGAGCGTCCAAGAAAGCATCCTTCCGGCCCCAGATGAGCTGCACGGGCACCACCACCCGCGCCGGACCGGAGCGGCCAGCCGGGTAGCGCAGGGCGCGGTACCAGTTCAGCATGGCCGTGAGGGCCCCGGGCTGCGCCCAGGCAGCTTTATAAGCAGTCAGCTCGGCCCGGCCGAAGGTGCCGGGGCGGCTGGTTTTCACTAAAGCCCCCACCCCAAAGCGGTAGTCGCGCCGCCGAAACAGGCGCTCGGGCAGCCAGGGCAGCTGAAAAAACAGCACGTACCAGCTGCGCAGCAGCTGGCCCGGCACCTGCCGCAGCGCCCGGGGCAGCCCGGCCGGGTGGGGCGCGTTGAGGATGGCAGCGCGGGCCACACGCCTGGCATGATACGTAGCCAGGTACCAGGCCACGATGCCGCCCCAGTCGTGCCCAATAATAATGGCCTGGGGCTGCCGGGCGGCGTCCAGCAGCCCGATTATGTCGGCGGCCAGGGTAGGCAGCTGGTAGGCCCGGCTGCCGCGGGGCTTATCGCTCAAGTTGTAGCCGCGCTGGTCGGGGGCCCACACGCGGTAGCCGGCGGCGGCCAACACCTCGATTTGCTGCCGCCAACTGTACCAGAACTCGGGGAAGCCGTGGAGCAGTACTACCAGCGGGCCGGTAGCGGGGCCACACTGCACCATGTGCAGCCGCACACCGTTGGTGCGCACGTAGTGGTGTTCAAGGGGATAATCCATGAAATACGTCTGTCATTGCGAGCAACGCATTCCGCGCATCAAGCGGCGTCAATCGCACCCGAACGATATGTGTAGAACGATAGTCACCCAAACGCCATCGTTCAGGTGCGATTGACGCCGCTTGATGCGCGGAATGCGTTGCCCGCAATGACAGATGCTACGCGGCTACGCTGGGTTGGTCTTCGGCGGCCAGGCGGGCGGCGCGGGCAGCATCATGAGCCTGCCGCACCAGGGGCAGCAGCTCGGAGACACGGCAGCAGCACGAAAGGCGCGGGGCTTTGTCGGGGGCCGCGCCGGCGGGCAGCGCAGGGATGGCAGTGGAGAGCGGGGCCGACGCGTCGGCGGGTGCGCGATGGGTAATTTTCATGGCAGAAAATGAACCGGGGAAATGCCCGCCCGATAGTAGGCGGGTAAGCAGGGAGCTGGCAGCTAGTAAGTAGTCAGAATTAAGTAGCAAGTAGTAAGATGTTGACTATTTGAAAAACAGTCGTATAAATCCGGTCTTACCACTTGCCACTTAATTCTGACTACTTATTTCACTACCAGCGTATCAGTTATGAAACCACCAGTGGTCGCAAATTTCAGGAAGTACGTGCCCGCCTGGGCAGTTTGGAACGTGTAGCTGGTTTGGCTGGCGGTAACGGTTTGCGGGCAGTTGCAGCCATCGTATTTCACCATCACCCCAAGAAAGCGGGTAGCACCCTGGACTTGCTCGGAGACGCCAGCAAGCTTGCCACAGCCATTTTCAATGGGATAGCCGATGGTGAACGCAACGGCCTGGTTTACGCTCGCCGTTTTGGGGCCGGTGACACTCGTGGCTGGCTCGGTGGCGGTTTGCGTGCAGACGTCAGGAGTCGAGCTGAGGCAGCTACTGAGGCTTAGGGCGAGGCAGGCAAGCAGAGCAGATTTCATGGGTAGTAGGGAATGGTTACTGGCTAAGGCCGGTGAAAAGTAAGCAGGCTTAGCCAAGCAACCAGTAGCTTAACCGGCTTGGGCAAATAAATCGAGCTGCTGCGTAACCAAGGCCGAGCGCACGGCCTTGCCCCCAAACAGAATCTGGCGGCGCACAGCCTGCGCATCTAGCTCGCCCAGGGCCGGGCGGGGCATGCCCCGCGCCGTGAGGAAGTGCTTGGCCCGCTTCATCACCACGCCAAACTGCTGCAAGTGCTCGCCGGTGAGCGAGGTGAAGCGCCGGGCCTGCACGATGCGCTCGGCCGAACGGGCCCCTACGCCGGGGATGCGCAGTATCATGGCGCGGTCGGCGGTGTTCACATCCACCGGAAACAAGTGCTGGTTGCGCAGGGCCCAGGCCAGCTTGGGGTCTATTTCGAGGTCGAGGTGCGGGTGCGCGGGGTCGAGGATTTCGTCGGCCTCGAAGCCGTAGAAGCGCATGAGCCAGTCGGTTTGGTAGAGACGGTGCTCGCGCACCATCGGCGGCTGGGTTATCTGGGGCAGACGGGCGTCGTCGGTCACGGGCACGTAGCCCGAGTAGTACACCCGCTTGAGGCCGTAGCCCTGGTAAAGCGAGTTGGAAAGCTGGATAATCTGCAAGTCGTTCTCGCTGCTCGCGCCCACAATAAGCTGCGTGCTTTGGCCGGCCGTGGCAAACTGCGGCACTTTCTTGAACAGCGCTTTCTCCTCTTTATTCTGAATAATGCCGTCGCGGATTTGGGCCATCGGCGTCAGAATCTCCTTATAATTCTTCTCCGGGGCCAGGTTTTGCAAGGCCAGCTCCGAGGGCAGCTCAATGTTCACGCTCAGACGGTCGGCGTAGAGGCCGGCTTCCTGAATCAACTCCTCACTCGCGCCGGGAATGGTTTTGACGTGGATGTAGCCGTTGAAATTGTGCTCGTTGCGCAGGGTGCGGATAATGCGCACCAGCCGCTCCATGGTGTAGTCGGGGCTGCTGAAGATGCCGCTGCTCAAAAACAGCCCTTCGATGTAGTTGCGGCGGTAGAAATTGATGGTAAGGTCCACCACTTCTTCCACCGTGAAGGCGGCGCGCTTCACATCGTTTGAGCGGCGCGACACGCAGTAGGCGCAGTCGAAGATGCAGTGGTTGGTGAGCAGAATCTTGAGCAGGCTCACGCAGCGGCCGTCTTCGGTAAACGAGTGGCAGATGCCCATGCCCTCGGCGGTGCCCAACCCTTTTTGCTCGTTTTTGCGCTTGCCACCGCTGCTGCTGCACGATACATCGTACTTGGCGGCGTCCGCTAAGATACTTAGCTTTTCCTGAATACGCTCGTTCATCAGCCAGAGGGGGTTAACGGGGGTAAAAGTACAGCAAGCCGTTGGAAAAGGCAAGCAATTGATAAGCTAATTTTTTTAGAAAAAGTTCGAGCTGTAGCGCGAACTTTAGCTACGCTGACCTTCGGTGGTAGTCCGCGTTCAGAACAACGGCGCGAACGCGGACTACCACCGAAGGTCAGCGTAGCTAAAGTCCGCGCTACATCGCCCATTTTTGCACCATGTTCCGCAAACTCGCTCTCTTCCTACTCCTGGCCCTACCCCTAGCCGCTGCCGCTCAGGACTATACCCCACCCGTGCTGTGGCCGGGCTACCTCAGCCAGCCGGCCTTACAGCAGGTGCTGGCACCGCCCAAAGGCACCCCGAAACCTACGCCCGGCCAGCCCACGGCCGCTACCCTACCCTTCCGGCGCGACCCCGCCATCACGCGCCGCGTGGAGGCAGGAATAGTAGCCGGGCAGGGCGGCAGCGCCACGCCGGCGGGCGCGGCGCTCAGCCAAACCTTTGCCAGCCAGGATGTGCTGGTGCCTTGGGGCGAGGCGCTCACGAGCTTCAACCTCCAACTCAATACCGTGGCCGACGCCCTCACGGCCAACTGGCTGGTGCTCTACCTGGCGGCCAATGAAATAGCCGCGCCGCCCACCGCCGCCCAGGTGGCCGGCCTGCGCCGCCAGGCCCTGCGCCTGTGCGCCGCACCCAGCATGGCCGCGCTGCTCACTACCAGCACCCGCCGCCAGGAAATGGCCGATTACCTGCACTTACAGGCTTTTCTAACCAACAACACGCAAAGCAGCGCTGAGCAAACCCACGATGCCGCTGCCAGCGCCGCCCTGGCCCAGCAAGCCCGCGCCGCCGCCCTGCAAAACCTGGGCTTCGACCCTACCACGGTGGTGCTCACGGCCAAGGGGCTGGTGAAAAAGTAGTAGCGCTCAGCTTTAGCTTGGCGCATCGCCGCAGAGCGGCGAAGCCCGCGCCTGGGGCCGTTGTTTTTTCTGGCGGCGCGGGGCCGGATTCGCCGCTTGGCGGCGATGCGCCAAGCTAAAGCTGAGCGCTACTTCCGTATCTTGCAGCAGTGCGTTTACGTCGGGTAGCCGTTGTTTTTTATTTATTGCTGGCCTTGCTGCTGGGCAGCCGGGCCACGCACGCCCAGCGCCTGAACTTGCGCGACGCCCTGCCGCCCGACTCACTCAACATTGCCCGGGATAATGCCAAGCCGCCGTCCGACTCGCTGGGCCAGCGCTTCGATGAGGAAAGCCTGCGCCTGAGCCTGGAGCGCTACACCCGCCGCAAAACCATTGTGGGGCGCGCCGTGCAGGCGTTTTTCCGGCTCACTAAGCCCCAGCAAGAAGACCACGGCCTCGACGCGGTGCTGCTGAACCGGCAGTTCGATAAGCACAACTTCAAGGTGGTGCGCAGTGTCACCATCACGCCCTTCGACGCCTTCGGCTACAGCCTCAACGACGCGACGCGGCAGCCGCGCACGTTTCTGGAGCGGGCCGGCAATGCGGTACACATCCGCACGGCGCGCTCGCGCATCCGGCAGGTGTTGCTGTTTCGGCCGGGCCAGCCGCTGTTGCCCCAGGCCCTGGCCGAAAGTGAGCGCCTGCTGCGCCAAACCAACGAAATTCTCGACGCCCGCGTGCTGGTGAACGAGGAAACCGCCTCCCGCGACAGCGTGGATATCCTGGTATATACCACCGACGTGTTCAGCTATACCGGGGGCTACGATTTGCGCAGCCCCACCGAAGCCATTGTGAGTGCGGGCGACCAGAATTTTCTGGGCCTGGGCCACGAGTTCGACAACCGCTACCAGTACGGCCGGGGCCTGCCGCAGTCCTGGGGCTACGAGGGCACGTACCGGGTGCCGTTTCGCAATTTTATTTCGGCCCAGGCGCGGTATTTCAACGAGTTTGAGTCGCACTCCGGGGGGCTGTCGGTGCAGCGCGACTTCTACTCGCCCAGCGCCCGCTGGGCCGGCGCGCTCTCGCTCGATGCCTTCAACCTGCGCATCGTGTTGCCCCGCGACGCGCCCCCGCCCGAAGGCGAGCAGCCCAACTACCGCATCCGCTCCTTCACCAGCCAGAGCGCATGGCTGGGCCGTGCCTTCCGGCTGCGCTCGTACGACTTGGGCTTCGAAAACCCCGGCCGGCTCATTGTGGCGGCCGGCATCACCCACGAAAACCATACTACCAATCCCTACGACACCCCCGACGACCGCACCCGCACCCTCTACCTGGGCACGGTGGGCTACTCGGTGCGCCGCTACTATAAAGACAAGTACCTCTTCGGCTTCGGCCGCACCGAGGACGTGCCGGCCGGCACCCTGCTGGGCTTCACCACCGGCCTGGAAGCCAACCCTGTGGGCGCCCGCCGCTACCTGAACCTGCATATTTCGGCGGCCGGCTACTCGCAGCGCCAGGGCTACCTCTACGGTGGCTTCGACCTGGGCTCGTTTCAGCGCATCGGCGATGGCGGCTGGGAGCAGGGCCTGCTCAGCGGTCAGGTGCTGTATTTCACGCGCCGCTACCGGGTGGGCAACTACCAGAGCCGGCACCTGCTCAATACGCGCTTCGTGGCTGGCTTCAACCGCTACCCGGCCGAGGTGCTGCTCAACGGCATCGGGGGCGTGGGCGGCACCGTGCGCGGCTTCCAGCCCGAGGGCCAGATACTGGCTACCAGCCGCTTCTCCACTTCCTACGAGGGCACGGTGTACACGCCGCTCTCGCTGGCGGGCTTCCGCATGGCCGTGCTGGCCTTCGCCGACGTGGCTTTTGTAAACGAGCGCATCGGCGGCGGCTCGCCCTTCGGGGCCAATTTGCCCTATACCGGCTTCGGTATCGGCTTCCGCTTCCGCAACGAGCTAACGGTACTACGCACGTTCCAGATTTTGCTCGGCTACTACCCGCGTGGCCAGCTTACGCCTAATGGCTTCCGGCTCTTCGAGACGAGCCACGACTCGTACCAGTTCACCGATTTCAGCTTCCGGCAGCCAGGGGTGGTGCCGTATTTGTATCAGTAGCGGGGGCCAAACGCCAGCCTGCCGCTATCCGGCTCTGGGCTGCCCGACTACCTGCCGTTAGGCACGGGCGGGGTGCGCGTGGGTGATTACCAAACGGTTGGGGAAAACAGCTTGCCCGGAGGGCGGGCTGCTTGCACACTGGGGAGGGCGCGGTTGCTGCGCCCGAAATATCGCATGATAATGCGATGGCACAGTGTGGCCGCCGCGCCGTGCTTTGCCATCGCTTTCAACGCATTTTATCCAGACTGGCCAGTCACGATAAACACCCTGCTCACCACCCCTCATTTAGTATGCTCATGAAACACTTGCTTACCCTCGGCCTCGCGCTGGGCAGCGCCGCTGCCCTGGCCCAAACCCCCATCACCATCACCCCAGCGCAGTTTACGGCTACGGCCGGCTCCGTCGACCGCTACCAGCCCACCAGCGTTACCGGCGTGGCCAACCCCGCCACTGGGACCAACAAAACCTGGGACTACCGCACCCTCACGCCACAGGGGCTACAGTCGGTCGACACCTACAACAATGCGGGCGCTACCCCGCCTTTTGCGAGCAGCGTCCGGTACTTCGACTTCTACGACGGTAGCCTGGGCATCCTGGCCGCCGGCTACGAGGGCTTCGATACCGACGGCTTCGGCCAGTTGGGCAAGGTGGTCGCCACCGCCCAAACCTTCCCGCTGGGCAGCGTCACGGGCACGGCTAGCGATAATATTGTCGTGCCGGCCCAAACCATTGCCATGCGCACGCTGCGGGTGCCGCTGCCCATGACCAGCACCTCCCGCACTGTGCGCACGAGTCGGTTCGCCCTCAAATCGACTTTCACGATTATGGCGTTCGGCCTCAGCCAGGTCCCTTTCCGGCAGGTAACGCGCATCACCTCCGTCGATTCGGTGGCGGGCTGGGGCACGTTGCGCATTCCGGTGGCGGGCAGCCAGGCCGGCTCGGTGGCCATGCCGGTGCTGCTGGGCCGGCGGCGCGTCATCCAGCAAGACAGCTTCTACCTCAACGGCCAGCCCGCCCCGGCCGCGCTGCTCACTGGCCTGGGCCTCACGCAAGGCGGCTTCACGTATGACTTCCGGTACCGGTTCTTCCGGCAGAACTCGGGCCAGCCGGTCCTGACGTTTCTCTACGCCGACAGCCGCTTCACCACGCCTACCGATATTGCTTATTCGACTGAGTCAACCATCCTGCTGGGCACTCAGGCGGCCCGCGAGGTAGCAGCCGGCGGCCTACTGGCCTGGCCCAACCCCGCCGCAGCCGGCCAGCCGCTGCAGTTTTCGCTGGGCACGAGTACCTCCGGCCAGCCGCTGCGCATCAGCCTGCGCGATGCCACCGGCCGGGTGGTAGCCCAGGTGACTGCCACCAATGGCCAGCCTACTACGCTGCCGCCGCTGCCCACTGGCCTGTATCTGGCCGAAACCGAAGCCGCCGACGGCACCCGCGCCAGCCGCCGCCTCGTGCTGGAATAAGTAGAGCCCTCCCAGTAAAAAGCCCCCGTTGCCTGTGCGGCAGCGGGGGCTTTTTGCTGGGAAGGTTTCGGGTGACACGCCCGGCTTCAGCCAGGGCCTGCCGGGAAAGCAGGGCGAGTGGGCTGCCACCCCTTGGCAAAGTCGCCGGGGGTTTCCGGTTGCGGGGGCTAGGCGGCTACCCCGCCCGCCGCTTGCGCGCCAGCAGCTCGGCCTGCGAACGGACGTGCAGCTTGGCGTACACGTTGCGGACGTGGCTGCGCACGGTGTTAAGGCTGATGTAGAGCCGCTCGGCCACGCGCTGGTAGCTGAGGCCGTCTTCCAGCGCCCGCAGTATTTCGGTTTCGCGGGTGGTGAGCGCCGCCAGGGGCGGGCCGCTGCTGCGCACGGGCGGCGCGGCCTGGAAGGCCCGTACTACGTGCCGCGCCACGGCCGGGCTCATAGGCGAGCCGCCCGCCGCCGCCTGCAGGATATTCTGCTTGAGCAAGGGTAGGGCCGTATTCTTGAGCAGGTAGCCCACTGCCCCAGCGCACAAAGCCTCAAATACCCGCTCGGCATCGGTATACACGCTCAGCATGATGATGCTGGCCTCGGGCAGCTGCGCCCGCAGCAGGGGCAGGCCCTCAATGCCCGTGAGGCCGGGCAGGCCAATGTCGCTCAGGACGAGCGCGGGCGGGCGGGGCGCGACGGGCAGCCGGGCCAGAAAATCCTCTACGGAGCTGGCCACGAGGACAAACTCGAACTCGGGCTGAGCACCGAGGTAGCGGGTCAGCACTTCGCGGATGTGGGGCTGGTCTTCAATCAGGGCAAGGGCCAGGGTACTCATACCCGCAAAAGTAGCGGGGCCAACCGGGCGGCGTTCTCACATCATCATGCGATTTTGGGGCGCGGCGGCTCCGCGTCTTTTTAAGCCAATGGCAGCTCTACGCTCACGGCAAAGCCTGCACCGGGGGCCGTGTCATACTGCACCCGGCCGCCTACAGCTTCGGCCCGGCGGCGCATGTTGGCCAGGCCGTGGCCGTCGGGCCGGCCGGGGCTGGCTGTGCCGGGGCCATCGTCCTGCACCCGCAGGCGCAAGGTGCGGCCCTCCACGGCCAGGCGCACCCGCACGGTGCGGGCACCCTGGGCGTGCTTCACGGCGTTGTGCAGGGCTTCTTTGTAAATCAGGTAGAGGTGCTGGCGGGCGGCGGCGGGCAGCGTGGCCTGGGCCACGGCGGCGGGGGCCTCAAAGTCCAGCTCGAGGCCGGCGGCGGGCAGCAGGTCGTAGCCGTGTTCGCGCATGCGGTCGAGCAGGGCGGGCAGCGAGTCGTGCTGGTCGTCGATGCTCCATACCACGTCGCCCATCTGGCGCAGGGCCTGCTGGCTCATGCCCACCAGGTTGGCCCGCAACGCGTGCTGCTCGGCGGGGGTTGCCAGCCCCTCGTCGAGCAGCGAGCTTTCGAGCGAGATGCGCGTGAGCAGCGAGCCGACGTCGTCGTGCAGGTCGGCAGCCAGTTTGCGGCGCAGGGCTTCTTCGCGGCGGCGCTGGCGCTGGCGGGCGTAGCGCAGGCTGCCCACCAGGGCGGCCACGGCCAGCACCGCCACCAGGGCCAGGGCCAGCACCTGCTGGCGGCGGCGCAGCTCGGCCAGCTCGCGCTGCTGGGCGGCCAGGTGGGCTTCTTTTTCCAGCAGCACTACCTTTTGCTCGGCCTCGGCGGTTTGCAGGCGCACCCGCATTTCGGCCAGCAGCTTCTGGTTGGTTTCTTGTGCCGTGAGGTGCTTGAGGCTGTCGTGGGCCTGCACCAGCCTAAACGACCAGCGGTAGTCGCCTATTTTCCCGGCCACTTCCCGGGCTGTCTCCAGCGAGAAGGTCAGCCTGTTGCGCAGAAAGCTTTGCCCCGAGCGGGCTTGGGTCATGTTGAATGCCACGCTGCGGGCGGCCAGGGCGCGGGCTTCGGCGGGGCGGTGCTGGGCCAGCCGCACGGTAGCCAGCCCCGCCAGGGCATCTCCCAAAGCAGCTTTGGCATCGGGCACCTGCGTATGCTGCGCCACCCGATACGCCCGGCTCGCATGGTAGTTGGCCGAATCGAGCTGATGCAGCTGTAAGAAGGCTTCCTCCATTTGCCTGTCAATCATCAGCAACATGCCATCCTCCCCTATTTGCTGGGTGCGGCGATACGCTTGCCGCAGGTAGGGCAACGCTTCCTGGAGCCGGTTCATCGACAGCAGCGACTGGCCAATGGTTTCCAGGGTATAGTACTGTTCGGCCTCTTGGTGGTGCTGCACCTGGTAGTCGAGGGCCTCCCGGCCGTATTGCAAGGCTTCGGCATAGCGGTGCTGGTGGTTGTACTGCAAGGCCATGTCGACGTTGGTACTCGCCACGCCACCCAGGTTGTTCGCCTGCTGAAACATACGGCGGGCCTGTAGCAGGCAGAAAACCATAGAGTCGGTTTCGCCCGCGCCTCTGAAGGTCATACTCATGCGCCGGTAAGCCAGGGCATCATCCCCGGCATCGTTGGCCCGGCGGAAGTAGACCTGCGCCTGGCGAAAATAGCGCCGCGCCTGCTGGGCCTGTAGCCGGTTATAGGCCAACACTCCCCAGTCCACCAGCAGGTTGGCCCGGTCGGTGTTGCTGGCCACCATGTGGTCGAGCAGCTTGGTGGCCTGGCTTAAGTAGCGCTCGGCCTGGTCTTCCTGGTGCATAAGCAAGCAGGTAGCTCCCTGTGCCTGATAAGCCAGCGCCAGACTCAGGGTGTCGCGCTGGCGCTGCGCCAGTGGTATCACTTCGGCGGCGTAGGCCGCCGCCGCCGGCTCTAACTGGTTTTTAAAGGCTTGCATTACCCGCACCAAGGCGCGGTAGCGGGCCGGGCCTCTAGCCTGTTGCAGCAGGGCCTTGAGCGAATCGGGCGGCGGGGGCAGCGGGGTGGTGGCGGCCGCCGGGGTGGCAAGCAGCCCCAGCAGTAGGCATACGAAAAAGTGTTTCACAGCAAGGAGGCTTGGGATGAGCGCGCAATATAGTGGCTGTTAGTAACCATAAGGCACCTGGGAGCCAGCCACCAACGGCTGGCGACACCCTGCCGATTCCGCACCCCTACCCTGCCTGCACCAGCCGGGCCACCTCGCCGCTGGGCCCCACCGTGGCCACGCTGCCCGAGATGAAGCGCAGAAAGTCGCTCTCGACGCCATCGGAGAAGATGACGCCGCCGGCCGGCATCAGCGACTCTACTTGCAGGGGGCGGCCGGCGGCGAGGCGGCCCGCTACCAGGCCCGCCTGGGTGCGCTGGCTCAGGAAAGGCTCGCGCACTACAAACAGCAGCTCGCCGGGCGCGGGCGTGGGCATGGCGGGCAGTTGCGGCTGCCGCGTGAAGGCTTCGAGGCCCCGCGCCATGTTGAACACCGACGAAAGCCAGCCCGTGCTGCCGGCCGGCGTAGCCACCAGAATGCCCGACGACGACTGCTCCTCGGTAGCCTCGCCAAAGGTGAGCCGGTAGCGGGCCGAAACGTGCGAGGCCGCCCCGATAAATAAGTCGTTGAATGCCAGTAGGCGCTGGCCGTCTTGCAAGGTGGCCTGGGCCAGCGGCTGGGTGCGCAGGGGCACCTCGCCGCCGCGCACCAGCGTGTGCACGGCCGCCCGGCAGGTATCGGGCCGGAACGGCAGTAGCACCCCGTCGTAGCGGGCCGGGTCGGGGTTGACGGCCACCAGGGGCCGGCCGCGCACGTACTTGGCGGCGTTGGCCACGAGGCCGTCCTGGCCTACTACCACCACTACCTGGTCGTCGGCAAAGATGAAGGAGGGCAGAAACTCGCGCTCTACCACCTTGCTTTTCACCACTTGGCTTAGCTCGCGCTGCACCTGGCTTACGGCTTGGTCGAGGCGGTTTTGCTCGGCCTCATAGTCGCTGAAATTGCCGCCGCTGCGCTCCACCACAAATTTGGCCTGCGCAGCGGTGTTGTAGCGGGCCTTGAGCTGTTCGAGCCGGGTTTTGGCCCGCACGATAATGGCGTACTCGATTTTGGGCATAGGGTGTGGTGATTGTTCTATATACGTTGCCCTCCGTGGTCACCTCACCCCCCGG